>NZ_JBICBL010000003.1:0-150525 GCF_043089925.1 Streptomyces sp. NPDC013457
CCTCACCTGGGCTCATTCAGCCTCACGGAGCCTCATGATCGCCTTACGGTTTCTTACAAAGCAGATGTCGGCGGTTCGAAACCGTCCGCGCCCACCAGTGCAAAGGCCCCTCGCCGATCACGGCGAGGGGCCTTTGACATCTACTTCTGACATCAACGGGGTCGGTCGATCACGACCGGGGACGACTTCTGAGCAACCGATCCATGTGACTCACGGCTTCCCGCTGCGTGTCCTGGACGACGTGGGTGTAGACGTTCATCGTCACGGCGATCTGGCTGTGCCCCAGGATCTCCATCACGACGCGGGGCGGGACCCCGGCGGCGGTGAGGAGCGTCGCCGTACCGTGCCGGGCGTCGTGCAGCCGGACGACACGGAGACCGGCGTTCTTCGCGACGCGGGTGAACGAGCGGTAGAGGTTGCGCGGCTCGATGGGCTGGCCGGTCCGAGTGGTGAAGACGTAGCCAGTGTCCGTCCACTTCTCTCCGGCGAGCTCGCGGGCAGCGGCCTGCTTGAGACGCTGCCAGCGCAGGGGAGCGACGCAGATCGCGGGAAGCGGGAGCGTCTGCTTGCGCCGGCGTCCCTTGGGATCGTCCTCGTACACCTCCCCGGCGACCCGCTGACGCTGCGTCCTGACCCGGATCTCCCGCTTGTCGAGGTCGACGTTCTCCCACCGCAGGCCGACGACCTCACCGCGGCGAAAGCCGAGGGCGATGGCAAGCACGAAGGCGGCGTACAGCGGGTCCTTCCGGGCGGCGGCGAGGAAGTCGAGTGTCTCGTCCAGGGACCAGGGCGAGAGCTCCCGGGCGGCGACGGTCGGCGGCTCGACAAGCGTTGCGACGTTGCGGTTCACCAGCTCCTCACGGCAGGCCGCGGTGAGGGCGGTGCGCAGCACGCGGTGCGACTCCTTGGCAGTGGCGGCGCTGGTCTTCTTCTCCACGTGGACGAGGAAGCGGCGGACGTCGGCGACGCTGAGGGATTCCAGCCGCTTGGAGCCGATCATCGGAACGAGGTAGAGCCGGACGTGTACCTCGTACTTGGCCGCGGTTGTCCTCTTGCGACGTGGCTTGACGATGTTGTCGAGCCAGTACGGCAGCCACTCGGAGAGCTTCATCGAACGGGTCGGGACGGCAATGCCGTTGTCGACCTTGTCGAGGAGAGCGCGGCGTTTGGTGTCGCACTCGGCCCAGGTCTTGCCATAGGCGAACTTCCGAGCCCGGGTGCCGTCAGGTTGGAGGACATAGACGGCTGCTTGGTAGCGACCGTCCTTCCGCTGAGTGATGGTGCCGGCGCCGTTTGGGTTGCGCCTGCGCTGGGGCGCCATCAGACGGCCTTCTCGATCTGACTGAGGATGAAGTCTCGGACGGCGTCAGCGGGGATACGCCGAGACCGACCAATGGTGATCGAAGTCAGCCGCCGCGAGCGGATCAGGTCGTAGACCGTGGAACGTCCGAGCTTGAGCCGCGCCATGACCTCGGGCACGGTCAGCAGCTCAGCAGTGACAGTGCTCATGCCAGCTCCCCTTCCAGTTCGGCCAGTTCGGCACGGATTTCGCGGGCGTGTTCGCGGTTGTGCTGGAGATCCCGGTGGATGTTGGCGGCGAGCCAGGACTCTCCCGGGGTGGAGCCGTGTCCGGCGTAGGTCCAGTGGGCGACGACGAGGATGGTGGCTTCGGGGTGTTCGTCGGGGTCGGGGAGGCCGAGGGATGCGCGTTGTTGGGTGGCGCGGTAGTCGGCGCGGACCTGGCGTAAGGCGCCGAGGGTTGTGGAGTAGCGGCGGGATTTGGTGGAGAAGTGGCCGCGGAAGCCGAGCATGTGGGCCCAGGCCCTCAGGCGCCGGTCCGGGTATGCCGGGTCGAGGTCCATGCAGGCCTCCATCAGGCGCCTCGGGTGGTCGGGGACGTCGAGGAGGATCAGCGCTTCCTTGTTGCCGACCTGGCGGTCAACGGCCCCGGTGGTCTCGGCGGCCTTGGTGGCGTATTTGGCGACGTAGGCGGCGACGGCCTGTTCGGTGAGGTCTTCGCCCTGGCCGAAGGCGCCGATGGGCTGGACGTCGAGCTGACTGCCCCATGCCAGCTTCACGTCCTGGTCCACGCCGTACTCAGGGGCGGCGGGCACGGTGACACGGGCGCGGGCGGCTGCAGCGCGGATGGCGTCGGTCAGGAGCTCGAGGGTGGCCCAGGCAGGGGGTGGGGTGTGGGGGCCGTCGGGGCCGTCGAAGCGGATGACGGCGTGGAAGTGGACGGCGCCGCGTTTCTGGTATTCGGCGACCTTGCCGAAGGAGACGCGGGACGTCTCGCGCGCGGCTTTCTGGGTGAGGCCGGCGCGGGCGGCGATTTCGCGGCGGAGGTAGATCGTGAAGTAGCGCCACAGCTCGGAAGCGTGGTTGTTCCACAACACGGCGCCCGTGTAGTCGTACGTCTCGGGGTCGAGCGGGGTGCCGAGTTCGGGCGCGTCGTCGGCGTGGCGGGTGCCGCAGCGGCACGGGCGGGTGCCGGGCCGGTTGTGGACCGGGCCGAAGGAGGGGGCGGTGAGGGTGGCGAAGACGCGGGGGTGGTCCCGGATCGTGTCAGGGGTGCCCTTGTCGGGGTTGCCGATGAGCCCAGCGCGGATCAGGTGGTAGGTGTCCCCCGCGTAGGTCCAGGCGCAGGCAGGGCAGCGGGAGGCGCGCCGGTTTCCGCAGGCGACCCGCAGGACCCCGCCAGGCTCGGTGTCGGTGTTGTAGGCGTGCAGGACGGTCTTCGTGCTCGGGTCGAGGAGTTTGCTGCCGCCGGTCAGGCGGATGGGTGCGGTGCAGCCTCCGGTGCGGCGGAGTTGGTCGGTGAGGCGGTCGAAGCCGTGGGACCCGGCCAGCCGGAGCAGGTCGCTCAGGGTGGCCGGGTCCAGGCCCGCCGCGGTGGCGGTGTCGGTCAAGGCGGTCACTTCCCGGCGCGGGCGAAGACGGCCGGGGCGGTGCGGGTGCCGGCGCCCTTGCAGACGGGGCAGGTGGCGGGGAGGGTGCGGCGCTGCCCGTCCGGGGTGGTGGTGCCGGTGGTGACGTGGACGACGGGGAAGCCGTCGCAGTGGGAGCAGACGCGCGGGGTCGAGGGCTGGGGCATCATGGGTTTTCCCTTTCGGGTCCGTTGGGGTCTGGAGTGGGGTGTTGGAGGCGCCCGGGGCGGCGGAAGTTTGGCGACCGAGGCCGCTCCGGGGGCCGCTCAGTGTGTGTTGCGCCTGCCGTGGCCCTTGGCCGCATACATCGCTGCGTCGGCGGCCGAGAGGGCGTCGGTGAGGGTCGGGACGGGCAGCTGGTCGGCGGTGCAGTGGCCGACCGAGGCCGAGACCCGCAGGATGTGGCCGTCGTGGGTGACGGGGGTGTCCAGTGCGGACCAGAGGTCGAAGAGGTTGGCGTCGCCGAGGTTGGTGATGACGGCGGCGAACTCGTCTCCGCCGAGGCGGGCGGCGATGCCGTCCCGTCCGCACCAGTCGCTCAGCCGTTGGGCGGTGGCGGTGAGGACGGTGTCTCCGGCAGCGTGGCCGTGGGTGTCGTTGATGGCCTTGAAGTCGTCTAGGTCGACCAGGAGGACGAGCGCTCCGGGGTGCCGGGTGATGAGGCGTTCGGCGCGGGCGGTCCATCCGGCGCGGGTGTGCAGGCCGGTCAGCGGGTCGCGGCGGGCGGTGGCCAGGCGGCGGGCGAGCAGTCCGCCGTGCAGGGCCCAGCCGAAGACGGGTAACCCGGCGGCGGCGAGTGTGTAGGTGTCCATGGTGGTCACCGTCCCCGGCGCTGGTTGCGGGTGGGCTTGATGGGCGGGATGGCGTCATACGCGGCGCGGCCCTGGTCGAAGGAGGCACGGTCGCTGTCGCTCATGGGGGTGGTGCCGAGCTGGCGGTTGATGCGGCCGACGGCCTTGCGGTCGCCGTGGCGCTTGGCGATGGCGTACTCGCGGCCCAGCTCGGCCATCTGCGGGTTGGACGGCGTGCTCTCGGACTTGCGGCGGAAGAGGCCCATGGTCAGTGCTTCCTTTCCTGGCTGGTCAGGGACTTGAGGACGACGGCGCACACGGCGACCGAGACAGCGGTGACGGCGACCGCCAGGAGCATCGAGACCAGAACGGCTCCGACGACCAGGACCACGGCCCCACCGCCGGCCACCAGGGCGAGCGCGCTGCCGGGGGTGAGCTGAACCGTCGGCCGAGCCGGGGCGAGGGGCGCGGGGGAGGCCGGTTCGATGGCCGCCGACTGGTTGGGGGCGGTGTGCTGAACCGGGGTGGTGGTCGGCTGGAGGAGCGGGGTGGTGATGCCGGTCGGGAGCGGGTTGACCGGGACGCGCGGTCGGAGCATGACGCTTCCCCTCTACTGGTTGATTGCGGTGTCGATGGCGGGGGCGAGGAGGCTGTCGGCGAGGAGGTAGCCGCCGAGGAGGATCACGGCGACGAGCCACCAAGGCGGGCGGATGAGCTTGATGCCGAGGCCGCCGACGGCGATCAGGGCGAGCCAGAGCGGAACGTCCATGACGGGTCTCCTTGGTCAGCGGGGGTTGCAGCGGTGGGTGCGGGCGGCGAGTTCGGCGGCGGCGCGGGTGAAGTAGTCGGCGGAGAAGTCGCAGCCGGGGGCGGTGCACACGGCGGTGTGCTTGGTACGGCCGCGGCCGTCGTGGTGGGTGCCGACGCGGACTGGTCCGAAGCGGGCGACGTTGTAGAAGCGGTTCGGGCGCACGGGTCTCTCTCCTTTCAGATCAGGTGAGTTGGAGGGCGATCGAGTCCGCGAGCGCGGACGGGACGCCGAGACGGCTGCGCAGGGTGGCGGCGTCGATCGGGGCGCCGGTCTGGGCGTGGTGGGCGTCCGCGATCTTCCGGGCGTGGTCGAGCAGCGCGGGCGGAACCGCCACGGCAGGGACCGACGCAGCAGGTTCCGGCGGGAACTCTTTCTGTGCCGGAACCGGCGTTGGCTCGGCCGGGTCGGCAATGGCCGGCGGGAGTTCGGGCGACGGGTCAGGAGCCCGCTCCACGGTCAGATCCGACTCGAATGTCTCCACCGGTTGGTGGTCCGCTGTTGGCTCGTGCTTCGGATCGGGGGTGTGGGCGTGGGCGAGGAGGGTGCCGCCGAGGAAGGCGAGGGCGGGCCATCCGGCGACGAGGATCCGTAGCCAGGGCGGGACGTCGTTCATGTCGAGCATTCCGGCGGTGGCGACGTTGGCACCGAGCGAGGCAACCAGGGCGATGGCGAACCAGAGCCAGGCGTCACGGTTGCCGCCGTCCGTACGCATCCGGCGCCAGGCGGCGACCAGGAGCAGGTCGACACTGACCGGGTAGGCCCAGGCCTTCCAGCCGTCCTGTCCGGCCGCCTGCGCCAGGTCGTGCAGGTGGGAGAAGGACAGGGCCCCGGCGATGACGGCCTGGACCAGCACGGCGTCGAAGCGGAGGGTGCGGAACACGGTTCACCTCCTTTCAGGCATGGCAGGGGTAGGGACCTGGCGCGAGACGGTCACGCCAACCAGGAGGAGGAGAGGGTCAGTCGGTGGCCGGGACAGGCTTGAACAGCGGCATCGGCGGTACCGGCTTGCCCGCGATGAGCTGCACCGGCCGGTAGGCGGCCAGGCGCGGAAGGGCCGGGGTCAGGTGCGCGAACTGGGCGCATGTGGCGGCCGCGTCGGCGGCGCTGAGCTCGGGGGTGCGGATGCGGGACCAGCCGCCGGAGGAGTCGCCGGCCACCGCGACACCGGGCCGGTCCGGCGGGATCGTCGTCACCGCGACCACCGCGTCGGGGGCGATGTCCCCGAGGCCCATGTCCGCGGTCTGCTTGTCGTTGACCCGGTGCACGACGCGGCCGGTGAGCTGGGCGCGGAGCGTGGTGGCGCCCTTGCCGAGGTCGGATCCGAACCGCTGGCCGCAGACTTCCAGGAAGATGCCGGCCGCGCGGGCCAGCTGTGCGAGGCGGATCATCTGCGTGACCATCCGGTCCCGGCGGTCCTCGTCCTTCTTCGCCGTGATGAGGAACAGCTCGGCGACCTCGTCCACCAGGAGCACGACCGGCACCGGCCTCACATGCTCGGGCAGGGCCCACACGTCGGAGACGCCGTTTTCGCTGAGCAGGTCGAACCGGGCTTCCATTTCCTCCACCAGGCCATCCAGGAGCCCGGACGCTTCTTCGGGGGTGGTGGCGAAGGCGGAGAGGCGGGGTGCGTATCCGCGCTGCTCGACGCCGCGCTTGCAGTCGATCCCGACCAGGGCGACCGGGAGCCGGGCGAGCCCGGCGATCAGGTTGCGCTGGTACATGGACTTGCCCGACTGGTTCGCGCCCAGCGTCAGCGCGTGCGGGACCTTCAAGTAGTCCCGGACGAACACCGTGCCGTCCTCCCGGAGCGCGACCGGGACCGTCATCAACCCGGCGGGAACGCGGCGCGGCATCTTCACCTGCCGCAGGACGTCGTAGCCGGTCATCCGCAGCTCGACGAACCCCGGCTTGACCGCCACCACGTTGACCGACTGGACGCCCCAGGCGTGCCGCAGCCGCTCGGAAGCCGCCATTACGTCAGCGGGCTCCAGGCCGGCGGGGAGGCGGAGCGTGACCCGCATCCCGGTCGAAGAGCCCCGCACCCGTCGGATCTTCGGCGGCACCGGCTGCACATCACCGCGGCGGGCGACGTTGCGGACCATGAACGCCCGCAGGCGGGACGGCTGCACCGTCAGCCCGCACACATCCATCGTGGAGCGGTACGTCATCGCGAACCGCACCTGCGCGACCGGCAGACCCACCAGCGACCAGAACACGCGCGGGGCCCGGCCCTTCGCGTAGCCGAGACCACCACCCGCTGCGGCGACGGGGAGACCGACCTCCCATAACGTCGACAGATCCGTCATCGTCAGGCCCCCAGCGGCGTGACCGCGACGGCACGGAAGCTGATCCCGTGCCGGGCCTGGCCGTTGAAGTTGTTCTCCCAGTCCCGCGCCTTCAGTCCGATCACCGACACCGGCATGCCCGGCGCAAGACCGTCCGGGAGGCCGGTCTCCGGGACCGTCACCTGGTAGAGGTTGCCCTCTCCCTCGTCCGAGATCAGCAGGCCCACCGTGGACAGCCCGGCACCGGTCTCCCGGTCCATGGCGCGCTCACCGGTCTGCTTGCTCACGAGCTTCGGCGTCGGCGCAGTCGCGACGAACACCACGGCGGTAGAAAGATCGATCTTGAAGGACGGCATGTCCACTCTCCCGGTAAGGGGGGCTTAACAGCCCGAGCGTTGAGACCCACTCCGTTAAGGGGGGGTTACCACCCAAGATGCATGCGACTGGTGCGAGGTGTCAACCCCCCCTTAGCATGTTGGGTATGAAGACAGTCCCCCGTCCGGTTCCGCGAGGTGCCCGCCGTGATTGATGAAGTCCGGCGCGTTGCCGCTATGCAAGATCACGCGCTCCGTGTGAAGGCCGCCGTGGACCTGATGGGGGAGCTCCAGGCCGCCGTTGTCGAGACCTCGCGCATGCGCAAGGAGAGCATTGCGTGGCTTCGTGATCACGGGCACTCGATGGCGGATGTAGCGAAGCTGATGGGCGTCAGCCGGGCACGCGTGGCTCAGCTCCGTGACGCCGGCCCGCCGCCGGAGCGCGTGTTTCTCGGCACCGGGCCCGTCCAGGTACTGGTCCCCATGCGGCCGGGCGAGCGGGAGTATGTGGCGCTTGAGGACAGCTCCACGGGTCAGAAGCTGGTGGCGTTGGCTCATCAGCTGCAGCTCGAAGGGGACCTGGGGTACATCTCGACGTCGGGCGAGATCGACTTGAACCGCGAAGACCTCATTGTGGTCTGCGGCCCCAAGACATCCCCAGTGACCGCGGCCGCCCTCCAGTCCGACCCCCGCCTCTCGTTCGAGACGCTGCCGGATGGCCGGTGGGCCCTGATCGAGATGGACTCCGGTAAGACGTACACCTCGCCGAGCGATGACCCGGGCAGCCCCACCTCTTCGGATGTGGCGTATTTGGGCCGGCTCCCGAGGCCCGACGGGCAGGGCACCTTCCTGCTGATCGCGGGTGTGCACGCAGTCGGCTCACTGGGAGTCGCGCATTTCCTCATGGAGCACCTGGCAGACCTCTACCAGCAGGCCGGAACGGCCGAGTTCTCGATGGTCATCGGTTGTGACTACGAGCCGGGCACCAAGGCGATCACAGACAGCCGCGCTATCAGTGGGTTGCTACTGCGTGAGGTGAGCTGACGTGGATGTCGCTCTGTCCAGCACCCCCCGACCTGGTGGACCCAACGAGGACTTCGCCATCGGCAGCGCCGAGTGCCTCGTGGTGCTGGACGGTGCCGGGATGCCAAAGGGACTGCCCACCGGATGCATCCACGGCGTGGCTTGGTTCGTCCAGAGGCTGGGCAACTCGCTACACAGAGAGGCCACCGAGAGCCGCAGGGGCCTGACTCACTGCCTTGCTAACGCCATTGAGCGGACGGCGGATCTGCACCGGGGGACCTGCGATGCGGGCAGCCCGTATTCCCCGTCAGCAATGGTTGCCGTGCTTCGAGTCCAGGACGAGCAGGCCGAATGGCTCGTGTTGGGAGACGGCTCACTCGTCCTCGACGCGGGGCAAGAGCCCGTGGTCGTCACTGATCAACGCCTGAAAGCGGTGGCAAGCGAGAAGCGAGCTGCATTGCGCGCGGCCACGCCGGGGTCACAGGAGGAACGGGCCAAGCACACATCGTTGGTCGAGGAAGAGCGGGCACTGCGTAACAGGCCGGGTGGCTTTTGGGTGGCTGCTGCGGAGCCCGAAGCTGCGGCCGAGGCTCTGACGGGCACCATGCCGCTCACACACCTGAGACGGGCGGCGCTTCTCACTGACGGCTCAGCCCGGTTCGTCGACACCTTCGCTTTTGGCGACTGGTCAGATTGCCTCGACGTTCTGGAACAGCACGGCCCAGCCTCTCTCATCGGCCAAGTCCGCGACGCCGAGCAGAGCGACCCAAACCGTGAGCGATGGCCCCGCTCCAAGGGGCATGACGATGCAACGGTGATCTTCGCTCGCTTCTAGGGCGAGCTGTTACAGGTTTCTCTACCTCATCAAGGCACTCGCCGCGCACGGCGCGGCGCGTGCGGCCCGTCGTCCGGGCCGCCGCTCCTGTCTGCGCCCCGCTCCGGCCCGGCCGCCAGCCGCACGCCTGACAGCTCGGGTTGATGGGTGGGGAACCACGATGCGGCCCGGACAGTGCATGAGGTGCGGGTCAGGGAGTGCCTCCGGCGGGGGCGCTCAGGCTCCGGGATGGAGGGGCTCCGATGGCGAGTGCCGGCCGCGGATGGTTGAGGCGGGGACTCCCATCCCGTCTGCCGTCGACCCAGGGCAAGCCGAGCAGACACGGCACCGGGCGTCCAGGTCGTTCGTACAGTGGCGCGCTCCACCTGGACGCCCGGCACCGCGCCTGCTCCACGGTGTGTGGGTCGACGGCAGACGGGATGGGAGTTGAGGGTGATGGTGGGAACGCCAGCGGGGCCAACCAAAGCTGCTCATGCCTAAGGGCAGCTCTGCACCCTAGAACAGCGTCCCAGTGTCGGCGGCGTCGTAACGGCGCTGAGCCTGGAAGAACGGCAGGAGCGCGACTGGCAGGTGCGGCCTCTTACCTTCCAGAAGTTCGGCGACGGTGATGATCTGCACCTTAGGGAACTGCTGACCATTACCGGGGTGTTGATATACCCCAGAGTGATTAGCCGCCTCGATCATCGCTTTAGTCGGCGCCTTCATGCAAATAAAGACCCCCATGGCTGCATTTTGCGACGCGACGGTTCCGATCAGGTCACGCACATGGCCGGGATTTGTGGTTCCGCCCTTGACGGACACGAGGACACGCTGGGATCCACCCTTTGCGTCAACAGGAAAACGAATAACCCCGTCAATCCCCTTGTCCCCCACCTGCTTTTCGTTCGGCTGGCCATCTACCTGCATGACACACCAGCGCTCGAACTCAAAGGGAGACTTCTGGAAAAGCTTTGCCGCTCCAGCCATGTCCTTAGGAGTACCCAGGATCTCGTATGACGCCATGATCGATTCGCCGTAGGTGTGCCTAAGGCGTGCATCTATGAGATCAATCGCAAGCGTAGTGACGTCCATCCCAATCCAACGTCGCCCATTCTTCTGAGCCGCATCGATCGAGGTTCCACAGCCGCAGAACGGATCGAGAACCAGATCGCCGGGTTTACTGCTGGACGCAATGATTCGCTCTAGCAAGGTCAGCGGCTTCTGGGTCGGGTACCCCAGGCGCTCGCTCGCCTGGGAGTTCAGCGGAGCAATATCACCCCACACGTCGCCCATAGGAACACCCGGCTGCTCCCCCAGGTACAGCTTTCGGCGGATCCGCGCACCCTCCTTCTTGGGAAAGATGAGGCGATTGTCGTCGTCCAAGCGCTTCATCTCTTCGAGGTTGACCCGCCAACCATTATTGGGGGGCAGGACACCCTTGTATTCGAAGGTTAGATTCGGACGCGGATTCGGGGAGTCAAGCGGAGCATCCTGATAGGGGCCCCGCCCATCGTGATCATCGAACCTGAAGCGGGCTCTGTACTCGTCAGAATGCGGGGTGGTTTGCGCAGTGAACGAAAGATCGCTGGTCTTCGAGTAGAACAGGATGATGTCGTGATTTCGCCCGTACCGTACCTTGGCGTCACCTTTCGAAGCTGTGCGCTTCCAGACAATCTCGTTGCGGAAATTCTTGGGACCGAAAATGGCGTCTAGGATTATCTTCAGGTAGTGACTCGCAGTTGGGTCGCAATGCAAGTAAAGAGCACCTGTCGAGTTAAGCACCCTATGCAACTCGATTAGCCGAGCCGACATCATGACCAGGTAGGCCAGAACGTCATTGTCTCCTAGGAGTTTACGCATCGCCTCCAGAGCATCCTTGACGGCGTTCGGCGCATTCCCATTCATGAGATCAGCGAAAAGAATCTCCGTCTCGTGGCTCCACATCCACGTGTCACCAAAGGCTTCAATCTGCGCCGGGGACTCACTTCCGCTCTTCTCTTTAAAGAGAACGTTGTACGAGCGGTTCGAGTTGAACGGCGGATCCAGGTACACGAGATCGACACTGTTCGACTCAATGTTCTCCCGAAGTAAATCGAGATTGTCTCCGTAGTAGAGCTTGTTGCGCCATCCGCCGTCACTGACCGTCTTTGCCATAGGGGGATCTTGCCAGACAGTCAGACCGCAGCGAAGGGGGTTGAGCCGCAGGTTGCGCTGTGCCCTGACTTGCGGTGGGACACAGCAGGGGACCCTCGACTAGCGCAGCGCTCATGGCAGTCGTCAGACATCCCAGGGGCTGCCGTCGCGAACTTGCGGCCCATCTGTGGACCGGTCGCGGCCTCCACGGCATCGCCATGTCTCTGACCTGCCCAAATGGACGACAGCACGAGGCCTCCGGAGCCGTGTGTGTGCTGAGCGGCATCATGTTCTCCATGACCTCCGAATCCAGCAGCGCTCCCGTTGAGAGCACCCAAGTTACGGCCGTGACCGATGGCGTCGCGCAAGTCTTCACGTGGGAGGCGGACGCGCGCATCGAGGTGCGAGACCTCGGGGGAGAGGTCGTCATTGAGGCGAACGCCGCCGGCCTCAGGACACTCGCTGGGCATCTCCTCGTGTTGGCCGGCGATGGAGTTCCGGATGGAAGTCACCTGCACCTCGAAGACAGCAACGGTCTGGAGGACGGATCCGTCGGCTTGGTCCTGGAGCGCAGCGACGACGAGTGACAGCACCCGGCGGCGGCAGTGAGGTGGGCGAGGGGTGACATCCACAGCTGACATCAACAGGGATGGACAGCAGCAGTCGTGCTCGTCTCCTCGCGGCACCGGCAGCCGTGGAAACGCAAGCAAGCAGGGGCTCCCGGACGAACTTACAAAGCAGATGTCGGCGGTTCGAAACCGTCCGCGCCCACCAGTGCAAAGGCCCCTCGCCGATCACGGCGAGGGGCCTTTGGTATCCACGCCCGGCCACAACGGGGCCGTTCTCCAGCGACCGATCCATGTGACGCGAGCGGCGTGACAAGAGACTTTCCCTTCTCCATCAAGGGACCCAGCTGCGCTACCGCTTCGCCGGGCGGGATGGGGCCAAGGGCACGAGGTCCGAGCCCCACGGCCGCCGGTAGTCGCGGTCACTGGTATGCCTCCGGCGAGGGCTTCAGGCTCCTGGGTGGCGGCGGCGCTGTAGGCGGCTGCCTGTGGGGTGCGGCGGTGGGGAACTCCCGTGCCGCGTGCCATCGGCTCAGGCCAGGCCGAGCCGACGTAGGCGGGGTGGGAGTTGGGGTGGTCAGCCGACGGAGGCCGGCCGGGCGGTAACCTGTGGCGACTCGAGGCTCACCCCTCCAGCGAACTCGGTCGGCACGCCTCGGGCCCCCTCACTAGATGAGCATTGAGAAACGAGTGAGCTGCGCCTTCTGCATGCGAAGCACCGACGTCCGCCCTTCCGGTGATGGCGTCACGCTGGAGGTCACGCGGGGGAGGAGGACGGAGTACGCAGTTCGTCTGGGCCCACCTGAGCTGCCTGGACGCGCGACTGCGCGAACAGGTCACCCGGGCCCCTGGCTCAACGGCTAAGGGTTGTCCCGTAAGTTTTTCTCGCCCTGCAATGATCTTGATCGTGTCCGGTGTGATCACGGCGTCGGAACCGTCCTGGATACCTCGGCATTGCCCGACCGCACACCGCACACCGCGCTCTCACGGGATGACTTCTGCCGCATACGAGACCTGAGAGGTCCCCGGCAGACGGCTCCCCCCTCGCAGTCTCGGAGGAGAATCAAGCGAGGCAGAACTCATTACCCTCGATGTCCTGCATCGTGATGCACGACTCGTTGACGCCATCGGCGTGCTGCGTCAGCACGTGTTTCCCGCCGAGCGCCATCAGCCGTGCGCATTCGGCCTCGAGTGTGGCCAGGCGCTCGTCACCCACGAGCCCTGTGCCGACCCGTACATCAAGATGCACCCGGTTCTTGACGACCTTGCCTTCGGGAACTCGCTGGAAGAGCACGCGCGGGCCCACACCCGAGGGATCGGCGCACGCGAAGTAGACCTCGTCCTCCGGCGGCAGGGAGTGGTGGTACTCCTCCCACGTGCCAAAGCCCTCCGGGACTGTCGGAACGACGTATCCCAGCACCTCGCACCAGAAGGCGGCGAGGCGCGCAGGTTCCGCGCAGTCGAAGGTCACTTGGAACTGCTTGATCGTTGACATCGGCGCACGATAACAGTGGCCCTGCTCAACTCCCCGGGCGGGTGGATCCACCCGCCCACGGTGACTCGTCCCAGACGGTTTCAAGACTGTCCGTCAGTCGCGCAGGTCGGCCTAGCCAGGTACGCGGCGTAGGGGCCACCGGCCGCCATTGCTCGCGGTCACGCTCGCAGTAGGGCGCATCGAGGCCGCAGTGTGCAGCTCCTCCATGGCTGTCGTGGGAATGACGGGCAACTCCTCCTGGCCGTCATGGTCTAGATCGCCCAGGATTCGAAAATCCCTGACTCCCTGCCGAGGAAGAGCACCGCCGAAGCGGGAACCAGTAAGCAGACGCCGATTCCGCCCAGCACATACGGTGCCGCTCGCAACACCTTGGGGACGTGGGCGTCCGGTCGACGCCCGCGGGTACCTGCGAAGCGCCAGGCGGACAGGGTGAAGCTCGTCAGGATCAGGAACGCGCCGGCGATCTGCAACGCCATCAAGGCGCATGCGACGACGAAAATCAGGAGGTATGAGAGCAGTACGCCCATGACTACCCTCACTTGCCGAGACTTCGGAAATCACCAGAATGCGGTCGCTCTGATCGCCGCCTGCGGCGACCACGCGCAGGGCGGACAATAGGATCATGGTCTGGAGCGCGTCAATCGGTGACGGCTGCGCGGGTGCCCCGCTCGTGCGGCATGTCGCAGGCCATCCCGATGGGTGACGTTCCTGCGGGTCGGGGAACCACGGGGCGCTGGGTGGGTGGTTTGTGTCGATACTCCCGGTATGAGACCAGTTCGTTCCACGTCACGGTCGCGCCTTGTCGCGGTCGTCGCGCTTGCCGCGCTTCTCGCCTCGGGTGCGCCCGTTTCGGCCGTCGGGGGTGACGGGGGGCACCGGCGGGGGTGTGTCGGTTCTCGGGTGCCCGCGCAGGGGCCGGCTCGGGACGTGGTGCGGATCGCTCAGCAGGCGCAGGCCGAGATGGGGCTCAAGTCCGTCATCCTGCGGGTCACCGAGGGCGGGCGGGAGGTCGTCACCGCCGCGCTCGGCGAGTCGATGACCGGGGTGCCGGCCGAGCCCGCCATGCACTTCCGGAACGGCAACATCGCGATCAGCTACCTGGGCACCGCCCTTCTGCGGCTCGTCGACCAGGGGCGGGTCGGTCTGGACGATCCCGTCGCCCGCTGGCTGCCCGGGCTCGAGGACGGTGAGCGGATCACGCTGCGCATGCTGGGCGCCTCCACCACCGGGCTCGTCGACTACGTGCCCCTGCCGGAGTTCCAGCAGGCTGTCTCCGCGAACCCGTTCCGTCAGTGGACCGCCGAGGAGCTGGTCGCCCTCGCCACCGGCAAGGAGCGGTGGTACGAGCCCGGTACCAACTGGAGCTACTCGCACGCCAACTTCGTCCTCCTCGGCAAGGCCCTGGAGAGGATCACCGGGACCCGGCTCGACGTCCTGCTGCAGCGGGAGGTCATGCGTCCCCTCGGGCTGCGCGAGACGCGCAACAGCTTCACGCCCGACATTCCCCGGCCCGTCCTGCACGCCTTCGCCTCCGACCGGGGGATCTACGAGGAGTCCACCTTCTGGAACCCCTCGTGGACCACCGCCCCCGGCGCCGTGCAGACCACCGACATCTGCGATCTGGCCCGTTCGGCGGCCGGCGTCGGCTCGGGCGAGCTGCTCTCGCCCGCCGGCTACCGCGATCTGCTGAACCCGGGAACGGTCGGCCTGGGCAGGCCCACCGACACGTGCCCCGCGACGGTCTGCCTCGCCCAGACCGAGGCCACCCACTACGGCATGGGCCTGCTCGTCCTCGGTGAGTGGATCGCCCAACACCCGCTGTTCTTCGGCTACTCCGCCTCGCAGGCCTACCTCCCTTCCCGTCGTCTGGCCATCGCGGTCTCGACCACGGACGGCCCCACCGCCCAGGCCGGCCACAGCGCCCATGTGATCGCCCAGCGCATCGCCACCGCTCTCGTCCCCGACCACCCGATCCCCGATTTCGGCTGATCCGTGTGCCCGGCTTCGCAGGGGCGGGCTTCGGATGCGCCGGACGGGTGCATCGGGGGCGTGCCCGGATGCCGTGTGTGCGGGAGTTCGGGGCGGAATCGGTAGGTTTCTGAACCGGCGCGCTCGCCCGTGGGCGGCCCCGAGACGAGGAGAGCGGCGTGTCCCGACCTGTCACCGTGGGAGTGGACGGATCCGAAGGCAGTGTGGCGGCGCTGGACTGGGCCGCCGACGAGGCGGCGGTGCGCGGCGACGGGCTGCGGCTCGTGTACGCCACGCTCTGGCAGCAGCACCAGTTGGGCGCCATGAAGGTGTCGCACGAGGACCGCGCAGGTGAGGGGGAGGGCGTGATCGCCGTCACCGAGCAGCGAGCCCGTGCCCGGCGCCCCGATCTCGTCATGAGGGCCGAGGAGATCGAGGACGCCCCCACCCAGATGCTGCTCGCCGCCGCCTCGGAGGCGCAGATGCTGGTCGTGGGGTCGCACGGGCTGGGCAGCGTCCGTGGTTTCATCGTCGGATCCGTGGGACAGGAGGTCGTCGCCGAGGCGAAGAGCCCGGTGGTGCTCGTCCGCCCCGGGTACGAGAGCCGAGGCCGGCAGAAGGTGGTGCTCGGTCTCGACGTGGGCGAGGACCAGGGTGAACTCCTCGACTTCGCCTTCGACTTCGCCGCGCGGCACGACATCCCCCTGGAGGTCGTGAACACCTGGCACTCCGCCTTCCACCGGCACCACGCTGCGGACGAGAAGGACGGCACGGCGTCCGCGCTCTCGAACGCGGTGGGGCCCTTCCGGGAGAGGTTCCCGGCGGTACGGGCCTCCGAGGTGTCCACCGAGGGACGGGCGGCCGAGCACCTCGTCGACGCCTCGTCGGACGCCTCGCTCCTGATCGTCGGCCGGCGCCGGTCGGCCCGGGGCTCCCACCTCGGTTCCGTCACCCACGCCGTGATCCACCACGCCCCCTGCCCCGTGGCCGTCGTGCCGCACTCCTGACCGACGCCGTATGCCGTCCGTCGCGACCTCGTCGCCTCGGACGGCGGGCCGTCGCGCAAGGGGGAGTTGACCGGGTGCGCCCGTGAGGGATGTACTCGCGGCATGGACGAGGTGGGGGACGCGCCCGAGGTCGAGGCGTCGGGTGGCGAGATGACGCCACAGCGGTATATCGACAGCCGGTTGACGCAGTATCAGGAGTGGTACGACCGCAAGGCCACCAAGATGAAGGCCATGCATCTGCGCATGCGCACCGTCTCGGTCGTCGGCGGCGCGCTCGTGCCCGTGCTCGTCAATCTCGATCTGGGCTTCGCGAGGATCACCGCCACGGTGCTCAGCCTCGTCGTCGTGGCGTCGGTGTCGCTGGAGAGCGTGTACCGGTACCGGGAGCAGTGGAAGAACTACCGCTCGACCGAGCAGCTGCTCGGGCACGAGCGGGTCTACTTCGCCGCCAAGGTGGGGCCGTATCAGCGTCTCTCCGACCGGGACTGCTTCACGACGCTGGTCGCCCGCGTCGAGAAGGCCATCGCCAGTGAGAACTCGGCGACCCTCAACGTCATGACCCTCGGCGGACAGGTCAACGACGACGTCCAGCAGCAGGGCGTCCCCGCCCCCAGGGGAGAGGCGAAGGGCGCGTGAGTCCGCGGATCACCGTCCTCGGCTCCGCCACGCCCTACCCCCGGCCCGGGAACTCCTGCTCCGGGTACCTCGTCGAGGGCGGGGGCGTCCGTGTGTGGGTGGACGCGGGCAGCGGTTCGCTCGGGGAGTTGCAGCGGTACGCCGGGCTCGGGGAGATCGACGCCGTCTGGATCTCGCATCTCCACGCCGACCACAGCGCCGACCTGCTCACCGCCTACTACGGGCTCCTGTACGCCGACATCCGGCGCGACGCGCCCCTTCCCCTCTACGGCCCGCCCGGAATCGCCGACCGGCTCGCGTCGTTCCTGACCAACGGGCCCCGTCGCAGCCCGGTCGAAGACGCCTTCGCCGTCCAGGAGCTGTACGACGGGCATGAGGTCGGCGTCGGCGGGCTCCGTCTGGCCTCCCGGAGCGTCCCGCACGGCGGTCTGCCCGCGTTCGCGCTGCGCGTCGAGGACGCGGACGGACGGCGGATCGCGTACTCCGGCGACTGCGAGCCCAGCCCCGCGCTCGTCGAACTCGCCCGGGACTGCGAACTGTTCCTCTGCGAGGCCGACGGCGAAGGGCCCGGGCACCACTCCGCCGAGCAGGCGGGACGGACGGCCGCCGACGCCCGCGTCGGCACACTCGTCGTGACCCATGTGGCGCCCGGGACCGAGCCCGCGGACGCCGTGCGCGCGGCCGGCAGGGTGTTCGGAGGGGAGGTCGCGTACGCCGCGCCCGGTGCCGTGTTCGGCATCAGGCGTCGAAGTCGTACTCCAGGACGTACGACGCCGAGTCCAGCGTCATCTCGTTGAGCTCCACCGCGACTCCCTTCGCCGTGAAGGCCGTGCGGCCGATCAGGATCACCGGTGTCCCGAACTCCAGGGACAGGCGCATGGTCTCGTCGGCCGTGGGCATGCGGCAGCGGATCTCCTCGCGGAAGTGCACCGGCTGATGGCCGAGCTCGGCCAGCCGCGCGTACGTGCCGCCCGGGCCTGTGTCCGGGGTCGCGATGGGGGTGTCCTCGGCGAGGTCGGCCGGGAGGTACGAGACCGAGAGCAGGACCGGCTTGTCGTCCAGGACGAAGCGGCGGCTGCGGACGCAGACCGGCGCGTCGGGCGGCAGGCCGAGGGCCGCGGCCACGCGCGGGTCCGCCTTCGCCCTGCCGACCTCGATCTGGTCCACCACCAGCGCGCGGTCCTCGATGTCCGCCGACCATACCGAGCGGCCCGTGCCCCAGTGGTCCTGCGCCAGCCGGGGGATGCCCCGCCGGCGCAGCGGCCGGAACGTGCGGACGAAGACCCCGGCACCCTTTCGGGCCTCGGCCAGGCCCTCGGTGCGCAGCACGGAGAGCGCCTGGCGTGCCGTCATCCTGGCCACGTCGTACGTGGTCATCAGATCGTTCTCGCCGGGGAGCCGGTCGCCGGGGGCGAAGGCGCCTGACTGGATGGCGGTTCTCAACTCGTCGGCGATGCGCTGGTACTTGGGCCGACGACCGCTGTCCTGGTCAGTCATGGGGTGGACCTCCCTTCGTCTGCGGGACACCCTACGGCGCGCTCCGACCAGGTGACGCACGCCTCTGCGCCGACCTGTGCGAGTGATCCATCCATCGGGGGACTTCTCTAGAGATACGTTGACAGAGGGGAGCGGTGGGGTTTCTCTGGGTGTATCTCTAGAGAACTGGAATTCCGGGACGGAGGGGATTCGTGCAACCACTGCCCGAGGTCGGTGACCTCGTACGCGACACCGCCACCGGCCGGGTCGGCTTCTACGTCGACAGCGTCGCCGGCCGGCTCCTGATCCGGCCCGTCAACGGCGGCCGCGAATGGGAGGCCGAACCCGGCGACGTACAGCTGGCCACACCCCTGAGGGAGCTGCGGGCCCGTGCCGCCGAGATCAACGCGCGGAGCAGACGCGGTATCGGGGGCTGACCCGGGGGCCGTCCCGGCTTCCGTGAGTCCGGGGCGGCGCGTTGTCAGCGGGGCGCGCGACACTGGACGCATGTGCCGCAGCATCAAGACTCTCCGACCGCCGGTCCTGCCCGAAGAGGCGACCGAGGACGACATCCACGCCGCCGCCCTGCAGTACGTCCGCAAGGTGTCCGGGTTCCACAGACCCGCCGCGCACAACGTCGAGGTGTTCGAGCGTGCCGTGGACGAGATCGCCGAGGCGACCGCCCGGCTGCTCGACGGCCTGGAGGTGCGCGGGCTCAGGAAGCCGTCGCGGGAGCCGCAGCCGGACGCCGTATGACATAGGCGGCCAGTCCGCCCGCCAGGAACAGCGCGAGGACGGAGACGCCCGCGCTGAACCAGGTCGCGCCCAGCCACAGCCCGCCGAACCAGCCGAGGGCCACGCTGTAGCCCGCCCAGGCCACCCCGGCCAGTGCCGACCAGGGCAGGAAGTCCACGATCCGGCGCCGTGCCGCGCCCGCTCCCAGGGAGACGACCGAGCGCCCCGCCGGGGCGAAGCGCGCGATCACCACGAGCGGGCCGCCGCCGCGCGCCAGTGCCACGCCGAGACGTTCCTGCGCGCGCGTCAGCCGGCGCGAGCGGGCGATCGCCCGGTCCAGCCGGGCCCCGCCCCTCCAGGCCAGCCGGTACGCGACGAAGTCGCCCAGTACGGAGGCGGTGGCCGCGCAGAGGAGAAGGAGGAGGACGGAGGGTACGTCGGTGGAGGCCGCGGTGGCGGTCGCCGCCGCCGTCGCGGCCGTGATCACCAGAACCCCGCTCGGCAGCACCGGCAGGAAGACGTCGAGCAGTACCGACGTGGCCACCGCCGCGTAGATCCACGGGCCCGCGGTCAGCGACTGCAGTGACCCCATGCTGTCGAGCACGTTCACAGCGCTAGAGCGTACGCGGGCGCGGGCGGCGAAAACCGGCAGGGGCCGGAAATCGCTCGCGCGGTCTCCGGCCCCTGCCCGTTCGGCCGTAGCCGGGCGGGACGATCACGCCCCGACGGGCTCGCGCCGCTCCTCGGTTCGCTCCGCCGCCCGCGCCTCCGGCCGCTCCGACACCCGTTCCTCGCGGGCGCCGAAGAGCCGGTCGAGGGCGAGGGCCCCGGGGCCGGTGAAGACGAGGAGCAGGAACGCCCAGCAGAAGAGCGCGGCGCTCTCGCCGCCGTTCTGGAGCGGGAAGAGCCCCTCGGGCTGGTGGACCTTGAAGTACGCGTAGGCCATCGAGCCGGAGGCGAGCAGGGCGGCGGTACGGGTGCCGAGGCCGAGGGCCACGAGGGCGCCCCCGACGAGCTGGATCACGGCCGCGTACCAGCCGGGCCAGGTGCCCGCCGGGACGGTGCCACCGCCACCGGCGGCGCCGCCGAGCACGCCGAAGAGCGAGGCGGCGCCGTGGCAGGCGAAGAGCAGACCGATGACGAGGCGGAACAGCCCGAGCGCGTACGGCTGGGACTGCTGTACGCGGTTGGCCAGGGGATTCATGGGGGTGTGACTCCTTCGGTCGAGTCGGTCCCGGGGGGACGGAGCGCGGGGGGACGGAACCGATGAGGACGTCAGGTTAGGCACCCCTCACTAGTGCTTGCAACTTCAACATTCGAGCGCGTGGCGATCTGTGGCGAGTGTCACCCGCGGCGCGGGCGCTCCGGCCGGGCTCCCCGTCGCGGCGTCAACTCCCGCTCAGATGCCGCTCGTCGACGGTGACGAGCCGGCCGTTCGCGCGCGCCTGGGTGAGCGTCAGACGGGCGGAGCGGGCGTGCAGCGTGAGCGTCATGAGCTGGTTGCCGAACCAGGGGCCGCCCGTTCTGCGCCAGCCGATCATGGGCCGGCCCACGCGCGCGTGCCGGGCCAGGGCGCGGCCCAGGCGGCCGCCCGCGCGGCTCCAACCGAAGCGGAAGCCCAGGCGTACCGCGAGCGGGATCGCGTTGTGGAGCGGCGAGCACGTCAGCTGGACCACCCGTGCCTCGGGCCGCGCCCCCGGGGCCGCGGCGCCCTCGGCCGGCTCCTCGGGCCAGCGCGGCTCCGCCACGTACGCGTGGTGGACGTCTCCGGACAGCACGCACACCGTCGCCGGCGCGCCCGGGCCGCCGCCCGCCTCCGCGATCAGCCGGGTCAGGTCCTCGAACGACGAGGGGAACGCCGCCCAGTGCTCCAGGTCCGCCCGCTGGCGCAGATCCTCCGCGAACCGCGCCCAGCGCCCCTCCGGCCCGCCGCGCTCGCCGCGGCACAGGGCCGCGTTCCAGGCCTCCGCGTCGTGGATCAGCGGCGGCAGCAGCCAGGGCAGCGAGGTGCCGATGAGGAGATGGTCGTACGCGCCCCGGTCGGACAGCGCCTGTTCGCGTACCCAGGCCGCCTCGCCCGGGTCCAGCATCGCCCGGGCGTCCTCCTTCAGGAGGCGTGCGGCCCGGGTGTCGATCATCAGCAGCCGGGTCCGGCCGAAGTCGCGGCGGTAACTCCAGCGCACACACGCCGGATCGGCGTCCGCCTCGGCCACGAACCGCCGCAGCCGCTCCGTGCCGTCCGGTACGGAACGGATTGCGGCGTACAGCGGGTCGGCGTCGAGGTCGGCGGGGGAGAGGTTGCCGAGGTGCTGGTACACCCAGTACGACATCAGCCCGCTGAGCACGCGCTCGCTCCACCAGTGCGTGGCCCGCATCCGGGCCAGCCAGGCGGCGCTGGTGTTCCAGTCGTCGATGACGTCGTGGTCGTCGAAGATCATGCAGCTGGGGACGGTGGAGAGCAGCCAGCGGACCTCGGGGTCGCCCCAGGACTCGTCGTAGAGCCGGGTGTACTCCTCGTAGTCCCCGACCTCCGAGCCCGGCGGGTCGCTCGGGTCCCGGCGGGCGGCGAGCCAGCGGCGGGTGGCGGCCGAGGTCTCGTCCGCGTACACCTGGTCACCCAGGAGGACGAGGACGTCCGGGCGTTCGGCCGCCCCGGGTGCGACAGCGCGCTCGGCCGAGGTGCCTTCCGCGAGTTGTCTCGCGAGGTGCGTGGCGAGCGTGTCCAGGGCGTCCAGGCCGACCGGGTCCCTGCCCTTGGCCGGTTTCGCCGCCCAGCGGCAGGAGCCGAACGCCACCCTGACCTCGCCGTCGGGGGAGGGGGTGCGGATCGTGCTCGGAGGGAAACGGGAGTCGGCCGGCGGCCAGACCGTCCGGCCGTCGAGCCGTATCTCGTACGCCGTCGTCGTGCCGGGGGTCAGGCCCGTCACCGGGATCAGCGCGTAGTGGTGGCCCGCTATCTGGAAGGTGCGGGTGGAGCCGCCGGCGCCGGCGGCTGCATGGACCTCCGCCGTGCACGGGCGGTCGGTCTCGACCCATATCGTCGCCGAGTCGCCCGTCACTCCGTCGACGTACCGAAGTACTGGTCCGAGCCTCAGTCCGGCCGCCATCGATCTCCCCGCCCCTCCGCCGTCCCGCCCGTTCGGCAGGGAACGCCCGTACGGTACGGAACGAGGGAGGCGCGACGGAAGCGTTCTCAGCAGCCGTTCAGGACGGACTGCAGGGCGCTCTTCTCGGCGGAGTCCACGCTCAGGCCCCAGTAGTACTTCGTGTGCACCCAGGCGCGGGCGTACGTGCAGCGGTAGGAGGTGCGCGACGGCAGCCACTCGGCGGGGTCCTGGTCGCCCTTGGACTGGTTGACGTTGTCGGTGACGGCGATGAGCTGCGGCCGGGTCAGGTCGTTGGCGAACTGCTGGCGCTTGGCGGTCGTCCAGGAGTTCGCGCCCGAGCGCCAGGCCTCGGCGAGCGGCACCATGTGGTCGATGTCCAGGTCGGCGGCGGCGGTCCAGGTCGCGCCGTCGTACTCGGAGTACCAACTGCCGCTGACGGCGGCACAGCTGGAGTCCTGGACGACGTTCACGCCGTCGCGCTTGAGGACGACCTCGCGGGTGTTGCAGGCGCCGGACTGGGTGATCCAGTGGGGGAAGAGATCACGGCTGTAGCCGGAGGAGGAACCTTCCGCCTTCACCGTGAGGGAGGCGAGGTAGGTACGGGCGGTGGCCGCGCTGACGGGCGTGGGCATGGCTGCCTGGGCGGTCGGCGCGGTGGCGAGGAGGCCGGTGACGGAGAGGGCGGCGGTGGCGGCGAGAACGGTCGCGCGACGGGCTATTCGACGCGCGTAGACGTTGGCGGCGAGCATACGAACTCCCTTGAAGTGGGGGGACCTTGGCCGTGCCGTTCCGGACGCTCGCCCTGTACGTCCCGGGTGGGTTCCCGGTGTGTGTGGGGTGAATCGCCCGGGTGGGTCCCGGGTGGGTGCCCGGCGGCCCGGCCATCATGGCGGCGCGAGGTTGCGGTGTGGGGTGCGCCAGGTAACAGAGTGACGACATGGGCACGTCACATCAAGGGGTGTGACGGAACGACACTTCCGTTTCTCGGCCCTAGGGTTGGCGTGTGCTTCTGGAAGTGAACGTCACCTTTGGGGTGGTTCTCGCCGTTCTGCTCGCCGTGGCCGCGGGCGTCGTCGCGTTCGCCCGGCTCGGACGCCCGCGCGACTCGCTGATCGCGGGCG
The DNA here is from genome assembly GCF_043089925.1 of Streptomyces sp. NPDC013457. Taxonomy (NCBI): domain Bacteria; kingdom Bacillati; phylum Actinomycetota; class Actinomycetes; order Kitasatosporales; family Streptomycetaceae; genus Streptomyces; species Streptomyces sp. NPDC013457. The sequence continues at coordinate 23,210 of NZ_JBICBL010000003.1, forward strand.
GGCGCGCCGCGGTCCAGCTGGTCGCGGTGTCGCTCGTGATCGGCTGGGTGATGCGGTACCTGCCGATGCTGCTGGTCTTTCTGCTGGTGATGTACGGAGTGGCGGCGTGGACGGCGGGCAGACGCGTCGTCCCGGGGGAGGGGCGCGGGCGGTGGTGGGCGGGGGTGCCGATCGCCGCCGGTGTCGGACCGGTCGTCGCGACGCTGCTGCTCACCGGACTCGTCCCGGTGCGCGGTGTGGCGCTCATCCCGGTCACCGGCATCCTCATCGGCGGCGCGCTGACCGCGACGGTCCTGGGCGGGAGGCGGGCGCTCGACGAACTGGAGACGCGCCGGGGCGAGGTGGAGGCGGGGCTCGCGATCGGGCTGCCGGAGCGGGAGGCGCGGCTCGAGGTGGCGCGCACGGCGGCGTCGGACGCGCTGCTGCCGGGGCTCGACCAGACGCGGACGGTGGGGCTCGTCACGCTGCCGGGCGCGTTCGTGGGGATGCTGCTGGGCGGCGCGTCGCCGTGGGAGGCGGGGGCGGTGCAGCTGTTCGTGCTGGTGGCGCTGATGGTGGTGCAGGCGGTGGCGGTGGCGGTCGTGCTGGAGCTGGTGGCCCGGGGCGTGGTGGCACGGGGTGCGGCGGCGCGGGGGTGAGGGGTCTCCGCCATGTCGGAGAACGGTCCGCGTCCGGTGCGCGTTCGGTCCGCGTCCGGTGCCGTCCGGGCCGCTCTCGGCACGCATGCGGTGCGCGACCAGCCCGCTGTCGGCCCGTTTTCGGTCCGCTGTCGGCTCGTGTTCGCCCGGGCGGGGCCGGCTGTTACGCGAACGTCAGGCTGAGGGTGCCGTCCTGGAGGGGCGTCAGCCGTACGGTCGTGAGGTCCTGGACGTGGACGTCCGGGGCGAAGGCGGCCGCCCTCGGGCCCACGCCCACCACGCGCATTCCCGCCGCGCGGCCCGCCTGGATGCCGGCCTCGGAGTCCTCGAAGACCACGCAGTCGGCCGGGTCGAAGCCCAGCTCCGCCGCGCCCTTGAGGAACCCCTCCGGGTCCGGCTTGCTCGCGCCGACGTGCTCCGCCGTCACCCGGGTCGCCGGCATCCGCAGCCCCGCCGCGCCCATCCGGGCCCGGGCGAGCTTCTCGTCCGCCGAGGTCACGAGGGCGTGCGGCAGTCCGACGAGGGCGGCCATGAAGGCCGGGGCGCCCGGGACCGGGACGACGCCGTCGAGGTCCGCGGTCTCCTCCGCGAGCATCACCCGGTTGTCGGCGTAGTTCTGCTCCATGGGCCGGTCCGGGAGGAGGGCGGCCATCGTCGCGTACCCCTGGCGGCCGTGGACGACCTTGAGCGCCTCGTCCGGGTCCAGGCCGTGACGTTCGGCCCAGCGGCGCCAGCAGCGTTCGACGACGGCGTCCGAGTTGACGAGCGTGCCGTCCATGTCGAGGAGCAGGGCGCGGGTGGTGAGCGCGGGCATGAAGGGTCTCCAGAGGGGTGGGAGGAGAACAGAGCGGTCCCGCCCGCCGGTCAGGGAGTGCGGGCGGGGCCACTTTGTTCCTCGACGATACAAAACGAGGAGCCTCCACGCCAATCCGTCCCGGATCACGGACGCCTCGGCCGTGGTGCGGGCCTCCTCCCGGCCGCCGCAGGCCCGTGGTGCCGGCGGGTGCCCCGCCGGTTCAGCCCGTGGTCTCCGCCTCCAGTGCGCGGCGCGTCTCCGGCCCGTACACGCCCTCCCCGTCCTCCTCGATGTCCTGGTACGACTGGTATCGCTCGACCGCGCGCCGTACCTGTCGGGAGAACTCGCCGTCGATCGGGCCGTCGTAGAGCCACACCTCCCAGAGCCGCCGCTGCAGTTCCTCGACCTCGGGGCCGGAGTCCCCGTAGCGCAGGGTCGGGGCCGGCGCGATCGGCGCGACCGTGGGCGTGCGGGTCGGCGCGGAGGTGGTCCGGGTCGCCGAGGGCGACGGCGGCCCGGCCGGCCCGGTGGACGTGGCCGTCGCGGTCGCCTCCGCCGAACGGGTGGAGGGTGACGGCGACGCCGAGGGCGACGCGGAGCGTGAGGCCGTGACGGAGGCCGAGGCGGACGGCGGAGGCGTGGAGGCCGAGGAGGACGGAGCCTCCGACACGGCGACGTTCTCCGAGGCGCTGGCGGTGAGCGTCGGCGCGGCGGCCCGGTCGTCCGGCTCGTTCCCGTCGCCGAGGAGGCCGCCCGCGACCGCCGCCGTGGCGACCACCGCGACCGCGACCGCAGCCGCGAGCGCCACCAGCGCGCCGCGCCGGCGGGTGGCGGGGCGCTCGGGCTCGTGCGGACCCCACTCGGGCTCGTACGTGATGTCGTACGCCTCGGCCTCCGGCGCGACCCCGCTCAGGTACAGGGGCATCGTCTCGGCCGAGCCGGGCCCCCCGCCCGGCTCGGCCGCCGGTCCGGAAACGGCACCCGCGCCCGGCCCCGAGCCCGCGCCCGGCCCCGAGCCCGCGCCCGGCCCCGAGCCCGCGCCCGGCCCGGAGGCCGTACCCGGCACCGCGACCGGCCCGGCACCCGGTCCGGAGGCCGTACCCGGAACCCCGACCGGCACCGCGCCCGGTCCCGAGCCCGCGCCCGGCACCGCGCCCGGTCCGGAGGCCGTACCCGTACCCGGCACCCCGACCGGCCCGGCGCCCGGTACCGCGCCCGGTACCGCGACCGGCCCCGTGCCCCGGTCCGCCTGCGGTGGGGCCATCGGTGCCTCTCCGGCCTCCGCTACGGCATCCAGCGTCACGTATGGACGGATCCGCAGCGGATCGAAGTCCTCCGCCGCGGCTATCTCCGCCTCGACGCACGCGCAGCGCGGTCTGTGTACACCGCATTCAGGACAGACGTGTCCGACCACAGTCAGGCCCCTCCCCAGTTCGCCTGGCAGAGATTATGCAGCCCGCACGTGGCCCGGCCTCCGCGACCGGGGTAACGGCCCTGGCCTCCGCAGGCCATAACCGGACATTCCAATCAGGATGGGTTGGGGAACGGACCCGAGGAGACGCCCATGGCCCAGGAAGTACGCGCGGCAGACCCCAGCGGTGGCCCGGCGCCCGGGGACGGGCAGAGCCGGCGCGGTGTGTTGGTCGCGATCGGAGCGCTGCTCCTCGGCATGCTGCTCGCCGCACTCGACCAGACCATCGTCGCCACGGCCCTGCCGACCATCGTCAGCGAGCTCGGCGGCATGGAGCACCTGTCCTGGGTCGTCACCGCGTACATCCTGGCGTCCACCGCGGGCACGCCCCTGTGGGGCAAGCTCGGCGACCAGTACGGCCGCAAGAAGCTCTTCCAGAGCGCCATCGTCATCTTCCTCGTCGGCTCCGCCCTCTGCGGCGTCGCACAGAACATGCCCCAGCTCATCGGCTTCCGCGCACTCCAGGGCCTGGGCGGCGGCGGTCTCATGGTCCTCTCGATGGCCGTCGTCGGCGACCTCGTGTCGCCCCGGGAACGGGGCAAGTACCAGGGGCTCTTCGGCGCCGTCTTCGGGGCGAGCAGCGTCCTCGGCCCGCTGCTCGGCGGGCTGTTCACCCAGCACCTCTCCTGGCGCTGGGTCTTCTACATCAACCTGCCCATCGGCATCGTCGCCCTCTTCGTGATCGCCACCGTGCTGCACATCCCGGTCCGCTCCACCCGCCACACCATCGACTACCTCGGCACGTTCCTCATCGCCTCGGTCGCCACCTGCCTGGTCCTCGTCGCCTCCCTCGGCGGCAACACCTGGGCCTGGGGCTCCCCACAGATCATCGGCCTCGCCGTCCTCGGAGCCGTACTCCTGGCGTGGTTCGTGTACGTCGAGAGGCGCGCCGCCGAGCCCGTGCTGCCGCTGAAACTCTTCCGGATCCGGACCTTCACCCTCGTCTCGCTCATCAGCTTCGTCGTGGGCTTCGCGATGTTCGGCGCGCTGACCTATCTGCCGACCTTCCTCCAGGTCGTCCAGGGCGTCACGCCGACCGTGTCCGGCATCCACATGCTGCCCATGGTCCTCGGCATGTTCATCACCTCGACCGTCTCCGGCCAGATCGTCTCGCGCACGGGCCGCTGGAAGGTCTTCCCCATCGCGGGCACCGGCGTCACGGCGCTCGGGCTGCTGCTCCTCAACGAGCTGACGGAGGCGAGCTCCACCTGGGAGACGAGCGCCTGCTTCTTCGTCTTCGGCGTCGGGCTCGGTCTCGTCATGCAGGTCCTCGTCCTGGTGGTGCAGAACGCCGTCTCGTACCAGGACCTCGGGGTCGCCACCTCCGGCGCCACCTTCTTCCGTTCCATCGGGGCGTCGTTCGGCGTCGCCATCTTCGGCACGATCTTCACCAACCGGCTCAACACCAGACTCGACGCGGCGCTCGCCGGGCAGCCGCTCCCACCGGGCACCGGACCGGACCAGATCGCCGCCGACCCGCGCGCGATCTCGGAACTTCCGACGGAGTTGCAGCCGTCCGTCGTGCACGCGTACGCGAGCTCGATCACCGACGTCTTCCTCTACGCCGTGCCGGTCGTCCTCGTCGCCTTCGTCGTCGCCTGGTTCCTCAAGGAGGACAAGCTGCGCGGCTCTGTCACCGCCCCCGACGCCAGCCAGACCCTCGCCTCCAACCCGGTGGAGCGCTCCTCGTACGAGGAGTGTGCGCGGGCCCTGTCCGTGCTCGGCTCACGGGAGGGGCGCAAGGAGGTCTACGAGAAGATCACCGCGAAGGCCGGGCTCGATCTGCTGCCGGCCGCGAGCTGGCTGCTGCTGCGGATCCGCCGCCACGGGACCGTGGAACCGGCCCGGCTCGCCGAGACCACGCCCGTACCCCTGCGGGCCATCACCACGGCGTCCCTGCAGATCGAGGAGCGCCGGCTGGCCCGCCGGGAGGGTCTGCAGCTGGTCCTGACGGAAGAGGGGCTCTCCGCCGTGACGCGGCTGGCGAAGGCGCGGGAGGAGTCGCTCGCCGAGCTGCTCGGCGACTGGTGGGGGCCGGAGCGGCCCACGGATCTGGTCCAGCTGGTGGAGGAGCTGACGGCCGAGCTGAGCGGCTCGGACGCGGAGCGGCCCCACTCGCCCGAGCCGCCCCGCGACCATCACGCCTGAGGGATCAGGACCCGAGGTCCTTGCCGTACCAGACGTCCATGTACGGGCCCTCGCAGTACGCCGGGATGTCCTGGTAGCCGTGGCGCGTGTACAGGCTGCGGGCCTCGATCAGGTCCAGGCGCGTGTTGAGGACCATCCGCCGCGCGCCCAGGTCACGCGCCGCGTCCTCCAGTCTCCCGAGCAGGACACCGGCGCCGCCCGTGCCGCGGAAGGCGTGGCGCAGGAACACCCGGGTCAGCTCGGCGCGTTCCTCGTCGAGGAGCAGCACGCCGCCGCACGCGGCCGGCTTCCCCTCGTACCGGCCCACGAGGAACCGACCGGTCGGCGGGGCCAGCAGCTCCACGCCGTCGTTCGTCAGCCCCTCGTCGATCTCCGCCACGGTTGCGGGCCGCTTCCAGTAGCGGCTCGCCACGTCGTCGTAGTAGTCGCGGCGCAGGCCGGTGGCGTCGGCGGTGTGGACGTCCTCGGGGACGAAGGACCAGCCGCCGGAGGTGGAGTCGCTCACTTCGGGGACGCCTGCTGGACGACCTCGAACGACCAGAGCGTCGACCCGGTCGCCGCCGGCTTGGGCCGCTCCCCGGCGCCGCCGCCCTCGTGCGCGGTCTTCATGGAACCGGACATCCAGTTCTGGAAGTCCTCCTCGCTCCTCCAGCGGGTGTACACGAGGTACTGGTCGGTGCCCTCGACGGGCCGCAGCAGCTCGAACCACTCGAACCCGTCGGACCCCTCCACGGCCCCGGCCCGCGAGGCGAACCGCTGCTCCAGCACCTCACGCTGCTCGGCCGGGACGGTCAGTACGTTGATCTTCACCACACTGGGCACGCGACACCTCTCAGAACGAACAGACCGGGCGCTGTGCCGGGCCTTGATCACATCTGTGCAGTGTCCTACATCCGGCGGTGCGACCCCTACTGCGGCTGCAGGCTCCCGATCAGGTCCTGGCACTGTCGCAGGAGCGAGACCCGCCGGCGTCCGTCAGGCCACGACCCGGGCGAGCAGCAGGCCGTCGTAGGCCTTCACGCCGACGGTCTGGAACGCCGTCGCGTCCAACCGGGGTTCACGTGAGACCAGTTCGAACATCGCACGCGTGCCGGTGATCGCCGGGTTGTCCGTGTCCGCCTCCAGGATCGCGCCCCCGCGGACGACGTTGTCGACGACGATGACCGTGCCGGGGCGGGAGAGCTTCAGCGCCCACGCCACGTAGTTCGGGTTGTTCACCTTGTCGGCGTCGATGAAGACGAAGTCGAACGGGCCCGCGCCCTCCGTCTCCAGCTGGGGCAGGGTGTCCAGGGCCGCGCCCGTCCGGACCTCGACCACCTTCTCCAGGCCGGCGCGGGCGATGTTGGCGCGCGCCACGTCAGCGTGGGCCGGGTTGTACTCCAGCGAGATCATCCGGCCGTCGGCGGGCAGCGCGCGGGCCATCCAGATCGTGCTGTAGCCGCCGAGCGTGCCGATCTCCAGGACCGAGCGCGCCCCGCACATCGAGACGAGCAGGTTCAGGAGCTTGCCCTGGTTGGGCGCGACGGCGATCTCGGGGAGTCCGGCGGCCGTGGAGTCGGCCAGCGTGGCGGCGAGCGCCTCGTCGGCGGGGGCGAGCAGTTCGGTGAAGTAGCGGTCGACTGCGGTCCATTGATCCTGGGTCATGCCGCCGAACGTACCGCAGGGCGCCGACGCCGTACGCGGATCGCCACGACCGTCCCGCCCGCCGCGAGCAGCGCGCCGGCGACCGTCAGGAGCCAGACCGGTACCCCGTCCCCGACCGTGAGCAGCCGGTCGGTGTAGATCACCTCCCGGTACGGCGTGTCCGCGACCGTCCGCAGCTCGTGGTCGCCGTCGATCAGCGACGGCACGGGGAACGACTGGTCCAGGGCGGTCAGGAAGAACGGGCCGCCGCCGGTGAGCGAGGCGAGCGAGTCGCGGCTCGTCCCCTCGATCCGCCCGGCGAACGTCACCTCCGGCCCGTCGCCGCCGATGTCGTCGCGCGGCTCCATGCGATGGTCGGCGAGGATGTACAGGCCGAGCGACTGCGGGGTCTTCGCCAGCCGCGAGAGCCGCATCGGGTAGACGAGCCGGTCGCTGGCGAAGCCGATCCGGAGCGGGGTCAGATCCCCCTGGAGCGCCGTACCGTCGGCGTCCGGGGCGAGCCGTACCGCGACGTACTCCCACTTCTGCTCGACGTACGGCGTCAGTTCGGCCGCCAGCCGCTCGGGGAGTTCGAAGCCGTTCGTCCTCAGCCAGCCGCTCAGCGCCTCGGGGTCGGTGGCGGTCAGCCGCGCCACGTCGAAGGGGCCGAGCCGCTCGCGCCCGACGACGCCGACGTCCGGGCCGGCGCTCCCGGGAAGGGCGGCCGAGGCGCCGTCCGACGAGCCGAGGCCGAAGGGCCAGTCGTCGCCGCGCGGCCAGAAGTAGTACCGGTCCTGGTGCGCGGGACGGGTGAGGTCCTCCAGCGCGTCGAAGAGCGACGGGTCGCCGAGCGTCACGTCCGCCCGCCCGGGTACGGGCATGATCCAGGCCGCCCGCTCGGCGTCCCCGCGCACCGTGAAGCGCATGACGATCTGTTCCGTACGGCCGTCCCAGCGCACCGCCGAGGTCTCCCGGTCGACGCCTATCTGCTGGTGCCGGTCCGGGATCATCGCGCCGCAGCCGCAGGCGTACGCCGGTGCGATCAGCGAGCCGAGCTGGAGCGCGAGCAGCGCGACGATCATGGCCAGAATTCTGTGTGTCCCCCGCATGGTCGGTCAGACGCGGCGGGGGAGATTCCGGTTCCGGGCGCGGACAAGGCCCGTTCCGGGCCCGGAGAAGGCCGTCGACGGGAGCCGGGAGGCGGGAGGCGGGGGCCTGGGCGTGGGGGTTGGAGCCCCCGCCTACCGGTCTGTCAGGAGCGTCCGGTCAGGAGCCGACCCGCACCCGCAACTCCTTGATCCCGTTCAGCCAGGCCGCGCGCAGCCGCCGCGGTTCGCCCACGAGGGTCAGATCGGGCAGGACGTCCGCCAGCGCGTTGAAGATCAGGTCGATCTCGTTGATGGCGAGCGACTTTCCGAGGCAGAAGTGCGGCCCGCCGCCGCCGAATCCGAGATGCGGGTTCGGGTCGCGCGTGATGTCGAAGGTCTCCGGGTTCTCGAAGACCTCGGGGTCGTTGTTGGCGGAGGAGTAGAAGAGTCCGACCCGGTCGCCGCGGCGGATCTTCTGGCCGCCGATCTCGGTGTCCTGGGTGGCGGTCCGCTGGAACGAGACCACCGGGGTCGCCCAGCGCACGATCTCCTCGGCGGCGGTCGCCGGCCGCTCCCGCTTGTACCGCTCCCACTCCTCGGGGTGGGTGAGGAAGGCGTGCATGCCATGGCTGATGGCGTTACGCGTGGTCTCGTTGCCGGCCACCGCGAGCAGCAGCACGAAGAAGCCGAACTCGTCGGAGGAGAGGTTGCCCTGGCCCTCGGCGGCGACGAGCTGGGTCACGATGTCCTTGGCCGGGCACTCCTTGCGCTCGGCGGCGAGGTTCATCGAGTAGCCGATGAGCTCCATGGCGGCCTCGGCGCCGATCTCCTCGGTGATGGCGTACTCGGGATCGTCGTACGCGACCATCTTGTTGGACCAGTCGAAGATCCGGGCGCGGTCCTCCTGCGGTACGCCGATGAGTTCGGCGATCGCCTGGAGCGGCAGCTCGACGGCGACCTGGGTGACGAAATCGAAGGAGCCGTCGGAGCCGGCGTTCCGCTTCGCCTCCTCGACGATCTTCCGGGCGCGCTCGCGCAGGGCGTTCTCCAGGGACCGGATCGCCCGGGGTGTGAAGCCGCGCTGGACGATCTGGCGGACGCGGGTGTGCTCCGGCGGGTCCATGTTGAGCATGATCAGCTTCTGGACCTCGATCTGGTCCCTGGTGATGTGCTCGTTGAAGCGGATGACGGCCGTGTTCTCGGTCGAGGAGAACAACTCCGGGTGTGTGGAGACGTACTTGACGTCGGCGTGCCGGGTGACGGCCCAGTAGCCCTCGTCGTCGAAGCCCGTGACGCCGCGCGGCTGGGGGCACCACCAGACGGGTGCCGTCTGCCGCAGCTGAGCGAACTCCGGGAAGGGTATACGGCTCTGGAGCAGATCGGGATCGGTGGCGTCGAACCCTTCGGGGAGGTGAGGGCAGGGCATCGGCAACACACTCCATGTCTGGGACACGCCGGCCGGACGGCGTGCCTGGCGGCGCACGGCCGGCGGCATGTCCGGCGGCATGGCTGACGGGACGGCTGGATTCTGACGGTCCATCAGAAGCTGTCCGCAAGGTAGTAACGGGTTCTACAAGTCGCAAGGCATGCGACGGGAACTGTTGCCGGTGATCGGTGCACGCGGGTGCGTGCACAACCCTTGCGTACCGGCGGTAGCAGTCATAAGACTTCACTCAGAACTAGAACGCGTACTAGTTCCCCGTACCGCCCCCGTCGCGGAGTGCCGGGACACCCCGCCCGGGCGAGGAGAGGACGAGTCATGGCCGCGGAACCCGTCATCGTCGAAGCAGTACGCACCCCCATCGGCAAGCGCGGAGGCGCGCTCGCCAATCTCCACCCCGCCTACCTCCTGGGCGAGACCTACCGTGAACTCCTCGGCCGCACCGGCATCCACGCCGACTGCGTCGAGCAGATCGTCGGCGGCACCGTCACCCACGCCGGCGAGCAGTCCATGAACCCCGCGCGCAACGCCTGGCTCACCATGGGTCTTCCCTACGAGACCGCCGCCACCACCGTCGACTGCCAGTGCGGCTCCTCGCAGCAGGCGAGCCACATGGTCGCCAACATGATCGCCTCGGGCGTCATCGACATCGGCATCAGCTGCGGGGTCGAGGCCATGTCGCGCGTCCCGCTCGGCTCCGGATCCAAGCACGGACCCGGAAAGCCCTGGCCGGACGAGTGGAACGTCGACCTGCCCAACCAGTTCGAGGCCGCCGAGCGCATCGCCCGGCACCGCGGCCTGACCCGCGAACGGGTCGACTCCCTCGGTCTGCTCTCCCAGGAGCGGGCCGCGATCGCCTGGTCCGAGGAGCGGTTCAAGCGCGAGACCTTCGCCGTCCAGGTCCCGACCACCGAGGAGGAGCAGGCCGCGGGTCAGGGCATGTGGCGGCTCGTCGACCGCGACGAGGGGCTCCGCGACACCAGCATGGAGGCGCTCGCCCGGCTCAAGCCCGTCATGCCGACCGCCGTCCACACCGCCGGGAACTCCTCCCAGATCTCCGACGGGGCGTGCGCGCTGATGTGGGCATCCAAGCGGATGGCCCGCGCGCTCAAGCTCAGGCCCCGCGCCCGGATCGTCGCCCAGGCGCTCGTCGGCTCCGACCCGCACTTCCACCTCGACGGGCCGGTCGACGCGACGCGCGCCGTGCTCGGCAAGGCGGGGATGTCGCTGAAGGACATCGACGTCGTCGAGATCAACGAGGCCTTCGCCTCGGTCGTCCTGAGCTGGGCCCAGGTGTTCGACCAGGATCTCGACAAGGTCAACGTCAACGGCGGCGCCATCGCGCTCGGGCATCCGGTGGGTGCGACCGGGGCGCGACTGATCACCACGGCCCTGCACGAGCTGGAGCGTACGGACAAGGAATTCGCGCTGATCACGATGTGCGCCGGCGGCGCGCTGGCGACCGGCACGATCATTCAGCGGCTGTAGGGCCCGTTCGGCGAACACAGCGCGTACGGGGCGGCTGGAGGCGCGGGGTGGTCGGCTCGAAAGCCTTCGCACAGCGGGGCGGGGTCTGCCGCGCCCGAGGGGGCGCGGGGTCTGCCGCGCCCGAAACGCCGCAGGCCCCGCCCCTCCGTGCGGAGGGCGGGGCCTTGCGGGTGTGCGCGCGGCTGCGAGCGGCTGGGGGTGACTCTTAGTACCAGCCGTTGGCCTGCCAGAACGCCCAGGCGCCGTTCGGGCTGCCGTAGCGGTCGTTCATGTAGTCCAGGCCCCACTTGATCTGGGTGGCCGGGTTGGTCTTCCAGTCGGAACCGGCCGAGGACATCTTCGAGGCCGGCAGGGCCTGGACCAGGCCGTAGGCGCCGCTGGACGAGTTGGTGGCGGAGGGGTTCCAGCCGGACTCGTGCTCCACGATCTTGCTGAACGACGCGAACTGCGAAGCCGGAACGATCTGCTTGGCGATCGCCTTGGCGTCGCTCGGAGCGGCCGAGGCCGAGGCCGTCGTACCCAGGACCGCTCCCGAGGCGCCCAGCAGCACGGCTGCGGAGACGGCGAGGGTCTTCTTGCGGGAGTTGGCACGGGTGGCGATGGAGCGGAACAAAACGCGACCTAACGTCGGGGACATGGGCCCGCCGGGCGTTTTCGGCAAGCCGGAACCAGAGCCCGGGGAACCCGGATCCTGCGGGGAATCGGCCTGTCCGAGGCGCTGCGCTGAACGCTGCCTGCCTGGCGACGTCCACCAGACAAGCAGCCCTGGCGGGCCGTCGCAATGCCCCCCGGTACGAAGCGGAGTCGGACCCGCGCCGAACGGCCGGCGGCGGGTACCCGGGTGTTATCGCAGGTCAAGGTGGTGTATGGGGGGATTTGGGAGGGTCTGGACCCTCTCCTATTCCACGTCGTACGTGACCTAGGTCCTGTGGGGCGCCTCACCCCGGAGCGGCTCTTCAGGTCCCTCGAATGTGACCTGGGTCTCGAAGTTCGCGCGCCGCGTGGCCCGCCGCAGCGCCTTCAGGAGCGTGCCGCCGACGGTCATCGTGAGCACGACGGTGAGGGTCGCCCGGCCGAGGTCCCAGCCGAGGGACGTGGCGAGGACGAACGCGAGGAAGCGGACCAGGTTCTCGTGCGCGGGCTCCCCGGGCTGGAACGAGATCCCGGAGCCCAGGCCGCCCACCGTGACCCAGCCGTAGAGATTGGTGACGGTGCCGTACGCGAACGCCGCCACGAACCCGTACGCCGACAGCATCAGCAGCTCACCCAGGCCGCGCAGCCGGACAGGGCCCGGCAGCAGCCCCGCGCCCATCGTGAACCAGCCCATGGCGAGCATCTGCACCGGCATCCAGGGGCCGACACCGCCCGTGAGCAGGGCGGAGGCGAACATCGTCACCGCACCGAGGACGAACCCGAACCCCGGCCCGAGGACCCGGCCGCTCAGCACCATCAGGAAGAACATCGGCTCCAGGCCCGCCGTCCCCGCCCCGAGCGGACGCAGCGCCGCCCCCACGGCGGCGAGCACGCCCAGCATCGCCACCGCCTTCGCGTCCATCCCGCAGTCGGCGATCGTCGCGACCACGACCGCGATCAGCAGCGGCAGCAGAGCGGCGAAGAACCACGGGGCGTCGGCCGCGTGATTCGTGACGGCGGCGCCACGGTCCGCGAAGAGCGGCCAGGCGACGGCCATCGCTCCGACGAGGGAGACGAGGACGAGCGCCGCGATCGAGCGGGGTCCGAGCCGTACGGGTCCTCTGCTCACCACGCCTCCCTCACCTGCTCGACCGTGAGCCAGGGCTGCGGGGCGAGGATCTTGGCCACCTGCGGGGAGAAGGCGGGGGAGGAGACGACGACCTCGGCCGTCGGGCCGTCCGCGACGACCTCGCCGCCCGCAAGGATCACCACCCGGTGCGCCAGCTCGGCGGCCAGCTCCACGTCGTGGGTGGCGAGCACGATGGCGTGGCCCGCACCGGCGAGCTCGCGCAGACGGGCGACGAGGCGGGCCTTGGCCGCGTAGTCGAGACCGCGGGTCGGCTCGTCGAGGAGCAGGAGCGGGGGGCGGCCGGTCAGGACGACCGCGAGCGCGAGCGCCAGGCGCTGGCCCTCGGACAGGTCACGGGGGTGGGTGTCGTCCGCCACACCCGGCAGCAGCTCGGACACCAGCGCCCGGCAGGTCCCGGGGGCCGAGCCGGTGTCGGCGTCGGCGGCCGAGCACTCGGCGCCGACGGTGTCCGCGTACAGCAGGTCGCGGGGCTCCTGCGGCACGAGACCGACGTGGCGGATCATCTCGCGGGGGTCGGTGTGGTGCGGCGCGCGGCCCGCGACGAGGGCGGTGCCCGAGGTGGGCGGGACGATGCCGACGAGCGCGTTGAGCAGCGTGGACTTGCCGGCGCCGTTGCGTCCCATGAGCGCCACGGTCTCGCCCGCGGTGACCCGGAGGTCCACGCGCCGCAGCGCCTCCACCCGGCCGCGGCGGACACCGAGGGAGCGGACGTCGACGAGACGGTGGGCTTCGGGGGCGGGCACGGAGGGCCGGGGGCGGCGCCGGAAGAGGGAGATCGCCCGGCCCTTCCCCGGGGCGCGTCGGGCGGGGGTCCGGGGTGCCTTCGGCGCGTCCGGTCCGTGCGGAGTGTCCGGCGTGTCCGGCACGTGCGCAGTCTTCGGCGCCTTCGGCATGTCCCGAGCGTCGGTCGGGTTCGGTGCTTCCGGCGTGTGGGGGACGGGGGGCGCGGGGCGGAGCTCCCGGGTGGTCGGGACCCGTGCCCCCAGACGGTCCCGGACCGGCCCCGCAGCACGGCGGGCGTCCCGGACCGTCAACGGGAGCGGGCTCCAGCCCGCCAGGCGGCCGAGCGCCACCACCGGGGGGTGGACCGGGGAGACCGACATGATCTCGGCGGGCGGGCCCATGACCCCGTCCGGCAGCAGCAGCACCTGGTCCGCGTACTGCACCACCCGCTCCAGGCGGTGCTCCGCCATCAGGACCGTCGTGCCGAGGTCGTGGACCAGGCGCTGCAGGACCGCGAGGACGTCCTCCGCCGCCGCCGGGTCCAGTGCGGACGTCGGCTCGTCGAGGACGAGGACCTCGGGGTGCGGCGTCAGCACCGAACCGATCGCCACCCGCTGCTGCTGCCCGCCCGAGAGCGTCGCGATCGGCCGGTCGCGCAGCTCCGCGAGCCCGAGCAGGTCCAGCGTCTCCTCGACCCGCCGCCGCATCACCGCCGGAGCCAGGCCCAGCGACTCCATCCCGTACGCCAGTTCGTCCTCGACGGTGTCCGTGACGAAGTGCGCCAGCGGGTCCTGCCCGACCGTGCCCACCACGTCCGCCAGCTCGCGCGGCATGTGCGTACGGGTGTCCCGGCCCGCCACCGTCACCCGGCCCTTCAGCGTGCCGCCCGTGAAGTGCGGGACGAGTCCCGAGACCGCGCCGAGCAGGGTCGACTTGCCCACGCCAGACGGGCCCACCAGCAGGACCAGTTCGCCCTCCGGGACCGTCAGGTCCAGGTCCCGCAGCGTGGGCTCGCCCTCGCCGTACGTCACCGAGACGTTCTCGAACCGGATCACGAAGTCTCCCTGGAGGCGGAGGCGGAGGCGGAGGCGGAGGCGGAGGCGGAGGTGACTGGGGCGGAGGTGACTGGGGCGGCGGGGACGGAGACTGGGACGGAGGCGGGAACGGGCGCCACGAACGCGGGTACCAGGCCCACCAGGATCGACAGCGCGGGCCACACCGGAAGCTCCGGCGCGACCAGGGGCACGACACCCGGGTGGAGCGCCTCGTAGGCGTACGTGTTCGCCCAGATCATCAGCGCCGCCACCGCGATGCCCGAGCCGGCGACCAGCCAGGCCCGCACCCCCCAGGTGTCGGGCCGGTACCGGGTGCGGGCCGCGCGGCGACCACCCAGCCGGAGCCCTGCCAGCGCCGCGCACAGCCCCGCGACGAGCAGCGGCAGCCCGTACCCCGCGCCCTCGGCGGCCAGCAGGCCGTACGAGCCCGCGCACACCCCGAGCAGTCCGCCCAGCGTCAGCACGTTCGTCGTCCGCCGCACGGCCGGCTCCACCTGCGCCGTACGTCCGTATCCGCGCGCGTCCATCGAGGCCGCCACGGCGATCGACCGCTCCAGCGCGCCCTCGAGCACCGGCAGCCCGATCTGGAGCACGGCCCGCACCCCGCCCGTCGGCCGCCCCCGCAGCCGCCGGGCGGTCCGCAGCCGCATCACGTCGGCCACCATGTTCGGCGCGAAGGTCATCGCCACGACGACGGCGACCCCCACCTCGTACAGCGCGCCCGGCAGCGACTTGAGCAGCCGCGCCGGATTGGCGAGCGCGTTCGCCGCGCCCACGCAGATCAGCAGGGTCGCCAGCTTGGCGCCGTCGTACACGGCGAAGACCACCTGCTCCGCCGTCACCCGGCCCCCGATCCGCACCCCCTGCGCCCAGTCGGGAACCGGCACCTCGGGCAGCGTGAACAGCTCGTACGTGCCCGGGATCGCCGAACCCAGCACCACCGAGAACACCACCCGCAGCGCCACCACGAAGAGACCCAGCTTCACGAACGCCCCGTACGAGCGGGCCCAGGGGGCGTCCGTGCGGCGGGCCGCGACGACATAGCCCGCGATCGCGACGATCAGGCCGAGGAGCAGCGGGTTGGTGGTACGGGAGGCGGCGACGGCGAGGCCGAGCGCCCAGAGCCACCAGGCGCCCGCGTGCAGGGCGTTGGAGCGGCTCGCCTCGGGGGCACGGATCATGCGCGTCGGCGGGCCTTCCAGACCGCGGCGCCCCCGAGCACGAGCACCGCGGCTCCGCCCACCACGATCCCGACGGCGGGTCCGCCGCCGTCGTCGCCCTTGCCCTCCGGCGCCTGGGTGGCCGTCGCGGTGGGGTCGCCCGCGGGCCTGTTCTCGTCGGCCGGGGACCCGGTCTCCGCGACCTGCTCGCCGCAGCCCTTCGCCGGGTAGCCGGCGATTCCGCACAGCAGTGCCGCGCTGTCGTACCGCAGCGGCTTCGCGACCGCGGCCAGCGCGTCCGCGCTCGTCGCGTCCTCGCGGACCTGGGCGCAGCCGGTCTTCACCTGCGGCCGGGGCGGAGCCTCTCCCGGCGGGGCGTCCTGCGGGGTGCCGAAGTCCACGACGACCGCCACCCGCTTGGTGCCGGCCTTCGCCTCCGTACCGCCGCAGACGCCCGCGAAGTCGGGGGCCGCGGTGGGCTTGGCGGCGTCACCGCTGTCCTTGCTGACCGCGAAGCGGAAGCCGACGGCGTCGCCGTCGGACGGCCGGGCGGTGGCCGGGCCCTGCGTCGCGTACTCCCAGGTGCCGCCGCCGTCGCTCTCCCACGACGACCAGTAGCGGTATCCGACGGCCTCGGCGGGAGCGGCGGCGGCCAGGATCAGGACGGCGCCGGCCGCGGCGCCGAGCAGCCCGGTCCTCACTTCCTGCGCCCGCTCACCAGGAAGCCGATGCCGACACCGACGACCATGCCGATGCCGATGATCCACCACACGTCGAACGAGCCGGAGTCGTCGTCGCTCGCCTCCGGCGCGGCGGACGGCGACGGCTTCGGCGCGGGGCCGGTGGCGGCCAGCTCCTTCAGGAGGTCGGTCGAGCCGAAGGCGCGCGGGTCGACGTGCATCGCCTTCGCGGCGAGGACCAGCTGCGCGTACGCGGCGGGGCCGTTCTCCTTCGCCCAGGCGGCGGAGTTCGCCTTGAGCCAGGTCAGCGCGCCGGTCGCCTCCTTCGTGGCACCGGTCGCGGCGAGGGCGACGACGGCGTCGGCGGTGTTGCCGTGGTCGGGCTGCTCGGTGGGGTCGGCGGCGCCGGGCATGGGCGGGGTGTTCAGGTGTCCGTTCTTCGCCAGCGCGGCGGCCAGGTAGGAGGCGCCGTTGAGCGCGGCCCGGTCCATCGTGGGCGTGGCCAGGTCCGTGCAGACCGGGCTCTGCTGGGGCTCCACGCCCCGAGCGGTGATGCCCTTGCCGAGCCCGGCGAGCGTCGCGGCGGCGGTGGCGTCGGCGTTCGCGAGGAGCTTGCCGTCCTTGTCCGGCTGGTACGCGAAGGCGCCCGCCCCCTCCCTGGCCGAGCAGGGCAGGGCGAGTCCGAGCAGGGCGTCGTACGGGGTCATGCCCTCGGTGGACTTCACCTGGCCGGGCTTCTCACCGAGCGCGGTCAGCGCGCTGATGACGATGGAGGTGGAGTTGGCATCGCTGGGGC
Organism: Streptomyces sp. NPDC013457; assembly: GCF_043089925.1. Classification (NCBI taxonomy): domain Bacteria; kingdom Bacillati; phylum Actinomycetota; class Actinomycetes; order Kitasatosporales; family Streptomycetaceae; genus Streptomyces; species Streptomyces sp. NPDC013457. The sequence goes on from NZ_JBICBL010000003.1 coordinate 40,100, forward strand.
CGCCGGGGTTGTACCCCCAGCCGCCGTCCTTGTTCTGTACGCCCTTCAGCCAGGCCGCGCCGGCCTCGGCCGCCTTGGCCAGGGGCTCGGGGTCGGTGCTCTGGCGCTTGGCACCGGTGAGCGCCTGCACGGCGACGGCGGTGGCGTTGGTGTCCAGCATGGTCGACGCGTCGCACGCCTTGGCCGGGTCCGGCCGGTACGACGTGAACGCGCCGGTGGCGCACTGCTGCTTCAGCAGCCAGGACACGGCCTCGTCGGCGGGCTGCACACCGCTGGTGGTCTGGGCGATGAAGGCGAGCGACTGGCGCCACACACCGTCGTACGTCGGGTCCTTGGTGCCGTACAGCCCGGCGGGGATCACGGGCGCGGGGGTCGCCGACGGCGAGGGGGCGGCGGATGCGACGGGGGCTACGCCGGTGCAGAGCACCGCTGCGGCGGCGAACGCGGCGGCGCCGCGACGGACGGTGATCATGCGAGCTGTGGCCTCTCCTGCGGCCGGGCACCGGCACGCTTGAGGCACCAGGCTCGGCTCCGTATTCCTCGACGGTGCCGGCGGTCACGTCCCGGGCGGGGCATTCCGACTTCCGTCCACGACGGGCGCGGGCGGTCACGGTTGCGGGTCAGCGCCGGATTTGCACCGGCTTCCCCCCGTACGGGTGTGATGACGACTCGCCCACTCTACCGGCCCGTACACGGCCCGACCGGCGGGTGCGAGGCGCCTCACACCTCCGCCCGGACCGAGGGGCCGGAGGCGTCGCGAAGGAGCCGCACCGCCGCCCGGGCCGAGGGGCCGGAGGCGTCGCGAAGGAGCCGCACCGCCGCCCGGGCCGAGGGGCCGGAAGCGTCGCGAAGGAGCCGCAGCGCCGCCCGGACCCAGAGGTCGGGGACGCCCCGGAGCTTCACACCGCCACGTACGCCACGGGGTCGGTGCCCGGTGCGGCCTCCGCGCGGCCCAGCTTCACGAGGCGGCGCAGATGCGCCTCCGCCTCGCTGACCGCGATGGTCCGGGAGCCGTACGGGATCTGTTCCCAGGGGCGGTTCCACTCCATGCGCTCGGCGAGCTGCCAGGGGGTGAGCGGGGTCGCGAGGAGACGCAGGAGGCCGGTCAGGCGCTCCTCGTGGTGGTCGAGCAGCTCCCGCACCCGGCCGGCGGCGTCGGCGAAGGCGTACTGGTGGGCGGGGAGCACCTCGGCGACGCCGAGCCGCCCGATCCGCTCCAGCGAGTCCAGGTAGTCGCCCAGGGGGTCGGTGGCCGTCGTGTCGTCGGGGTCCTCGTAGAGGCCGATGTGCGGGGTGATCCCGGGGAGCAGATGGTCGCCGGAGAAGAGCCTGCCGTGGCCGGGAAGTCCGGCGGGGTGCTCCTCCTCCAGGTGGAGGCAGACATGGCCGGGGGTGTGGCCGGGTGTCCAGATCGCGCGCAGCCGGCGGCCCGCGAGGTCGAGCAGCTCGCCGGGGACGATCTCGCGGTCGGGCAGGGCCGAGCGCAGTCCGGGCAGGGTGCTCGCCCGGCGGCCGGAGGCACGGGCGGCGCGGAGCGGGGCGGTGTGCTCCTCGGGGGCGCCGACGGCGGCCAGCTTGCGGGCGAGGTAGTCGAGCCAGGTGCCGGGCTCGGACTCGCGGGTGCGGCGGACGACGGCGGTGTCGGCGGCGTGCATCGCGATCCACGCGCCGGACGCCTCGCGGACCTGGCCCGAGAGCCCGTGGTGGTCGGGGTGGTGATGGGTGATGACGACCCCGTGCACGTCCCGTACGGAGGTCCCCAACGCGGCCAGCCCGTCGGACAGTTCGTTCCAGGACGCCGGATCGTCCCAGCCGGTGTCGATCAGCACGGGCCCGCGGTCGGTGTCGAGGACGTGGACGAGGGTGTGCCCGAGAGGGTTGTCCGGAATCGGCACCCGAAGCGCCCAGACCCCTCCGCCGTGCTCGGTCACCTGGCTCATGGGCCCTCATCTCTCCGCGACGGCAAGGCGCTTGCTCGACCATTGCCCACTATAACTAGAACTGATATCAGTTCTGATACACAGTCAGAAACAGTGCGGGTTCCGGGAGGCAGTCGGCCATGACCGAGCTTGTGGAGCACGGAAAGCTTTACATCGGCGGGGAGTTGACCGATCCGGCCGGCGTTGACGTCATCGAGGTGATCTCGCCGCACACCGAGGAGGTCATCGGCCGTGTGCCGCACGCGTCCCGGGCCGATGTCGACCGGGCCGTCGCCGCCGCGCGGGAGGCCTTCGACCACGGGCCCTGGCCGCGGATGACGGTCGAGGAGCGGATCGCGGTCGTCGGCCGGATCAAGGACGCCATCGCCGTGCGCCACGAGGAGATCGCCCGCTCGATCAGCTCCCAGAACGGCTCCCCGTACTCCTGGAGCGTCCTCGCCCAGGCGCTCGGCGCCATGATGGTCTGGGACGCGGCTATCACCATCGCCCGCGACTTCCCGTACGAGAGCAGGCGCGCCGGTGTGCTCGGTCCGATCCTGGTACGGCGTGAGCCGGTCGGGGTCGTCGCGGCGGTCGTGCCGTGGAACGTCCCGCAGTTCACCGCCGCCGCCAAGCTCGGGCCCGCGCTCCTCGCCGGCTGCACGGTGGTCCTCAAGCCGTCGCCGGAGTCCCCGCTCGACTCGTACATCCTCGCCGAGATCGCGACCGAGGCCGGGCTCCCCGAAGGCGTCCTGTCCATCCTGCCCGCCGACCGCGAGGTCAGCGAGTACCTGGTCGGGCACCCCGGCGTCGACAAGGTCTCGTTCACCGGATCCGTCGCGGCCGGAAAGCGCGTGATGGAGGTCGCCTCCCGCAACCTCACCCGCGTCACCCTCGAACTCGGCGGCAAGTCCGCCGCCGTCGTCCTGCCCGACGCCGACGTGGCCACCGCCGTCGCGGGAATCGTCCCCGCGGCCTGGATGAACAACGGCCAGGCGTGCGTCGCCCAGACCCGCATCCTCGCCCCGCGCAGCCGGTACGACGAGATCGCCGAGGCGTTCGCCGCCGCCGCGGGCGCGCTGGTGGTCGGCGACCCGCTGGACCCGTCCACGCAGGTCGGGCCGCTCGTGGCCCAGCGGCAGCGGCAGCGTTCCCTCGACTACATCAGGATCGGACAGGACGAGGGCGCCAAGGTCCTCAGCGGCGGCGGCCGGCCCGCCGGGCTCGACCGCGGCTGGTACGTCGAGCCGACCCTGTTCGGAGCCGTCGACAACTCCATGCGGATCGCCCGCGAGGAGATCTTCGGTCCGGTCATCTGCCTCCTTCCGTACGCGGACGAGAGCGAGGCCCTGCGGATCGCCAACGACTCGGACTTCGGGCTCAGCGGCAGTGTCTGGACCGGGGACGTCGAGCACGGCATCGACTTCGCCCGCAGGGTCCGCACGGGCACCTTCAACGTCAACACCTTCAGCCTCGACATGCTCGGCCCCTTCGGCGGGTACAAGAACTCCGGCCTGGGGCGGGAGTTCGGCCCCGAGGGCTTCGGCGAGTACCTGGAGCACAAGATGGTCCACCTGCCGGCCGGGTACGAGGGGCCGGGTGGTGTCTGATGGGCGACCGCTGGCATGTGGAGGTCGACCGGGGGGTGTGCATCGGCTCGGGCATGTGCGTCAACCACGCCCCGGAGGGCTTCCGGCTCGACACGGCCCGTCAGTCCCACCCGCGCGCACCGGAGTCGGACGCGAACGAGGCGGTGCTGGCAGCGGCCGAGGGCTGCCCGGTGGAGGCCATCCTGATCACTCTGCTCGACGGCGGGGAGCCGGTCTTCCCGCCGGAGGAGTAGCCACGAGCACTCGTTCACGCGTGCAAAAATCTTCCTCTGATCACGGGGGCGACAGGCCCACGTGTGCCCAGGATGGGGAGAGTTGTGCGCAAGGCGATGATGGTGGCCGCGGCCGCCGGTGCGGTGCTGCTGGTGGCGGGTTGCGGCAGCGACGGCGGCGGCTCGGGCAAGAACAAGGGCGGTTCGTCCTCCTCCACCACGGGCTCCACGACCGGCGGTTCGGAGGCGGGCGGCGGCGACAGTCCGGACGCTGCCACGGTGGAGAAGGAGATCGGCACCGCGGCCACGGCCGCCGGTTTCACCGAGGACCCCTCCGGCGACGCGGTCCCGGCCGAGCTCAAGAGCTGCATGGTGTCGTGGACGGCCGACGCCGAGAAGGCGGCGGACCCGAAGAAGTCCTACGACGCCACGGTGACGGCGCTCACCGGCGGTGGCTGGAAGGAGGGCCAGGCCACCGAGCAGTCCGGGTCCACCATCAAGACGCTGAACAAGGGGACCTGGTCGGTCAAGGCCAGCAACCACGGCGCCGCCGGCTTCGCCATCGTCATGTTCATCGGCACGGACAACACCCCGCAGTGCGAGGCCCTGTTCAAGGCCGACCTGGAGAAGAACAAGAAGTCGTAGGGCTTCTTGAGGCGCCGTCAGGCCGTCCCGCGGCCCTCGCCGGCCGCGGCGGCGGCCGGGCCGCCCGTCGTGCCCTGCGCGATCCGGCCGTCCGGTCCGGTCGGCGCGGTCAGGTCGATCAGCCGGCAGACCGTCTCGATGTCGATCTTCACCTGGGCGATCGAGGCCCGCCCCGACAGCCAGGTGATGAGCGCCGAGTGCCAGGTGTGCTCGATCACCCGTACCGCCGACAGCTGCTGCGGCGTCGGGTGCTCCAGCCCCATCGAGTCCAGGATGATCGCCGTCGTCAGCCGGGAGACCGTGTCCACCTCGGGGCTCACGCTCCGGTCGGCGAACGTCAGCGCCCGCACCATCGCGTCCGCGAGCTGCGGCTCGCGCTGGAGCGCGCGGAACGCCCTCATCAGGGTCTCCGCGACCCGCTCGGCCGAGGTGGCGCCCGCCGGCGGGCGCTTCCGCAGCGTCGTGTGCATGTGCTGGAGCTGGTCCTGCATCGTCGCGACCAGCAGATGGATCTTGGAGGGGAAGTAGCGGTACAGCGTGCCCAGGGCCACCCCGGCCGCGTCGGCGACCTCACGCATCTGTACGGCGTCGAAGCCGCCACGCCCGGCGAGCTGCGCGCTGGCGTGCAGGATGCGGCGGCGTCGCGCCTCCTGGCGCTCTGTCAGGGGCGGCGAGGCCGGTCTTTCTTCCGCGGTCATGAAGTCCCGTTCCGTGCGGTGGGGGAGCGACAGTACGGCCGGAGTATGGCGGGGCTTCCGCCGTGGCGCGAATCACCTGATCCGGCTCTTACGACGGGGCTACCTGCCGGTAGATTCTGTGCTCCTTGAACGATCAAGAACGATCAAGTCTGAAACTTGTTCTAGATTAGCGCGAGCGGTTACGCTCCCGCGAAACGCAAGCTCGAAGGGGGCCGCGAGTGACCGCTGAGGCCATAGAGGCAGGCCCCCGCCAGGGCGTCACGGAGGGTGACAGCCCCCAAGCTCTCGGCTCCTCGGATCGAGCAGCGGAGCCCTCCATGTTGCGGATCGCTCTCCTCACCTACAAGGGGAATCCCTTCTGCGGTGGACAGGGCGTCTACGTCCGCCATCTCTCCCGGGAACTCGCCCGCCTGGGCCACCACGTCGAGGTCATCGGCTCCCAGCCGTACCCGACGCTCGACGAGGGCGTCCCGCTCACCGAGATCGCCAGCCTCGACCTCTACCGCTCGCCCGACCCCTTCCGTACGCCGAAGCGGGACGAGTACCGCGACTGGATCGACGCGCTCGAGGTCGCCACCATGTGGACCGGCGGCTTCCCCGAGCCCCTCACCTTCTCCCTGCGGGCCCGGCGCATGCTCGCCGCCCGCCGCGGCGACTTCGACGTCGTCCACGACAACCAGACGCTCGGCTACGGACTCCTCGGCGGCACCCGCGCGCTCGGCGCCCCGCTCGTCACCACGATCCACCACCCCATCACCGTCGACCGGCAGCTGGAGCTCGACGCCGCTGGCGACTGGAAGCGCCGCGCCTCCGTCCGCCGCTGGTACGCCTTCACCCGGATGCAGAAGCGCGTCGCCCGCCGGATGCCGTCCGTCCTCACCGTCTCCGGCACCTCACGCCAGGAGATCGTCGAGCACCTCGGCGTACGCGACGACCGCATCCGGGTCGTCCACATCGGCGCCGACACCGACCTCTGGTCCCCGGACCCGTCGGTCGCCGAGGTCCCCGGCCGGATCGTCACCACCTCCAGCGCCGACGTCCCGCTCAAGGGCCTGATCCACCTCGTCGAGGCCCTCGCCAAGCTCCGCACCGAGAACCCGGCCGCCCACCTCGTCGTCGTCGGCAGGCGTGCCGAGGACGGACCCGTCGCGCAGGCCATCGAGCGGTACGGGCTCGAGGGCGCCGTCCGGTTCGTCAAGGGCATCTCCGACGCCGAGCTGGTCGACCTCGTGCGGTCGGCGCAGGTCGCGTGCGTGCCGTCGCTGTACGAGGGGTTCTCGCTGCCGGCCGCGGAGGCGATGGCGACGGGGACGCCGCTGGTCGCGACGACCGGCGGCGCGATTCCGGAGGTCGCGGGACCCGACGGCGAGACGTGTCTCGCCGTGCCCCCGGGCGACGCGGGGGCGCTCGCGGCGGGACTCGCGCGGGTGCTCGGCGACGCCGAGCTGCGCGGCCGCCTCGGCGCGGCCGGGCGGGCGCGGGTGCTCGAACGGTTCACCTGGGCGCGGGCCGCCCAGGGCACCGCCGAGCTGTACCGCGAGGCGATCGCCCGGCGAGGCGCCGGAGTCCGTCGGTGACGCCCCGCCCCGCCACCCGGGTGCGGCCCGGTGGTCCGGTTGTGCCCCCGGGTTCCGCCCCGGCGGAACGACTGCCCGCAACCTCCGTAACCAGTGAAAGCAGGACGACCCCGTGCTGACCGTCGACTTCACCCGCTTCCCGCTCGCCCCCGGCGACCGCGTGCTCGACCTGGGCTGCGGTGCGGGCCGGCACGCCTTCGAGTGCTACCGGCGCGGCGCCCAGGTCGTGGCCCTCGACCAGAACGGCGAGGAGATCCGCGAGGTCGCCACGTGGTTCGCGGCGATGAAGGAGGCCGGCGAGGCCCCGGCCGGCGCGACCGCCACCGCGATGGAGGGCGACGCGCTCAACCTGCCCTTCCCCGACGAGTCCTTCGACGTCGTGATCATCTCCGAGGTCATGGAGCACATCCCGGACGACAAGGGCGTCCTCGCCGAGATGGTCCGGGTGCTCAAGCCCGGCGGCCGGATCGCCGTCACCGTCCCGCGCTACGGCCCCGAGAAGGTCTGCTGGGCGCTCTCCGACGAGTACCACGAGGTCGAGGGCGGCCACATCCGCATCTACAAGGCGGACGAGCTGCTCGCCAAGATCCGCCAGGCGGGCCTCAAGCCGTACGGCACCCACCACGCGCACGCGCTGCACTCCCCGTACTGGTGGCTCAAGTGCGCCTTCGGCGTGGACAACGACAAGGCGCTGCCGGTGCGGGCGTACCACAAGCTCCTGGTCTGGGACATCATGAAGAAGCCCGCCCTGACCCGGGTCGCCGAGCAGCTGCTCAACCCGGTGGTCGGCAAGAGCTTCGTGGCGTACGCGACCAAGCCCCACCTCCCCGCGGATGCCGCGAAGTGACCTCTCCCGAGCAGATCGCTGAGCACCTGCTCCTGCCCGGCGTCCTCACCGCCGAGCAGGCCGCCGAGACCGTCGCCGGAGTCCTCGCCGCGCAGCGCGAGGACGGGGCGATCCCGTGGTTCCGCGGCCACCACCTGGACCCGTGGGACCACACCGAGGCCGCCATGGCCCTGGACACCGCCGGCGAGCACACGGCGGCGGCGCGGGCGTACGAGTGGCTGGCCCGGCACCAGAACGCCGACGGCTCCTGGTACGCGGCCTACCACGACGGCGACCCGGACGACGTCACCGACCGGGGCCGGGAGTCCAACTTCGTCGCGTACGTCGCCGTCGGCGTCTGGCACCACTACCTCGCGACCGGCGACGACGCCTTCCTCGACCGGATGTGGCCGGTCGTCTACGCCGCCGTCGAGTTCGTCCTCGCCCTCCAGCAGCCCGGCGGGCAGATCGGCTGGAAGCGGGAGGCGGACGGCACGGCCGTCGACGACGCGCTCCTCACCGGCAGCTCCTCCGTCTACCAGGCGCTGCGCTGCGCGCTCGCCGTCGCCGAGGCCCGCGAGGAGCCCCAGCCCGACTGGGAGCTGGCGGCGGGCGCGCTCGGCCATGCGATCCGCAGCCACCCCGAGCGCTTCCTCGACAAGTCCCGCTACTCGATGGACTGGTACTACCCGGTCCTCGGCGGAGCCGTCAGGGGGCCCGCCGCCACGGACCGGATCGACGCCCACTGGGACGACTTCGTCGTCCCCGGTCTCGGCGTGCGGTGCGTGCTGCCCAACCCGTGGGTGACCGGCGGCGAGAGCTGCGAACTCGCCCTCGCCCTGTGGGCGATGGGCGAGTCCGACCGGGCCCTGGAGATCCTCCAGTCCGTCCAGCACCTGCGCGCCGAGGGCGGCATGTACTGGACGGGGTACGTCTTCGAGGGCGACAAGGCCATGTGGCCCGAGGAGCTCACGACCTGGACGGCCGGCTCGCTGCTCCTGGCCGTCGCCGCGCTCGGCGGGGACGAGGCGACGGTGGCGGTCTTCGGCGGGGAACGGCTGCCGGCGGGCCTGGAGCCGGACTGCTGCGGCGCCTGACGGCGCGTGCGGGTTGCGGAGCGCAGGGCTCCCCTGACCGCGGCGGCCAGGCTCCCCGGGGCCGCGAGGGTGTCCTTCGCGGGCCATGCTGCCCGCGACCGACCGCGGCGGCGCAAACTCCCCGGGACGGGGCGGGGTGTCCGTCGCGGCGCAGGCTGCCCGGGACGCCGGGACGCCGGCTGCGGGTGCGGGCCGGCCGCGATCGGTCGACCGCGGGCCGGCCGCGACCGGCCGGCGTCAGCGGCGGCGCAGGCTGCCCGCTACCGCGTGGCCGATGGCGAGGTACACCACGGCGGCGAGGCCGTAGCCCGTCACGACGCGGGCCCATGCCTCGTCGAAGGTGAACAGGTCGTAGGACCATGCCGCCAGCCAGCGGGCGGAGTCCTGGACGAAGCCGACCAGGGCGTTGGCCCGGTTGGCCTCCAGCAGGTACATGAGGATCCAGAGGATGATCAGGCCGGCCATGATGTCGGCGACCACGGCGATGACTCTCGCCGTCTGCGTCGTGCCGCTGCGTGAAGTCATGACGTTCGGTTTGCCGCGATCCGGTGGCCGAAACCCGTTCGGCGTCGCCCGGGTGGCGCAGCCCCGGCGGCGCGGCGAGGCTGTGGCCAAAGCCCTCAGGGAGGTTTCGCCGTGCCCCGTTCCGCGCCCTCCGGACCGATACGCCGAGGCCTCGTGGCGCTCGTCCTCGCCTGCGCCCTGCTCCTGACGACCGCCGCCTGCGGCGGGGACGACGGCGTGAGCGCGAGCGGCAGCGCGAGCCCGACGGGCACGGTCGAGAAGCAGCGGCTCGCCAAGACCCGGTTCGTGGCCAACGCGGGCCTGGCGGCGGGTGCGACGTACCAGTGGATCGTCAAGCCGTACCGCGACGGCAAGTTCAAGAAGGGCGCGGACGGACGGACGTTCGCCCTGGTCAAGGCGGGCCTCGCGGGAGCCTTCGCGTACAACCGGCTCAAGGCCGCGACGGAGAACGCCAAGGGCGACCCTCTCCTGTCGAAGGCGGTCGCGCCGCTCACGGCGGGCATCGACCGGCTCAAGGACCTCGGCACCAAGCTCCGCAAGGGCGAGGCGAGCGAGGCGGACGTCGGGGCGTTCGAGGACGTCATCACCGATGTGAAGGACGCCGGCAGGAGCGCGGGCGCGGTCGTGACCGACAAGGTGCCCAGCACCTCGCAACTGGGCGGATGAGCCGAAGATCCTCAGGTGTTGAGCTCCGTGAGGAGCCGTAGCGTGGCCGGGTCCGGAGCCGTGACCAGCAGGTCGGTGACCGGGCCCTTGCGCCACCGGTCGAGCCGTTCGGCGATCCGCTCCCTCGGCCCGACGAGCGAGATCTCGTCCGCGAAGGCGTCGGGCACGGCGAGGACGGCCTCCTCGCGGCGCCCGGCGGCGAACAGCTCCTGGATGTGCCGGGCCTCGGACTCGTACCCCATGCGCCCCATCAGGTCGGCGTGGAAGTTCCGGGCGGCGTGCCCCATGCCGCCGATGTAGAAGCCGAGCATCGCCTTGACGGGCAGCAGTCCCTCGGCCGGATCGTCGCAGAGCTGCGCCCGGACCATGGGCGCGACGCGGAAGCCCTCGGGCAGCCGGCCGGGGAGGGCATAGGCCTCGGCGTACCGCGAGGGCGACCAGTAGAGCGGCAGCCAGCCGTCGGCGATCCGCAGGGTCTGCGCGATGTTCTTGGGGCCCTCCGCCCCGAGCAGCACCGGCAGATCGGCCCGCAGGGGGTGGGTGATCGGCTTGAGCGACTTGCCGAGCCCGGTGCCGTCGTCCCCGGTGTACGGGTGGGAGTGGAACCGCCCGTCGAGCGCGACGGGCCCCTCCCGGCGCAGGACCTGCCGGATCACGTCCACGTACTCGCGGGTCGCCGTCAGCGGCGAGCGGGGGAAGGGCCGGCCGTACCAGCCCTCGACGACCTGTGGCCCGGACAGCCCGAGCCCGAGCATCATCCGCCCGCCGGAGAGATGGTCGAGGGTGAGGGCGTGCATGGCGGTCGCGGTCGGCGTCCGCGCGGCCATCTGCGCGACGGCGGTCCCGAGTCCGATGCGGGACGTGTGCGCCGCGATCCAGGTCAGCGCGGTGAACGCGTCGGAGCCCCAGGCCTCGGCGGTCCACACCGAGTCGTACCCGAGCCGCTCCGCCTCGCGGGCGAGTTCCAGGTGGGCGGGGGAGGGGCCGCGTCCCCAGTAGCCGAGAGCGAGTCCGAGACGCATGGCGTCCAGCCTTCCTGTTCCTGACGATCCGTCAGATCACTTCCCGGGGACTGTACGACAACGGCCCCTCGTCCGGAAGGGATTCCGGACGAGGGGCCGTGGGAGCGGATGCTCGGGCGTGGAGGGTTCAGCCGCGCTGAATGCCGGTGGTGTCCTGGAGAACACCGCGGCGGCCGTCCTGCGTCTGGGCGATCAGACCCGGACCGCGCTGCTCGACCGCCAGGTACCAGGTACCGGGGGCCAGTTCGGCGATCGGCGTGGGCGAGCCGTCCTCCGCGTACAGCGGACGGGCGACCGGGACCGCGAACCAGAACGGCGCGAAGTCGCCGGACTGGCCCTGACCCTGCGCCGGGCCCGGCTGGGCGGCGGTGGGCTGAGGGGCGTGCTGGGACTGCGCGTCGGGCTGCGGCTGGCCGGGGTAGGGCTGCGGCTGGCCACCGTAGGGCGGCTGCTGGGCACCCGGGTAGCCGTAGCCGCCGGGGACGCCCTGCTGGCCGGGCTGGCCCGGCTGCATGCCGTACGGCTGCTGGGTCTGCGGCTTCGGCGCGCTCAGCAGCGGGCCCTTGAGGGCCGGGACCAGCGGGGCGGCGACGGCCGCACCGGCCAGGACCAGGGAGGCGATCAGGCCGAGGATGAGGCCGGCGCCGGCGTTGTCCGACTCGAAGATCCACATCAGCACGTTCCAGGCCGCGGCCACGGTGAACGCGACGCCGACCTGACCCAGCTCCAGGCCCACGACCTTGCGGGGCTGCGGGAGCGCGCGCGAGACGACGACCAGGGCGGCACCCGCGATGCCGAGGAGGAAGGCGCCCCAGCCGAGGGGCGAGATCTCCCAGGAGTTCGGCGCGTCGAACGAGTCGCAGATGGCATCGCTGGCGTCACAGCCGCTGATGCCGAGGAACGAGGCGATGAACAGCACCACCGCTGCACCGATCAGAACGCCATCGCCTCGAGTGAGGGAGCGGATATTCACGTAAGAGTCCTTCGTCGGGTCGTCTCGTCGGGGTGGCGCGAAAGCACGGGGGCGGCCCCCATCGTACGGAGGGAATCTATCGCCCGTCGGTACTACCCCTTGAGGTAGGTCCCGATGCCGTCCGCGATCCCCTGCGCCGCTTTCTGACGCCATGCCGCGTTCGTGAGGAGTGCGGCGTCCTTCGGATCACGCATATTGCCGCATTCGACGAACACCTTGGGCACGGTCGAGAGATTGAGTCCCCCGAGATCGTCCCGGACGTCCAATCCCGTTCCCTCGCCGAGGTAGTTGGCGGGCGAGGTGCCGGTCGCGCGGGCGAAGTGGTGGGCGATGTCCTCGCCGAGGTCACGGGAGGGGCCGACGATCTTCGTGGTGTCGGCCGCGCCGGAGCTGACCTGGGCGGGCACGATCACATGGAATCCCCGGTTGCCGGTGGCGGACCCGTCGGCGTGCACCGAGACGACGGCGTCGGCACGCGCGGAGTTGCCGATCCGGGCGCGCTCGTCGATGCAGGGGCCGAAGGGGCGGTCGGCGTCGTGGGTGAGAACCACCTTCGCGCCCTGGGCCTTGAGAAGATCGCGCAGACGGTGTGAAACATCGAGGGTGAATGCGGCTTCGGTGTAATCGGCGGCGGTGGAGGTGCCGGTGGTGTCGCATTCCTTGCGTTGCGTGCCGATATCAACCTTCTGGTTGATGTCCCGGGAATGCTGAAAATTGCCGGGATTGTGACCGGGGTCGACGACGATCGTGCGCCCGGCGAGAGGGAGGGCCCCGGCGGAGGGCGGAGCGCCCGGGTCCGATGTCGTCGTCGGCGACGCGGACCGGGACGAGGACGGGGACCGGGTCGTCTTGGCGTCCGGAGTCCCCGGAGCGGCGGCCTGCGAGCCGCCGCCGCAGCCGGTCAGGGCGGCGCAGGCGGCGAGGGCTCCGGCGAGGGCGACGGCGCGCGCTCCGGGGCGGGTGGGGATCTTCCGGTGGTCGTACGGCACCTTGCGACTCTAGTGGGAGTGCCGCCGGGCGGTTCGTCGACGCGGCGGGACTGTGAAGGGCCCGTGATGGGTAGGGAGAGATGAGGCACGGACCACGGGGGGAACTGTGGCGGGGGAAGAGCCGAACGACGTACGTCCGTCGAACGGGCCGAACGGACCGGCCGGGGCGAATGGACCGACGGGACCGGCCGGATCGACCGGGGCGGGTGGACCGGCCGGACCGACGGGATCGACCGGGGCGGGTGGACCGACCGAACCAGCGGGCCCGGGGCACCCGGGGGAGCCGAGAGACCCGAGGGTCTCCGAGACACCCTGGGCCTACGGAGCGCCGGGGGCGCCTGGAGCTGCGGGGGCATCTGGGGCGCCAGGGCCCGTGGGGGCTCCCGGGATGCCGGGGGCCCCTGGGGAGCCTTCCGACGCGTGGTTTCCGCCGCCGCCCGCGGCGCCGCCCGGAATGCCGCCGTCGCCGCCGCCCGCACCACCGGAATCCAACCCGGCGCAGGCCGTCCTCGTCGGGTTGCTGAACCTCTCCTGCCTCGGACTCGGCTACGTGCTGCTCAGGCAGTGGATACCGGCCGCCGTCTGCTGGCTGGCGACGGCCGTCCTGCTGTTCGTGGCGCTGCCCGCCGACGTGGACGGAGTCCCCGGCGGCGTCCTCGTCGGCTACGGCGCCGTCCTGCTGGCGGCGGCCGCCGACGGGGCCCGGCGCGGGCTGCGGGCCCCGCTCGTGCTCGGCGGCGCACCGGGCGCCGGTGCGGGTCCGGGGGCCGGCGCGGGATCGGGCGCCGCCCGGCGGCGGCTCGTGCTTCCGCTGGCCCTCGCGCTGGTTCTCCTCGCGGTGCCGGTCGGTGGCTCGGTCGCCTACGGCGCGGCGCGGGACGAGGCCGTGGAGCAGTCGCTCCTGGCCCGCCTCGCCGCGGCGGACCGGGAGGTGAAGTCGGTCGAGGGCCAGAGCTTCGGCGGCGCCGAGCACACGTACCGCAAGGCGCTGGCCGTCTACCAGGAGCTCGGTACGAAGCACGCGGGCTCGCGGGCGGGCAGGCTCGTCCCCGACCGGCTCGCGGAGTACTACGCGTCCGTCTCCGCCCCGTACGCGCAGAAGAAGTACTGCGAGGCCGTCCCGGGCCTCCGGCATCTGCGGGACCTGCCGCGGACGGTGGACCGCGGGCTGCTCGCCGGGCTGACGGGGAAGGCGGACGACCCGCTGGCCCACTCCTGGTACGCGTGCGGGGTCGCCGGGCTCGGGGGCGCGGGCACCGAGGCGGCGGCCGCGGAACACCTGAACGCCCTGCAGTCGACGTTCCCGCAGTCCCCCTACACGGGGAGGGTCGAGCCCGCGGTCCGCGAGAGTCTCAGGACCAAGGCCGCGGCGGTGTCCACCGGCGCCTGCGCGGCCGTCGTCGGGCTGCGGCGCTTCGACACCTCGGTCGACGGACTCCGGCCGGAGACCACCTTCGCCGCCGTCGCGCGCGACACGGGCGAGGAGATACGGAAGGGCGACTTCGCCTGCGGGGTCGAGCAGTTCAAGGGCAAGGAGTTCGCCGACGCCCTCCGGACGATGACGGAGTACACCGAGCAGTACCCGGGCAGCCCGCAGGCCGCCCACGCCAGGTCCATCGCGATCGCCGCCGAGATAGCCGGGGAGACGCCGGCCGCGGGCGACCGGCTGCCGTCCGCGACGGCCCCCGGCGGCTCACGGATGGTCATGGTGGTGTCCAACGACGGCCCGGGGGAGGTCGAGCTGCTCTACACCGGGCCGGTGACCGGCCGGGTCACGCTGAAGGCGTGCGGCAGCTGCACGGCGTACGGAAGCAGCCTGCGTCTTGGCGCGCCTAAGCCCAAGGTGTGCAGCGGTCCGTCCTCGAAGTACCCGAAGGCGACGCTCGCGCTGCCCGCGGGCTCGTACCACTTCCTGCAGAAGAGGTCGGGGACGGCGGGCTCGCTCTCGGCGGCGGACAAGTCGAGCACGGCGAAGATCGAGCCGGGGTACAGCTACACGAACTGCCTGTACGTCACTTCGGGGTTCGGGTTCTGACGGCCGGCCCCGCGGGCCCAGGCCGGCCCTAGCGGCGCCGCAGTACGCGCATCGAGTCGGTGACCGAGATCTCCTCGAAGTCGCCGGACTCCAGGGCTCGGAGGTAGATGCGGTACGGGGCCTGGCCGCCGTCCTGCGGGTTCGGGAAGACGTCGTGGATGACGAGCAGACCACCGGCGGCGACCTTGGGCGCCCAGCCCTCGTAGTCGTTGGTGGCGTGCTCGTCCGTGTGTCCGCCGTCGATGAAGACGAGTGCCAGCTCCCCCGCCCAGACCTTCGCGACCAGCGGCGATCGGCCGACCACGGCGATCACGTGGTCCTCCAGGCCCGCCTTGCGCAGGGTCCGGCGGAAGGTGGGCAGAGTGTCCATCAGGCCCACCTCGGGGTCCACGACCGTCGGGTCGTGGTACTCCCACCCCGGCTGCTGTTCCTCGCTGCCCCGGTGGTGGTCCACGGTCACCGCGACGGTCCCGGCCTCCCGGGCCACGTCGGCCAGCAGGATCGTGGAGCGCCCGCAGTAGGTCCCGACCTCCAGGAGCGGCAGCCCGAGCTTGGCGGCCTCGGTGGCGGCGGCGTGCAGCGCGAGCCCCTCGTCGACGGGCATGAAGCCCTTGGCGGCCTCGAAGGCGGCGAGGATCTCGGGCGCGGGCATGGGTCCTCCTACTGGCGGGTACGCAGGTGCGAGCGCCCATCGTGCCCTACGCGCCGCACACGGACCACACCGTCCCGGCTCCGGGCACCTCACCCGCCCCCTCCTCGCGGGGCCGCCGCCCGCCCCCTCCTCGCAGAGCCGCCGCCGCGCGGCCTGTCGATGACATCCGATGCCGCCGGCATGGTCATCCGGCTCGCGGGGCGGCTCGATGTCTCCGGTGCACTCCGGATCCGGTCTCTTTCTGACCTTCCGTCAGATTGGAACGTGTTCTAGTCTGCGCGCATGGGCATCGGAATCACGCAGGAACAGCGGGAGTTGGCCCGGGCCGTGCGCGGGTGGTTCGGTCGGGCCGTGCCGTCCGAGGACGTGCGGAAGCTTCTCGACGCGCCCGCCGGGAGTGCCGTCGGGCGGCCCGTCTACTGGGACGCGCTCGCCGAGCAGGGGCTCCTCGGGATTCATCTGGGTGAGGCTTACGGGGGTGGGGGCGGCGGGCTCGTCGATCTGGCCGTCGTGCTGGAGGAGGCCGCGCGGGCGCTGCTGCCGGGGCCGTACCTTCCCACCGTGCTCGCCGGTGAGGTCCTGCGCCGCGCGGGCGCGACCGGGCTCGTCGCCGGGCTCGCGAGCGGCGCCCGGGTCGGCGCCGTCGCCCTCGGGGCCGGTGGGCTGACGGCCGTCGAGACCGAGGGCGGGCTGCTCCTCGACGGCGCAGCCCCGCCCGTCCTGGGCGGCGCCCAGGCCGACCTGCTGATCCTGGCCGCGAGCACCGCGCGCGGTGTCGTCTGGACCGCCGTGGACGCCGGCACCCTCTCCGTCCGCCCGCACGAGAGCGCCGACCCCACCCGGCCGACCGCCCGGGTCACGGCCGACGGGACGCACGTGCCCGCCCACCGGATCCTCGACCTCGACCCCACCCTCGTACCGGACCTCGCCGCCGTGCTGTACGCCGCCGACGCCTGCGGGAACGCCGCCCGGGCGCTGGAGGCGGCGAGCGAGTACGCGAAGACGCGCGAGCAGTTCGGGCGTCCCATCGGACAGTTCCAAGGGGTCAAGCACCTCTGCGCAGACATGCTCGTACGGGTCGAGCAGGCCCGCGCGCTCACCTGGGACGCGGCCCGGTCCACCGAGGACGAGGCGCGCTCCCTGACCGCCGCGCTCGCCGCCGCCACGGCCCTCGACGCCTCCTACAGCTGCGCCAAGGACTCCATTCAGATCCTCGGCGGCATCGGCTTCACCTGGGAGCACGACGCGCACCTCTCGCTGCGCCGCGCCCTCGTCGCCCGACAGCTCCTCGGCGCGGGCGACACCCATCGCGCGCACGCCCTGCGGCTCGCGGCGGACGGCGTGCGGCGCGAGCTGAGGCTCGAACTGCCGCCGGAGGCCGACGCGTACCGCGCCGCCGCGCGCGAGGCGATCGCACCCGCCACCGGGCTCGACCCGGGGGCCGCCCGCCGCGCCCTCGCCGCCACCGGATACGCCGCCCCGCACCTTCCCGCACCGTACGGTCTCGGGGCCGGACCGCTCCAACAGCTCGCGGTGCAGCGCGAGCTGGACGCGACCGGAATCGTACTCGGCGGGCTCGGGATCGCCACCTGGGTCGTCCCCTCCCTCCTCGCGTACGGGACGGCCGAGCAGCAGGAGCGCCACCTCGGCGCCACCCTCCGCGGCGAACTGCTCTGGTGCCAGCTCTTCTCCGAGCCCGGCGCCGGATCCGACCTCGCGTCCCTGCGCACCCGGGCGGAACGCACCGAGGACGGCCGCTGGCGGATCAACGGACAGAAGGTGTGGACGAGCGCGGCCCAGTGGGCCGACCACGGCATCCTGCTCGCCCGTACCGACCCCGACGCCCCCAAGCACAAGGGGCTCACGTACTTCCTCGTCGACATGAAGAACACGCCCGGGATCGACATCCGCCCGCTCAAGGAGATCACCGGCGACTCGCTCTTCAACGAGGTGTTCTTCGACGACGTGCTCCTGCCGGCCGACTCCGTCGTCGGCGAGGTGAACGACGGCTGGCGGGTCGCGCGCAACACCCTCGGCAACGAACGCGTCCACATGGCCGACCAGGTCGCCTTCGACTCGGGGCTCGAAGCGCTGATCGAGCGGGCAGCCGGCGCCGACAGCTCGGTACGCGTACGGATCGGGGCCCTGGCGGCCGAGGCGCACGCGCTCGCCTGCATCGGCCTGCGGACCACGATGCTCCAGGTCTCCGGCCTGGAACCGGGCGCCGGGGCGGCCAGCGTCCGCAAGCTCGTCCAGACCGTCCACCAGCAGAAGCTCGCCGAGCTGACGCTCGAACTGCTCGGCCCCGAGGGCGCGGTACGGGAAGGGCCGGGGGAGCGGGCGGTCCACGGGCTGCTGATGTCCCGCTGCCTCACCATCGCGGGCGGCACCACACAGGTCCAGCTCAATGTCGTCGCCGAGCGCCTGCTCGGCCTGCCGAGAGACTGAGGGGCAACGAAGATGGGGAAGGCGTACATCGTCGGCGTCGGGATGACGAAGTTCGAGAAGCCCGAGACGCGCGACTGGCAGTACTGGGACATGGCGCGCGAGGCGGGGACGGCGGCGCTCGCCGACGCCGGAGTCTCCTACGACCAGGTCGAGCAGGTCCCCGTCGGCTACTGCTTCCAGGCCTCGACGGCCGGGCAGCGCGCCGCGTACGAACTCGGCCTGACCGGCGTGCCCGTCTACAACGTCAACAACAACTGCGCGACGGCCTCGACGGCCCTGATGATGGCCCGGCAGTTCGTCGCGGGCGGGGCGAGCGACTGCGTCCTCGCGCTCGGCTTCGAGAAGATGGCGCGCGGGGCGCTCGGGGGAGGCTCCGACGGAGGGGCCCGCGGCGGAGCCGCTGATGTCGGGGGCAAGACGTCGCCGGTGGCGCGGCACTACGGGATCATGGCCGCCGGCCACGGCTTCGAGATGAGCCCGCCGACCGCGCAGATCTTCGGCAACGCTGCCCGCGAGCACATGGAGCGCTACGGGACGACTGAGGCCCAGCTCGCGGCCGTCGGCGCCAAGAACCACCGGCACTCTGCGAACAACCCCAACGCCCAGTTCCAGGACGTCTACTCGGTCGACGAGATCCTCGCCGCCAAGACGATCCACCGGCCCCTCACCAAGCTGCAGTGTTCGCCCACCTCCGACGGTTCGGCGGCGGCGGTCGTGGTCTCGGAGCGGTTCGTCGTCGAGCACGGGCTGCACGACAAGGCCGTCGAGATCGTGGCCCAGTCGATGACCACGGACACGGAGGAGTCCTTCGCCTCCGGCTCCTGCATCGACGCGGTCGGCCGGCCGATGTCGCGCGCCGCGGCGCGGCAGGTCTACGAGACGTCGGGCCTCGGCATCGAGGACGTCGACGTGGTCGAACTGCACGACTGCTTCTCCGTCAACGAGCTGCTCACCTACGAGGCGCTCGGCATGTGCGAGGAGGGCGCCTCGGGCAAGCTCGTCGAGTCGGGCGCGACGACGTATGGCGGGCGATGGGTCGTGAACCCGTCCGGCGGACTCATCTCGAAGGGGCATCCGCTGGGTGCCACCGGCCTCGCCCAGGCCGCCGAACTGGTCTGGCAGCTCCGCGGCGAGGCGGGCCCGCGCCAGGTCGAGGGGGCCCGCGTCGGCCTCGCCCACAACATCGGGCTCGGCGGCGCGGCGGTCGTCACCCTGCTCCGGAGGTCGTAGGACTCATTCCCCATGTACGGGGTGCAGAGCGTCTGCGACCATCACACGCATGGTCCACACCGAGTCAGCCACGTCCGGCGGCACAGAGTCCACCCCGATACGCCCCACCCCGCGCGCCTGGCTCGTCGTGCTCGCCGCGTGCGCGGGGCAGTTCCTCGTGGTCCTCGACGTGTCGGTGGTGAACGTCGCGCTGCCCTCGATGCGGACCGATCTCGGCCTCTCGGCCACCGGCCTGCAGTGGGTGCTCAACGCCTACTCCATCGCGTTCGCCGGGTTCATGCTGCTCGGCGGGCGGGCGGCCGATCTCTTCGGCCGTAAGCGGATGTTCCTGCTCGGGCTCGGCCTCTTCACCGCGGCCTCCGTCGCGGGCGGGCTCGCCCAGGAGGGCTGGCAGCTGGTGGCCGCGCGCGCCGTGCAGGGCCTCGGAGCCGCCGTCCTCGCGCCTGCGACGCTCACCATCGTGACCGCTGCCGTCCCCGCCGGTCCCGCCCGGACCCGGGCGATCGGCACCTGGACGGCGGTCGGCGCCGCAGGAGGCGCGGCGGGCGGCTTCGTCGGCGGAGTGCTCGTGGACCTCCTCTCCTGGCGCTGGGTGCTCCTCATCAACGTCCCCGTCGGGGTCCTCGTCCTGATCGGCGCCGCGCTGTGGCTGAGCGAGAGCCGCACCGGAGCCCGCCGGCGGCTCGATCTGCCGGGCGCCGTCCTCGTCACCGGCGGCCTCGCCTCCGTGGCGTACGGCATCGTGCAGACGGAGGAGGTGGGCTGGGGCGCCCCGGCCACCCTCGTCCCGCTGTTCGGGGGCCTCGCACTCCTCGCGGTCTTCGTCGCCGTCGAGGCGCGGACGGCGGCCCCGCTGATGCCGCTGAAGCTCTTCCGCTCGAGGGCGGTCTCGGCCGCCAACGTGTCCATGATGCTCGCGGGTTCTACCTCCTTCGCCATGTGGTTCTTCATGACGGTGTACGCCCAGAACGTCCTCGGCTACACCCCGCTCCAGGCCGGTCTGGCCCTGATCCCCAGCTCGGTCAGCGTCATCGTGGGCTCCAAGCTGGCGCCCCGCCTGATGCCCACGACGGGTGCCCGCAACCTCGCGGTCATCGGCGCCCTGGTCGCCGCGGCCGGCTTCGGCTGGCAGTCGACGATGACCGCCGACGGCACCTTCCTGACGACCATCCTGGGCCCCGGCATCCTGATGATGGCCGGCATCGGCCTGCTCACCACCCCGCTCGCCACCCTCGCCACCTCCGGCGCCGCGCCCGCCGACGCCGGACTCGTCTCCGGCCTGGTCAACACCTCCCGCACGATGGGTGGCGCCCTGGGCCTGGCCGTCCTCTCCACGGTGGCCACCGCCCGGACGGCAGGTGCCACGAGCCCCGCCGCCCTGACGGAGGGTTACGCCCTGGCGTTCCGCACGGCGACGGGCGTCCTGCTCGCGGCGGCGGTCCTGATGCTGCTCTGGCTGCCGAGCAGCGGGAGGACACGCCCCGCGGAGGGGTGATCTTGCCCACAAGGCGATCCGGCCGGTCGGCGGTCACGCTTGGTGCCCCATTCGGATTGCCAGGATCCACTTGAGGATGTGCTCCGGGGTGCGGTGCGGTGAACGTGGGACTCACGACTGGCATATTCGGGAAGTCTGTCGGAGACGAGAGTCCTCCGCCTCCGAGGGCGTCGGACCGTCGACCCTCACGCTCCGTGACATCGGGGCCGTCCGCCGAGCGTCGCAGCCCTTCGGCATGTGCGTGTTTCGCTGCTCATGGGGGTTCTGGGTCGATCACCGTGCCGACCAGCACTCTTGACTGCGCGAAGCGCGATGCCGTTGGGTGACCCACCTGCTGAGTTCTTTTGCGTAACTAGGGGTGGGGATGGTGAAGAGGCAGTGGGCGCGTCAGCGTGCCCGCAGCTCGACGATTGCCTTGTCGGCACTCGTCATGGCGCTGGGTCTTCCAGCGCCGGCAGTACAGGCGAACGGGTCGTCGGCACAGGCGCCGACGGCCCGGAACACCAAGCTCGACGAAGGCCACCGCGCACTCGCGGAAGCCAAGGAGTCGGGCAAGCGCGTGGAGGTCCAGGGAGAACGCACCGAGCGGGGCACGGTGTTCGCGAACCCCGACGGCTCCACCTTCACGCTCGAACAGTCCACGGTCCCGGTCCGGGTCGCCAAGCCCGGTGGAGGCTGGCAGACGCCGGACCCGACGCTCGTCCGCCGCTCCGACGGCTCGATCGGTCCCAAGGCAGCCTCGGCCGTCATGACCTTCTCGGGCGGGGGCTCCGTGCGCCCGCTCGTCACCATCGAGGAGCAGGGGCGCTCGCTCGAGCTCGGCTGGCAGCAGGGGAAGCTGCCCGCACCCGTCATCGACGGAAGCACCGCCCTCTACCGTGAGGTGCTTCCGGACGTCGACCTGAAGGTCACCGCCACCGTCGAGAGCTTCCAGCACGTCCTGGTGGTCAAGACGCCGAAGGCGGCAGCCAACCCCAAGCTGAAGGAACTCACCTTCGGCCTCAAGGCCAAGGGCCTGGACGTCCGCAAGGGCGCCGCCGGCAACCTCAGCGCCGTCGACGGGACCGGGAAGACGATCTTCCGGGCACCGCCGGCGCAGATGTGGAACTCGGCGGGTTCGTCCGTCGAGACACCGGCGACGCCGAAGCGTTCCGCCGGGACCGCGGCGAAGCGGGGGCCCGAGTCGCCCGTGTCGCCGTCCTCGGCCGACGCCACGCAGCCGGGCACACCGGCCGACCCGTCCGAGACGGGGCCGTCCGGCAAGGGCCTGGCCCCCGGTCAGGGCGACAAGGTCAAGCGGATGCAGGTCAAGCTGGCCAAGGGCACCCTGTCCGTCGTACCGGACGCCGCCATGCTCGCCACGACCGACACCTCGGCGTACCCCCTCTTCATCGACCCGACGGTGACGTGGGGCGAGTCGGAGCGGACACTGCTGCGCAACGACGGCTACGAGTCGTACGGCTGGAGCAACGGCGACAAGGACCAGGGCCAGGGTGTCGGCAAGTGCGGCAGCTGGAACGGCTACTACTGCGGCCCCGGCTATGTGCAGCGCCTCTACTTCGAGTTCGCGCCCGACCAGCTCAAGGGCAAGCGCGTCCTCGACGCGACCTTCGCGGTGACCGAGCCGTGGGCGTTCCAGTGCGAGGACCGGCTGGTCGACGTCGTCCGCACCGACAACATCTCCTCCGCCACGACCTGGGCCTCCCGGCCCAAGGAGCTGGACTGGATGGTCGACCGGTGGGTCTCGGCCGGCCGCGGCTCGCTCTGCGACCCCGACTCCCCCGACGCGCCCATCGAGTTCAACGACAACCCGGAAGAGCCCAACGAGAACCTCACGCCGACCGTACGCGACTTCGCGGCGGGCAAGTTCTCGCGGCTCACGCTGGAAGTGCGCGCGAACGACGAGTCGGACACCTCGGCCTGGAAGCGGTTCAAGAACGACGCCGTGCTCCGGGTCGACTACGTCGCCCTTCCGGCGTCACCGACCGGCGTCGGAATCGTCGGCGGATCCGGCACGGTCTGCAGCGCCAACGCCGCCGACCCGACGATCGTCTCCGACCCGACCCCGACGCTGACCTCGACGCCCCAGACCGCCGCCGGCGGTGAGTCGGGCGCCAAGCTGAAGGCGTGGTTCCGTGTCGAGAAGCAGGCCGCGGACGGCACCTGGACACAGTCCGGAGTCCCCATTCCCAGCGGCGCCAACTTCGTCGGTGACAACGTCAAGGTCACGCACTCCTGGGGCACCACTCTCACCGAAGGCCCGCTCCACCGGTACACCACGCTGACCCAGGTGTTCTACGACAGCGGTTCCCACGCGGGTTCCTCGGCCTACATGCCGTACTGCTACTTCAAGGTCGACGCGACCGCTCCCAAGGCCCCCACGGTGGCCTTCAACGGTCCGTACCTCGAGTGCCTGCCCAACAACTGCACGGCCGCCGGGGCTCCCGGCGTGGCCGGTGACTTCACCTTCGGCCCCGCCGCCGGCGACACCAACAAGCAGTACGAGTACCGGCTGGCCCCCACCACCACGTGGACGACACTCGCCGCCGGGGTCCTGAAGGCGACCGTCAAGCCGCCGTCCTCGGGGACGTACGTCCTGGAGGTGCGGGCCAAGGACAGCCTGGGCCGCGCCGGCTCCACCAAGGCGGTCTCGTTCAAGGTCGCGACCGGCGCAGACCCCGTCGGCCGCTGGAACTTCGCCGAGAGCTCCGGCGCGGCCGTGGACAGCGCCCCGACGGGCGGAGTCTCCAATGCCACGCTGACCGGCGGGGTGACCAGGGACGACCGCGGCCGCCGCGGCCTGATCACCCACGACGACCAGGGCGTGCCCCTGGCGACCCCGGTGACGGACAAGGGACTCGGCTTCGACGGCACCAACGGTTACGCCGCCACCGGCGGCCCCGTCGTCGGCACCGGGTCGTCGTACACCGTCTCCACCTGGGTCCGTCTGGAGGACGGCACTCGCACCAACACGGCCCTGAGCCAGGACGGAAGCATGACGCCCGCCTGGTACAGCGCCTTCTACCTCGGCTACCGGTCGGACTCGAAGAAGTGGGAGCTGCGCACCTCGCCGAAGGACGCGACGGACGGCGACATCAGCAACCAGATCGTTCAGTCCAAGCGCCCGGCGGTGCTAGGCGTCTGGACGCATCTGGCCGCCGTCTACGACAACGACGCCAAGGTGATCAAGCTCTACGTCAACGGTGAGCTCCAGGGCACGGACACCGTCGCCCAGTCGTGGGTGTCGACCGGCCGGCTCCAGGTCGGGCGCGTCTGGTGGCGCGGCGCGTACTACGACTACTGGAAGGGCTCGATCGACGAGGTCGCCGCATGGCAGCGCACCCTCAACGACTCCGAGATCGCCGAGGAGGCCCGGCTCACACTGCCCGGCGGCATGACGGGCGTGGAGCTGGTCGCCGACTGGTCCGCCACCGGCGCCTCCGGTACCTCCGTCGCCGACTCCACGTCGGGCTACGGCCGTGCGCTGACCCTGGCGGGCGGCGCGGCCGTCTCCGGCGAGGAGATCGTCCTCGACGGCGTGGACGACGCGGCGACCGCCGCGGGCCCGGTCGTCGACGACATGGGGTCGTTCACGGTGTCGACGCAGGTGGCGGTCGACCGCGACAAGGCGCTGGGGAAGGCCGACGGCTACGTCGGCCAGGTGGTCGGCCAGCGCACGGCGGACGGCTCCTCCTGGGGGCTCTGGTTCAAGAAGACCGGCAGCAAGACGGTCCTGAACGAGGACACCATGGAGGAGGAGACCGTCCCGGTCGGCTACTGGTTCTTCGGCCGGCTGAACACCGACGGCACCTTCTCGGCGGTGCAGTCGGACTCCGAGGCGGTCCTCGGGGCCACCGTCCGTCTGACGGGGATCTTCGACGCCCAGAGCGGTGAGATCGCGCTCCGAGTCGGCAGCTCGCAGAACGGCGACTGGAAGGCGTACACCGCCCAGGCCGGCACCGGCGAACTCGCCGTCGGCAAGGGCATGACCGGCGCGGCGTGGAAGCACTTCCTGCCGGCCAAGGTCGCCGACGTACGGATCTGGGTCGGCGCGATGAACAACGAGAACCAGATCGAGGCTCAGATCGGCTCCTGACCGGAACCGGCCTCGTCGGGCCGGGCACCCTCGCTTGCGCGGTGGTGCCCGGCCCGACCCATGTCATGGATCGTGCGCCTTCGGGTCCTACAGCCACCCCTGGCGGCGCGCCGCCCGGACCGCCTCCATACGGTTGCGGGTGCCCGTCTTGCCGATCGCCGAGGAGAGGTAGTTGCGGACGGTCGACTCCGAGAGGTGGAGTGCCGTCGCGATGTCCGCGATCGTCGCGCCGTCCACCGAGGCCGCCAAGGCGTCCCGTTCGCGTGCTGTCAGAGGGTTCGGGCCCGCGCTGAGGGCGGCCGCGGCGAGGGCCGGGTCGATGACCGTCTCGCCGCGGAGGACCTGGCGGATGGCGTTCGCCAGTTCCTCGACGGGACCGTCCTTCACCAGGAAGCCCGCCGCGCCCGCCTCCATCGCGCGACGGAGGTAGCCGGGGCGGCCGAAGGTCGTGAGGATGAGGACCCGGCAGTCGGGGACCTCGTCGCGCAGGTCCGCGGCGGCGTCGAGGCCCGAGCGCCCGGGCAGCTCGATGTCCAGGAGCGCGACCTCCGGCCGGCTCGTCAGCGCCGCGTCCACGATCTCGTCGCCCCGGCCCACCTGGGCGACGACCTCGAGGTCGGGCTCCATACCGAGCAGCAGCGCGAGCGCGCCCCGCATCATGCCCTGGTCCTCGGCGAGGAGGACTCTCACGGACTTCGCCGGGCGGTGGTCCTGCGGCATCTCGGTCACGGGGAACAGCGTAGATCGGGCGCCCCGTGGGGGCGCGTTCGGCGGGCGGCGGGCCGGTAGCCCGCATCGCACGTCAGCACGGCTGCACCGCTTCCCGCGACGTCTCCGACCCCACGGGGAGTTCGGCGCTGACGCGGAACCCACCGCGGGGGGCCGGTCCCGAGTCGAGGGTGCCGCCGGCGGTCGCAAGGCGCTCGCGCAGACCTCTCAGGCCGCTGCCCGTGGTGCCGGGTGAGGCGCCGTGGCCGTTGTCCGTGACGGTCAGACGGACCCGGTCGGGGGTGCCGCCGACGTCGATCGTGCAGCGGGTCGCGCCGCTGTGCCGCAGCGTGTTGGTGACCGACTCCCGTACGACCCAGCTCAGCAGCGCCTCCGTCGCGCTCTCCAGGGGCGGGCCCGACTGTCGGACCACGGGCTCTATGCCGGCCGACGACAGGGCGTCGCGGGCCCGGTCCAGCTCGGTGGCGAGGCTGCCCTCGCGATAGCCCGTGACGGCCTCCCGGATCTCCGTGAGGGCCTGGCGTCCCACGGACTCGATGTCGGCGACCTGCGCGAGCGCGGCGTCGATATCGCGCGGGGCGAGCCTGCGGGCCGCCTCCGACTTCACCACGATCACGGAGAGCGTGTGGCCGAGCAGGTCGTGCAGGTCCCGGGAGAACCGCAGCCGCTCCTTCTCGACGGCCGTCCTCGCCAGTTCCTGCCGTGTCGCGCGCAGTTCCCGGACCGTCTCCGACAGGGCGAGGATGGCGGCCGTCACCATCGCCGAGATGAACGTGCCGTAGGCCACGTTGATCGCGCCCCAGCCGTCCCGTATCCCCGCGACCACGGCCGCCGTCACGCAGAGCGGGAAGACCACCTGCGGCAGCCGTCGGCCGCGGGTGACCGATCCGGTGGCGAGGCCGAGCAGCGGGAAGTAAAGGAGGTACGGACCGCCGTAGGCGATGCCCAGCCCGAGGGTGACGGCCGCCATCGCGGCCAGCAGCCACCATGTGAGGGCGGATTCGCGCTTCCTGCGGTCGAAGGCCCGGAAGACGACCGAGATGTAGAGGAGGTTGAAGGCCAGCAGCCCCAGGCCGGTGATCAACGGGTTGGACGACTTGCCCTGGATCAGGTGGGACACCGCTCCCATGCCCATGAGCAGCCAGGGCACCATCGACAGTCTGTTGGGCGGACCCATCCCCTCGGGTCCCCACTCCCTCTTCCCCTTCCCCTTCCTGCACATGGTCCCCCTCCTCACGCCGTCCCGTC
Source organism: Streptomyces sp. NPDC013457 (assembly GCF_043089925.1). Taxonomy (NCBI): domain Bacteria; kingdom Bacillati; phylum Actinomycetota; class Actinomycetes; order Kitasatosporales; family Streptomycetaceae; genus Streptomyces; species Streptomyces sp. NPDC013457. The sequence goes on from NZ_JBICBL010000003.1 coordinate 66,792, forward strand.
CGAGCGACGGTACGAGACCGCCGGTCAGGTCGATGCAGTCCACGGCGCGCACGTCGCCGTACGTCTTGGTCGTGGCCTCGAAGACCACCACGGGCTCCTTCGTCATGCCATCGAAACTACGGACCGCCACCCCTCCCGCGGCAGGAGTGAATGTACGGACCTCGCAGGGACAAATGTCCTGCCCCCGCCGAGGCGCGGCAGCGCGGAAGAACCACAACTGACATACCGTCAGGCATGCCCCTCCCAGGGGCTTCTCAACTCACCCCCGCTCGGCTATACATGAGGATCACCGACCTAGAACGCGTTCTAGAACGGGCGTGTACGGGACGGTCCCGCACGGCCTCGGTGCGGCCGACGGTGCGGACGGCCGCACCGAGGTCTTCCACTCGTCGAGGATTCTCACGGATCTCCAAGGAGCAGCATCCCCATGCCCATTGATGCCGCCAAGGCCGTCGCCGCCGAGCCCCGCAGCGCCGAGATCACCTGGGGCCACAAGGACGTCCAGCTCTACCACCTGGGACTGGGCGCCGGCACCCCGGCGACCGACCCCGACGAGCTCCGCTACACCCTCGAATCCAGGCTCCACGTCCTGCCCAGCTTCGCCACCGTCGCCGGCGCCGGCATGGGGGTCGTCGGCGGGCTCTCCGCGCCCGGCGTCGAGGTGGACCTCGCCGCCGTCCTCCACGGCGGGCAGGCGATCACCCTCCACCGGCCGCTCCCCGCACAGGGCAGGGCCGTCACCACCTCCCGGGTCGCCGCCGTCCATGACAAGGGCAAGGCGGCCGTCCTCGTACTGCGCTCCGAGGTCGCCGACGACGACGGACCGCTGTGGACCAGCGACGCACAGATCTTCGTACGGGGAGAGGGTGGCTGGGGCGGCGACCGCGGACCCTCCGAGCGCCTCGAACTCCCCGACCGCGACCCCGACAAGACCGTCGAGCGGCCCGTACGCGAGGACCAGGCGCTGCTCTACCGGCTCTCCGGCGACTGGAACCCCCTCCACGCCGACCCCGAGTTCGCCGAGCTCGCCGGCTTCGACCGGCCGATCCTCCACGGACTCTGCACGTACGGCATGACCCTCAAGGCGGTGGTGGACACGGTGCTCGGCGGCGATGTCGCCCGCGTCCGCTCGTACCGCACCCGATTCGCCGGGATCGTCTTCCCGGGCGAGACCCTGCGTATCCGGATGTGGACCGGGGACGGCCGCGTCCAGGTGTCGGTCACCGCCCTGGAGCGCGAGGACGCTCCCGTGCTCGCCGACACCCTCGTCGAACATTCGTGATTGGAGCCCGCACCATGCGCGCAGCCGTACTGCACGAGATCGGCCAGGACAAACTGGAGGTCCTCGACGACGTCGAGGCGGTGGGCTTCGGCCCCGGCAAGGTGAAGATACGGGTCAGGGCGACCGGACTGTGTCACTCCGACGTCTCCGCCATGAGCGGCGTGCTCCCGCAGCCCGCCCCCTTCATCCCCGGCCACGAGGGCGCGGGCGAGATCGTCGACGTCGGCGACGGCGTCACCGGGCTGAGCGAAGGGCAGCGGGTACTGCTCTGCTGGCTGCCCGCCTGTGGGGTGTGTCCCGCCTGCAAGCGCGGCCAGACCCAGCTCTGCCTGGCCGGGTTCATGAACGCCGGCACCCCCAACTTCCGAAGGCCCGGAGGGGAGGTCTTCGGCTTCGCGGGGACCGGCACGTTCACCGAGGAGGTCGTCGTCGACGCCGGCTGCGCCGTCCCGATCCCCGACGACGTGCCCTTCGACATCGCCGCCCTCATCGGCTGCGGCGTCACCACCGGGCTCGGCGCGGCCATCAACACGGCGAAGGTGGAGGCCGGTTCCTCGGTCGCGGTCATCGGCTGCGGCGGCGTCGGCATCTCCGCGATCCAGGGCGCCAAGCTCCAGGGAGCCGCCCAGATCGTCGCCGTCGACCCGGTCGAGTCCCGGCGCGAGGCCGCCCTGCGCTTCGGTGCCACGGAGGCGGTCGCCCCCGACGCGCTTGCCGACGCCAAGCAGCGCGTCACCGCGGGAGAGGGATTCGACTACGTCTTCGAGGTCGTCGGCAGGTCCGCGACCGCCCGGACCGCGTACGAGTCGACCCGGCGCGGCGGCACGCTCTGCGTCGTCGGCGCGGGCGCGCTCGACGACTTCCTGCAGCTCAACATGTTCGAGCTGTTCTTCGACGAGAAGCGCATCCTGCCGTCGATGTACGGGGGCGGTGACGTGCTGCGCTCGTACGAGCGGGCCATCGCGCTCTGGCGGGCCGGCCGGATCGACCTGGAGTCCCTGATCACCCACCGGGTGCCGCTCTCCGGGATCAACGAGGCGCTGGAGCAGATGCGCACGGGTGTCGCGCTGCGCACCTGCATCGAGATCTGAGAGGACGCGAACCGATGTCACTCCCTCTTGAGGGGCTGTCCGCGATCGTCACCGGCGCCGGCCGGGGCCTGGGCCGGGCCGAGGCGCTGGAGCTCGCCCGGCTGGGCGCTGCCGTCGTCGTCAACGACTACGGGAAGCCGGGGCGCGACGGCTCCGGCGAGGCGTCCGCCACCCCCGCCGAGGAGGTCGCGGCGGAGATTCGCGCGGCGGGCGGCCGGGCGGTCGCGCACCTGGGCGACGTCGCCGACTTCGAAGCGGCGCGGGGCCTGGTGGACCTGGCGGTGGGCGAGTTCGGGAAGCTGGACATCCTGGTCAACAACGCGGGCATCCTGCGGGACCGGATGGTCTTCTCGATGAGCGAGGACGAATGGGACTCGGTGATCCGGGTCCATCTGAAGGGCCACTTCAACACCACGCACTTCGCGGCGGTGCATTGGAGGGGGCGGGCGAAGGCGGGGGAGTCCGGTGTGTACGGCCGGATCGTCAACACCTCGTCGGAGGCGTTCCTCGCGGGCTCCGCCGGCCAGCCGAACTACGCGGCGGCCAAGGGCGGGATCGTGGGGCTCACCACCTCGACGGCGCTCGCGCTCGCGAAGTACGGCGTGACGGCGAACGCGATCTGCCCGCGGGCGCGGACCCGGATGACGGAGGACGTCTTCGCGGGCTTCGCGGAGCCGACGGAGGGCGAGCTGGACGCGCTGGCGCCGGAGCACGTCGCACCGGTCGTGGGCTATCTGGCATCCCCGGCCGCGGCGGCCGTCAACGGTCAACTGCTCGTCGTGCACGGCGGTATGGTCGCGATCGTGGAGCGCCCGAGGGTGGCGGCGAAGTTCGACACCGCGAAGGACGCGTTCACGTACGAGGAGCTGGACGGGCTGCTGTCCCCGCACTACGCGTCGCGCCCGGCGGGCGAGACGTTCGCGGCGGCGGAGGTGCTGGGACTGAAGCGGGGCTGAGGCGCGGGAGACGCGAACAGCCCCGGGGATTCCCCGGGGCTGTTCGGCGTGGTCGCGATGACCGCCCCGCGTGTACCGCCCGGCGATGACCGCCCCGCGTGTACCGCCCGGCCTGTACCGCTCCGTGACCACTGAGCCGAGTCGACCCTGCGGCGAACCTGCGCCGAGCCGACCTTGCGCCGAGCCGAACCTGCGCCGAGTCGACCCTGCGCAGCCTCGACTACTGCTCCGCGTCGCGGCGGTGGCGGCCGTGCGGGGAGGACGTCGAGTCCTCCGACGGCGACGCCTCGCCCCGGTGCTTTCCGGAGCCCTGCGGCTCCGTGCCGTCCGTACGCGCTTCCGACATGGTGGAACTCACCCCGTAATGATCGCTGTTGTCGTGCGGCCGAGAGTCTAACCAGCGGCCTTACGGTCTGCGAGGGGCGCCTGCTGGAGCGGGACCGGGCGGCATACGCGCGGCTCGACGCCGACCGTGACCTCGGCCGGCTCGGGGTCCGGCGGGACGTCGAGACCGACAAGACCGCAGGGCGTCTCCGAGGTCGTGTACGGAAGTCTCAGCACGCCCTGCGCGGTCCACACCCCCGACCCTGCCAGCCAGCCCACCGGAGCCGCAAGCTGGTGCATCCGGCGCCCCGCGGGGCGCCACATCCCGACCCAGCTCCCGGCCGCCGCGTCGATCCGCAGCGCGACCGCGCAGCTCTCCGGCAGCAGTACCTGCCCCGGCTGCACGGCGAACGGCGTCACCGCCGCGTCGTCGAGCCGCAGGCACTCGGGGAACCGGACCGGCAGCAGACTGCCGAGCACGCCCCAGCCGAGCCGCTCGTGACCGGGGGAGGGGGCATCGGAGCGGATGAGGAGCAGTCCGCTGTCCGGATCGGCCGTCAGCAGCCGGTCGTTGCTCTCCTCGGTGATCTGGAGCAGCGGCGTCACCTCGCCCCCGCGCTCCAGGTCGACCGCCACCGCCTTCACCGGTCCGTCGTCGAGGCTGCGGTCGAGGGCGAGCATCCGCCCCGTGCGGTCCAGCCAGACGCCGCCCGTACAGCGGCCCTTGACCTCAGCGACCTGCTCCGGCCCGAACGCCCCGCCCGCCACCAGCCAGATCGTGGTGGTGCCCGCGCCGACGCACATCGCGTACGCGCAGATGCCGTCCGGGGAAGGCGGCAGAAGGACCAGCTCGTCGGACTCGACCGCACCCAGGGGGAGTTGGCCCGTCCCGGGGCCCGTCGGGTACAGCAGGGAGAACGTGTGCCGGCGGCCGTCCACCCGGCGGCCGATCAACACCCGTCCGTCCGCGAGCGGAAGCAGCTGGGTGTGGGACTCCTCGGGCTGGTCGAGCGGCAGCGGTACGGCGTACGGCTCCGGCCCGTCCAGCGTCCAGCGCTCCGCGTACAGGGCGTCCCCCGTGCCGGCGAGCCGCGCCGCGTACGCCCCGTTCGCCGTGATCGTGAACCGCGCCGGCCGCACCGCGCCGTCGTCGTTCGTCGTCTCCTCGATGGCACAGGCTGTCATCGACTCGTCACCTCCGGCCACCGAAGCTAGTTTTCGCACTTCCTGCCGAACAACACGAGCCCGGTCACTTCACACATAAGGGTGGCCGTGAATCGATTCTGCTGAGGGCAGGGGGCCGGTTGTGCTGGAGAGGTGAGTGGTGCATAAGGTAAGGCGATCCTAAGTGGAGCCTGTGACTCCGGGTATGGGGCCTGCGTTACGCCGCTCCCGGACCGGGCGCGTGGGGGTCCCTGGCCCGGCCTGCGAGCCGGCCGCGGGACCGCTTCACGCGTCGCCCGCGCGCCGGTTCCATCGGGGGTCCGAGCCGCCGTCCCCGTACCCGTACAGGAGAAGCCCCATGTCCCTCCGCCGTCGCGGCACCGCCGCCGCCGTCGCACTCGCCGCCGCTCTCTCCCTCGCGGCCTGCGGAAACAGTGACGACACGTCGGGCGCCGCCTCCGGGAAGAAGGAGGGCGCCTCCAAGAAGGACGTCGCCACGGGCGGCAAGGACTTCGGCGACGCGGCCGCCAAGACCGCGGCCATGGGTACGGACGCCAAGGCCGGCCAGTTCCCGCGCACCCTCACCCACGCGCTCGGTACGACCGAGATCGCCGCGGCCCCGAAGAGGGTCGTCGTCCTCGACGTCGGCGAGCTCGACAACGTCGTCTCGCTCGGCATCAAGCCCGTCGGATACGCCCCTTCCGAGGGGGACGATGGCATCCCCACGTATCTGCAGAAGGACGCCGGAGCCCCCAAGTCCGTCGGCACCATCAACAACCTCAACCTCGAGGCGATCGCCAACCTGGAGCCCGACCTGATCCTCGGCAGCCAGCTGCGCGCCGCGGACAAGTACGACGAGCTGTCGAAGATCGCCCCCACCGTCTTCTCCATCCGCCCCGGCTTCACCTGGAAGGAGAACTACCTCCTGAACGCCGCGGCCCTGGACAGGACCGCCGACGCGAAGGCGAAGCTCGCCGCGTACGAGACGAAGGCGAAGCAGCTGGGCACGGACATCGGCCCGGACAAGCCGTCCGTCTCGATGGTCCGCTACCTCCCGGGCAAGATCCGCCTCTACGCCAAGGCGTCCTTCATCGGCACCGTCCTCGAGGACGCGGGCCTGCCCCGGCCCGCGAACCAGCGGATCGACGACCTCGCCGCCGAGATCAGCCCGGAGAAGATCGACCAGGCCGACGCCGACTGGATCTTCACCGGTGTCTACGGCGACCCGAAGGCCACCAAGCGCGACACCGCCCAGGCCAACCCGCTGTGGAAGAACCTCACCGCCGTCAAGGCGGGCCGCGCCAAGGACGTCCCGGACGAGACCTGGTACCTGGGCCTCGGCGTGACGGCGGCGAACAGCGTCCTCGACGACCTGCGCGCCGACCTCGTCACGAAGTAGCGACGCGCACTCGCGCATGAGCGAACGCTCGAACGCGCGACGACGCGCATGAGCGATCACGCGATCACGCGATCACGCGATCACGCGACGATGCGAACGCGCGACGATGCGAACGCGCGACGATGCGAACGCGCGGCGATGCGAACGCGCGACGACGGCCGAAGGCGCGACGGCGGGGCGCGGTGGCCCGTCGGGGTTGTCCACAGGCAGGACGGCGCGGCACGCAGGCCAGGTAGCCTTGCCTCCGTGCCCCGTCTGTCTGAAGTCATCGCCGCGCTCGACGCTCTCTGGCCGCCCGAGCGGGCGGAGCAGTGGGACGCCGTCGGCACGGTCTGCGGCGACCCCGACGCCGAGGTCACCCGCGTCCTCTTCGCGGTCGACCCCGTCCAGGAGATCGCCGACGAGGCGATCGCGCTCGGCGCCGACCTGATCGTCACCCACCACCCCCTCTATCTGCGGGGTACGACGACGGTCGCGGCCTCGCACTTCAAGGGCCGCGTCGTGCACACGCTGATCAAGCACGACATCGCCCTGCACGTGGCGCACACCAACGCCGACACCGCCGACCCCGGAGTCTCGGACGCCCTCGCCGGCGCCCTCGACCTTCGGATCACCGGCCCCCTGGTCCCCGAGAACAACCTCGGCCGGATCTGCGAGCTGGACCACCCCGAGACGCTGGCCGAGTTCGCGGCCCGCGCCGCCAAGCGGCTGCCCGCCACCGCGCAGGGCATCCGGGTCGCCGGAGACCCGGGGATGACCGTCCGCCGGGTCGCGGTCAGCGGCGGTTCGGGCGACAGCCTCTTCGACGCCGTACGGGCTGCGGGCGTGGATGCCTTCCTCACCGCCGACCTGCGCCACCACCCGGTGTCCGAGGCCACCCAGCACGCGCCGATCGGCCTGGTCGACGCCGCCCACTGGGCTACCGAATGGCCCTGGTGCGAGCAGGCCGCCGCGCAGCTCGACGAGATTTCCGACCGCCACGGCTGGGACCTGCGTGTCCACGTCTCGAAGACGGTCACCGACCCCTGGTCCTCCCATCACACCTCCCCTGGAGCCCCCAACTGAACGCCGCGCCCGCCGACCAGATCCGACTCCTCGACGTCCAGGCCCTGGACGTCCGTCTCCAGCAGCTCGCCCACAAGCGCCGGTCGCTGCCCGAGCACGCCGAGATCGAGTCGCTGAACAAGGACCTGACGCAGCTGCGCGACCTGCTCGTCGCCGCGCAGACCGAGGAGAGCGACTGCGCCCGCGAGCAGACCAAGGCCGAGCAGGACGTCGACCAGGTCCGCCAGCGCGCCGCGCGGGACCAGCAGCGCCTGGACTCCGGAGCCGTCTCCTCCCCGAAGGACCTGGAGAACCTCCAGCGAGAGATCACCTCGCTCGCCAAGCGCCAGGGCGACCTGGAGGACATCGTCCTCGAGGTCATGGAGCGCCGTGAGTCGGCGGCCGAGCGGGTCGCCGAGCTGACCGAGCGCGCCTCCGCGGTCCAGGCCAAGGCCGACGACGCGACCGCGCGCCGCGACGCCGCGCAGGGCGAGCTGGACGGCGAGGCGGCGTCGGTCGGCAAGGAGCGCGAGCTCGTGGCCGGTTCCGTCCCGGCCGACCTGCTGAAGCTCTACGAGAAGCTGCGCGAGCAGCAGGGCGGTGTCGGCGCGGCGCGGCTGTACCAGCGCAAGTGCGAGGGCTGCCACATCGAGCTGAACATCACCGAGCTGAACGAGGTCCGGGCGGCCGCCGCGGACACGGTCGTCCGGTGCGAGAACTGCCGTCGGATCCTGGTTCGCACCTCGGAGTCCGGCCTGTAATGACGGCCGTCAGGGAAGTCGTCGTCGAGGCCGACGGGGGCTCCCGGGGGAACCCGGGGCCCGCCGGATACGGCGCGGTCGTCCTGGACCCGGCGACCGGCGAGACGCTCGCGGAGCGCGCCGAGTACATCGGGGTCGCCACGAACAACGTCGCCGAATACAAGGGCCTGGTGGCCGGGCTGAAGGCGGCGCGTGAGCTGTTCCCCGACGCCGCGGTGCACGTCCGGATGGACTCCAAGCTGGTCGTCGAGCAGATGTCCGGCCGCTGGAAGATCAAGCACCCGGACATGAAGCCGCTCGCGGCGGAGGCGTCCCGGGTCTTCCCCGCGCACCAGGTCCGTTACGAGTGGATCCCGCGCGAGAAGAACAAGCACGCGGACCGGCTCGCGAACGAGGCGATGGACGCGGGCAAGCGCGGCCGGCAGTGGGAGCCTTCGGCGTCCTCGGCGGCCCTGGACGCCTCCGCCGCGCGCAGCGCGTCGGAGGCGCCCGCGGGTCCTCCCGGCGACGCGGCGGCGGGCGCGGCCCGCGCGAGGGCGGCACTGGCAGGCACAGGCACGTCCCACGGCGCGGGCGCCCCGTCCGGCGCGCGTGCGGGTTCCGGCTCTGGTGCGGGCGCGTCGTCCGGCGGCCGTACGGGTTCCGCGTCCGGCGCGGGCGGGCCGTCCGGCGCGCGCTCGGGTTCCGGCTCCGGTACGGGTACGTCCTCCGGCGCTCGTACGGGCTCCGCCGGTGCGGGTGCCCCGGCCGGTGACGGTCTGTTCGCCGCCGACGAGGCGGTCGCGGCGCAGGCCCGCGCCTCCCTCGCGGCTGCCGCCACGGCCGAGCGCGAGTCCGCGGCGAGCGGCGACTTCGAGGCCGAGGCCGGCGTCCGCGGCCACGAGCCCGCACCGGCCGCACCCGCCGCGCCCGGGTGGGGGGCTCCCGACATGGGAGCGCCGGCCACGTTCGTCCTGCTCCGGCACGGCGAGACCGCGCTCACGCCCGAGAAGCGGTTCTCCGGGAGCGGGGGGTCCGACCCCGAGCTGTCCGCCGCCGGGCTGCGTCAGGCCGACGCCGTCGCCGCCGCGCTCGCCGCGCGCGGCACGATCCAGGACATCGTCAGCTCGCCGCTCAGGCGCTGCCGGCAGACCGCCGAGGCCGTGGCCGCCCGCCTCGGACTCGACGTACGGATCGAGGACGGGCTGCGCGAGACCGACTTCGGTGCCTGGGAGGGACTGACCTTCGCCGAGGTGCGGGAGCGGTACGCCGACGACCTGGACGCCTGGCTCGCCTCGCCCAAGGCCGCCCCGACCGGCGGCGGTGAGAGCTTCGCGACCGTCGCGCGCCGCGTCTCGGCGACCCGGGACCGGCTGACCGCCGCGTACGCGGGACGGACCGTCCTCCTCGTCACGCACGTCACGCCCGTGAAGACGCTGGTGCGCCTCGCCCTCGGCGCCCCGCCGGAGTCGCTGTTCCGGATGGAGCTCTCGGCGGCCTCGCTGTCCGCCGTGGCGTACTACGCGGACGGCAACGCCTCCGTACGGCTCCTGAACGACACCTCGCACCTGAGGTGACCTGAACGGACCTGAGGGTGCGGGGCCACGGAATTCCGTGCCCCCGCACCCGCGTCCGTAGCAGCATCGTCGCCATGACATGGCACATCACCGAGGACGCCGCCGCCTTCCGGTCCGAGGCCGCCGGCTACTTCGCCGCCGACCCCGCGCGCTCCACCATGCTGCTGACCATCAGCGAGGGCGCTCTCAGGCGGCCCCTCGCGTTCACGCGGTACGGCTGGTGGACCGAGCCGGAAGGCAGCCGGGTCACGGGTGCCTTCCTCCTCACGCGGCGCGACGAGCCGGCGCTCGGCCCGATGCCGGAGACGGCCGCCCGGGCTCTGGCGCACGTCCTCCCGGACGTGACCGAGGTGAGGGCCGTGCGCGGCGAGGAGGAGACGGCCGAGGCGTTCGCCGGGGAGCTGTGCCGGGGGTCCGGCCGGTCCTGGACGACCACGCGCCGGATGAGGCTCCACCGGCTCGGCGGGCTCACGCCGCCGGATCCCGCGCCGCCGGGCCGGGCGCGGAGGGCGGGCGTCGCGGACATCCCGCTCGCCGCGGAGTGGATGAGGCACTACGCCCGTGACATCGGCGAGGACGGCGACGTCGACTACACCCCGAACATCGAGGCCCGGGTCGCCGAGGGCAGGCTCCACCTCTGGGAGACCGAGGACGCCGGGCCGGTGTCGATGGCGGGCGTCACGCCGGTCGTCGCGGGCCAGGCCCGGATCTCATCCGTGTTCACGCTCGCCGAGCGGCGTGGTCGGGGATACGCCGCCGCCGTCACCACCGCGGTCAGCCGGACGGCACTGGACGAGGGCGCCGAGCAGGTGCTGCTCTTCACCGACGTCGCCAACCCCACGAGCAACGCGCTGTACCGACGGCTCGGGTACCGCCCCGTGATCGACCACGTGGGTCTGACGCTCTCCTGACGCCGCGCTCCTGGCGCCCCGTCAGCGAGCGCGCAGCCCCGCCGCCTCGCGCGCCAGGGACTCCACGCGCGCCCAGTCGCGGGCCGCGAGGGCGTCGGCCGGCAGCATCCACGTACCGCCGACACACCCCACGTTGGGAAGCGACAGGTACGACGCGGCCGAGCTCAGGGAGATGCCGCCGGTCGGGCAGAACCGGGCCTGGGGGAGCGGCCCGGAGAGCGACTTCAGATACGGGACGCCGCCCGCGGCCTCCGCAGGGAAGAACTTCATCTCGCGCACCCCGCGCTCGAGGAGCGCCACGACCTCCGAGGTGGTGGACACCCCCGGCAGGAACGGCACACCCGAGGCCCGCATGGCGTCCAGCAGGCTCTCGGTCCAGCCGGGGCTCACCAGGAAGCGGGCCCCGGCGCCGACCGCGTCCGCGACGCCCGCGGGGGAGATGACGGTGCCCGCGCCGACGACGGCGTCCGGCACCTCGGCGGCGATCGCGCGCACGGCGTCGAGGGCCGCGCGGGTCCGCAGGGTCACCTCGATCGCGGGCAGACCCCCCGCGACCAGGGCGCGGGCCAGGGGTACGGCGTCGGCGGCGTCCTCGATCACCACCACCGGGACGACGGGGGCGAGGCCGAGGACGGAGGGCAGCGCGGAGGTCATGAGCGTCATCCTGCCCGCGAGCGCCAATCTGCGCAACGAGCGTTGCGCACTGCGCAACGCGCGCGAGGTCAGACCCATCCGCCGTGCCCGGCCCGCCTGCCGGGCGCCCGCCTGCCCGGCCCGTGTGCCCGGCGCCCGCCTGCCCGGCCCGCCTGCCCGGCCCGTGTGCCCGGCCCGTGTGCCCGGCCCTCGGCACCGACCCCTAGTGGATCTCGTCCACCAGCACGTCCAGCACGCCCGCCTGCTTCCCCTCCCCCTCCTCCACCACGTACGCCAGATCCCGCAGCGCCTCCACCAGCTCCACCGGGTCCTTCGGGGCCGCGCCGGCCTCCAGCAGGCTGCGCACGATCCGCCCCTTGGTCGCCTTGTTGAAGTGGCTGACCACCTTCCGCGTCGGCGCGTGCAGCACCCGCACCGTCGCCGTCCGCGCCGCCACCTCGCCCTTGGGCCGCCACGCCGACGTGTACGCCGAGGACCGCAGGTCCAGGACGAGGCCGTCCCCCGCCGCCTCCGGCATCACGGTCGCCATCGCGCCCCGCCAGTGCGTGCCCAGCGCTCCGAGCCCCGGCAGCTTCACACCCATCGAGCAGCGGTACGACGGAATCCGGTCGTCCACCCGCACCGCACCCCACAGCCCCGAGAACACCAGGAGCGACGCCCGAGCGCGCTTCCGGGCCGCCGCGTCCAGGGTGGCCAGGCCCAGGGCGTCGTACAGCACCCCCGTGTAGATCTCGCCGGCCGGCCGGGCGCCCGCCGTCCGCAGCTCGACGTTCTTGGCGATCTCGCCGCGCAGCCCCTCGCTCAGCCCGAGCACCTCGCGCGCCTTCTCCTCGTCGGCGGCGCACAGCTCGACCAGTTCGTCGAGGACCGCCGCCCGTGCCCCGGCCAGGCCCGGCAGCGACAGGGACTCCGGCTTGAGCGGCGCCCCGCGCCCCGACGCGGCCTTACCCTCCGACGGCGGCAACAGCACGAGCACGGTGGTTCTCCTTCGTACGTTCAGGGGCTGGGGGTGCGGCCCCAGAGCGTTCAGCCTACAAAGTGCCGGGCCCCGCCCCCCGCCATACGCTCGGTCCATGCCCCGCCGCCACATCCACGTGACCTGCGCCGCCGAGGCTCCGCTGCGGGCCGCGCTGCGCGCACTGCGTACCGAGCCGGCGATCCCCGACGCCTTCCCGCCGGACGTCCTCGCCGAGGCGGAGGCGGTGGCCAAGGCGCCCCGTCTCCCCGGCCACGACGCCACCGACATCCCCTTCTTCACGATCGACCCGCCGACCTCCACCGACCTCGACCAGGCCATGCACCTGGCCCGGCGCGCCGACGGCGGTTACCGCGTGCACTACGCGATCGCCGACGTGGCCGCGTTCGTCGCCCCCGGTTCCGCGCTCGACGCCGAGGCCCACCGCCGGGTCCTCACCCTCTACTTCCCCGACGGCAAGATCCCCCTCCACCCTGCCGTCCTCTCCGAGGGCGCCGCGAGCCTGCTGCCCGGCGAGCCCCGCCCCGCGCTGCTGTGGCGGATCGACCTCGACGCCGAGGGCCGCCGGGTCGCCACCGACGTGCGCCGCGCCCTCGTCCGCAGCCACGCCAAGCTCGACTACGCCGCCGTGCAGGCGCAGATCGACGCGGGCACGGCCGAGGAACCGCTCGCCCTGCTCAAGGACGTCGGCTCTCTCCGCGAGGCCCTCGAAGCGGAACGCGGCGGGATCTCCCTCAACGTGCCGGAGCAGGAGGTCGTGGAGCGGGACCACACGTACACCCTGGCCTACCGCGCCCCGCTGCCCGCCGAGCGCTGGAACGCCCAGGTCTCGCTGCTGACCGGCATGGCCGCCGCCGACCTGATGACCGCCGCCGGCACCGGGATCCTGCGGACGCTCCCCACAGCGCCCGTCGGCGAGGTCGCCCGGCTGCGCCGCTCCGCGCACGCCCTGGGCGTCGACTGGCCGCACCACGTCTCGTACGCGGACGTCGTCCGTCACACCGACCCCGCCGACCCCCGCCAGGCAGCCTTCCTGCAGGAGTGCACGACCCTCCTCCGCGGCGCGGGCTACAGCGTCTTCACCGACGGCTCCGTCCCGACGCCCGCCGTCCACGCCGCCGTGGCCGACGAGTACACCCACTGCACCGCGCCGCTGCGCCGGGTGGTCGACCGGTACGCGGGCGAGCTGTGCCTCGCGGCTGTTGCGGGCGAGGAGCCGCCGGAATGGGTACGGGCCGCGCTCCCCTCGCTCCCCGACGAGATGGCGACCGGCTCACGTCGGGCCAACACCATCGAGCGCGAGGCCGTCGACATCGTCGAGGCGGCGCTGCTCGCCGGGCGGATCGGCGAGATCTTCGACGCGTACGTGATCGATGTGAAGGAGCGCGAACCCGCCGTCGGGACCGTCCACCTCGACGACCCCGCCGTCGTCGCCCGGATCGAGGGCGGCGCCGCGCGGCTGCCGCTCGGGGAGTGGCTGCGGGTCCGGCTCACGCAGGCGGACCCGCTGTCGGCGATGGTGCGGTTCGCCCCGGCGTGAGCGTCTGCGCGGTGACCGCCGGTCGGGCGACCGGCTGCGCGGCGACCGGAGCTGTCGCGCCGGCCTGCGCCGTGCCGGCCTGCGCCGGGACGGCCTGGGTGAGGGCCCGGTAGAAGGCGCGGGCGTCGTCCGCGTGGCAGCGCACGATCCGCACGGCCCGGGGGCCGCCGAGGAACCGGGGCGCGTCGACCGGCTCGGTCAGCTCGATGGTGACGGAGGTCTGCGAGGCGACGGTGAGGTTCAGCTCCCCTTCCGTCTTCTCGTGGGTGAACCGCAGCTCGTGCCGGACGGCGGCGATCAGGCCGAGCGGGATGTGAAGGTCGATGTGGGCGGCCTGCCGGAGGCGGAGCGCGTCGGAGGTGAGGACGTGCGGCCGGGCCACGGAGGCCGCGTGGATCCCGAGGACGAACAGGATCCCCGAGTACACGTCCAGGACCAGCACGATCGCGTGGGCGACGGGCCAGTCGGCGAGCAGGTAGGACATCCCCACGGTCTCGACGAGACAGACGAACGCGAAGCCGTACATCAGGGCGGCCTGGTCGCGGGCGTGCGGGAACACCTGGTCCCCGGGGCGGACCCCGTCGCGGCGCCGGGCCACCCACAGGCCGAGGCTCGCCAGCAGCCGCAGTTCGTGCCCGATGAGCCGGAGCACGGGTACGGGTACCAGTTCGCGGAAGGACTGCCGCGTGGAGAGCCCCCGACGCCGGAGGCCCAGGTACGCGACGAGGCCGGCGAGGGCGAGCAGAACGGTGAGGGCCTCGGCGGCGGCGAGGACGGGCACCGGTATCCGTACTCCGGCGACGAGACAGACCGCGAGGACGAGCTCGGCGGGCAGCGCGGTGTACGCGACGCCGCGCAGGAGCCGGACCAGGGCGGTCACGGGGCCCGCTCCGCGACCAGCCGGAGGGCGTGGAGGACGGCGGCGGACTGGGCCGGCGAGAAGTCGCCGAAGAAGGTCTCGGCGAGCTGCCCCGGCGGTACGTCGCCCTGCGCGCCGAGCTGAGCGGCGATGGAGTCCGGCAGCAGGTCGGCGAGGGCCCGTCCCGTCTCGGCCACGCGCGGGTCGTCCCGGTCCGCGTCCGCGAGGGCGTCGAGGCGGGCGTACACGTCGTGGGCGCGGGCGACGGCTTCCGGGTCCGTGGTCATGGCGCGCATCGTGGCGAGGAGCCGCGTCCGCTCCTCGGCAGGTGCGACGGTGTCGAGGAGGGCGAGGATCTCACGGTCCATGACGGCCATGGGGGACTCCGGGACCTCGCCCAGGCCCGCGAACAGCTCGGCCAGTTCGGGCGAGACGGGGCCCTCGGCGGTCAGCCGTCCGGCCCGAGCCTCCCCGAGCAGTTCGGCCAGGCGTTCGCGCCGCTGCCGGATCACGGTCTCCTGCCGCGCGAGGTCGGCGTCCAGCTCGCCGAGCACCTCCACGAGCTCCCGCCCCTCGTCGTCGGCGAGCACGTCCCGCACCTCGTCGAGCCCGAGGCCGAGCTCGGTCAGGCGCCGGATCCGGGCGAGCAGAACGGCGTCCCGGATGCCGTACTCGCGGTAGCCGTTGGCCAGCCGTACGGGCTCGGGCAGCAGCCCGAGGTGGTGGTAGTGCCGCACCGCCCGCGGGGTGACCCCGACGAGCGCGGCGATCTCGCCGATTCGCATGGGGCCAGTAGAAACCCTGACGCTGCGACAAGGTCAAGCGGGCGCCGGGCGACGGGTAGCATGGTCGGCACGGCAGACGAGCCGGGCGGGCGGCCGCGTGGGGATCCTCGGATCCTCCCGAGGAACGTCCGGGCTCCACAGGGCAGGGTGGTGGCTAACGGCCACCCGGGGTGACCCGCGGGACAGTGCCACAGAAAACAGACCGCCGGGGACCTCGGTCCTCGGTAAGGGTGAAACGGTGGTGTAAGAGACCACCAGCGCCTGAGGTGACTCAGGCGGCTAGGTAAACCCCACCCGGAGCAAGGTCAAGAGGGGTCGTCCCCGGACGACTCTGCGCGAACGATCGAGGGCTGCCCGCCCGAGTTCGCGGGTAGACCGCACGAGGCCGGCGGCAACGCCGGCCCTAGATGGATGGCCGTCACCCCGACGACCGCGAGGTCCCGGGGTACAGAACCCGGCGTACAGCCCAGCTCGTCTGCCCCTCAGGGCTCGAACCCTGACCGGGCCGCGCCGTCACTCCGTCAGGGAGCGCTCCGCCACCCGCCTCAGGTGGCCCGCGAAGACCTCGGCGGCGTCGGGGGTCAGCGTCCGCAGCGCCACCATCGCCGTGATGATCACGTCGCACAGCTCGGACTCGACGTCCTGCCAGGTGTGCGAGGCGCCCTTGCGCGGGTTCTGCCCCGTGGCGCCGATGACGGCCTCCGCGACCTCCCCGACCTCCTCCGAGAGCTTCAGGACGCGCAGCAGCACGTCCTGCTCCGGAGGGAGCGTGTGGTGTGCGGAGATCCAGGAGGTGAGGCGGTCGACGGTGTTCCACGGCTCGGTCATGGTCCGGAAGCCTGCCACGGCGCCGCGGTCGCCACGCCGACGGTCCGGGCGCGGGACGGTCCGGGCTCGCCCCACGACCGAGTCCGCGGCCCTGCTCGGCCAGGTGGCCGAGTCCGTCCGCTGAGCCGCGCCACACACGCGGCCCGGGTCCGTGGGGATCGGGGTGGGGCGGTGTACGGGTAGGGCCATGACGATTCCCGTGGACAGACTCACCGATCCCGCCGTGCGCGCCTTCGTCGCGGCCCTCAACGCCAACGACCGTGACGCGTTCTTCGCGGTCCTCACACCCGGCGCCACCATGTCCGACGACGGCTCCGACCGGGACGTCGAGGAGTGGACCGACAAGGAGATCTTCTCCTCGCGCGGCCACATGGAGATCGAGTCCGAGAAGGACGGCGGGCACGCCCTCGTCGCCCGCTACCGCAACGACACCTGGGGCGAGATGCGGACCGCCTGGAGGTTCCAGGTGCAGGACGGAAAGGTCACCCGCTTCGAGACCGGCCAGGCGTAGCCCCCTAGGGGGCGGGGGCCCTCCGAGGCCCCCTACCCCCGGCCGATGTACGGCATGGCCGTCGCCATCACCGTCGCGAACTGCACGTTCGCCTCCAGCGGCAGGGCCGCCATGTGCACCACCGTGGCCGCCACGTCCGCCGCGGCCATCACCGGCTCCGCCGCCAGCTCGCCGTTCGCCTGCAGGATCCCCGACTGCATCCGCGCCGTCATCTCCGTCGCCGCGTTGCCGATGTCGATCTGACCGCACGCGATCCGGTACGGGCGGCCGTCCAGCGAGAGCGACTTCGTCAGGCCCGTCATCGCGTGCTTGGTCGCCGTGTACGCGATCGAGTGCGGGCGCGGGACGTGCGCCGAGATCGAGCCGTTGTTGATGATGCGGCCGCCCTGCGGGGACTGCTCCTTCATCACCCGGAACGCCGCCTGGGCGCACAGGAACGAACCGGTCAGGTTCACGTCCACGACCGAGCGCCAGGTCTCGTAGGACAGGTCCTCGACCGGGGTCCCGCCGCCGGCGAACGTCCCCGCGTTGTTGAAGAGCAGGTCGACCCGGCCGAACCGGTCCCGTACCGACTCGAAGAGCCGCGTCACCTCCTCCGGTGACGTCACGTCCGTCGGGACGACGTACGCCGCGCCGGCCGCCGCCAGGGCGCCCGGCGTCTCCGCCGAAGCGCCCGCCGTCTCCTCCAGGGGTTCGCGCCGGCGGCCCGCGAGCGCCACCGACCAGCCCGCCCCGGCCAGGGCCAGGGCCACACCCCGGCCGATGCCCGATCCCGCTCCCGTCACCACAGCGATGCGCGACTCAGTGCTCATGGGCGCGCAGCGTACGTGAGATCGGTGCACAGGGAACTCATCTGTCCGACACGCGGATGTTCTGTACCCGACAACCCAGGGACGTCCCGCGCCACTCCAATGCCTGACGGACAACATCCTTCAGGGGAGGGGCGTATGACGTACGCACAGACACCCGAGCCGAACCACTCCGACGAACTCCGCTCCGCCGCCCGGCACTTCGGGCGCCGGGGCTTCCTCACCACCGCGGGCGCCGCCGCGGCGCTCGCCTTCGCGGTCCAGCTGCCCGCCGCCGGCACGGCGAGCGCCGCCGAGCTGAATCCGCGCCGCATCACCGAGGACCCGTTCACCCTGGGGGTGGCGTCCGGCGACCCGATGCCGGGCTCGGTCGTCCTCTGGACCCGGCTCGCGCCCCGCCCCTTCGACCCCGACAGCGGGTTGCCCCGGGAGCGCGTGACGGTCCACTGGGAGCTCGCCCACGACGAGCGCTTCGGCCGGACCGTCCGGCGCGGCCAGATCACCGCCCACCCCGAGTTCCAGCACAGCGTCCACGTCGAGATCGACCACCTCGACCCGGACCGGGTGTACTTCTACCGGTTCCGCGCCGGCGCCTGGACCAGCCCCGTCGGCCGTACCCGGACCGCGCCCGCCCCCGGCGCGCGCATAGCGGACCTCAAGCTCGCCGCCGTCTCCTGCCAGGCGTACCACGACGGCTACTTCACCGCCTACGGCCATCTCGCCCAGGAGGACCTCGACGTCGTCTTCCACCTCGGCGACTACCTCTACGAGTACGCCGTCAACGCCACCGGCGGCGCCCGCGCCTACACCGACCGGCGGCTGCCCGCCGTCTTCAACCGGGAGACCCTCACCCTGGAGGACTACCGGCTGCGGTACGCCCTCTACAAGTCCGACCCCGACCTGCGGGCGGCCCATGCCGCGCACCCCTTCGTGGTCACCTGGGACGACCACGAGACCGAGAACAACTACGCGGGCGACACCCCCGAGAACGACGTGCCGCCCGAGGAGTTCCTGCTCCGCAGGGCCGCCGCCTACCGCGCCTACTGGGAGAACCAGCCGCTCCGCAGGGTTCAGCGGCCCGAAGGCCCGGACATGCGGCTCTACCGCCGCCTCCGCTTCGGCCGGCTCGCCCAGTTCGACATCCTCGACACCCGCCAGTACCGTTCCGACCAGGCGTACGGCGACGGCTGGCGGGTCCCCGGGCCCGAGTCCGAGGACCCGAGCCGCACCATGACCGGCGCCACGCAGGAGCGCTGGCTGCTCGACGGCTGGCGCGATTCGCGCGCGCTGTGGAACGTCGTCCCGCAGCAGGTCGTCTTCGCCGAGCGGCGCGACGTGCCGACCGACGCCTTCAAGCTCTCCATGGACTCCTGGGACGGCTACCCGGCCTCCCGGCAGCGGATCCTGGACGGCGCGGCGGCGGCCGGCATCGAGAACCTGATGGTGCTCACCGGCGACGTCCACGTCGGCTACGGCCTCGACATCAAGGCCGACCACCGCGACCCGTCCTCGCGCACCCTCGGCACCGAGATCGTCGCCACCTCCATCGCCAGCGGCAAGGACGGCGCCGACCGCCCCGCCAACTACGGCAACCTCACCGCCGCCAACCCGCACCTGAAGTTCTACAACGGGCGGCGCGGCTATGTGACGGTCGCGCTCGGCCGGGAGAGCGCCCGCGCCGACTTCCGTACGGTCCCGGCCGTGACGACCCCCGGCGCCCCGGTCGGCACGGCCGGGTCCTTCGTCACCGAGGCGGGCAACCCCGGGCTCACACCGGCGTGACCGACAGCTCCCCGGGATAGCGGACGCCGATGCGGTCACGTACCGCGTCGAGCGTCCGCATCACGGCGAGGGAACCGTCCAGCGGTACGAGCGGGGACTCCGTCAGGCCCGCCCGCAGACAGCGCGCGACCTCGGCCGCCTCCGGCAGCAGCGACTCCCGGTCGCCGTCGAGGACGAACTCCTCCGGCTCCCGGCCGTGGCGCCGCAGCGTGAAGCGGTCGGGGAAGAAGAAGCCGGCCGGGACGTCGATCCGGCCCGCCGATCCGGTCACCGACGCGGCCATCGGGGTGTCCGCCACGAGCGAGCAGGACAACAGGGCCGAGGCTCCCGAGGACCAGCCGAGGAGCATCCCGGTGTTCAGGTCCACGCCCTCGGGCGAGAGCAGCGCGTGGGCCTGGACCGAGTCGGGCTCGCCGAGCAGCAGCTGGGCGAAGGAGACCGGATAGACCCCGAGGTCCAGGAGCGCGCCGCCGCCGAGGGCGGGGTCGCGCAGCCGGTGGTCGGCGGCGAACGGGCCCGCGAGCCCGAAGTCCGCCTGCACCGTCCTGACCTCGCCGACCGCGCCGTCCACGACCAGCTCCCGCATGCGCCGGACCAGCGGGTTGCAGTACATCCACATGGCCTCCATCAGGAAGAGACCTCGGTCCCGGGCGAGGGCGGCCAACTCCTCCGCCTCGCGCGCGTTCAGGGTGAGAGCCTTCTCGCAGAGGACCGGCTTTCCGGCCTCCAGGGCGAGCCCGGCGGCCTCCCGGTGCGCGTGGTGCGGGGTTGCCACGTACACCACGTCGACGTCCGGATCGGCGACGAGCCCGGCCCAGTCTCCGTACGCCTTCGGTATCCCGAACCGGTCGGCGAAGGCCCGCGCCGACGCCTCCGTGCGGGAGGCCACGGCCACCACCTCGGCGTCGTCCGCCGCGCGCAGGTCCCCGGCGAACTTCGCCGCGATCCCACCCGTCGCCAGCACGCCCCACCGCACGGTCTTCCCCATGCCCCACCCCACGAAAGTCTCGGCCCGTTCCGACGAGCTGAGAGCATAGGGAAAGTTTCAACGAAATGGAGCAGTCGATGCCGGAGAGCGGCCAGCCCACGAAGCGGGGATCCAAGGCGCACATATCCGCCGGTCCCGCAGTCCCCGCGCGGCGGGCGAGCCTGCTCGTCACGCTCGTCCTCGGCGGTCTGACCGCGCTCCCGCCGCTGTCCATGGACATGTACCTGCCGGCGCTGCCGGAGGTCACCGAGATGCTGCGCTCGCCCGCGGCGACCGTGCAGCTGACGCTGACCGCCTGCCTCGCGGGCATGGCGCTCGGTCAGCTCGTGGTCGGCCCGATGAGCGACCGGTGGGGCCGCCGCAGACCGCTGCTCATCGGCATGCTCGTGTACGTCGCGGCCACCGCGGTCTGCGCCTTCGCCCCCACCGTCGAACTGCTCATCGGCTTCCGGCTGCTCCAGGGCCTGGCGGGCGCGGCCGGCATCGTGATCGCCCGGGCCGTCGTCCGCGACCTGTACGACGGCGTCGCGATGGCCCGCTTCTTCTCGACCCTGATGCTGATCTCCGGCGTCGCCCCGATCATCGCCCCGCTCATCGGCGGCCAGATCCTGCGCATCACCGACTGGCGCGGTGTCTTCCACGTCCTCGCCGTCATCGGTGTGCTCCTGACCCTGGTGGTCTGGAAGTGGCTGGAGGAGACGCTGCCGCCCGAGCGGCGCCACGAGGGCGGTGTCGGGGAGGCGCTGCGCACCATGCGCGGACTGCTCGCCGACCGCGTCTTCACCGGCTACATGCTGGCCGGCGGGCTCGCCTTCGCCGCGCTCTTCGCGTACATCTCGGCCTCCCCGTTCGTCGTGCAGGAGATCTACGGCGCCTCGCCGCAGACCTTCAGCCTCCTCTTCGGCCTCAACTCCGTCGGTCTCGTCGCCGTCGGGCAGATCAACGGCAAGCTGCTCGTCGGCCGGGTCAGCCTCGACAAGGCGCTGGGCTGGGGTCTCTGCGTGATCCTGCTCGCCTCGGTGGCGCTGCTGCTCATGACGAGCGGGGTCTTCGGGGAGCCGGGGCTCGCGCCGGTGGCCGCCGGGCTCTTCGTCCTGATGTCGGCGATGGGCCTGGCGATGCCCAACACCAACGCGCAGGCGCTGATGCGCACCCCGAACGCGGCGGGCTCCGCCTCCGCCCTGCTGGGCACCTCCTCGTTCCTCATCGGGGCGGTCGCCTCGCCGCTCGTCGGCATCGCGGGCGAGGCCACGGCCGTGCCGATGGCCGTGGTGCAGCTGGTGTGCGCGGCCGGGGCGCTCGCCTGCTTCCTGGGGATGTGCCGGCCGTGGCGCCCCCGGGAGGCCGCCTAAAATGTGGAGGTGAACGCCTCCCCCTCCCTCCCCTCCGGCGACGAGCTGCGCGCCGCGCTCGCCGGACTGCTCGCCGGGCTGCCGCCGCGTCAGGCGACGCAGGCCGTCGACCGGCTGATCGCCAACTACCGGGGAACCACCCCGACCGACGCCCCCGTGCTGCGGGACCGCTCCGACGTCGCCGCCTACGCCGCGTACCGGATGCCGGCGACGTTCGAGGCGGTACGGGCGACGCTCGGCGCCCTGCGGGACGCGGTCCCCGACTGGGAGCCGGCCACGCACACCGACATCGGCGGCGGCACCGGAGCGGCGGGCTGGGCGGTCGCCGAGGCCTGGGACGGCGCCGCGCGCACGACCGTGCTCGACTGGGCAGAGCCCGCGCTCGCCCTCGGCGAGGAGCTGGCCGACGGGGTCTTCGACGCGGAGTGGCGGCGGGCCCGGATCAGCGGGGCGCTGCGCCTCGACGCCACGGACCTGGTGACCGTCAGCTATGTCCTGAAGGAGCTGACCGAGGCCGACCGCCGCGCGGTCGTGACCGAGGCGGCGCGGGTGGCGCAGGCGGTCGTGATCGTCGAGCCGGGCACCCCCGACGGCTACGAGCGGATCATCGCGGCGCGCTCCCTCCTCGTGGAGGCCGGCTTCACCGTGGCCGCGCCGTGCCCGCACAGCGGGACGTGCCCGATCGAGCCGGGCAGGGACTGGTGCCACTTCGCGGCCCGGGTGAGCAGGTCGTCGCTGCACCGGCAGGTGAAGGGCGGCTCGCTGCCGTACGAGGACGAGAAGTTCGCCTACGTGGCGGCGACCCGGTTCCCCGTCCTGCCCGCGGCGTCCCGGATCACCCGGAAGCCCCAGATCCGCAAGGGCCAGGTCCTGCTTGACCTCTGCGGTCCGGAGGAGACCGGCCTTGCGCGCGAGACGGTCACCAAGCGGCACGGTGCGCTCTACAAGGCGGCGCGCGACGCGGAGTGGGGCGACCCCTGGCCCCCGGAGCCCCCCGAGCCCTCGGAGTAGGGCCCGGGAGGCGGGGGCAGGGCCCGGGAGGCAGGGGCCCGGGCAGGGGCCGCCCCCCGGGCAGGGGCCGCCCCCGGGCAGGGGCCGCCCCCGGGCTCAGCCCTGGGCGGGGCGCAGCTCCTGGGTGCAGCACTTCACGCTGCCGCCGCCCTTGAGCAGTTCCGACAGGTCCATGCCGAGGGGCTCGAAGCCCCGGTCACGGAGGGGTTCGAAGAGCCCCACCGCCGCTTGCGGCAGCAGCACGTGGTGACCGTCGCTCACCGCGTTCAGGCCGAGCGTCGCCGCGTCCTCCTCCGTCGCGAGCAGGGCGTCGGGGTAGAGCCTGGCCAGCACCTCCCGGCTGCCGGGGGAGAAGGCGCCGGGGTAGTACATGATCTCGTCGCGCGCCGGGTCCAGGACGCAGAGCGCCGTGTCCAGGTGGTAGTACCGCGGGTCCACCAGCTCCAGGCCGATCACCGGGCGACCGAAGAACTCCTGCGCCTCCAGGTGCGAGAGCGGGGTGGAGCGGAAGCCCCGGCCGGCCAGGATCCAGGACGAGGTGACGGCGAAGTCGCCCTCGGCCTCGTTCACGTGCTCCGGCACGCGGACCTCCACGTAACCGTTTCCGCGGAACCAGTCCAGATGCGCCTTCTCCTCCTCCGTACGTTCCGGATGGGCGAACTTCGCGCCGAGCACGCGGCCGTCCACCACGGTTGCGCCGTTCGCCGTGAAGACCATGTCGGGCAGGCCCGGGACCGGGTCGAGCAGTTCCACGGTGTGGCCGAGCGCGCGGTACCTGGCCGTCAGGTCCTCCCACTGGGCGAGGGCGAGCGGCAGGTCGACCGGCTTGGTGGGGTCCATCCAGGGGTTGATGGAGTACGTCACCTCGAAGTGCGTGGGTGGGCACATCAGATAACGGCGGGGCGAGGCCTCGCGCGGGGTCTGGCGCAAAGAGAGCTCCTCACGGACGGAAGAACAGTCGTCGGACGGAGCCCATGGTCCGCCCTCGAACGGCTCCGCGCAGTGGACCGTTCGGGTGGTTCACCGAACGTTCGGTCCGGGTATCGGAAAGCGCAGGCGAGACGCGTCGTCTCGCCTGCTGTTAGATTGGTGCCATGCCCGACACGAAGAGCCCTGCCGCCAAGGGCCCCGACGCCACCCGTCGCAGCGAGCGCTCCCGCCGCGCCATCTACGAGGCCGCCCTCGCGCTCGTCTCCGAGACCGGCTACGCCAGGACGACCGTCGAGGGCATCGCCGCCCGCGCCGGGGTCGGCAAGCAGACCATCTACCGCTGGTGGCCCTCCAAGGCCGCCGTCCTCCTCGAGGCCTTCCTCGACCTCGCCGCCCAGGCCAACGAGGAACTGGGGGGCGACGCCGACAGTGAGATCCCCGACACCGGGGACCTCGCCGCCGACCTCAAATATGTGCTCCGCGCCACGGTCGACGAGCTGAACAACCCCACCTACGACGCCCCCTCCCGCGCCCTGGCCGCCGAGGGCGTCGTCAACCCCGAGCTCGGCGCCCAGTTCGTCGAGAAACTCCTCGAACCCCAGCTCCAGTACTACGTACGCCGCATCGAGGCCGCCCAGGCCGCCGGCGACATCGACCCCGACGTGGACCCGCGCATCGCCCTCGAACTCCTCGTCGGCCCCCTGAACCACCGCTGGCTGCACCGCACCCTGCCCCT
Source organism: Streptomyces sp. NPDC013457 (assembly GCF_043089925.1). Taxonomy (NCBI): domain Bacteria; kingdom Bacillati; phylum Actinomycetota; class Actinomycetes; order Kitasatosporales; family Streptomycetaceae; genus Streptomyces; species Streptomyces sp. NPDC013457. Next base: position 91,041 of record NZ_JBICBL010000003.1, read on the forward strand.
CACCCACGCCTACGCCGACACCCTCGTCGACTACGCGCTGCGCGGGCTCGCGCCCAGGGCGTAACCCCGTTACGTACCCCGGTTGGGGACTCCGGTCACCTGGAGCACCGGAAGATGCGACGATGGGCAGAGCCGAACGGGCGAGGACAGGTGTGAGGGGATAGATGGGCGACGGTATCGGCCGCTACCGCGGCACGGAGAGCAGGCTTCCGCAGTGGCTGCGCAGGCGGCCCAAACGCACCGCGGCCGAGGACGAGAACCGCCGCGAGAACCTGCTCCTTGCCACCGCCGCCGCCGGACTGCCCCTCGCTCCCGCCGCGTACCCCGTCGGCTACCGCTGTTCCTGCGAGCGCATCGGCTGTCCCACCCCCGCCCGGCACCCCGTCTCCTTCGCCTGGCAGACCCAGTCCACGACCGACCGCGGCCAGATCGAGCGCTGGGCCCGGAACGAGCCCGAGGCGAACTTCGTCACGGCCACCGGCATGGTCCACGACGTCCTCGACGTCCCCCTGGAGGCCGGGCGGGCGGCCCTGGAGCGGCTCCTCGACCAGGGCGTGGAGGTCGGACCGGTCGCCGAGTCCGCCGACAGCGCGGGCGACGGCGGCCGGATGCTCTTCTTCACCGCCACCCGCGGCACCCCCGAGGACGAGGACGAGTGGTGGCCCTGCGAGCTGGACTGCCATCCGGAGACCATGGACGAGCACCCGGGGCTGCGCTGGCACTGTCGCGGCAGCTATGTGCTCGTACCGCCGGCCCGGCTCATCGGTGACGAGGAGGAGCGGCCCGGAGTCAGCTGGGTCCGCGGCCCCGAGCACCCGCTGCCGGACCCGCTGAACCTCCTGGAGACGCTGACCGACGCCTGCGCCCGGCACGCGGCCGAGCAGGGGGACCAGCACACCGGGCACGAGGTGGCCTGGCCGCTCGGCCGCCGCTGAACCGGAGCGGCCGTGCACCGGACGGGTCCTGCGGGCTCTCCGCGTGCTTCGAGCCCCGCCCCACGCACCACGCCGCGCGACGAGCCTCTCGCGCCCGGCGAAGCCCTTCGCGCCCGGCGAAGCCCTTCGCGCCCTACGAGCCCTTCGCGCCCGTGACGCCCTGGAGTCGGCCCGCGACCGTGACGCCGTCCGCGTCCGTGCCCGCCGGCTTCACCAGCACCGTCTGGCTCGACACCCACTCCTTGGTGACGGTGTTCTTGACCTCGCCCGTCATCAGCGCCTTCACATCCGGATCGACCTTGGGCCGGTAGCCCTTGGCCGCCGTCTGCTGCTCGAAGTACCGCGTCGCGAAGAAGACCAGCGCCCCGCCGTCCTCGGTCGCGAGGGCCAGCGGCGCGAAGTCCCCGGCGTCGGTGACCTGGTCGGCGTACTGCGTCGCGAGCCCCAAGCGCTTGGCGCCCTTCTCCCGCTCCTCACGCCAGAGCGTGGTGTGCGGACCGGCGGCGAACTGGCCCCGCTCCCCGCCGCCGAGGAACGAGACGTAGTCCCGCCCCAGATCCTTGGGCGCGACGGCGAGCCCCGCGGAGTCCGCGGGAACCGCGACCCCGAAGCCGCCCTCGGTCTTGAACGCGGGGATCTCGTCCGGGGTCAGGATCGCCAGATAGGCGACCTCCCACAGCTGGTCGGCGCCGTTGCGCACGAAGACCAGGAGCCAGCGGTTGTCGCCCCGGCCCTCGTCGGCGTCCCGGTTGGAGTCGGTGTCCGCGAGGAACCAGCGCGGCCAGCCCGCCTTCTTGGGGAGGACGTACGTCGCGTCCGTCAGCTCCAGGGGCTGATGCTGCGGGTTTCCCCCGGGCGCCGTGATCGAACGGGACTTCAGACCCGCCTGGTTGATCGCCCCCAGCGCCCCGGTGACCCGGTCCGCGTCGAGCTTCGGGTCGTGCGCCTTGTCGGCTTCGTTGTAAGCGTCGGTGAAGTCCTTGAGGGCCTGCTCGGCCTCGGCCTTCGTCGCCGCCGGGACCAGCTCCCGCTCGCCGTGCACCGTCACGCAGCCGCTCGCCGTCAGCGCCATTATGGACGCCGCCGCCACCGCCACGAACACCCGGGACGGTCGTCCCGGCTCAGCGAGTGCCTTCGACGGTCCCCTCAGCCTTCTCATCGGTCGCCTTCTGCTCCTTCACCGGCACGGACGGACCCGACCCTACCGGGGCCAGGAACAGTGCGAGCGTCGGGACCAGATAGAGCACCCACACCGTGACCTGAAGGACCGTCGGATTGGGCTGGAAGTTGAAGACGCCCTTGAGGAGCGTCCCGTACCAGCTGTCCGGCGGGATCGTCGCCGAGATGTCGAAGGCCTTGTCCGCGAGACCGCCGAGGAAACGCGCCTCCTGGAGGTCGTGCACGCCGTACGCGAGGACGCCCGCCGCCACCACGACCAGCATGCCGCCGGTCCAGGTGAAGAACCGCGCCAGGTCGATCCTCAGCGCGCCCCGGTAGAAGAGCCAGCCGAGCAGCACCGCCGTCGCGATGCCGAGCAGCACCCCGATCAGCGGCGCGGACGTGCCGTCCGAGGAGGCCCGTACCGACGCCCAGACGAAGAGCGCCGTCTCCAGACCCTCGCGGCCCACCGCCAGGAACGCGGTGGCGACCAGGGCGCCCGTGCCCATTCGGAGCGCCGTGTCGAGCCTTCCGTGCAGCTCCGCCTTCAGATGGCGGGCCGTGCGCCGCATCCAGAAGACCATCCAGGTGACGAGCACCACCGCGAGGATGGAGAGCGAGCCGCCCAGCAGCTCCTGCGCCTCGAACGTCAGCTCCCGGGAGCCGAATTCGAGGCCGGCGCCGAAGGCGAGCGCGATCCCGGCCGCCGCGCCGATGCCGATCCAGATCGGCTTCAGGGCGTCGCGGCGCCCGGTCTTCACCAGGTACGCGACGAGGATGCAGACGACCAGACTGGCTTCCAGGCCTTCGCGCAGGCCGATGAGGTAGTTGCCGAACACGTCGGTCCCTTCCCGTCTAGGAGAACAGCGCCCGGCCCCACCAGTCGTCCTTGTCGCGGACGCCCGGCGGGACGGCGAACAGCGCCGAACCCACGTGCTGGATGTACTCGTTGAGGACGTCCGCGCGGGCCAGCGAGGTCTGCACCGGCACGAAGCCGGTACGGACGTCCCGCTGGTACGCGAGGAAGAACAGGCCCGCCTCCAGGCGGCCCAGGCCGTCCGTGCCGTCGGTGAAGGAGTAGCCGCGGCGCAGGATGGTGGCCCCGTTGTTGCTGTCGGGGTGCGCGAGGCGGACGTGCGCCTCCGGCTTCATGGCCTTCAGGAACGGCTCGTCGTGCTCCCTGGCCTTGCCGACGGGCGCGCCCTCCTTCTTGTCGCGGCCGAAGATGTCCTCCTGCTCGGCCAGCGGGGTGCGGTCCCAGGTCTCGACGTTCATCCGGATCCGGCGGGCGACGAGGTAGGAGCCGCCCGTCATCCAGGAGGCCTGCCCCGGAGCGTCCTTCGCGGCGACCCAGACGTGCTTGTCGAGCCCGGCGGTGTCGGTGCCCGCGATGTTGCGGGTGCCGTCCTTGAAGCCGAAGAGGTTCCGCGGGGTCTGCGCGTCGGGGGTGGTGGAGGACGTCTTGCCGAAGCCGAGCTGCGACCAGCGGACCGCGACCCGGCCGAAGCCGATCCTGGCCAGGTTGCGGATCGCGTGCACGGCCACCTGCGGGTCGTCGGCGCAGGCCTGGACGCAGAGGTCGCCGCCGCTGCGGGCCGGGTCCAGGTTGTCGCCGGGGAACCTGGGCAGGTCGATCAGGGCGCCGGGCCGCCGGTCCTTCAGGCCGAAGCGGCCGTCGAAGAGGGAGGGCCCGAAGCCGATGGTGAGGGTGAGCCTGGACGGCTTGAGGCCGAGTGCCTCGCCGGTGTCGTCCGGCGGAGCCTCCGGCAGGCCGCCGTAGGCGCCCTCGCCGACCTCGTGACCGGCCGTCATCCGCTCGGCGGCGCGCGTCCACTCCTTCAGGAGCCGCACCAGCTCGGCGCGGTCGTCCGTCTTCACGTCGAAGGCGGCGAAGTGCAGCCGGTCCTGGACGGCCGTGGCGATCCCGGCCTGGTGGGCGCCGTGGAACGGCACGGCCGAACCGCCGTCGGCCACGGGGACGGAGGCGTCCCCGGTACGGGCGAGGGCGACGGCGCCGCCGGCCGCGGCGGCGCCGAGCGCGAGCCCGGCACCGCCCCAGCCGAGGACCGTGCGCCGCGAGGCCGGGGTGCGCCCCGCCTCCGTGTTCTTCTCCTGCGCGTCGGACATGTCGGCGTCCCTTACTTCACGACGGCGGCGGCGAGCTTGGAGAGCGGCTCGGCCAGCGCGTTGACGCCGTCCGACAGCTCCTTGCGCTCGGCCTTGCCGACCTTGTCGTACGAGGTGAAGACGTAGCTCGCCTTGTCCGCGCGGTACTTGTCCAGGAGCGTGTTCAGCGCCGCGAACTGCTTGTCGAGCTCGGCGACGAGCGCCGGGTCGTTCTTCGAGGCGACCGGCTTGAGCAGCTCGAAGGACTTCTGCGCGCCCTCGACGTTCGCCTTGAAGTCGACCAGGTCGGTGTGGGAGTAACGCTCCTCCTCGCCCGTGACCTTGCCGGTGGCGACCTCGTCCAGGAGCTCCTTGGCGCCGTTGGCCATCGAGGTCGGGGTGATGTCGGCCTTGCCGACCCGCTTCACCCAGTCCGCGAGGTCCTTGTCGAGGGTGTCGGCGAGCTGCTTCTCGCGGTCGCCGATCTTGTTGTCCTGCCAGAGGGCCTTCTCCAGGCGGTGCCAGCCGGTCCAGTCCTTCGCCGGGTCCTGGCCCTCTTCGAGACCGTCCTCGCGGACGTCGACCTTCGGGTCGATGTCGCCGAAGGACTCGGCGACGGGCTCGGTGCGCTCCCAGCCGATGCGCGAGTCGGCGTACGCCTTCTTCGCGGCCTCGACGTCACCCGCGCGCACGGCGTCGGTGAAGACCTTCACCTTCGGCAGGGTGCCGTCGGCCTGCGCCTGCACGTACTGGCGGTAGGCGGCGACGGCGGCGTCCATCTCGGGCGAGCGCTTGGCGGCGGCCGCGCCACCGGTGACGGTGACCTTCTGGCGGATGCCGTCGCCGGTCATACCCGGCTTGCAGGCGATCTCGTACTCACCGGCCTTGACCTCGGCGGTGATGGTGGCCTTGGTGCCGGGGCCGATGTTCTCGCGCTCGGTCACGATCCGGTCGTCCGGGTAGAGGACGTAGACCTCGGTGACCTTCGTGCCGCGGTTCTCGACGGCGAGCTTCACGTGCCCGGCGGGGAACTCCTTCGTGGAGACCTCGCAGGAGTCGTCCTTGGCGACGACCTGGACGGCGCCGTCGCCGCCCTTGGCGTCGCTCTTCTCGGCGCAGCCCGTGACGGCGGTCAGGGCCGCCACGGTGGCGGCGGCGGTGACGACGGAGAGACGGACGGCGCGCATACGGGCTCCAGGAAGGGACGGTGTCGAGGGAAAGGCGGGCCTAACTTAACCGAGGCTTACCTCACCCGATACGGGGCGTCCAGTGATTCGTCTCTCACGTTTCCGCCCCGCTCACGAAGGGATCACGGAGCGCCCAACGGCGCCCCATGGCAGGGTCAACCGCAGGTCAAGGAGATGGATTTGTCCGTTTCGATGTCTCCGGCGCCGGGAGCGGCCCCGCGCCGGGGAACGACGAGCGGTACCCCGGTCCTCGGGCGCGGGAGGACCTCCAGCGGCTGCCGGTACACCCGGCTCGGGAGACCCTCCTCGAAGGTCCCGGCCGGCACCCTCCTCGCCACCGCCGGAGCCACCGCCACCGCCCTCGCGGGCGCGGCCGTCGTCTTCGCCGTCCGCCGCCGCACGACGGAGTCCTGACCCTCCGGCAGCGCCACCCCCGGCCAGGGCCGCACCCCGACATCACGGGTGCGGCCCTGCCGCCTGCCCGGCTAGCGTGCGGGGCATGCGACTGTTCCGCGAGAGTCCCTCAGGGCCCGTGTACCGCGTCGAGGGCCGGCCCGAACCGGCCTCGCTGCGTTGGGAGATGACGGACGGCCGCAGGACGCTGCTGCGCCAGTCGGGGCGTCCCGTCCTGCTCGCCCGCGTCGACGAGGACCGGGGCGGGGTCACGCTCCACCGGCGCGACGGCTACCGCTCGCCCCTGCCGCCGGTACGGGCCGACGAGTCCCGCCTGCTGCCCGACTGGCAGCGCCGGTACGCCGAGTGGCTGGCCGCCTCCGACGCCGGCCCTCTGTACCCGGGGCGGTGGATGGTCCGCAGGAGTGCGGCGTTCCCGCCGTATGTCTGGGGTGAGGACTTCGTGACCGAGTGGCCGGGCGGCCACCTGGACTGGGGGCGGAACGGCTGGAACGGCGTCGTCCCCGCACGGAGGCTGTCCGCCCCGGACGCGCCTCGCGTCAAGGCGTACCGCAGGCAGGCCAGGGAGGGCACGCTCGCCCCCGTACTGCTCTGGTGGATCACGGCCCTCGACGGATGGCTGCTCCTGGACGGGCACGACCGCGCCGTCGCGGCCCTCGCCGAGGACCGTGCGCCGCACGCCGTCGTCCTGGCGGCGGCGGAGGACGACGCCACGCTGGCCGAACGCTACGCGGCGCTCCCCGCGTACGAGGAGGCGGTGCGCACGCGAGTGCTCCGGGGCCCGGACCCCGAGCGGCAGCGCGCGGCCTGGCTGCGCGGTCTCGCCGACCACGTCACGTCCATCCCGTTCGAAGAGGCCCGTACCCGTGCCTGGCCGATTCCCGGGGGAGCGGCGGAATGGGACGCGTGGATGCTTGAATTCCGCCATGAACACGACCGCGACGACTAGCGCCACCGACCTCGACGTCCTGCGCGTCTTCTGCGCCGGCGACGGCCGGTACGGCAACGCCCTGGGTGTCGTACGGGACGGGCGCACGCGTCCCGACGAGGCGTCCCGGCAGGCGCTCGCCAAGGAGCTCGGGTTCAGCGAGACCGTCTTCGTCGACGATCCCGAGCGGGGCGTCGTCGACATCTACACGCCCGGGACGCGGCTGCCGTTCGCCGGTCACCCGCTGGTCGGGACCGCCTGGCTGCTCGACCTGGAGGTCGTGCGCCCGCCCGTCGGCGAGGTGTGGGTGCGCGGGGACGGGGAGTTCACCTGGATCGAGGCGCGGGCCGAGTGGGCCCCGCCGCGCACCCTGCGCCGGTACGGCTCCGCCGCCGAGGTCGACGCCCTCGGCGTGCCCGAGCCGGGGGCCTGGATCTACGCCTGGGCCTGGGAGGACGAGGCCGCCGGGCGGGTCAGGGCGCGCGGGTTCCCCGGGCGGGGCGACGGCATCGACGAGGACGAGGCGACGGGCGCCGCGGCACTGCTGCTCACGGCCGAGCTCGGCCGCGCGCTGAACATCACGCAGGGCCGGGGGTCGCAGATCCTCACGGCCCCCGGTCCCGACGGAGTGATCGAGCTGGGCGGGCGGGTCCGCCTCGAACGGACCCTCACCCTCTGAGCCTCACCCGCTCAGGCGCTCACGCGCTGAGCGGGAACTCGACGCCCAGCTCGCGGAAGACCGCCCCGTTGAAGTCGAACGCGCGCTTGCACTCGTCGATGATCCGCTGCTTCTCCAGGTCGTCGGCGTTCACCCCGTCGAGCAGCTCCCGGTACCCGCGCTTGAACGCCGCCGGGTTCGCGATCTCCTCGAACACGTAGAAGCGGACGCCGTCGCCCTTGCGCGCGAAGCCCCACGTCCGCTCCGCCTTGTCGCGGATGATCTGGCCTCCGGAGAGGTCCCCGAGGTAGCGCGTGTAGTGGTGCGCCACGTAGCCGGCGGGCCATTCCCGCGCGCACTCCGCCACCCGCGCCGCGTACGCGGCCGTGGCGGGCAGCGGGGTGAGCCCCTCGCGCCAGTCCGGCCCCCGCAGATGGGCGAGGTCCTGCTCCAGCGCGGCCGTGCGGAAGAGCTCCGGCTGTATGAAGGGCCCGGCGACCGGGTCGTCCTTCAGCGCCTCGGCACCCTCCTCCAGCGCGCGGTACACGAACCACAGCTGCTCCGTGTACCGCGTGTAGGCGTCCACCGCGAGGCGCCCGCCGAGGAGGTCGCTCATGAAGGTCGACGTCTCGGCCTCGGTGTGCTGCTCGTGAGAGGCCGTGCGGATGAGCGTCGAGAAGGGCGTGTCCAAGGCGTGCCTCCGGGCCGATGGGGACGGGAACCTGCTGCGATCCTGCTGCTTAGGCTTACCTAAGTCAACTGGTTCCCGACGTCCTGTCGGTAAATGACTACCCCCGGAGCGGGTCAGGGCAACGTGAGAATCTCGGCCCCGGTCTCCGTCACGACGAGCGTGTGCTCGAACTGCGCCGTCCGCTTCCGGTCCTTGGTCACGACCGTCCAGCCGTCGTCCCACATGTCGTACTCGTGCGTGCCCAGCGTCAGCATCGGCTCGATGGTGAACGTCATACCGGGCTGGATGACCGTGGTGGCGTGCGGGGAGTCGTAATGCGGGATGATCAGCCCGGAATGGAAGGACGAGTTGATGCCGTGCCCGGTGAAGTCGCGCACCACGCCGTAGCCGAACCGCTTGGCGTAGGACTCGATGACCCGGCCGATGATGTTGATCTGCCGGCCCGGCTTGACCGCCTTGATGGCCCGGTTCAGGGACTCGCGGGTGCGCTCGACGAGCAGCCGGGACTCGTCGTCCACGTCCCCGCACAGATAGGTGGCGTTGTTGTCGCCGTGGACCCCGTTGATGTACGCCGTGACGTCCAGGTTCACGATGTCGCCGTCGTTCAGGACGGTCGAGTCGGGGATTCCGTGGCAGATGACCTCGTTGACCGAGGAGCAGAGCGACTTCGGGAAGCCGCGGTAGCCGAGGGTGGAGGGGTACGCTCCGTGATCGCACATGAACTCGTGGGCGACCCGGTCCAGCTCGTCCGTGGTGACACCCGGCGCGATGTGCTTGGCGGCCTCCTCCATCGCCTGCGCGGCGATGCGGCCGGCGATCCGCATCCGCTCGACGGTGTCGGAATCCTGCACCTCGGGCCCCGTGTACGGGGTGGGTGCGGGCTTCCCGACGTACTCGGGACGGCGGATGGCTCCCGGAACGGAGCGGTGGGGGGAGAGCTCCCCCGGTACGAGCAGCGACTGGCCAGACATGTCAGTGAGTCTAACGACCGCGTCTGGGGCAGCATGGCCTCAGAGGAAGGAGCCGACGATGGCCCTGTTCAAGAAGCGCACGGTGGGCAAACCGGGCGAGTGGTACTACTGCCTGGAGCACAAGAAGGTCGAGGAGGGCCCGGAGTGCCCGTCGAAGAACCGTTTCGGACCGTACGCCACCCGTGAGGAGGCGTCCCACGCGATGCAGACCGCGCGGGACCGCAACGAGGAGTGGGAGACGGACCCGAAGTGGCACGACGCCCCGAAGCAGGGCGAGACCCCGGACTAGGGCCTGACCCGAGAGGCGGGCCCTGGCGCCCTCGGACCGGGCCCCGGAACAGCATCGGCTCCGGCCGCATCCGCCGTCAGGCGGCCGGGGCCCCGGTCCCGGCCCCCCGCGCACCAGGTGCCCCCTCCGCCTCCTGTGCCCCGTGCGCCCCCTGCGCCTCGCGCGCCTCCCGTTCCGCCTGCGCGGTCCTGTGGCGCAGCGCGTCCTCGTCCGTCTCGGAGTCGTACCGGAGGAGCTTGGGCAGGGCCAGGCAGAGCAGCCCCACCGAGGCCACGCACGCCACACCGCCGGACCAGATCGCCGCGCGCGTCCCCGTCCAGCCCGCCATGGCACCCGCCCGGACCTGGCCCAGCTGCGGACCCACGCTGTAGGAGAGCACCTCGATGCCGGCGAGCCGGCCGCGCAGCTCCTCCGGGATCGTCTGGTTCCAGATCGTGGCGCGGCCCAGACCGCTCGCCATGTCGCCGGCGCCCGCGAAGGCCAGGCAGAGCAGCACCAGCCAGATGTTCGAGAACCAGCCCGCGGCGGCGATCGCCAGCCCCCAGGCGGTGGCCCCGCACACGACCAGCCACCCGTGCCGGCGGATCCGCGAGGTCCAGCCGCTGGTCAGGCCGAGGACGAGCGAACCGACCGAGCCCGCCGCGTACATCAGGCCCAGCGACCAGTCGGCGTCCAGCTCGTCCGCGAGGAACGGGAAGATCGTGTTCGGGAACGCGAAGAACATCGCCGCCAGATCGATCGCGTACGTCCCGAGGAGCACCGGCCGTGACCAGGCGTAGCGCGCGCCCTGCGCGATGCCGCGCAGCGAGGGCCTGTCGGCGTCGTGCGCGGGCGGCGCGGGGGAGAGCCGCAGACACAGCAGTACGGAGACGAGGAAACCGGCGATCGTCACGGAATAGGCCGGAGCGTGCCCCGCGTACGCCACGAGCAGACCCGCCAGGGCGGGGCCCGCGATCGTGCCCATCTGCCAGCGCAGCGAGTTGAGAGCCGCCGCGGCGGTCTGCATGTCGTGCGGCACGATCCGGGCCAGCAGCGAGTCCAGGGCCGGGCGCTGAAGTCCGGCGAGCGCGGAGACACCGGCGGCGACGACGTACAGCGGCCAGAGCATCGGCTCGGGCAGAGCCGAGTTCAGGAGCAGCAGCAGGGCGAGCAGCGCGAGCCCGGACTCGGTGGCGACGAGGACCTTGCGCCGGTCGACGGCGTCGGCGAGCGCGCCGCCGTAGAGTCCGAAGACGATCAGGGGGACCAGCTCGACCGCGCCCATCGCGCCGACGGCGAGCGGAGAGCCGGTCAGATCCTTGATCTGCAACGGCAGCGCGATCATCGCCACCGCGCTGGAGAAGAAGGCGACGAGCCCCTGGACCCAGAGGAGCCGGAAGTCGCGGGAGGAGCGCCAGGGCGCGAGATCGGGCAGTACAGCGGAGAGCTTCGAGGTCACGAGGTGCCATGCTCCGATCGCCGCGACGCGCCCGGCAACCGAATTACGGCGACCGGGGCCACGGGGACCCCGTACCACGGGGACCCCGTACCACGGGGACCCCGTACCACGGGGACCGTGGGCTACCAGCGTGCCGGGGGCGGAGACGTCAGATGGTCCGCCAGGAGCGAGAGGCGGTCCCGGAAGCGGCGCCGCCCGCGCGGGGAGGGCAGGCTGTTCTCGCCGGCCGCCGCGCTCACCAGGTGCTGGACCGTGTCGAGATCGACCTCCGCGCCCTCCCGCACCGTCAGCGTCTCGTGCGCCAGGCCCCGGACCTCCGGATCGCCGCCGTCGAGCGAGAGCACCGTCGCCCCCGCCCTGCGCGCGTCGTGGACCCGCTCCAGGAGACCCGCGGCGGGCCGCTCCGGCGCCACCATCAGAAGCGTCGCCCCGCGCCTGGCCGACTCGAGGCGGCCGAGGCCCACCGCGAGATGCGCCGGATCCCCCGGCCTCACCTGGTGCCGTACGAGCGTCGGCGTCAGCTCGGGCCGGCCCGACCAGGCCGCCTCGTCCACCAGATGCGCCGCCAGGTGCCAGGGCTCGTACCCCTCCGTCCCCACCAGCAGCAGCCCGCCCCCGTGCGGGACGACCGAGGAGCGGAGCGACCCCGCGAACCGGCGGGCGGCGGACGGCCACTCCGTCCCGGCGAGCACTTCCCGCAGCAACGCGACGCGTACGGCATCCATGGGGTCGCATCCTGCCGCAGCCGGGCCGCGCGGGGAGGGCGGTCGCCGAGGGTTCCACCCGTACGGGAAGTTGCACCCGGCGGGAAACGGATGGGCTGACCGGCCAGTAATGTCGAGCCATGACTACGACTGACAGCAAGCCCGCACCCAAGGACCCCTGGGACCTCCCCGACGTGTCCGGCCTCGTCGTCGGCGTCCTCGGCGGCACCGGCGACCAGGGCCGCGGCCTCGCCTACCGTCTCGCCAAGGCCGGCCAGAAGGTGATCATCGGCTCCCGCGCCGCCGAGCGCGCGCAGACCGCCGCCGACGAGCTGGGCCTCGGTGTCGAGGGCGCCGACAACGCCGAATGCGCCCGCCGCAGCGACATCGTGATCGTCGCCGTGCCGTGGGACGGGCACGCCAGGACACTGGAGTCGCTCCGCGACGACCTCGCGGGCAAGCTCGTCGTCGACTGCGTCAACCCGCTCGGCTTCGACAAGAAGGGCGCCTACGCCCTCAAGCCCGAGGAGGGCTCCGCCGCCGAGCAGGCCGCCGCCCTGCTCCCCGGGTCCCGGGTCACCGCGGCCTTCCACCACCTGTCCGCCGTCCTGCTCCAGGACCCCTCGATCGACGAGATCGACACGGACGTGATGGTCCTCGGCGAGGAGCGCGCCGACGTCGAGATCGTCCAGGCGCTCGCCGGCCGCATCCCCGGGATGCGCGGCGTCTTCGCGGGCCGGCTGCGCAACGCGCACCAGGTCGAGTCGCTCGTCGCCAACCTGATCTCGGTCAACCGCCGCTACAAGGCCCACGCGGGGCTCCGGGTCACCGACGTCTGACCACGTGCCCGGACGGACCGGGGCATGGGGGACACTGGACGGGCACCGTCAGCCGTACCCGGACAGGAGCCGACCCCCATGCCCCGCCTCGCTCTGTACGCCCTCGCCGTCTGCGCCCTCGCCGTGGCCGCGGCCGTCGTCTCCTTCGTCGCGGGCATGTGGCTGGGGATCGTCTGGGTCCTGCTCGCCGGCCTCTCGTCGAACATGGCCTGGTACTACATCCGCCGCGCGAAGGCCGACGCCGCCCGCGCCTCCGAGACGGCCTGACCTCCCGGGGAAAGCCCCTGACCTGGCCGGCTTCCTAGCCGGCTTCCCGGGCGCCTTCCTGGTGGCCCTCCTGGCCGGCCCGCTCCCGGGCCGCCTTCTTCACGCGCCGCCGTGCCCGCCGCCTCCGCGACCGTGCGGTCCACCAGCTCAGGGCCACGGTGACGAGGAACTCCAGCAGGAACAGCAGGGGCACGCCGAGACCGGCGACGACCAGCATGAGCCAGGCCCAGTCGTCGTGCCAGCGCCACTCGATCAGCCCCGCGATCGCCAGGGCGCCCGTGACCGCGACGCCGTACGTCACCAGGGCCGCCCACACCGTCCACTGCAGGGCCGCGGCGGGATTCCTGGTGACCCGCCCCCACCACAGCCAGCGTCCCGGCAGGCCGACGATCCGGGAGGGCCACGGCCAGTGCCACGGGGGCACCTTGCGGCCGAAACCCCGCCAGAACATGGTCCGGCCCGCGTCGGCCCACGCCCCCTGGATCGGCGAGCCCTTGCCCACCAGGATGCTGAGCACCGCTTCGAGCAGTCGTCCCGCGGTGTTCCGCCCCTGCGCGGTCTTGAGGTAGTCCGTGAACAGCTTCCTGTCGTCCGGTTCGGCGAGCTCGTCGAGGTTGCGGCTCATCCGCTCGGTGCCGATCTCGGCCTCGAGGATCGCCTCGTGCAGATCCAGCTCCAGGGAGCGCCGCTCCTGGTGGTTCGCGACGAACAGGCGCAGCAGGTGGTGGGTCCCGTCGAGCCGTCCCCAGGTGAAGTCGGACTCCCGCCATTTCGGGTCGACGAAGGCCCCGAAGTGGTCGAGGCGGACGCCGTACAGCTTGCGTTCGCCGAGGGGCGCGTACTTGTCCAGGGGGAAGACCGGACTGTGCTCGTCGGGTCCCAGCCGCAGGAACTCGAACTGGGGCGTGTGCTCCACCAGCTCCTCCGGCGAGGAGAAGGACTGCGCGACGACCTCCGCGACGAGGCACGCCTTGAGGACCGTCCGCTCGCGCTCCCTGTCCGGCTGCTCGGGCGCGCCCTTGCCAGGACCGGCCGTCGCACGCGCGTAGGCGCCGACGGCCGCCTCGACCTGTTCGCCGAGGACCCGTCCCAGACCGAGGTCCTTGTAGATCGTGTTCATCGTGGCGATCGGCCCCCGGTCGGCGGCCACCTTCCTGCGGGCGGGATCGCCGCCGGCCGTGTCGGCGTTGCGCAGCAGCCCGAACACGCGGTCGGTGACGGCATGCACGGCCCGGACGCAGATGCTGAGCTCCTCCAGGGCCCGGCCGAGGCAGCGCTCCTCACGCTCGCGTTCCTCGGCCTCCTCGACGGTCGGGGCGCAGGGCGGCGCGGTCCCGTTGCGCCGCGCCTCCTTCAACCGCCTCTCGATGTCGGCCGCGAGCGTCCACACCAGCCGCTCGACACCGTGGACACCCCACTCCCAGGGGGCTGCCACGGGGTTGCCCAGTGCGCCGGCGGACCGGGGCACCCACCCCGTGGGCGGAGCGCCGTTCTCCAGGATGGCCTCGGCGTTCTCCTGCGGGATGCCGACCAGGGAGCGGACACCCCGGCCCTCCTCCCGCAGTTGCCGGATCTTCCACACGGCAGCGGCGATGCGGCTGTGCCGGTACTCGGTGAAGAGCTGTTCGGCGACGGTGAGCATCGCCTCCCGCTGGGCCTCTCCCGTCTCGGGGTGGAACTGGCGCTCGAAGAGCTCCTGGTGGCGGCTGTGGGAGTGCCGGCCCATGTGCTCGCGCAGTTCGGTCGTACCGGTGCGGAAATCCGCCTCGCGCGGGTAGTTGATGGCCGTGCCGAGGACCGACGGCCATTCGGTGGCCTTGCACGGAGGCCGGTTCTCGACATGGCGCTGGGCGACGCCGGACGAGGGCACCACGAAGACCAGGACCCGCCGTACCGGCCCCTCCACCCGGCGGTCCGAGATGGCTTCGAGCACCGGCCCGAAGGGGGCGTTGTTGAGCAGGCCCCCGTCGACGATCCAGCTGGCCCGGTCCCGGCCGCGGCTGGGGATCTGGGGGTGGGGGCGGACCCGCTGCTCGAGCAGGGGCGACTCGTCGACGGGAGCGAACGCCAGCGGGAAGCCGGCCGAGGCGCGGGCCGCCAGGCTGAGCCGGGCCAGGACGTCGTCGTCGAGGAAGTCCCTGCGGACGTGCGGCTCGGTCTTCCAGATCTCGCACGGGGCGACGGCCTTGCGGAAGACGACCGCGTCAGGGTCGTGCTGGAACTTGTAGATCCTCCGGTGGTCCGCCACGTCGAAACGGCCGCCGAAGCCGTCCTGGAAGTCCTCGGGCACGCCGTCGAGCGCGGTCGCGGTGACGAAGAGCGTCACCGGTTCGGCGTCGCGCTCGCTGGAGCCCATGCCGTTCAGGATGTCGCCGATGGTGTCCTGGAAGAACCGGCCGTCCAGGACGCTGTTGTACGGCGGTTTCCTCAGCAGTTTGTCGTCCGTGAGCGCCGCGGCGTTCCGCCAGGTGTCACGGAGGTTCGGCAGGGCCGTCCCCCGCCCGATGGCGGCGGCCAGCAGGGAGCCGTTGAGGCCGCCTGCCGACGTGCCGGCGATGACGTCGACGAGGACGTGCGTGTTCGCCTCGTGGACGACGCGCTTCCACAGCTCGAAGACGGGGCGGTCGCGGGGATCGACGTACTCGGGAGGCAGACCCGAACGGACGGCGCGGGAGGCGCGCCGGAGCAGGTCGATCTCGTGCGTGACCCCGCCCATCCAGACGGCCAGGCTCACGCCGCCGTTGAGGACGAGGGCCAGACGTGTCTGCTCGAGAGCCGCCATGTCTGCAGTATGCATATACGTGCATATGCACCCGTCATGTCCGCGGCGTGTCCGTCGCCGGGTATCGCCCGGGCGGCGGAACGGACGGGGCCTCTCAGACCTCGCAGAGATCCGGCGTTCCCTGCCAGAAGCGGTAGAGGTTCGAGCCGCAGTAGCGGGAGAGCTCCGGCACGCCGAGCGCCCGCATCAGCGCGTCGATCGTGTCGAAGAACGCGCCGTTGACCGCCGGGACGAAGAGCAGTGCGATCACGACGAAGAAGCCGTAGGGCGCGTACGGCTCGATCTGCCGCTTGATCCTGTACGACAGCCAGGGCTCGACCACCCCGTAGCCGTCGAGGCCCGGCACCGGCAGGAAGTTCAGCAGCGCCGCCGTCACCTGGAGGAACGCCAGGAACGCGAGCGCGTACTGGAACGCGAGCGGGACGCCGTCCAGCGCGTCCAGCCAGAACGGCGCCGTACAGACGATCGCGAACAGGACGTTCGACAGCGGGCCCGCCGCCGAGATGAGGCTGTGCTTCCAGCGCCCCTTGATCCGGCCCTGCTCGATGAAGACCGCGCCGCCCGGCAGACCGATGCCACCCATGATCACGAAGAGCACCGGCAGGATGATGCTCAGCACCGCATGGGTGTAGGCGAGCGGGTTGAGGGTGAGGTACCCCTTCGCGCCGACCGTGATGTCCCCTCCGTGCAGCGCGGTCCGCGCGTGCGCGTACTCGTGCAGACAGAGCGAGACGATCCACGCCGAGGTCACGAAGAGGAAGATCGCCACCCCGGGGGAGGCGGCGAAGCCGGTCCACACGGCCCAGCCGGTGACCGCCATGACGGCGAGGATCGCCAGGAAGACCGGGCTGATCCTGCGCTCGTGCCTGCGGGTGGTGGCCGTGGTCATGGGTGGGACTCCCTGGGGCGATGGCGAGGTGTGTGCGGGGAACGTGCCGGGGCGGGGGTGAGTTCCTGGGACGATCCCCGGCTCACGGAGAATAGGGCCTGTGCGCTATTCCGTCCTCGGTCCGGCCCAGGTCCACACCGCCCACGGCACCCCCGTCGCGCTCGGCGGGGCCCGCCTGCGGGCGCTCCTGACCGCCCTGGTCCTGCGGGCGGGACGCACGGTGCCCGTCTCCGTCCTCGTCGACGAGGTGTGGGCCGGGGACCCGCCGGCCGACGCCGCCGCCGCGCTCCAGGCCCTGGTCGGGCGGTTGCGGCGGGCGCTCGGCCGGGACGCGGTGGAGTCGTCCCCCGGCGGCTACCGGCTGGTGGCCGGCCCCGACGACGTGGACGCGCAGCGCTTCGAACGGCTGGCGGGCGAGGGGGTACGGGCACTGGGCGCGGGCGACCCGGGGCGGGCGGCAGGGCTCCTCGACGAGGCGCTGGGACTGTGGCGGGGGCCCGCCTTCGCCGACCTGCCCGACCGCACGGCGGAGGCGGCCCGCTGGGAGACCCGCCGCCTCGACGTGCGCCGGGCCCGTTTCGAGGCGGCGCTCGCGCTCCGGGAGGGGGCGTCGGTGCTGCCCGAGCTGGTCGCTTTGTGCGAGGCGCACCCGCTGGACGAACCTCTCCAGGCCCTGCGCATCCGGGCGTTGCGCGACACGGGCCGCGCGGCGGAGGCCCTCGCTGCCTACGAGGCCGTCCGCCGCGAACTGGCGAACCGCCTGGGCACGACCCCCTCGCCGCCCCTGACCGCCCTCCACGCGGACCTGCTGTCCCCCGGGAAGGAGCGGGACCACGACGCCGCGGGACGGGACGGATCCGGAGCCGGCGGGCCCCTCGCGACCACAGCCCGGGCGTCCGGACCGGCCCGCGGCCCCGCAGGCCCCGCGGGACGCGGGGGCTTCGGCGCCCCGACGGGCACGGGGCAGGGCCCCGCCGGTGGTCCCGGCGGAACCCCGGATGCGTTTCCGGCGGGCGCCGGATACGGGGCGGGGGCGTCCGGTCGGGGCGCCGGGGTGACCGGAGCCGGGGTCGCGGCCTCCGCGGACGGGGCCTGGCGGCCGCAGGAAACGCTCTCGGGGGAGGCCCTCGCGGGTGGGGCGCCGTCCGTCGGGCCGGCGGCGCGCCCCGGCAACCTGCGGGCGCGGCTCACGAGTTTCGTCGGGCGCGAGCAGGACATCGCCCAGCTCCGGGACGACCTGCGCGGGAGCCGGCTCGTCACCCTCCTCGGCCCCGGCGGGGCCGGGAAGACCCGGCTCTCGCAGGAGGGCGCCGAGCGCGCCGCCGACGCCGGGGTCTGGCCCGACGGCGTCTGGCTCGCCGAACTCGCGCCCGTCACCGACCCCGAGGCCGTCGTCGAGGCCGTGCTCGGCGCCGTCGGAGCGCGCGAGACCGTGCTGCGCGGCGCGGGCGCGGAGGAGCTGCGCGGCACCGACACCCCGCTCGGCCGCCTCGTCGAGCACTGCGCCGCCCGCCGCCTGCTGCTCGTCCTGGACAACTGCGAACACGTCGTGGACGCGGCGGCCGCCCTCACCGAGTCCCTCCTCGCCCGCTGCCCCGGCGTGACCGTCCTCGCCACGAGCCGCGAACCGCTCGGCATCCCCGGCGAGTTCCTGCGCCCGGTGGAGCCGCTGCCCCCGGCGAGCGCGCTGCGCCTGCTCGGCGAGCGGGGCGCCGCCGCCCGCCCCGGCTTCGACCCGGGCGACGACCCCGAGGCGTGCGCCGAGATCTGCCGGCGCCTCGACGGCCTCCCGCTCGCGATCGAGCTCGCGGCGGCGCGGCTACGCCTGCTGACACCGCGCCAGATCGCCGACCGACTCGACGACCGCTTTCTTCTGCTCACCTCGGGGGCCCGCACCGTCCTGCCCCGCCAGCAGACCCTCCGCGCGGTGGTCGACTGGTCCTGGGACCTGCTCGACGCGCCCGAACGGGCCGTCCTGCGCCGCCTGTCCGCGTTCACGGGCGGCTGCGACCTGGAGGCGGCGGAGGCGGTCTGTACGGAACCCGTCCGCACAGCCGACGCACCGCGCGCCGAGACCCTCGACGTGCTCGGCTCGCTCGTCGACAAGTCGCTGGTCGTCGCCGCACCCGCCGACGACGGAACGATGCGCTACCGCCTCCTGGAGACCGTCGCCGAATACGCCGGCGAGCGTCTCGACGAAGCGGGAGAGCGCGCCGCGATCGAGCGGCGCCACCTCGTCCACTACCGCGAACTCGCCCGCGTCACCGACCCCGAGCTCCGAGGCGGCGGCCAGCGCCGCGCCATGACCTGGTTCCGTACCGAGTACGACAACCTGCGCACCGCGCTGCGCCGCGCCGTCGCCGTACGGGACGAGCACGAGGCGCTCGTGCTCGTCCACTGTCTCGTCTGGTACTGGCAGCTGCGCGATCTGCGCGCCGACGCCCTGCACTGGGCGGAGGAGGTGGCCGCCCTCGGACCCGACCCCTTCGCTCCGCCCGCAGCCCCCGCCGTACCGCTCCACGAGCCCTGCACCGCCGCGCCGCCCCCGCTGAGCGAGGAGCAGCTCCTGGAGGCCCGCAGAGGGGTGCGGCTGATCGAGCTGCTCAACATGGACTACGAGCGGGGCGGGTGGACCGGCCTGGAGGGCTCGGAGCGGCTGCGCCGCATCAACGCCGTCTACCGGCCCGGGCTTCCCCAGACCTGCCGGCTGCCCGGCTCCTTCGCCGTCTTCGCCGTCCTGCTCATCGGGGAGGGCGGCAGGATGCGGGAGGTCCTCGACGCCACGGTCGAGGCGTGCCGCACCTACGGCTACGACTGGGAGCTCGCCAACGCCCTCCAGACCCGCGCCAACCTGCTGGCCAACCGGTCCGACCTGGCGGCCGACGCGGCCGCCGACGCCGAGGAGAGCCTGAAGATCTTCGTCCGCCTCGACGACGCCTGGGGCGCGGCCGAAGCGCTCTCCTCGCGGGGCGAGGCCCGCGAGCGACAGCGCCGGTACGAGGGAGCGGCCGAGGACTTCGCCGCGGCCATCGGCTACGCGGAGCGCATCGGCGCCCAGACCCAGAAGGCCGTGCTGCGCGCCCGCTACGCGGACATGCTCGGGGTGACCGGCCGTGTGGAGGAGGCGGAGGCGATCCTCCGCGAGGTCCTGGCGGACGGGGAGAACCGCGGACACGAACCGGCGCTCGCGGCCCGGCTGTTCCTGGCGATGCTGCTCGGCCGCACCGGCCGGACGGCCGAGGCCCGGCAGCAACTGACCGGACTGCTGGAGGACTTCAGTTCCGAGACGCTGTCGATCTTCGCCGGGTTCACCCTCGGCAGCCTGGCCTGGCTGGACAACCTCGACGGCCGGTACGCCTCGGCGCTCCCCCTGGCCCGGGAGGCCCTGGACCGGTCTCTGGGCACGCTCTCGCTGATGGTCGCCCCGCAGATGCCGGCCCTCCACGTGGTCACCGGCGCCTGGGCCGTCGCCGGTCTCGGCGGCCCCGGCGCGACCGCCGGCGCCCGGCTGCTCGGTGCCGTGCCGGGCCTGCTCCCCGAGAGCCATCTGCTCTCACCGCCCGAGCGGGAGAACCTGGAGCGGGCCATGGCGCTCGCCCGGTCCGTCCTCGGCGACGAGGCATTCGAGGCCGCGTACGCCGAAGGCGGTGGCCTCTCCCTGGAGGAGGCCACCGCCCTGCTCGCCCGCGCCGACGCGATCGACGGGCCCGTCTAGGCTCAGGTCTTCTTGCGGAACTTGGCGACCGCGAGCGGCGCCGTGACGGCCGTGATCGCCACGGCCCAGCCGAGCGTCATCCACACCGAGTCGCCGACCGGAGTGCCGTTGATCATGGCGCGGGCGGCGTCGGCGAGGTTCGACAGCGGGTTGTAGTCGGTGAAGGCCTCCAGCCAGCCGGGCATCGAGGTCGGCGGGGCGAAGATCGAGGAACCGAACTGCAGCGGCATCAGGACCAGCATGGCCATCCCCTGGACGGCCTGGGCCGTCTTCAACGCCAGACCGAGCAGGATGAAGATCCACATCAGCGAGGCGCCGAAGACCATGGAGAGCCCGATGGCGGCGAAGAGTTCCAGGATCGAGCCCTTGATCTCCAGGCCCAGCAGGAAGCCCATGCCGAGGAGGATCGCGGTGGCGATCAGCATCCGGCCGATCTCGACGACGATCTTCGCGATGAGGACGGAGGACCGGGCGATCGGCATCGTCCGGAACCGGTCCATGACCCCCTTCTTGAAGTCGTCGTTGATGCCCACGCCGACGGCCATGGCGATGTTCATGCCCATCATCGCCATCAGGCCGGGGACCACGTAGTTGACGTACGCGTCGTTGTTGCCCTTGCCGGAGATCGCGCCGCCGAAGACGTACACGAAGAGCAGGACGAAGATGATCGGCATCAGGACCGCGTCGAACATCGACTCCGGGTCCTGCTTGATCTGCAGTGCGTTCCGCCGGGCCAGGGCACCGATGTGGCGGAGGTTGGCGCGCAGACCGATCCGGCCCTCGTCGCCGGGGGCCGGGCGCCTCGGGGCGGGGCCCGGTGCCTCGGCCGGGGCCTTGGTGAGCTCTGTGGTCGTCGTGGTGCTCACGCGGCGACCTCCTCGGGGGTCGTGTCGGAAACGGTGGTCTTCTCGCCCGTGATGGCGAGGAAGACCTCGTCCAGGCTGGGCAGGTGCGTGCCGATGTGGGCGATGCCGAAGCCACGCGTGCCCAGCAGGCCCACGACGGCGGTCAGCTGCTCGTCGCTCAGGATCGGCACGTACAGCGCGCCCTCGTCGGGGACGACGGTCGAGCCGGCGATGCCGTCCAGGCCCGACTCGCGCAGCGCCGAGGCCATCGCGGGCAGGTCGGCGGGGTCCACCGGGCGGATCGTGAGCGTGCGGCCGCCGACGCGGGCCTTCAGCTCGTCGACCTTGCCGTTGGCGATGACCTTGCCGCGGTCGATGACGGTCAGCTCGCTCGCGAGCTGCTCCGCCTCCTCCATGTACTGCGTGGTGAGCAGTACGGTCACGCCCTCGGCGACCATCCGCTTCACCTCGTCCCAGACCTCGTTGCGCGTGCGCGGGTCGAGGCCGGTGGTCGGCTCGTCCAGGTAGAGGACGGCGGGCTGCCCGATCATGGAGGCGGCGAGGTCGAGCCGCCGGCGCATGCCGCCGGAGTACTGCATCGCGGGCCGCTTGGCCGCCTCGGTCAGCGAGAACCGCTCCAGGAGGTCGTCGGCGCGGCGCCGGGCGTCCGTGCGGGAGAGGTCGAGCAGCCGCCCGATCATGTAGAGGTTCTCCCAGCCGGAGAGCTTCTCGTCGACCGAGGCGTACTGGCCGGTGAGCCCGATCGTCCGGCGGAGCTGCCGGGGCTGCTTCACCACGTCGTAGCCGGCGACGGTGGCGGTACCGGAGTCCGGGACGATGAGCGTGGACAGGCAGCGGACGAGGGTGGTCTTGCCGGCTCCGTTCGGGCCGAGCACGCCGAGGACCGTGCCCTCCCGGACGTCCAGGTCGACCCCGTCGAGGGCCTTCGTCTCGCCGTAGTGCTTCACGAGGCCTCGTACCTCGACGGCGTTGTGTGCGGATCGCGTCATGGCCACCATCAGACCAGCCGCCACTGACAACGCACCGACAGACGACCGACAGCTGTCCGACAGCCGTTCCGACAGCTGTCGGAACGGCGGCCCGCGCCCCGAGAAGCACCGCCCGCGCCCCGAGAAGCACCGCCCGCGGCCCGGGAAAGCGGTCGGCCGCGGGCCGCGCGAAGACGTCTCGCACGGCCCGCGGCCGGGTGTCCCGGGGTGCCCCGGTCGAGCGGTCCTCCTAGTGGAAGGTGTGCTCCTCGGCGGGGAACTCGCCACCGGCGACGTCCTCCGCGAAGGCCCGGGCGGCGTCGCCGAGGGTCGCGCGGAGGTTCGCGTACTGCTTGGTGAAGCGCGGCACCTTGCCGCCCGTCAGACCGGCCATGTCGGTCCAGACGAGGACCTGGGCGTCGGTGTGCGGACCGGCGCCGATGCCGATCGTCGGGATGTGCAGGGAGCGGGTGACCTCGGCGGCCAGCTCGGCCGGTACGAGTTCGAGGACGACGGCGAAGGCGCCCGCGTCCTGGGCGGCCTTGGCGTCGCTGAGCAGCCGGTGGGCGGCCTCGTCGCTGCGGCCCTGCACCCGGTAGCCCATGGTGTTGACGGACTGCGGGGTCAGGCCCAGGTGGGACATGACCGGGATCCCGGCCTGGACGAGCAGCGCGGTCTGCGGCAGCGAACGCTCGCCGCCCTCCAGCTTGATCGCGCCGACGCCCGCGTCCTTGACGAGCCGGGTCGCGTTGCGCAGGGCCTGGACGGGCCCTTCCTGGTACGAGCCGAAGGGGAGGTCGCCGACGACGAGGGCGCGCTTGGTGCCCCGTACGACGGCGGCCGACAGGAGGGTCATCTCGTCCATCGTGACGGGCACGGTGGTGTCGTAGCCGAGATGGCAGTTGCCCATGGAGTCGCCGACGAGGATGACCGGGATGCCGGCCTCGTCGAAGACGGACGCGGTCATGGCGTCGTAGGCGGTGAGCATCGGCCACTTCTCGCCGCGGGCCTTGGCCGCGCTGATGTCGTGGACCGTGATACGGCGCGTGCCCTTGCCTCCGTACAGCGCCTTGCTGCTGTCGGGGGACTGCTTCGGGGCAGGCTGAAGCGTCATGGTGAACGGCTCCTTCGTCATCTCGAGGCGCCCTGACGGCGTCCCCGGACCATGTCCATGGTGGCACTTCCCCCGGCGAGGGGGGAAGTGCGGCGAAGTGGCGCTGTTCACACCGCCGCAACGGTGGAATTTCGGGGCGTACGTACGAATGTGCGCGTTCTGTCACAGCCACCCCGCCCCGCACCCGCGACGGGAACCCGCCGCGCGGCCCTGTCGTCCCTCGTGGCAGTACCGCGGGCCCGGCATCACCTAGTGTCGACGTCGGGTCGCGGGGCACGACAGCACGACGGCAAGGCAGTGAGGACTGAGTGATGGCGCGGGTGGACATGGCGGAGACGGAGAACGGCGGCGGCCGGGACGAGCGCTCCGGGTCCCGGTTCCGATCGGCGCTCGACCGCCTCCGCGGGGACCGGGGCATCTGGCGCCGGGGCATCCTGCTGGCCGTCTGCGCGGTGCTGCTCACGCCGGCGATGGCCTTCCACGCCGAGATCCCCAACCGGATCGGCAATCTGGGCAGCCTCAACGAGACGTTCCTGCCCTGGCTGGGCGTCTTCCTGCCGGTCCTGCTGGTCCTGGCCCTGCTGCGGCGCTCGGCGACCGCGCTGATCGCCCTGCTCCTGCCGGCCGTGGTCTGGGTGAACCTCTTCGGCGGGCTGATCACCGACAAGTCCGAGGCGGGCGGTGACCTCACCGTCGCCACCCACAACGTCAACGCCGACAACCCCGACCCCGAGGGCACGGCCCGCCAGATCGCCGAGTCCGGCGCGGACGTGGTGGCCCTGGAGGAGCTCAAGGGCGAGATGGTCCCGGTCTACGAGAAGGGCCTGGCCGGGGCGTACAAGTACCACGCGGTGCAGGGCACGGTCGGCCTGTGGAGCAGGTACCCGCTGCACGGTACCGACGCCGTCGACATCGGGATGGGCTGGACCCGGGCGATGCGCTCCACGGTCTCCGCGCCCGGCGGCGAGGTCGCCGTGTACGTCGCCCACCTGCCGTCCGTACGGGTCAGGATGGAGGCGGGCTTCACCGCCAACCAGCGCGACAACAGCGCGACCCTGCTGGGCGAGGCGATCGCCGCGGAGTCCCACGAGCGGGTCGTGCTGCTCGGCGACCTCAACGGCACCATGAACGACCGCTCGCTCAACGCCGTCACCGCCCAGATGCGCTCGACGCAGGGCGCGTCGGGCGACGGCTTCGGCTTCAGCTGGCCCGCCTCGTTCCCTATGGCGCGGATCGATCAGATCCTGGTGAAGGGCGTCGAACCGATGTCCTCGTGGACGCTGCCGGAGACGAACAGCGACCACCTGCCGATCGCGGCGCGCGTCCGGCTCTGATCCGCGGCCGGGTCGCAACCTTCCCGACACCTGGGGGAGGCCGTCGGGAACGTTTCGGCTGAGAGTATTTGTTCAGTCGAAGAACTATTCCCTGGAAAGGCTTCCCCCATGCCCCTGGCGCTGTTCGCGCTCGCCGTCTCCGCCTTCGGCATCGGCACCACCGAGTTCGTGATGATGGGCCTGCTGCCCAACGTCGCCGGCGACCTCGGCACCTCCGTCCCCACCGCCGGCCACCTGGTCTCGGCGTACGCGATCGGCGTCGTCATCGGCGCGCCGCTGCTCACCGCCCTCGGCTCCCGCGTGCCGCGCAAGAAGATGCTGCTCCTGCTGATGGCGCTGTTCGTCGTCGGCAACCTGGCGTCCGCGCTCGCCCCCGGCTTCGGCTGGCTGGTCGCGGGCCGGGTCCTGGCCGGGCTCCCGCACGGCGCGTTCTTCGGCGTCGGCGCCGTCGTCGCCGCCCGGCTCGTGGCCGAGGGCCGCCAGGCGCGCGCGGTCGCCACGATGTTCCTGGGGCTCACGGTCGCCAACATCCTCGGCGTACCGGCCGCGACCCTCCTCGGCCAGCACCTCGGCTGGCGGGCCACCTTCCTCGTCGTCACCGTCATCGGCCTGCTGGCCATGGCGGCGCTCGCCCGGCTCGTGCCGTACGTCCCCGTCGACGAACGCCAGAGCCTGGGCCGCGAGGTGCGTGCCCTCGGCCGGCCGCAGGTGCTGCTCGGCCTGCTCACCGCGGTCTTCGGCTTCGCGGGCGTCTTCGCCGTCTACTCCTACCTCGCCTCGATGACCACCGAGGTGATGGGTCTGGCCGAGTCCTCCGTCACCCTCGTCCTCGCCCTCTTCGGCATCGGCATGACGGCCGGCGCGCTCGCCGCGGGTCCGCTCACCGACCGGGCGCTCCGGCCCACGCTGTACGGCTCGCTCACCGCGCTCGCGCTCGTCCTGGTCGCCTTCCGCTTCACGATCCACGTGCCGTGGCTGGCGCTCGTGACCGTCGTCGTCCTCGGCGCCGTCGGCTTCATGACCACCACCCCGCTCCAGATGCTCGTCATGAACAAGGCCAAGGACGCGCCGACCCTGGCCTCCGCCTCCAACCACTCCGCGTTCAACCTGGCCAACGCGGGCGGCGCCTGGGCGGGCGGCGCGGCCGTCGCTTCCGGCTGGGGCTGGACGTCCCCGACCCTCGTCGGCGCCGTCCTCGCCGTCCTCGGCCTGGCGATCGCCGCCGTGGCGGGCCTGCTGGACCGTGCCCGGACGGACGGGGGCGCCTCCCGCGTCGTCACGGGAGGCGCCCCGGCCGCAGAACGAGCGGTCAGCGGCTCGTCGTCTCCCGCCAGCGGTTCGTGATCGGCAGGCGCCGGTCCTTGCCGAAGCCCTTCGCCGAGATCTTGGTGCCCGGCGGGTACTGGCGCCGCTTGTACTCCGCCGTGTCCACCATCCGCAGCGTCCGCGCCACGAGCTCCTCGTCGAAGCCGGCCGCGACGATGGCGTCCTTGCCCTGGTCGCGGTCGACGTACAGCGCGAGGATCCGGTCCAGCACGTCGTAGTCCGGCAGCGAGTCGGTGTCGACCTGCCCCGGCCGCAGCTCGGCGCTCGGCGGCTTGGTGATCGAGCTCTCCGGGATCGGCGGGGTCATGCCCCGCTCCTCGGCCGCCCGGTTGCGCCAGCGCGCCAGCCGGAACACGGTCGACTTGTAGACGTCCTTGATGGGGCCGTACGCGCCCACCGAGTCGCCGTACAGGGTCGAATACCCGACCGCCAGCTCGGACTTGTTGCCCGGCGCGAGGACGATGTGACCCTCCTGGTTGGAGATCGCCATCAGCATCGTGCCGCGCAGCCGGGACTGCAGGTTCTCCTCCGCGAGACCGGTGAGTCCGAGCGCACCCATGTACGCGTCGAACATCGGCTCGATCGACACCGTACGGAAGTTGAGTCCGGTGCGGCGGGCCAGCTCGGCGGCGTCGCCGCGCGAGTGGTCCGAGGAGTACTTCGACGGCATCGAGACGCCGTACACGTTCTGCGCGCCCACCGCGTCGCAGGCGATCGCGGCGACCAGCGCCGAGTCGATGCCGCCGGAGAGGCCGATGAGGACCGAGCGGAAACCGTTCTTCGCCGCGTACGCGCGCAGGCCCACGACCAGCGCCGAGTAGACCTCCTCGTCGTCGTCGAGCCGGTCCGCGTAGCCCCCGGTCAGCTCCGGCTCGTACGCGGGCAGCGGCTCCTCGGAGAGGACCACCCGGTCGATCCGCAGCCCGTCGTCGACGACGCCCTCCGGCGCGTCGGGGGAGGCGGCCGGCAGGTCGAGGTCGAGGATCACCGTGCCCTCGGAGAACTGCGGGGCGCGCGCGACGACTTCGCCGCCCGCGTCGACGACGATCGAGTCGCCGTCGAAGACCAGCTCGTCCTGGCCGCCGATCATCGCGAGGTAGGCGGTGGTGCAGCCCGCCTCCTGGGCGCGCTTGCGGACCAGTTCGAGCCGGGTGTCGTCCTTCTCCCGTTCGTACGGCGAGGCGTTGATCGACACGAGCAGCCCGGCACCCGCGCTGCGGGCCGCCGGAACCCGGCCGCCCTCCTGCCACAGGTCCTCGCAGATCGCGAGGGCCACGTCGACGCCGTGGACGCGGACGACGGGCATGGTGTCGCCCTGGACGAAGTAGCGGTACTCGTCGAAGACGCCGTAGTTGGGGAGGTGGTGCTTGGCGAAGCGCAGCACCACCTCGCCCCGGTGCAGCACGGCGGCGGCGTTCTCGGGGGACCCGGCGGGCCGGCCGAGACGCGGCACGGCGCGCTCCGAGCGGTCGAGATAGCCGACGATCACGGGGAGCTCCCCGAGCCCCTCGGCGTCGAGGCGCCGGGCGAGCGCCCGCAGGGCGTCCCGGGACGCCTCGACGAAGGAGGAGCGCAGCGCGAGGTCCTCGACGGGGTAGCCGGTCAGCACCATCTCCGGGAACGCGACCAGATGCGCGCCCTGCTCGGCGGAGTGCCGGGTCCAGTGGACGACCGCCTCGGCGTTCCCGGCGAGATCGCCGACGGTCGAGTCGATCTGATTCAGAGCGAGGCGTAGTTGAGGCACCCGCCCAGTGTAATCGTCAGACCGACGCTATGTCCTGGCGAACGCCCGGCTCGGCCGGGCGTTCGGCGACTACTTCGTCGGACCGACCCAGATCGCTTCCTCGTGCTCCAGGATGGTCGGGCTCAGCTGGACCTGCAGCTCCCCGTCCGCGTCCGGAGCGACCGAGAAGGCGAAGTCGGCCTTGGCCTGCTTGCCGGGGAGCACGTTGCCCCGGAACATCTCCGTGGCGTTGCTGCCGTCGAAGACCGGCTCGGCCCGCGAGCCCTCCGCGTCGCTCGCATCGACCAGGGCGCCGGAGACGTCGAGGGTCTCCTTGCTGCCGTTGACGATCGTGACCGTCACCTGGAACGCGCTGTTGCCCTTGGTGTGCCCGGCGGCGAACTGGTCGGGCTTGTAGGCGCGCGGCTTGGAGACGGTCACCTTGATGCCGTCCTCGTACGCGAAGGTCTGACCGAACTTCAGCGCCGCCGGTGCGGCCTCGGTCGGCTCGGCGTCCGTGGGCTCCGCGCCGGGCTCGGCGGGGGCGGAGGTGGCGTTCTCCTGCTTCTGGATCTCCTTGTCGATGTCGTCCTTGATGTCCTTCACCGCGGTGGCGAAGACGATCACCCAGACGACCGAGACGACGATGGCGAGTCCGCCGAGGATGAGGCCGGTCAGGGCCATGCCCTTGTTCGTCGCCTCGCCCTTGCGGCCTCTGGAGTGGCCGATGATGCCGAATATCAGGGCCAGCAGGCCCAGGACCCCGCCGAGCCAGAACAGGAACGGGACGATCGCGAAGAGCAGGCCCACGATGCCGAGGACGAGAGCGGTCACCCCGAGCCCGTTGCGCGGCTGCTGGAACGGCGGCTGCGGCGGCATCCCGGGCATACCGGTCGGCGGCGGCCCCCAGGGGTTCTGGCCGGGGGCGTTCGTGGGCGTGGTCATGCGGCATCCTCCGAGATGGTCAGGGTGTTGACGTTAAGCCAGCTGATTATGGAGGAGCCAGGGATTTTGTGAACAACCGGTGGGGCTCTCGCCTCGGGCGCCGTGCCGCGGGCCCGGCGACGCCACCCCCGCCCGGCGCGGCCCGGGGCCGTCCGCCTAACATCCGTACCACTATGTCCCCTTCTCGTCCCGGCAGTGCCGCGCGAGTCACCGCGGTCCTCCTCGTCCTCGGCGCGCTCGCGTACACCGCCTGGGTCGTCGAAGTCGTCGTCCGGACCGGGCTCGACCCGGTCCGGACGTACGTCTCCGAACTCGCCGCCACCGACCAGCCGCTCGGCGCCCTCTTCCGAGCGACCGACCTCGCGGCCGGGCTGATCCTCCTCGCGGCGGCCGTCACGGCGCTCCGGTCGACCCGGCGCCTCCCCACCACGACCCGCCGCCCCCTCGTCCTCCTCGGGTGGCTCGCCCTCGGGCTGTTCGGCGCCGCCACCGCCGCCGACTCCCGGCTGCCGCTCAGTTGCGCGCCCACCGTCGACCCCGCGTGCGCGGCCCGCGAGGACTCCGGCCTCGTCCCGGCCACCCACGCCGCGCACTCCGTGAGCTCCGGCCTCGCCCTGGCCGGTGCCCTGGCCGCCATGGTCGCCCTCACCCTGGCCGCCCGCCGCTACCGGATCTGGCCGCCCCTCGCCGGTACCGGCGCCGTCCTCGTCGTCGTCGAACTCGCCGCCACCGCCTGGACCCTGGCAGCCGTCGCCGCCTTCGAGGCGGGGGTGGGTCTGTGGTGGCTGGGAGCCGGCCAGCGGATCCAGCTCCTCCTCGTGGCACTCTGGCTCGGAGTACTCGCCGTCTCCGTGGCCAGGGAGAGACCTTGAGCGTGTTCGTAAGGGTCGGGGACGTGGCCCACCACGCCGTGGTCGAGGGCAGCGGACCCGTCTGCGTCCTCAGCGCCGGCCTCGGGATGAGCTGGTTCGACTGGGACTCCGTCGTCCCGCTCCTCACCCGCACCCGCACGGTCGTCCGCTTCGACCGCCCCGGCCACGGCCTCTCCGCCCCGGCCGCCGTCCCCCCCAGCGCCGCGGGCGAGGCCCACCGCATCGCCGCCCTCCTCGACGCGCTGTCCCTGCCGGGGCCCGCCACCGTCGTCGGGCACTCCATCGCCGGGTTCCACGCGGAGGCCTTCGCGCGCCTCCACCCGGGCCGTACCGCCGGGATCGTGCTCGTCGACGCGTCCGTCGAGGAACACGCCCGTACCCCCGCCGCCCCCGCGCTGCGCACCGCCGCCGCCCGCGGACTCGGGACCCTGCTCTCCGCCGCCGGAGCCCCGGCGGCCCTCGGCCCCGCCGCCCGCCGCGTCACCGTACGGCTCTCCCGCGCCCGCGGCGGCGACCCGGCACCCGCCGACCTCGTCCGGCGCGTGTACGCCACCTCCCGCGTGCTCCGCGGCACGCTCCTGGAGAACGCCCACTACCGTGCGGTCGCCGCCGAACTCCTCGCCCTGCGCGAGCGGTTCCCACTGCCGCCGGGACGCCCCGTCACCGTCCTCGCCGCCCCCGACGGCTCCGCCAGCTGGGCCGGCCGCCAGCGCGCACTGGCCCGACGGCTCGGCGCCCGGTACGAGGCGGTCGAACCGTCGGGCCATCTGATGATGTGGGACCGCCCCGACGCCGTGGCGCGCGCGGTACGGGATCAGGAGGAGGCGTAGACGGTCGCGCAGAACTCCTTGATCTGCTCGTCGTTCAGGTGCTGCGCCAGATCGGCCTCGCTGATCATCCCCACGAGACGCTTGTTCTCGATGACCGGCAGCCGCTTGATCTGGTGCCCCGTCATCTCGTCGAGGACCTGGCTCACGTCCGAACCCGCCTCGATCCAGCGCGGGGTGCCGTGCGCCATCTCTCCACAGGTCGTCTTCGCCGGGTCATGGCCCATGGCGACACAGCCGACCACGATGTCGCGGTCCGTGATGATGCCGCACAGCCGCTCATGCTCGTCGGCGATGGGCAGCGCGCCCACATTGAGGTCGCGCATCATCTGCGCCGCGCGGTCGAGCGTTTCGTGCCGGGGGATCCACTGGGCCCCCGGATGCATGATGTCCTTCGCCGTGGTCATGGGGTGCGTACCTCCGTAGAAACGTCGTCGTACGTACGTCCCCGAGCCCCCACCATTCTCCGCGTACGCGACGGCCCCCGCGACCGCTGGGGTCACGGGGGCCGTGGCGTGAGCCGATCCGGGGCTCTCAGGCGCGCGGCTTCGCGCCCCGCGCCTTCAGCAGGTCCGCCATCAGCGCGATCTCCGACTCCTGGGCGTCGACCATGCCCTGCGCGAGGTTCTTCTCGATCTCCACGGAGCACTTGTCCACACAGCCCTGGGCCATGTGCACACCGCCCTTGTGGTGGTCGGTCATCAGCTGGAGGTAGAGGATCTCCGCCTCCCTGCCACTGGCCTTGCGCAGCCGCTCCATCTCCGTCTTGGTCGCCATGCCCGGCATCAGCGCCCCGTCGAGCGGGCCGCCGCCGTGCCCGTCCATGCCCATCCAGGTCATGGGCTCGGTGCCGGACTCGACCTTCGGCAGGCCCCACATGTCCAGCCAGCCCAGCATCATGCCGCGCTGGTTGGCCTGGGTGTTGGCGATGTCGTACGCCAGCCGGCGCACCTCCTCGTCCTCGGTGCGGTCCCGGACGACGAACGACATCTCCACGGCCTGCTGGTGGTGGACGGCCATGTCACGGGCGAAACCCGCGTCCGCCGAGGCCGACACGGGGGACGCCGGCGCCTCCTCCCGCTCGGCGGAGGCGACCGTGACGGCGCCCCCGGCGAAGAGCAGCGCGAGGACGACGGCGGCGATCGACGCCCCGTGCGTACGGGTCAGCTTCACTGCGTCGCCCCGACACCGCCGGTGCAGGCCGCGCCGGGCTCGGGGGTCTGCGGGCCCTGCACGTACTTGGTGAAGAAGGCGTCGACCCGCGGGTCGCTCGCGCTGTCCACGGTCACCTGCTTGCCCCAGGCGCTCAGCATGATCGCGCCGGTCTGGTCGTCGACCGGGCTCATCAGCGAGTACGGGGTCTTGCCGACCTTCTCCGCCAGCTTCTTCACATCGGCCTCGGCGGCCTTCTTGCTGTACGTGACCCAGACGGCGCCGTGCTCCAGCGAGTGCACCGCGTTCATCTCGGCGATCTTCGTCTTGTAGACGTCGCCGTCGCAGTTCTGCCAGACCTGGTCGTGGTCACCGCCGACCGGGGGCTTCATCTCGTAGGAGACCGGGGTCGTCACGTGGTTGCGGCCGAGCTTCTTCGCGTCCCAGGACTTCTCGTCCTGGATGGGGGCCTTGGCGGCGGCCTCCTGCTGCTCCTTCTTCTCGGACTGCTGGTTGAGCACGTAGCCGCCGAAGCCGACCAGGCTCAGGACGACGACGGCGGAGACGCCGATGGTGATGAAGCGGTTGCGGCGCTCGCGGGCCTGCTCGGCGCGGCGCATCTCCTCTATTCGGGCGCGGCGGTCGGCGTTGGCGGAGCGGTTGGCGGCCATGTGAATGTCGTCCTTCTCGTATGGGGGGTCGGCATCAGGCGTCGGGCGTGAGCCGGGGGCGGGGATGGATGCGGCCCGCCGGCTACGTCCGCAGTACTTGAAGGACGTGCAGGTCCGGTGCGCGGGGCTGCGCGCCGGGACGGGGCGCCCGGCCGGAGTGGTACGCCGGTACGGGGCCCGGGAGCCGGCCCTCCGCGTGCTGCGGGGGGTCGAGCGGCGGCGCGGTGAGCACCGCCGGGCTGAGCGAGGGGAACAGCGAGCAGTCGCCTCGGTCGTACGGGCAGACGTACTCGATCTCGTACGTGTTCTCGGCGGCCGTGACCCGGTGGTGCGCCCGTGTGGTCTCGTCATGGGCCGGGGCCGTGTCACCGGCACCCAGACAGACGAAGAGCGCGGCGAGGAGCGTCGCCACGGCACTCGCCAGTGCCATGGGACGCGCGCGCCTGGACAGGCGTACGAGTGGAGGGCCCCCCATGTGCGGAGATCGTAGTGGCCCCTGGGCCGGAAGTGGGGATCCGGGGGCAAGTACGGGGAACCCGCGAGGGGAACAGACACACGGAATCGGCCGGTCCGGCGTTACCTGAGTCACACCCGAGCAGGCACTATGGGTGTGCAACGTGCGCGAAACCATGTGGTGGGATGCTCAGGTGCCCCCCGATGTGCCCGAGGCGGTGGGAACAGGCGGCCTGACCAGCAAAGATGGGTGTGGAAATGGACAAGCAGCAGGAATTTGTGCTCCGGACGCTCGAAGAGCGTGACATCCGGTTCGTGCGGCTGTGGTTCACCGACGTGCTCGGCTTCCTGAAGTCGGTGGCCGTGGCGCCCGCCGAGCTTGAGCAGGCGTTCGACGAGGGCATCGGCTTCGACGGCTCCGCCATCGAGGGCTTCGCCCGGGTATACGAGTCGGACATGATCGCCAAGCCGGACCCGAGCACGTTCCAGATCCTGCCGTGGCGCGCGGAGGCCCCGGGCACGGCCCGGATGTTCTGCGACATCCTCATGCCCGACGGCTCGCCGTCCTTCGCGGACCCGCGCTTCGTCCTCAAGCGCATCCTGGCCAAGACCTCGGACCTGGGCTTCACCTTCTACACCCACCCCGAGATCGAGTTCTTCCTGCTGAAGGACAAGCCGCTGGACGGCACGAAGCCGACCCCGGCCGACAACTCGGGCTACTTCGACCACACCCCGCAGAACGTGGGCATGGACTTCCGCCGCCAGGCCATCACGATGCTGGAGTCGATGGGCATCTCGGTGGAGTTCTCCCACCACGAGGGCGCCCCCGGCCAGCAGGAGATCGACCTCCGCTACGCCGACGCGCTCTCCACGGCCGACAACATCATGACCTTCCGCCTGGTCATGAAGCAGGTGGCGCTGGAGCAGGGCGTGCAGGCCACGTTCATGCCGAAGCCCTTCTCGGAGTACCCGGGCTCGGGCATGCACACCCACCTCTCCCTCTTCGAGGGCGACCGCAACGCGTTCTACGAGTCGGGCGCCGAGTACCAGCTCTCCAAGGTGGGCCGCTCCTTCATCGCCGGCCTGCTGAAGCACGCGGCCGAGATCTCGGCCGTCACCAACCAGTGGGTCAACTCCTACAAGCGCATCTGGGGCGGCTCCGCCCGCAGCGCGGGCGCGGGCGGCGAGGCCCCGTCGTACATCTGCTGGGGCCACAACAACCGCTCGGCCCTGATCCGCGTCCCGATGTACAAGCCGGGCAAGACGGGCTCGTCGCGCGTCGAGGTCCGCTCGATCGACTCGGGCGCCAACCCCTACCTGACCTACGCGGTCCTGCTGGCGGCGGGCCTGAAGGGCATCGAGGAGGGCTACGAACTCCCGGCGGGCGCGGACGACGACGTCTGGGCCCTCTCGGACGCGGAACGCCGCGCGATGGGCATCGAACCGCTCCCGCAGAACCTGGGCGAGGCGATCGCCCTGATGGAGAAGAGCGAACTGGTGGCGGAGACGCTGGGCGAGCACGTCTTCGACTTCTTCCTGCGCAACAAGAAGCAGGAGTGGGAGGAGTACCGCTCCGAGGTCACCGCCTTCGAGCTGCGGAAGAACCTGCCGGTGCTGTAGGCGCAGGTCAGAGTGGGTAACACCCGGAACTGAGACTCAGGGCCGACGGTCGCGAACCGTCGGCCCTGAGGCGAAATCGAACGGCTGCTGACGTGGTGAGTCCCCGACCTGGTGAACTTGTGGGGAGTGACCATCCCTCTCACTCGCACCACGACGAAGGGCTCGCTCGCCGCGCGGTGACCTGGTCCGATTCTGCGGTGGCCAACCCCGGGCGCCTCCTGCGGGTCATGCCGCCGGCAGCTCCTCCGCGGGCAGCCGGCCCGCGTGTACCGCGTCGAGCAGGGCCTGGTGGTCCCGCTCGTTCTGGTCGGCATATGCCTCCGCGAACGTCGCGAGTGCCCGGTCGAACGCGTCGCCGCTGCCCAGATACGCGGCGATGGCGATCCGGTCGCCGGACCGCGCGTGCGCACGAGCCAGCGTGACGCCGCAGAGTTCGCCGAACGCCTCCATGTCCTTCGGCCGCATTCGCTCCGGCATCGCGATGCCCTTCCAGTCGCGCAACTGGCGGACGTAGAAGTCGCGCTGCTTGCCGTCGATGCCGTCCACCCGTTCCCAGCCGAGGAAGATGTCGCTGGCGGCCTGCATCAACCGCTGGCCGGAGACCACCCGCTCGCCCTGGTTGCGGTACGTGCTCGCGCCGACGTGTGCGGCGAGCACGGAGGTGTCGGCCTCCTTGGCCTGGAGGAAGAGGGGGTCCCGGTCGTCCCGGCCGAGGAGCAGGAAGATCCAGCATCGGGTGCCGACGCTGCCGACGCCGACCACCTTGCGGGCGACGTCGGCCAGCCGGTAGTCCTCCAGGAGCGTGCGCCGGTCGGAGGCCAGGGTCCGGCCGTACCGCTCGATCAGACCTTGGAACTGGCGCTCGAGCGCGCTGCGCTCCGCGTCCGGAAGCATGTCGCTGATCGGGACGAGCAGCGGGGGATCCGCCGCGATCATGGGTCGGCCGTCGACCGTCTCGGTGACCTTGGCGAAAGCCTGCAGACTGTCGCGAGTGCGGGCCTTCGCCATGGCGCGGGCCAGGTTCTTCTGACCGCGCTTGTGGAGTCGGTCCGTGGCCAGGGCCTCAAGGCGGTCGGCGTCGATCTTCGCGTACCAGACGTCGATGGTGCGCATACCCGCGAAACGGATCATCGCCTCGCGGTACGAGCGGACCGTGGAGCTCACGATGCTGGCACGCTCGGTGTCGTCGAAGCCGTTCGCCCGGCCCGCGATGACGAAACTCGCGGACAGCCGCTTGACGTCCCACTCCCACGGGCCCGGCAGCGTCTCGTCGAAGTCGTTGATGTCGAACATCAACTGCCTCTCCGGCGATGCGAGCAGACGGAAGTTCAGCATGTGCGCGTCCCCGCAGAGCTGGGCAGTGAGTCCCGAGCGCG
The DNA here is from genome assembly GCF_043089925.1 of Streptomyces sp. NPDC013457. Taxonomy (NCBI): domain Bacteria; kingdom Bacillati; phylum Actinomycetota; class Actinomycetes; order Kitasatosporales; family Streptomycetaceae; genus Streptomyces; species Streptomyces sp. NPDC013457. The sequence continues at coordinate 126,259 of NZ_JBICBL010000003.1, forward strand.
GGCTGTCGGACAGATCGGATGCCATGATCGCGGCGGCACCCCGGTAGAAGCGGAACGGGGACTCCGCCATCCGGCCGTAGCGGATCGGGACGAGTTCGGGCACCCGCGTCGCGGACTGGGCTTCCAGAATCGCCAGCGGGTCCGGTCTGTCGGGAGACGGCTGGTATGCGGCGTGGCTCGACCGTGGCGAGCGGCGCCGAGCCTCCTTGCCGAGGGCCGCCCGTTCCTCGGGCGTGGCGTGGGGTGCCGCACGCATAGCCGTGGTCGCGTTCTGGGGCATCGAAGGCCCTCCTGCCTGGTCCTGCGGCCGTTGGGGCGCCCGGCACAGGACACGTCGGGCAGAAGGGCTCCGTGGCCTTCTTCCACGTCGGCCGCGCGGCGGATCATCGATGCCGGGTGGGCGTCTGGTCTCAGCCTCGGCCCGTTCTGACCACCCCACCACCCCACCGGGGGTCGGAAACACACCCAGGAAGACGCGCGATATGTCCACTGCATCTGAAACCCCTGTCCTGGACACCCTCGCGGCCATGACGGTCGACTCATGCGGGCAGGGGTGATTCAGCGTTCCGACGGACTGGGACCGGTGCACAAGGCCCCGATCACGAAGGCGGTGACCGCGATCAGGACGATGCCCCAGAAGGGCGCGTACGGGATCCACAGGAAGTCCGCGACCATGGCATGTCGGACGGCTTGTCACAACCACGGCTTCTGTTGGGCTGATCGAGCTACTTCCACTGTCGACCTGTCTCGCGCGCTGCGCACCTTCGGACATGTGCGGCTCCTCCGAGGGCGATGAACGCGGTCGGCACAGCGGACGAGGCCTCGTTCCACTCACCGAGCCCAGAATGGCCTGTACGAATGCGCAATCCTGCACTCCACGCCTCCCCCACTCCACGCCTCTCCCCGCCTCCTCGATCCGCGACCGCCGGCGCGCCGCTAGGTGGTGGCCTCTGTGATGAGGACGGCAGCGGTTGCCGGGCCCGGGGTGTCATCGGTGGGTGCGGCGGTTACGGCTGACCTGACGGCGCGGGCGACTTCCAGGGGATGGTGGCCGGGCGCGACCGCGAGCTGGACCTGGATATGCCGACCGGGTGGGTCGTCCTGTCGCTCCACCTTGACCGGGCGGCCTCCCAGCGGGGCGGTGAGGCGAGCGACGCCTGGCACGGCCGACGCGACGCCGGCCAGCTCCCCGATGAGCCCCCGCAAGGGTCTGGTTCCGGCCGAAGGAGCGGAGCTTCGCGTGGGTGGAGCTTTCGACGGGGGTGCCTCCGGGCCTTCGTGGAGACCCGTGACGCGCAGATCAACTGCCACGACGGTCAGGCCGAGCCGTTCAGCGGCCACGTCGAGCAGCGTGGTCCGCAGCTGTTCGGCGGCCTGGTGTACCGGCCGCGTCACGGATGCGGTGAAGGCGGCCTCGATCCTGAGCGGTCCAGGCGGTAGCGCGCTGGCCGGCGGGCGGACGGCCGGTTCGGATACGGGTTGGTGCGGTGCCGGTCCGATGCGCATGCTCCTCAGCGTGACGCCGGGAGTCTCGGCGGCCGTGGGCCATAGGGCAAGGACGGCCGCTTGTTCGGTGATCCATGTCCCGTCTGCGGGCCCTCCGAGCGGGAGCAGCCGACCCAGATGGAGCTGGTCGCGTACCGCCTGCGTCCACGCCTCGGTTTCCACCGGTCCACCCTCTCCCAGGGTTTCATTCCCCGCCTAAGGGCGCTATAAAATAAGGATAAAGCCAGGATTGTCAGGTATGCCCGTCCTTGGGAGGGATGACCTGATGAGTGAGAAGTCCGACGTAAGGCACGGTGGTGCGCCCGGCTCTCGTGGCCGGACGACCATCGCCGATGTGGTGGTCGAGAAGATCGCCGGCATAGCGGCACGGGACGTGCGCGGCGTTCATGCTCTGGGCAGTGGATTCTCGCGCTCGATGGGCTCGATGCGGGAGCGGATGCCCGGCGCCGGTAGCGGCAAGTCCGTCACCCGCGGAGTCGATGTCGAGGTGGGAGAGGTACAGGCGGCGATCGACCTGGAGATCGTTGTCGACTACGGCGTCTCGATCACGGACGTGGCCGGTGAGGTACGGGAGAACGTGATCTCCGCGGTGGAGCGGTTGGCAGGGCGGGAAGTCGTGGAAGTCAACATCACGGTCAGTGATGTGAAGCTGCCCGACGAGGAGGACGAAGGGGAGGAGCGGCAGCGGATCCAGTAGCCGACGGGTTCGGCCGGCTACTGATGAAGGAGCGCGTGATGAGCAGAGCCGTGGTGGGTTTGATCGCCGGAATGGCACTGGGTTTCGCCGCGTACTTCGGTGGCTTCTGGGCCTTCCTGCTGGTGCTGGCGCTGGGTGTCGTCGGACTCGTGGTCGGGCGCTTGTCGGAAGGCGATCTCGAACCGGGTTACTTCGTCCGCCGCCGTGACGACCAGCAGCGGATCCGCGACAACCAGCGGCGGGCCCGGAGAGACTGGCGGCAGTGACCAGGGAAGCCGCTCGGCGCCCGGCCGTCCCCCGCGGGGAGCGGGGTGCGACCACGGTCGACGACCGGGTTGCGGCGAAGATGGCCGCCCAGGTGGCGCGCGAGGCGCTGAGGGGGTTCACCGAGTCGGCCGGGCACGTACCTCCCGGCCGCCGGAGGCCACGCGTCACGGCGTCCGTGCGGCGGGCGCCTGAGCGGAATGGGGCAGGGCGGGGAGGTGATCCTGGCGAAAGCCGGCCGATGCTCGGCGAGGTCCGGGCGCGTATCGCCTTGGAGCTGGGCTATCCGTCGGACATCGGAGCTCAGTGCGCCGCGGTGCGCCGACAGGTCACCGAACGGCTGAGGGCGTGGGCCGGCCTGGATGTCTCCGACCTCGTGGTGTCGGTCGAGAGGCTGCACTCGGTTCATTCGCGGCGTCCGGACCAGGAGAGGGTGACATGAGCGCGAACACGTGGCGGCAGCCGACCGGCGACAGTGACCTTCCTCCCGATCCTGGGGAGGCAGCTTCTCCCCCGGGGGACCCCGGCGCGCCGGCGGCAGTCCGAGAATCGGGCAGGTCGCCGCGCCGATTCTGGTCCGCGCGGCGGATCCCCGCGTTCATCGTGGCCCTGCTGCTCGTCGGAGCCACTGGACTGCTCCTGTACGACGTGGTCTCGGTGCGGGCCGGCCAGCCCGGGATGAGATGGCGGCGGCGGCTCGCCGATGAGTTGGCCACGCGCCCCCTGGACGACATCTGGATGATCGTCGGAGCCGCGGTGGCCATGGCCCTCGGGCTGTGGCTCTTCCTGCTGGCGGTGACGCCGGGGCTGCGCAAGCTGCTGCCCATGCGGCAGCCCACCGGTACCCGAGGAACGGAGGAGGTCCACGCGGGGCTCGACCGCCGTGCAGCCGCCCTGATCCTGCGTGACCGGGCCATGCGGGTGTCCGGTGTCGAGTCGGCGCGGGTCGATGTCGGGCGCTCGAAGGTCAAGGCCCGGGCGCAGGTGCATTTCCGTGAGCTCGACGAGGTTCGAGCGGACCTCGATGCCGCGCTGGGCGAAGCCGTGTCGACCCTGGGTCTCGCCCGGCCTCCCACGGTGTCCGTGCGTGTCGGGCGCCCGAGGAAGAGCTGAGGTCGATCCCGATGCTCAAGACGGTGAACCGGGTGATGCTGGGGCTGCTCGGCCTTGGACTGTTCGCCCTGGGCGGGGGCGTTCTGCTGGGCGGTCTGGATCTGCAGCGCCACTGGGATTTCGACGTACCGGGCTGGTGGCCCTTCCGCGGTCCGGCCGATGTAGTGCTGGGCATCGAGGGACGCACCCGGTGGCGGGAAGAGGGCTGGTGGTGGCCGTCCGTCATCGCCGTGCTCGCCGTGCTGTTGGTGTTGCTGCTGTGGTGGCTCGTCGCGCTACTGCGCAAAGGCCGGCTGGACCGCGTCCTCGTCGACAGCCAAGACGGCGCGACTGCCCAGCTCGACGGCCGTGCGCTTGAGGAAGTGATCGAGGAAGAAGCGCAGGCGCTGGACGGAGTCTCGCGGGCTCATGTCCGGCTGACCGGCCGGCGTACCGCTCCGGTCGCCCAAGTGCGGCTGTGGCTGGAGCCTCACGCGGATCCGGAGCAGACCCTGGGGCGACTCAGCCGGGAAACGCTCGCACGGGCCCGGGACTCGGCAGGCCTGGACGGCCTTCCCTCGAAGGTCAGCCTCCGGGAAGTTCGCCACAAGGCCCGTCGCGTCGACTAGGGACCCTTCGCCGCATCCAGGCCGGAATCCGCCGAGCCTGCTTGGAGGAAGGCCGATATCCGGGCGGGGCGGCCCCCGGCGTGCCACCGTCCACCGTGGAGGATGGGCATGATTCATCGCAGCCGTCCTGCTGGAAGGGCAGGAGGAGGAAGAGACCACCGTCGGGACACTGCGCAGGCCACCACCGGGGGTCGCGCCTACTCTGAGACTGAGGAACCGGTGAGACCGGAGGTCATCATGATCATTCTTGGGGTCATCCTGCTCGTCATCGGATTCGTGGCCGGCCTCGCCATCTTGTGGACCATCGGGATCATCCTGGTCGTCATCGGCGTCATCCTGTGGATCCTCGGGGCGGTCGGTCACGCGGTCGGCGGACGCCGTCACTATTGGTAGACGGCTCGCCTCGCGTGCTGATGCAGCCGCGCGGTCCAGTCCCTATCGCCGCCATCGCACAAGGAGGCGTATCGCGATGGCCCTCTTCGTGATTCTGCTCATCAGCGCCACCGCGCTGATCGTCATCGGCGCTGTCGCGGACGGAATGCTGTACCTGCTCTCCGTCGGCGTGCTGCTTCTGCTCGTCGCCGTGCTGTATCTGCTTGTGCGCTCGATCTTGCGCTCGCGCCGGCGCCGGCCCACTGGTTGAGGGGCGCTCGAACGACGGCGTGGCCCGCGTCCCCTCCGCTCAGCGTTCCGAGAGTTCCGAAGGGGCCTCCTGGACCACCCAGCCGTTGCCGTCCGGGTCCGTGAAGGTCATGAAGGAGTTCCAGGTCTCGCCCTTGCCGTCCTCCCAGCCTGTCGCGCCCACGTGGCGGATCGGGCTGACGTCCACACCGCGGGCCGACAGTTCCTTGCGGGCCGCCTCGATGTCCGTCACGCAGAGCTGGAGGCCCTGCAGGGCGCCCGGGGTCATCGGCTTCGTGCCGGGCATCGGGGGCATGCCGCTCTCCATCGAGATCGAGCAGCGCGAGCCCGGAGGCGTCGCCTGGATGATCCGGATCCCGGGGGAGACCTCGGTGTCCAGGTCGATCGTGAAACCGCACCTGTCGCCGTAGAACTCCTTCGCCCGGTCCAGGTCGGTCACGGGGACGAGGACGACTTCCAGCGTCCAGTTCATGGGGGGTCTCCTCAGAAACGCCAGCGGGTCTGGCCGAACGGCTCGCCCTTGGCGAAACCGAAGACCGTGCGCGGGGCGACGGCGAACACCAGGGCCGTCCCACCGTCGCTCACGAAGGCGCCGTCGCGCACGTCGAATCGCCAATCGGGGCCGTACTTCTCGACGTACGCGTCGGACAGCTCCCGCAGCCGCGTCTCGTCGGTGACGCGGACCGCCTCGCCCTCCACCACCAGGTCGAAGCCCTCACCCAGCGACGGCGTGCCGGTGGTGAGGACGACCTCCCGGTTCTCCGCCAGGTTGCGCGCCTTGCGTTCGTCGGGGCCCGTGCAGAAGTGCAGCGCGTCCTGCGACCAGACCGCGATCAGCGGGGTGACGTGCGGGCGGCCCTCCGGGCGGACCGTGGTCAGCCAGAAGACCTCGGCCCCGGCCAGCCGCTCGGCGGCCTCCGGCCATGCGGCGGGGCGGGCCTTCGGGTCACTGAAACGGGCGTCCAGGGTCGGTTCCGGGGTCATGGCGGTTCCCTCTCCAGAGCTGCGGGTCACGGGTCTCTTTACGTAGGACCGCGGGCCCGCCGAGAACTCATCGCACCGCGGGCGTCCAGTGCAGCCTTCCGTCCAGTCCGACCGCCGCCACCCCGTCCACGACCCCGCCGGGCGCCCCCGAGAAGAGGAAGTCGTGCAGCGTCCACAGCGGGGCCGCCGCGCTCGTGCGGCCGCCCGTGCCCGCCGCCGTCAGACCGCCCCGGCCCGTGCGGCCGAGCGCCTCCGGGGCGGTCGCCAGGACACCCGTACGGGAGCGGACCGCCAGCATGCCGGGGCCGCCGCCCACGGGGCCGTAGCCTGCCACGCCGCCCGCCAGCTCGGTGACCGGCGAGGCGGGCCCGTCGCCCGTGCCCGGGAGGTCGGCCGTGCGGAGGTCGCCCGAGGCCGGCTTGCGGAACCAGAGCCGTACGCCCTGCCCGTCCGGGGAGGGGCTCGCGTTCAGCGCCAGGGTCGTCGCCGGCAGACCGGTCGGCCGCGGTCCGCCGAGCGGGGTGCCCGGCCGCGGCTGCGACCAGGTGAGGACCGTCGCCGCCGTGCCCGCGAAGACATGGACGCGGCCCGCCGCGTCCGTGGTGGCCACCGGGTCGCCGTGGACCGCCTCGGCGGCCGGCCCGCTCAGCGGGCGCCACGGGCTCCAGTCGCCGTCGGGCCGCAGGTCGCGGGCGGTCAGCCGGTGGCCGCTGTCGCGCACGACCACCGTGGCCCGGCCGGTCCCGTCCACCGCGACCGTCGGGGCGCTGATGTCGGAGGTGCCCCGGGCGTCGCTCTTCTCCGGTGTGCCGAGCGACCGCCACGGCCCGAACGCGCCGCCCCGGGCGGTCTGCTCGGCCGTCACGACCTCACGCCCGTACGACCGCGCCGATCCGCCGATCGTCGTCCGCGTGCCGAAGACGGCGATCCTGCCGTCCGGAAGCCGTACGGACGTCACACCGCTGTCCAGGCCCGCGCCCGGGAGCAGCACCGGCCCCTGCCACTCGGCGGCCGTGCCGCCGGCCTTCGTCCACACCGCGAGGCGTCCGTCGAGCACCGCGAAGGCGTGCAGAGCGCCGTCCGTGTCGCGCTGCACCCAGGAGGTGGAGGTGCCCCGGGCGTACCGGACGGTCTGGGTCCAGCCCTGCCCGGCGGGCCGCTGGGCGACCTTGAGGTCGCCGCAGCCGGCCGGGTCCGCGCAGTCGTTGATCCCGTCGCTCCAGGCGTACGTCCGCAGGGTGCGCAGCTTGGCGTCCGCCGACTCGGGGTCGAGGGTGTGGGGCAGCGAGCCGGTCGGGTAGCCGAGGTAGTTCTGCACGCCGAAGTGCGGGCGGGACCCGGCCGACGCGGCGTAACGCTCCAGGGCGGCCTGGGCGAACCGGGCGCCGTACAGGTGGTCCTGGTGGTCGGTGAAGGCCCCGGTGCGCGGGTGCAGGCCCGGCGTCGGGTCCTGCATCCGGACGAACGTGGGGCGTATGCGCTTCAGGATCCCGGTGAGCGCCTCGATCACCTGGTCCTTGCTGTACGTGAAGTCCGTGGTGACGGGCGTGCCCGTGGCGCGCTGGGACGCGAGGACCGGGACACGGCCGTTCCACAGTCCGTTCAGGCTGTGCGGGCGGTCGGCGCTGACGGCGCCCGCCTCGCGGATCTGGAGCCAGACCAGGGTGATCTGCGGCGCGGCGCGCAGGGTGTCCAGTTCGGCGGCTCCGCCGCCGACGGTGGGTATGGAGACCCGGTCCCAGGCGCTGGTGCGGCTGCCGGTGGCCATCTCGGCGTACGCGGCACGTATGCCGTTCTGGCGGGCGGCGGCGAAACCGGCCTTGTCCGGCAGGGGCCGGTCGGCGGCCCCGCGCGGCGCGTTGACGCCGTCCGCCTCACCGGATGTCAGGTACACCGTGGTCAGCGGTCGGCCCGAACGTATGGACTGGGCCGTGTCCGGGTTCATGAAGTACAGGTCGTCGTCCGGGTGCGCCACGATCTGCGCCACGGAGACGTCGGGGGTACGGGACGGATCCGCGCCGTCGCGCCCGGTCCGCTGCACTGCGTTCCGCTCGGCGGGCTGCACCGCGGGCGCGGGTTCCGCCCGGGTCCCGGTCGCAGGTGCGCCGAGGACGGAGCCGGAGGTCAGCTGGAGGAGTCCCACCAGGGAACCGGCGGCGACGGCGGTGGCCGTCAGCACGGAGACAGGACGGAGGCGGCGGCGGACGGGCATCTGCTGTGTGTGCGCTTTCAAGGAACGGATCAGGCGGCTGGCCGGCGTCGGGAGGACGGGGCCGGCGTCAGGAAGACGGACCTATAAGGAATACGGTTCATCGCAGGCGAATGGTGAGGAATGTGCGAGGCGTCACGTGTGATCTGATGCGGAACGCAGGTCTCTTCCTCCGTGGAGGCGACAGCGTGCCCCGGGGCGCCCGGGCCACCCGCTGCGGATACGCTCGAACGCGGAGCTTGATCGGCTGGAGGGAGCGGCGGAATGACGGGGCCGGGGCGCAGGAGCAGTACCTTCAGCCGTCTGCTGCGGCACGGGTTCACGGATCCGTCCGACGCCGGGCGCCTGCTCGACCTCCCCGAGCTGTCCGCCCTGCGCGACGACTCCGTGCTCCTCGACGCGCTCGGCGCGACCGCCGACCCCGACCTCGCCCTGCGGGGGCTCGTCCGGCTCGTCGAGGCGCAGCCCGACGAGGAGCGCCAGACGCTCACCACCACGCTGCTCTCCGCCAAGCCCTTCCGGGACCGGCTCCTCGGTGTGCTCGGCGCCTCCGAGGCGCTCGCCGACCATCTGGCCAGGCACCCCCGGGACTGGCAGGTGCTCGTCACCTACGAGGCCGTCGACCTGAACCCGGGGGTCGCCGAGTTCGAGCGCGGTCTCGCCGAGGCCACCGACGCCGTCTCCCTGCGGGTCGCCTACCGCCGCTGTCTGCTGGCCATCGCCGCCCGCGACGTCTGCGGCACGGCCGACGTCGCCCAGACCGCCGCCGAGCTGGCCGACCTCGCCACCGCGACGCTGCGCGCCGCCCTCGCCATCGCCCGTACCGCCGCCCCCGCCGACGCCGCCCACTGCCGGCTCGCCGTGATCGCCATGGGCAAGTGCGGCGGACACGAGCTGAACTACGTCTCCGACGTGGACGTGATCTTCGTGGCCGAGCCCGTGGACGGCGCCGAGGAGGGGAAGGCGATGCAGGCGGCGACCCGGCTCGCCTCCCATCTGATGCGTATCTGCTCCGAGACGACCGTCGAGGGCACCATCTGGCCCGTCGACGCCAACCTGCGTCCCGAGGGCCGCAACGGCCCGCTCGTGCGGACCCTCTCCTCCCACCTCGCCTACTACCAGCGCTGGGCCAAGACCTGGGAGTTCCAGGCGCTGCTCAAGGCGCGGGCGGTGGCGGGCGACCCGGAGCTGGGCGCCGAGTACATCGAGGCCGTCTCCCCGCTGGTCTGGCAGGCGGCCGAGCGCGAGAACTTCGTCCCCGACGTGCAGAAGATGCGCCGCAGGGTCGTCGACAACATCCCCGCCGCCCAGGTCGACCGCGAACTGAAGCTCGGTCCCGGCGGTCTGCGTGACGTCGAATTCGCCGTCCAGCTCCTGCAGTTGGTGCACGGGCGCGGTGACGCGACGCTGCACAGCGGCAAGACGCTCGACGCCCTCAAGGCGCTGGCGGCGGGTGGCTACGTCGGCCGCGCCGACGCGGCCCAGCTGGACGAGGCGTACCGCTTCCTGCGCGCCATGGAGCACTTCATCCAGCTCTACCGGCTGCGCCGCACCCATCTCGTCCCGGAGGGCGAGGCCGATCTGCGCCGCCTCGGCCGCGCGCTCGGCCTGCGCACCGACCCGGTCGCGGAGCTGAACAAGGAGTGGAAGCGGCACGCCTCGGTGGTGCGCCGCCTCCACGAGAAGCTCTTCTACCGGCCGCTGCTCGACGCCGTCGCCCAGCTCACCCCCGGCGAGGCCCGGCTCAGTTCGAAGGCGGCCGGCCAGCGGCTCGAAGCGCTCGGGTACGCCGACCCCGCCGCCGCCCTGCGCCACCTGGAGGCGCTGGCCTCCGGAGTCACCCGCAAGGCCGCGATCCAGCGGACGCTGCTGCCGGTGCTGCTCGGCTGGTTCGCGGACTCCGCCGACCCGGACGCCGGACTGCTCGGCTTCCGCAAGGTCTCCGACGCGCTCGGCAAGACCCCCTGGTACCTGCGCCTGCTGCGCGACGAGGGCGCGGCGGCGGAGAACCTCGCCAGGGTCCTGTCCGCCGGCCGGATGGCCCCCGACCTGCTGCTGCGCGCGCCGGAGGCGGTGGCGATCCTCGGCGACCCGGAGGGCCTGAAGCCGCGTGGCCGCGACCATCTGGAGCAGGAGATCCTCGCGGCGGTCGGCCGCGCCGACGGTGCCGAGCAGGCGGTCGCGGCGGCCCGTGGCGTGCGGCGCCGTGAGCTGTTCCGTACGGCCGCGGCCGATCTGATCGGCTCGTACGGCACGGAGGACAGCCCCCGTGAGCTCGACCCCGGCGCGCTGGTCGACCGGGTGGGCCTGGCGCTCACCGACCTCAACGCGGCGACGATTGCGGGCGCGGTGCGGGCCGCCGTACGCGAGGGCTGGGGCGACACCCTGCCGACCCGGTTCGCGGTCATCGGGATGGGCCGCTTCGGCGGCCAGGAACTCGGCTACGGTTCCGACGCCGACGTCCTGTTCGTCCACGAGCCGCGTGAGGGCGTCGACGAGCAGGAGGCGGCCATGGCCGCGAACCAGATCGTCTCCGAGGTCCGGCGGCTCCTCCAGGTACCCACCGCCGACCCGCCGTTGCTGATCGACGCGGATCTGCGTCCGGAGGGCAAGCGCGGCCCGCTGGTCCGTACGCTCAAGTCGTACGCGGCCTACTACCAGCGCTGGTCGCTGGCCTGGGAGAGCCAGGCTCTGCTGCGTGCCGAGACGATGGCGGGCGACCGGGATCTCGGCGCGCGCTTCATCGAGCTGATCGACCCGCTGCGGTATCCGGCCGAGGGGCTGGGTGAGGACGCGGTCCGCGAGATCCGCCGTCTGAAGGCCCGGATGGAGACGGAGCGGCTGCCGCGCGGGGCCGATCCGACGCTCCACGCCAAGCTCGGCCGGGGCGGTCTGAGCGACGTCGAGTGGACGGTCCAGCTCTTCCAGATGCGGCACGGCTGGGCCGAGCCCGGCCTGCGCACGACGCGCACCCGTGAGGCGCTGGCCGCCGCCCACGCGGCGGGCCTCATCCCCACCGAGGAGGCCGAGACGCTGGACGAGGCCTGGGTCCTGGCGACCCGGGTCCGCAACGCGGTGATGCTGGTACGGGGGCGGCCGGGGGACACCTTCCCCTCGGACGGGCGCGAACTGGCCGCGGTCGGGCGGTTCCTGGGCTACGGCCCTGGCCGGGTCGGGGAGATGGTGGACGACTACCGGCGCATCACGCGCCGCGCGCGGGCGGTCGTCGAGGACCTGTTCTACGGGGCGTAGGGGTCAGCCGTCCGCGTTCTCCAGGAGCGTCCGGCAGTGGATCAGGAAGGCGTCCAGGGCCAGTTCGAAGGCGGCGTCCGCGCGGGCCGGTCCCATGGCCACCAGGGCCTCGGCCAGGCGTGGGGTCGTGACCTCGTCGGGGAGCTCCCACATGGCGTCCGGGGCGGCGAGGTCGAGCGCCGAGCCCAGGACCAGGTTCTCCAGCGCGACGATCACCGTCATGACGTCGGCGTTGTCGAAGCCGACGGCGAGCAGCAGGGTCACCGCCCGCTCGTACTGCGCGAGCACCATCGGGGCCCGGACCGGTGAGGTCATCAGCATCGGGATCGCCCGGGGATGGGCGGCGAAGGCCGCCCGGTAGGAGCGCGCCCAGCTCGCGAGCGCCGCGTCCCACGGCCCGGCGTCCAGGGTGGAGCCGTCGATCCCCTCGCTGACCCGCTCGCGCAGCAGCTCCACGATCCCGTCGCGGCCGTCCACGTGGTGGTACACCGAGGCCGTCTGCACCCCGAGCCGTCTGGCGATCTGAGGGACGCTGAACTCGCCCCGTTCGTCGACGAGTTCGAGCGCCACCGTGGTGATGCGCTCGCGGTCGAGCAGGGGCTTGCGCGGCCGGCCCATGAATGACTTCCCCCTGGTCAGGTCTTCCCGAATCGTTGAACGCGAGGTTACATTGCGCAAACCGAAAGCCTTTAGGTTTCCTGTCGCGGAAGGGCCTCCCCTCCCATGTCCTCACAGACCAACACCGCTCCCGAGGGGCTGAGAACCGGCACGCTCTCCACCGCCGACATCTCGTTCTTCGTCGTCTCGGCCGCCGCCCCGCTCACCGTCATGGCCGGCGTCGCGCCCATCGCCGTCGTCCTCGGCGGGATCGGCGCCCCCGCCGGCTATCTCCTGGCCGGCATCACCCTCGCGGTCTTCGCCGTCGGGTTCACCGCCATGAGCCGCCATGTCCGCAGCGGCGGCGCCTTCTACGCGTACATCACCCGAGGGCTCGGGAAGCCCGTCGGCATCGCCGCAGCCCTCCTCGCCATGCTCGGCTACAACGGCATGGAGATCGGCGTCTACGGCCTGCTCGGAACCGCCACCGCCGACACCGGCCACGCCCTCTGGGGAGTCGACATCCCCTGGCTCCCCGTCTCCCTCGCCGGACTGCTGCTCATCTGGTACGGCGGCTTCCGGTCCATCGACTTCGGCGCCAAGGTCCTCGGCGTCCTCCTCGTCGCCGAGACCGGCATCCTCCTCCTGCTCGCCGGGGGCGTCCTCCTCGACGGCGGCGCCGACGGACTCTCCCTGGCCTCCTTCGCCCCCGGCAACGTGCTCGTCCCCGGCTCCGCCGCCGTCCTGGCCTTCGCCTTCGCCGCCTTCACCGGCTTCGAGTCGACCGTCATCTACCGCCGCGAGGCCCGCGACCCGGACCGCACCGTCCCGCGCGCCACCTACATCGCGGTCGGCTTCCTGGGCCTCTTCTACGCCTTCGTCGTCTGGACCGTCATCCAGGCCTTCGGCCAGGACAAGGTCGTCCAGGCCGCCGCCGACGACCCCGGCGGGCTCTTCTTCGCCGCCATCACCACCTACGTGGGCGCCTGGGCCGCGGACCTGATGCACATCCTGATCGTCACCAGCGTCCTCGCCTCGCTCCTCGCCTTCCACAACGCCATCAACCGCTACGGCCTGGCGCTCGCCGAGGAGGGCGTGCTGCCCGCGGTCTTCGGCCGCGTCCATCCCCGCCACCGCTCCCCGTACGCCTCCGGCATCCTGCAGACCGCCCTCGGCGCCGTCGTCGTGCTCGGCTTCGCCGCCGCCGGAGCCGACCCGTACCAGCAGCTGCTGCTCTGGGTGAACACCCCGGGCATGATCGGACTGATGGTCCTCCAGCTCCTCGCGGCGCTCGCCGTGCCGCTGTTCTTCCGCCGCGTCAGCCACACGGAGGGCAGGTTGCGCACGGTGGTGGCCCCCGCCGTCGCCTTCGTCCTGCTCGCAGGCGCCATCGGCCTCGTCGTGACGAACGTCGCCCTCTTCACCGGCGCCTCCACCACCGTCAACACCGTCCTGGTCTCCCTCGTCCCCGCCGTCTTCGTCCTCGGGCTCCTCCTCGCGTACCGCCTCCGCCGTACGCGCCCGCAGACCTACGCCCGCTTCGCCGCCGAGCCCGCCGCACCCACCCCTGGAGAAGAGCCGTCGTGTCCGCACCCGACCTCGTCCTCGTCGACGCCCGCGTCCGCACCCTCGACCCCGCACGTCCCCACGCCACTGCCGTCGCCGTCCGCGACGGAGTGATCACGGCCGTCGGCGACGCCGCCGACGCCCGCGCCTGGCGCGGACCCGGCACCGAGACGATCGACCTCGGCGGAGCCACCCTCACCCCAGGCCTCACCGACGCCCACAGCCACCCCGTCTGGGGCCTGGAGATGTTCACGGGCACCAACCTCTCCGCCGTACGCGACCTCGACGAGCTGCGTGCGGCCCTCGCCACCGCCGAGCGCCGCGACGGCTGGATCGTCGGCTTCGCCCTCGACCACAACGCCTTCGGCGGCCGGCCGATCCACCGCGACCTCGTCGAGGACGTCCTGGGCGGCGCCCCCGCCTTCCTGCGCCTCTACGACGGACACTCGGCCCTCGCGAGCGAGGCCGCCCTGAAGGCGGCCGGCGTCGACGGCCCCCGCGCCTTCGCCCAGCGCTCCGAGATCGTGTGCGACACCGGGGGACGGCCCACCGGCCATCTGATCGAGCACGCCGCGATGGACCTCATGACCCCCGTCCTGCCCCAGCAGCCCTACGCCGAGCGGCGCGACCGGCTCGTCGCGCTGCTGACCTCCATGGCCGCCACCGGACTGACCGGCGCGCACGTCATGGACCTCGGCGGGCACGACGTACCCGGGCTGCTCGCCGCCCTGGAGGCCGACGGGGACCTGCCGCTACGGCTCCGGCTCGCACCCTGGTGCATGCCCGGCGCGACCCCGGAGGAGCTGGACGAGCTGGTACGGCTCCAGGCCCGGTCCGGGCGGCTGTGGCGGGTCGGCGGGGTGAAGTTCTTCATGGACGGCACCGTCGAGGGCGGCACCGCCTGGCTGGAGCACGCCGACTGCCACGGCCAGGGCACGGACGCCTTCTGGCCCGACCCGGCCGCGTACTCCGCCGCCGTCCGTCACCTCCACGAGGCCGGCGTCGGCACCGCCACGCACGCCATCGGCGACGCGGCCGTCCGGCACGTCCTGGACACGGTCGAAGCACTCGGCGCCCCGGGCCCCCGGCACCGGATCGAGCACATCGAGACCGTCCCCGACGACCAGCTCGGCCGGTTCGCGGCACTCGGCGTCGCCGCCTCGATGCAGCCCCCGCACACCGCGTACACCCGCGCCGACCACACCGACGAGTGGTCGAAGAGGCTCGGCGACGTACGGGCGGACCGTGCCTGGCGCTGCCGGGACCTGCGGGAGGCGGGCGCGCTGCTGGCGCTCGGCTCGGACTGGCCCATCGCCCACTACGACGCCCGTCAGGTCCTCGCCACCGCGCAGGCCCCCCGCGGGGCCGCGTCCGCACGGCACGGGCTGACGGGGCTGATGGCGCTGGAGGGCCTGACCACGCACGCGGCGGCCGCTGCGGGGGAGGAGCACCTCGGGGGCCGGATCGCCCCGGGACTCCGGGCGGACCTGACCGCCTTCACGGTCGACCCGGCCGAGGCTCCCGCCGACGAGACCGAACAGGCCCCGATCCGCCTCACGCTCGCGGGCGGCCGCGTCACCCACCGGGGCTGATCCGAAAGACAGGCCCTAGGGGTGTCTCGCCGATCATGCCGGGCTCGCGGGGCCTGGCACGCACGCCCCAGACCCCGCTCCCTGATCCGGCCTGATCGACGAGGCAGGCCCTAGCGGGTCAGCCGCTGCCGCTCGCGCTCGGAGCCCTGCTCGTCCTCGCGGTCCGCCGTGGACCCGTCCGCCGCGGACCTCGGGGACGAGCCGCCACGGGCCACCGGCGCCGCCGGTTCCACCCGCTTCGGCAGGCGCTTCGGCAGCGCGCCGTACATGTAGTAGGAGACGGCGAAGCCGAAGGCGAGGCAGATCATGCCGCCCACCGCATCCAGCCAGAAGTGGTTGGCGGTGGCCACGATCACGACCAGCGTGGCCGTCGGGTAGAGCAGGCCGAGGATGCGTGCCCAGGGGGCCGAGGCCAGGGCGAAGATGATGAGACCGCACCAGAGCGACCAGCCGATGTGCATCGACGGCATCGCCGCGTACTGGTTCGACATCTGCTTGAGGTTGCCCGAGGCCATCGAGCCCCAGGTGTGGTGGACCAGGACCGTGTCGATGAAGGACTGCCCGTTCATCAGCCGAGGGGGCGCGAGCGGATACAGGTAGTAACCGACCAGGGCCACACCGGTGGTGGCGAACAGGACGGTCCGGGACGCGGCGTAACGTCCCGGGTGCCATCGGTACAGCCACACCAGCACGCCGATCGTCACGATGAAGTGCAGGGTGGCGTAGTAGTAGTTCATCGACACGATCAGCCATGTCACCGAGTTCACGGCATGGTTGACGCTCTGCTCGAAGGCAAGCCCGAGGGACCGCTCGACGTCCCAGATCCAGTCGGCGTTCTTCAGCGCCTGGGTCTTCTGCTCCGGTACCGCGTTGCGGATGAGCGAATACGTCCAGTAGCTGACGCCGATGAGCAGGATCTCGAACCAGATCCGGGGGCGTCGGGGCATGCGCAGCCGGGCCCGCACACCGCCACCGTCCGGAATGGGTGACGGGCTGGCCGCCGTGCTGCCTTCCAAACTCTTCACGGTCGCTTCACCCATGGGAGGAGAGTCTGCCAGATCCATTCCCCTCGTCCGATCATCCCTCCGTCGGGTTCGGGACGCACACGCTCCATCCTGAGGGGGATGGACCGGGGAGGGACCGTCAGGGGTTTCCCTGACTGGGGGCAGAAGCGGTTGAACCACGAACGACCAGCTCAGGCATGAAGACGAACTCGCTGTGCGGTGCCGGGGTGCCCCCGACCTCCTCCAGGAGCGCCCGGACCGCCGCCTGCCCCATCGCCTGCACGGGCTGGCGGATCGTGGTCAGCGGCGGATCGGTGAACGCTATGAGCGGGGAGTCGTCGAAACCGACCACGGAGACGTCCTGGGGGACCCGCAGGCCCTGCTGCCGGGCCGCGCGGATGGCGCCGAGCGCCATCATGTCGCTCGCGCAGACGACGGCCGTGCAGCCGGCGGAGATCAGGGCCCCGGCCGCAGCCTGGCCGCCCTCCAGCGTGTACAGAGAGTGCTGGATCAGCTCCTCGGACTGTTCCGGGGAGAGCCCGAGCCGCTCCTTCATCCCCCTCTGGAACCCCTCGATCTTGCGCAGCACCGGCACGAACCGCTTCGGGCCCACCGCGAGCCCGATCCGGGTGTGCCCGAGCGCGGCGAGGTGGGTCACCGCCAGCTGCATCGCGGCCCGGTCGTCGGGCGAGACGAAGGGGGCCTGGACCTTGGGGGAGAAGCCGTTGATGAGGACATAGGGGACGCCCTTGCCGCGCAGCTGGTCGTAGCGCGTCATATCGGCGGTCGTGTCGGCGTGGAGCCCCGAGACGAAGATGATCCCGGAGACGCCCCGCTCGACGAGCATGTCGGTGAGCTCGTCCTCGGTGGAACCGCCGGGGGTCTGCGTGGCGAGCACGGGGGTGTAGCCCTGGCGGGTCAGGGCCTGCCCGATGACCTGCGCGAGGGCGGGAAAGATCGGGTTGTCCAGTTCGGGGGTTATCAGCCCGACGAGTCCGGCGCTGCGCTGACGCAGCCGTACCGGACGCTCGTAACCGAGGACGTCGAGTGCGGCAAGCACGGATTCACGGGTGGCCGCGGCCACACCGGGCTTGCCGTTGAGCACGCGGCTGACTGTGGCTTCACTGACCCCCGCCTGGGCTGCGATGTCGGCAAGCCGCGCGGTCATGGGATTGGACTGTACCGGTCGCACGTCAGATTGCCCACCAAACGCAGGAGTCGGCGGGAACCCGGACGTTGTGCGCGAGCGCCGCGCCCCGCCCGAATTCCCCTGCGGGGGAAGGGAGTACGGGGGCGGTGCCGCCGATCCCCCCGCCGGAGCTGGCCCCTTCGGGCGCCGTGCTGCTCAGGAGCGGCGAGCCGGTGAGCGGCATGTCCACCCCCCGTGCCGTCGTGTTCAGCGTGACCACGAGGTCGCCTCCCTCCGCCCGGCGGCGGAAGGCGAGCACGCCCTCCGGGGCGTCCAGCCACTCGACGGCGTCGCCCGCGCCGAGGGCGGGGTGCTCCCTGCGCAGCCGCAGGGCGCGGCGGTACAGCTCCAGGGTGGAGGCGGGGTCCGCCGTCTGCGCCGCCACGCTCAGCCCGGCCCACTCCGGGGGCTGGGGAAGCCAGGAACCGGCCGGCCCGAAACCGTACGACGGGCCGTCCGCCTCCCACGGCAGCGGGACCCGGCAGCCGTCGCGCAGCCCGTCCTGACCGTCGCCGCGCAGGAACGCGGGGTCCTGCCGGACCTCGTCCGGGAGGTCCACGACCTCGGGCAGGCCCAGCTCCTCGCCCTGATAGACGTAGGCCGAGCCCGGCAGCGCCAGCATCAGCAGCGCCGCCGCCCGGGCCCGCTCCGGGCTGCCGTACCGGGTGGTGTGCCGGACGACGTCGTGGTTGGAGAGCACCCAGGTCGTGGGGGCGCCCACCGAGGCCGTGGCGCGCAGCGACTCGTCCACGACCGCCCGCAGCGCCTCCGCGTCCCACGCGCAGTTCAGGAACTGGAAGTTGAAGGCCTGGTGCAGCTCGTCGGGGCGTACGTACAGCGCGAGCCGCTCCGGCGTCGGCGCCCAGGCCTCGGCGACCCCGATGCGCTCGGGGCCGTACGACTCCAGGAGCCGGCGCCAGCCGCGGTGGATCTCGTGCACCCCGTCCTGATCGAAGAACGGCAGCCGCTGGATGCCGATCAGCTTCGCCTGCTGCCCCTGCCCGATGTCGGGCAGGCCCTCCGCCTTGACCATGCCGTGGGCGACGTCGATCCGGAAGCCGTCCACCCCCAGATCCAGCCAGAAGCGGAGTACCGAGTCGAACTCGGCCCGTACCTCCTCGTTCTTCCAGTTCAGGTCGGGCTGCTCGGATGCGAAGAGGTGGAGGTACCAGGCGCCGTCCTCGACCCGTGTCCAGGCCGGGCCGCCGAAGACCGACTCCCAGTCGTTGGGCGGCTCGGATCCGCCCGGCCCGCGCCCCGGCCGGAAGACGTACCGGTCCCGGCCCATCCCCGCGCGCGCCTGCTCGAACCAGGGGTGCCGGTCCGAGGTGTGGTTCGGGACGATGTCCACGATCACCTTCAGGCCGAGCCCGTGCGCCGCGCGCACCAGGTCGTCGGCGTCGGCGAGGTCGCCGAAGACGGGGTCCACCGCGCGGTAGTCCGCCACGTCGTACCCGCCGTCCGCCTGCGGGGAGGCGTAGAAGGGGGTCAGCCAGACCGCGTCCGCGCCCAGCCGGGCGATGTGCGGCAGCCGCTCCCGTACGCCGCGCAGGTCCCCGATCCCGTCGCCGTCGCTGTCCGCGAAGGAGCGGACGTACACCTGGTAGATGACGGCGTCCCGCCACCAGCCGGTGCGGGCGGCGCTTGCGCAAGAGCTTGCGGAGTCCGGCAGCGACGGTGAGGTGAGCTCGTGGGCCATGTGCGGTGTCCCTCTCGCGTGTTCCAGGGGCTGGGCGTCGTACTGACAACGAGGTCGAGGCTGACGTGAAACGGTCCTGCAAGAGATGATGCAAAGACTTGCAGGGCTCGGGAGCAGCCGCAAGAGGGCCTGAGAGGCGCCTGAGGTCCGCTGTCAAGCGACTCGTCGGCAACCTTCCGGACACGCGGGTGTAACGATCGCCGGTCCTTGCAGAAAGTTCTCGCAAGCTCTTTCGGCTCGTTTTCATCCCTGTTACGTTCCTGGCAACCCGGAGCGCCGCGAGGGAGCGGTCGCATGAGGCAGGTTCCAGCCCCTCGTCACCCCGGGATCAGTTGAAGGAGTTCACATGCGGCGTGGCATAGCGGCCACCGCGCTGGTCGCGGCCCTGGGCGTGACCCTGGCGGCGTGCGGAAGCGACGGCGGTTCGAAGGACGGCGGCTCGAAGAGCTCGGGCGAGCTCTCCGGAACCGTGACCTGGTGGGACACCTCCACGGTCGGCTCCGAGGACAAGGTCTTCAAGAAGATCGCCGAGGACTTCACCAAGAAGCACCCGAAGGTCACCGTCAAGTACGTGAACGTGCCGTTCGGTGAGGCGCAGAACAAGTTCAAGAACGCCGCCCAGTCCGGCTCCGGCGCCCCCGACGTCATCCGCTCCGAGGTCGCCTGGACCCCCGAGTTCGCGGACCTCGGCTACCTGGCCCCGCTCGACGGCACCGCCGCGCTCAAGGACGACAAGGACTTCCTGAAGCAGGCCGCCGCCTCGACCCAGTACAACGGCAAGACCTACGCCGTGCCGCAGGTCATCGACTCCATGGGCATCTTCTACAACAAGAAGATCTTCAAGGAGGCCGGCGTCGAGGTCCCCAAGACCATCGCCGAGCTGAAGACCGTCTCCGCCGCGATCAAGGACAAGACCGGCAAGACCGGCCTCTACCTGCGCGGCGACGACGCCTACTGGTTCCTCTCCTTCCTCTACGGCGAGGGCGGCGACCTGGTCAACGCCGAGTCGAAGACCGTCACCGTCGACAACGCCGCGGGTGTGAAGGCCCTGACCACGGTCAAGGACCTGGTCGACTCCGGCGCGGCCAAGACCGACGCCACCGACGGCTGGAACAACATGCAGACCGCCTTCAAGGAAGGCAAGGTCGCCATGATGATCAACGGCCCGTGGGCCGTCGCCGACACCTACGCCGGCAAGGAGTTCGCCGACAAGGCCAACCTGGGCATCGCCCCGGTCCCGGCCGGCTCGGCCGGTCAGGGCGCCCCGCAGGGCGGCCACAACCTCGCGGTCTACGCGGGCTCCAAGAACCTGGACGCCTCGTACGCCTTCACCGAGTACATGACCTCGGTCGAGACCCAGACGCAGATCGCCAAGGAGCTCAGCCTGCTCCCGACCCGCGAGTCCGTCTACGTCAAGCCCGACGTCGCGAGCAACGAGATGATCAGCTTCTTCAAGCCGGTCGTCGACAAGGCCGTCGAGCGCCCCTGGATCCCCGAGACCGGCAGCCTCTTCGCCCCGCTCGTCACCGAGTACACGAAGGTCCTGACCGGGCAGACCACCCCCGACAAGGGAGCCAAGGCGACGGGTGACTCCTACCGCAAGCTCCTGAAGGACTGGAAGTAACAGGAAGGCAGGCCGGCTGATGGCTGTGGACACCAGCAGCCAGTCGGCGGTGAAGGCCGCGGGCGATGTCGCCCGCGGCCGGCACCGTGGTACTGGCAACCCCCAGGGGAAGGTTCGCCGTTCCCTCTCCACCCACTGGTACGCCTGGGCGATGGTCGCTCCGGTGGTGGTCGTGATCGGCGTGATCATCGGCTATCCGCTGATCCGGGGTATCTACCTCTCGCTCACGGACGCGAACGAGCGGAACGTCGCGCGGAGCATCGGTGTCAACCAGATCCCGGCGACGTACGAGTTCGTCGGCCTGGACAACTACGTCGACGCGCTGACCGGGACCCAGTTCCTCGGCACGCTCGGCTGGACGCTGGTGTGGACCGTCGCCTGCGTCTCGGTCACCTTCGGCCTCGGCCTGGCCCTCGCCAACATCCTCAACCGCAGGATCGCCGGCCGCTCCGTCTACCGGATGCTGCTGATCCTTCCCTGGGCCGTGCCCGGCTTCGTCTCCGTCTTCGCCTGGCGCTTCCTCTACAACCAGGACAACGGTCTGCTCAACCAGATCCTCGGCGGCTCCGGGATCGACGCCGTGCCGTGGCTCAACGACCCCACCTGGGCCAAGTTCTCGGTCATCGCCGTCAACGTCTGGCTCGGCGTCCCCTTCATGATGGTCGCCCTCCTCGGCGGGCTCCAGTCCATCCCCGGCGAGCTCTACGAGGCCGCCGAGATGGACGGCGCCAACGCCTGGCAGCGCTTCCGCAATATCACGCTGCCCGGTCTGCGCTCGGTGTCCACCACCGTGATCCTGCTGAGCACCATCTGGACCTTCAACATGTTCCCGGTGATCTTCCTGCTCACCCGGGGCGGACCCGGTGAGGCCACGCAGATCCTGGTCACCCAGGCGTACAAGTTCTCCTTCGAGATCAGCCCGCGTGACTTCGCCCAGTCGTCCACCTGGGGCGTCCTGATCCTGGTCCTCCTGATGGTCTTCGCCGCGATCTACCGGCGCGTCCTCCGCAAGCAGGGAGAAGTCTGGTGACCACCGCCACCAACACGCCCACCCGAGGCCGTCGTTCGCCGCTCGCCTCCGTCGGGCTGCACGCGACCCTGATCGTCGCCTCCGTGATCGCCGTCTTCCCCGTGCTGTGGGTCCTGCTGACCTCGCTCAAGCCGGCGCAGTACGCGACCACGACGGACTTCTTCAAGGAGACGACGCTCGCGAACTACACCGACCTGCTGGAGAACACCGAGTTCCTCACCTGGTTCGGCAACTCGCTGCTCGTCGCCGGACTCACCACGGTCCTCGGCGTCTTCATCGCCTCCACCACCGGCTACGCCGTCAGCCGCTTCCGGTTCCCCGGCAAGCGCGGACTGATGTGGACGCTGCTGATCACCCAGATGTTCCCGGTCGCCGTCCTGATCGTGCCGATCTACAACATCATGTCCTCGCTGGGGCTGCTCAACAAGGCGGCCGGTCTGGTCATCACGTACCTGACCATCGCCGTCCCCTTCTGCGCCTGGATGATGAAGGGCTTCTTCGACACCATCCCGCGCGAGATCGACGAGTCGGGCCAGGTCGACGGCCTCAACCCGTTCGGCACCTTCTGGCGGCTGATCCTGCCGCTGGCCAAGCCCGGCATCGCGGTGACGGCGTTCTACTCCTTCATCACCGCCTGGGGCGAGGTCGCCTACGCCTCCGCGTTCATGGTGGGGGACGAGAACCTCACCCTCGCGGGCGGCCTGCAGAAGTTCGTCAACCAGTACGGCGCCCAGTGGGGTCCGATGTCCGCGGCGTCCGTGCTCATCGCCATCCCCGCGGCGCTGGTGTTCCTCTTCGCCCAGCGGCACCTGGTGACCGGCATGTCCGCCGGCGCCGTCAAGGGCTGAGCCCGAACACCCCACACGTACGCACCTCCTTACCTCTCAAGGAAGACATGACCCAGCACCTCGCTGCCCCCGACGCCGCCCCGACCACCGGCACGCACACGGGTTGGTGGAGAGACGCGGTGATCTACCAGGTCTACCCACGCAGCTTCGCCGACGGAAACGGCGACGGCATGGGCGACCTGGAAGGCATCCGCGGCCGGCTTCCGTATCTGAAGGACCTGGGCGTCGACGCCGTCTGGCTGAGCCCCTTCTACGCCTCCCCGCAGGCCGACGCCGGCTACGACGTCGCCGACTACCGGGCCATCGACCCGATGTTCGGCAGCCTCCTCGACGCCGACGCGCTCATCCGCGAGGCGCACGAGCTGGGCCTGCGGATCATCGTCGACCTGGTCCCCAACCACTCCTCCGACCAGCACGAGTGGTTCCAGCGCGCGCTGCGCGAGGGTCCCGGCTCCCCGCTGCGAGAGCGTTACCACTTCCGCCCGGGGAAGGGCGGGAACGGCGAACTGCCGCCCAACGACTGGGAGTCCATCTTCGGCGGCCCCGCCTGGACGAGGGTCGAGGAGGCCGACGGCACCCCCGGGGAGTGGTACCTGCACCTCTTCGCGCCGGAGCAGCCCGACTTCAACTGGGAGCACCCGGCCGTACGCGACGAGTTCCGCTCCATCCTGCGCTTCTGGCTCGACATGGGCGTCGACGGCTTCCGCGTGGACGTCGCCCACGGACTGGTGAAGGCCGAGGGACTGCCGGACATCGGCGCCCACGACCAGCTCAAGCTGCTCGGCAACGACGTCATGCCCTTCTTCGACCAGGACGGCGTCCACGAGATCTACCGCTCCTGGCGCCAGGTCCTCTCCGAGTACGACGGCGAGCGCGTCCTCGTCGCCGAGGCGTGGACCCCGACCGTCGAGCGCACCGCCCACTACGTCCGCCCCGACGAGATGCACCAGGCGTTCAACTTCCAGTACCTGGGCACCCACTGGGACGCCGTCGAGCTGCGCCGGGTGATCGACGCCTCGCTCGCCGCGATGCGCCCGGTCGGCGCGCCCACCACCTGGGTGCTGTCGAACCACGACGTCACCCGGCACGCCACCCGCTTCGCCAACCCGGCCGGCCTCGGCACCCAGCTGCGCGAGCAGGGCGACCGCGCCCTCGGTCTGCGCCGCGCCCGCGCCGCGACGCTGCTGATGCTGGCGCTGCCCGGATCGGCCTACGTCTACCAGGGCGAGGAGCTCGGCCTGCCGGACGTCACCGACCTGCCCGACGAGGTCCGCCAGGACCCGTCGTTCTTCCGGGCCACCGGCCAGGACGGCTTCCGTGACGGCTGCCGGGTGCCCATCCCCTGGACCGTCGAGGGCTCCTCGTACGGCTTCGGCGACGGCGGCAGCTGGCTGCCGCAGCCCGCCACCTGGGGCGGGCTCAGCGTCGAGGCGCAGGCCGGCGACCCCGGCTCCACCCTGGAGCTGTACCGCAGCGCGCTCGCCGTGCGCCGCGAGCGCCCCGAACTCGGTGCGGGCGAGGACGTCGAGTGGCTGGAGGCACCGGAGGGTGTGCTCTCCTTCCGCCGCGACGGCTTCGTCTGCACCGCCAACACCACCGGTCGGGCCATATCCGTCCCGCTGCCCGGCCGGTTCCTCCTCTCCAACGAGCCGGTCTCCCACGGGGAGGGCGTCGTGGAGCTGCCCGCCGACACCACCGTCTGGTGGGCGGTGTGACCATCCCCCTGCCGCGGGGGGGCCGCCCCCGCCCCCCCCCCCGCCCCCGCCACCCCCCCCCCGCCCCGGGGCCCCCCGGCCCCCCCCC
The DNA here is from genome assembly GCF_043089925.1 of Streptomyces sp. NPDC013457. Taxonomy (NCBI): domain Bacteria; kingdom Bacillati; phylum Actinomycetota; class Actinomycetes; order Kitasatosporales; family Streptomycetaceae; genus Streptomyces; species Streptomyces sp. NPDC013457. The sequence continues at coordinate 150,486 of NZ_JBICBL010000003.1, forward strand.
CCCGCGGCGCCAACCCCACGCCGGGCGGGGCGCGCGGGCC
>NZ_JBICBL010000003.1:150535-590553 GCF_043089925.1 Streptomyces sp. NPDC013457
CGCCCCGCCCCCCCATCGGGCCGGCGCCCGCCGCCCCGCCGGCCCTGGTGCGGAACTTTTGTTCAGGTTGCCCCGTTTTTTGGTAAGCCGCCCGCGGCCGGCCGGGGCGGGGCGCCGCCCCCGCCCCCCCGCGGCTCGCGGACATCGCGGCCCAGTCCGGGGTCAGCGAGGCCACGGTCAGCCGGGTCCTCAACGGCAAGGCGGGCGTGGCCGGCGGGACCCGGCACCGCGTCCTGGCCGCGCTCGACGTGCTCGGCTACGAGCGTCCCGTACGGCTGAAACGACGCAGCGCGGGCCTGGTCGGCCTGCTCGTGCCGGAGCTGACGAACCCGATCTTCCCCGCGTTCGCGCAGGTCATCGAGCAGGTCCTGGCCGGGCACGGCTACACCCCGGTGCTCTGCACCCAGATGCCGGGCGGCGCCACCGAGGACGAGCTGGTCGAGCAGCTGGAGGAGCGCGGGGTCACCGGCATCATCTTCCTCTCCGGGCTGCACGCGGACGCCTCCGCCGACCCGGAGCGGTACGTCCGACTCGCCGCACGGGGCGTCCCGTTCGTCCTCATCAACGGCTTCAACGAGCGGATCGACGCCAACTTCGTCTCGCCCGACGACCGGGCGGCCGCGCGGATGGCCGTGCGGCATCTGGTCGAGCTGGGCCACGAGCGGATCGGTCTGGCGATCGGTCCCACCCGGTACGTGCCCTCGCGCCGCAAGGCGGAGGGCTTCGCGGCCGAGCTGCACCAGCTCCTGGGGATGGAGCGTGCGGAGGCCGAACGGTTCGTCCGTCCCACGCTGTTCGGCGTCGAGGGCGGGCACGCGGCGGCCGACATCCTGCTGGACCAGGGCTGCACCGGCATCGTCTGCGGCTCCGACCTGATGGCGCTCGGCGCGATCCGGGCGGTGCGCGCCCGGGGCCTCGACGTGCCCGGTGACGTGTCGGTCGTCGGCTTCGACGACTCGCCGCTGATCGCGTTCACCGACCCGCCGCTGACCACCGTGCGCCAGCCCGTGCAGGCGATGGCGACGGCGGCGGTGGGGGCGCTCCTGGAGGAGGTGGAGGGGAACCCCGTGCAGCGCACGGAGTTCGTCTTCCAGCCGGAGCTGGTGGTCCGGGGCTCCACCGCGCAGCCGCCGGCCGGCGCGTCGCTGCAACTCCTTGCGTAACTCCCTGCATTGAGGGGTCCCAAGGGTTGACCGGGGCTCGGGGCACTCGTACGGTCACGGCTGAAAACAGTTGCTGTCATTTTCGGCAACTTCTTGCGACAGGGACGTCGTCAGGAGGAATCATGGCCAGAAAGACCGTGGCCGCTGCACTCGCCCTCGTGGCGGGAGCCGCTGTGGCCGTCACGGCGCCGCCCGCCCCGGCCGAGGCGGCGGCACCCGGCCCCAAGGACGTCACCGCGGTGATGTTCGAGTGGAAGTTCGCCTCGGTGGCCAAGGCCTGTACGGACCAGCTCGGTCCGGCGGGTTACGGCTACGTGCAGGTCTCGCCGCCCCAGGAGCGGATCCAGGGCTCGACCTGGTGGACCGCCTACCAGCCCGTCAGCTACAGGATCGCCGGACCGCTCGGCGACCGCACCGCCTTCAAGGCCATGGTCGACACCTGTCACGCGGCGGGCGTGAAGGTCGTCGCCGACACCGTGATCAACCACATGGCGAACGCCTCGGGCACGGGAACGGGCGGGACCTCGTTCTCCAAGTACGACTACCCGGGGCTGTACTCGGGCGCGGACATGGACGACTGCCGGGCCACGATCTCGAACTACCAGGACCGGGGCAACGTCCAGAACTGTGAACTGGTCCAACTGCCCGACCTCGACACCGGTGAGGACTACGTCCGCGGTCGCATCGCCGGCTACATGAACGACCTGCTCTCCCTCGGCGTGGACGGCTTCCGGGTCGACGCGGCCAAGCACATGCCGGCCGCGGACCTCGCGAACATCAAGTCGCGGCTGACCAACCCGGGCGTCTACTGGAAGCAGGAGGCGATATACGGGGCCGGTGAGGCCGTCTCCCCGAGCGAGTACCTGGGCAACGGGGACGTGCAGGAGTTCCGTTACGCACGGGACCTCAAGCGGATCTTCGGCTCGGAGAAGCTCGCGTACCTGAACAACTTCGGCGAGTCCTGGGGCTACATGCCCTCCGGCGCGTCCGGTGTCTTCGTCGACAACCACGACACCGAGCGCGGCGGCGACACCCTCAACTACAAGAACGGCGCGACCTACACCCTGGCGAGCGTCTTCATGCTGGCCTGGCCGTACGGCTCCCCGGACGTCCACTCCGGCTACGAGTGGTCCGACAAGGACGCGGGCGCCCCGAACGGCGGCCAGGTGAACGCCTGTTACAGCGGCGGCTGGAAGTGTCAGCACGCGTGGCGCGAGATCGCCTCCATGGTGGGCTTCCGCAACGCCGCGCGGGGGACCTCGGTCGGCAACTGGTGGGACAACGGCAACAACGCGATAGCGTTCGGCCGGGGCGACAAGGCCTACGTCGCGCTCAACCACGAGGGCTCGCCGCTGACCCGCACCTTCCAGACGGGGCTGCCGGCCGGCGCGTACTGCGACGTGCAGTCCGACACGCCCGTGACGGTCGATGCGGCGGGCCGGTTCACGGCCACGCTGGCATCGAACACGGCGCTGGCGCTGCACGTGAACGCGAAGAACTGCGGCGGCGGCATGACGACCCCGCCGCCGGCCGCCACCGGCGCTTCCTTCAACGTCAACGCCACCACGGTCTCCGGCCAGAACATCTACGTGACCGGCAACCGCGCGGAGCTGGGCAACTGGTCCCCGGCCGCGGCCCTGAAGCTGGACCCGGCCTCGTACCCGGTCTGGAAGCTCGACGTCTCCCTGCCGGCCGGCACGGCCTTCGAGTACAAGTACGTCCGCAAGGACGCGGCGGGCAACGTGACCTGGGAGTCGGGCGCCAACCGCACCGCTACGGTCCCCGCCTCCGGCCGGATCGTCCTGAACGACACCTTCCGCAACTGATCGCTCCTCTCCTCAGGGCCGCCCCGCCGGGGCGGCCCCCCTTCCCGTACCTCCAGGGAGAACCCCCGTGATACGCAAGAGAACGGCGGCCGCCGTGGCCGCCGCCCTGTGCGCGGCGATGGTGCCCGCCCTCCCGGCCGCGGCCGCGCCGCCGCCACCGCCTCCGCCGTCCGACCGGGCGCTCGCCGCGCAGCCCGCGCGGCACGACCTCACGCGCGAGCAGTTCTACTTCGTGCTGCCCGACCGGTTCGCCAACGGGGACACCGCCAACGACCGTGGCGGGCTCACCGGTACGCGTCTCGACACCGGGTTCGACCCCGCCGACAAGGGCTTCTACCAGGGCGGTGACCTCAAGGGGCTCACCAAGAAGCTCGACTACATCAAGGGCCTCGGCACCACCGCCATCTGGATGGCGCCGATCTTCAAGAACCAGCCCGTCCAGGGCACCGGGAAGGACGCCAGCGCCGGCTATCACGGCTACTGGATCACCGACTTCACCCAGGTCGACCCGCACTTCGGCACCAACGCCGACCTGGAGAGGCTGATCGACCAGGCCCACGCCAAGGGCATGAAGGTCTTCTTCGACGTCATCACCAACCACACCGCCGACGTCGTCGACTACAAGGAGAAGAGCTACGGCTACCTCTCCAAGGGCGCCTTCCCCTACCTGACGAAGGACGGTGCCCCCTTCGACGACCGCGCTGCCGCGGCCGACGGAACGTTCCCGCGCGTCGACACGGACTCCTTCCCCCGCACCCCCGTCGTCCCCGCCGAGAAGAAGGACCTCAAGGTCCCGTCCTGGCTCAACGACCCGACGATGTACCACAACCGGGGCGACTCCACCTTCGCCGGCGAGTCCTCCCAGTACGGTGACTTCGTCGGCCTGGACGACCTGTGGACCGAGCGTCCCGAGGTCGTCCAGGGCATGGAGAAGATCTACCAGCGCTGGGTCCGCGACTTCGACATCGACGGCTTCCGCATCGACACCGTCAAGCACGTCGACACCGCGTTCTGGACCCAGTGGGCAACCGCCCTCGACGAGTACGCGGCGCGGCGCGGACGCGACGACTTCTTCATGTTCGGCGAGGTCTACTCCGCCGACCCGGCGATCACCGCCCCGTACGTGACCGAGGGCCGCCTCGACGCCACCCTCGACTTCCCCTTCCAGGACGCCGCCCGAGCCTTCGCCTCCCAGGGCGGTACGGCGGACAAGCTGGCGAACCTCTTCGGACAGGACTACCGCTACACCACCGACAAGGCCAACGCCTACGAGTCGGTGCCCTTCCTCGGCAACCACGACATGGGACGCTTCGGCACCTTCCTCAAGCAGGACAACCCGAAGGCCGGCGACGCCGAACTCCTCCAGCGCTACCGGCTCGCCAACGAGCTGATGTTCCTCACCCGGGGCAACCCCGTCGTCTACTACGGCGACGAGCAGGGCTACACCGGCGCCGGCGGCGACAAGGACTCCCGCCAGACCCTCTTCGCGTCGAAGACCGCCGACTACCTGGACGACGACCAGCTCGGCACCGACCGCACCCACGCGAGCGACGCCTACGACGCCTCGCACCCCCTGTACCGCCAGATCGCCGCGCTCTCCGCGCTCACGAAGAAGCACCCGGCGCTCCGCGACGGCATCCAGGAGCAGCGGTACGCCGAAGGCTCCGTGTACGGCTTCTCCCGTACCGACGCCCGTTCCCGGACCGAGTACGTCGTGGCCGCCAACAGCTCCACCGAGGCGAAGACCGTCGAGATCCCGACCGGCTCCGCGGGCATGGACTTCACCGCGATCCACGGCGGTGACGCCCGCGTCACCAGCGCCGGCGACACGAAGATCAAGGTGACCGTCCCGGCGCTCGGCTCCCTCGTGCTCAAGGCCGCCAAGCCGCTCGGCGCGCCCGCCGCCACGCCGAAGATCGCCCTCAAGGCCCCCGAGGCCGGAGCCACCGGCACCGTCGAGCTCTCCGCCGAGGTCACCGGCGGGCAGCTCAACCGTGTCGTCTTCGCCGCCCAGACCGGCAACGGGAAGTGGCAGGTCCTCGGCTCCTCCGACCACGCCCCCCACAAGGTCACCCAGAAGATCACCGCGCCCGCCGGAACGGCCCTGCGGTACAAGGCGGTCGTCGTCGACAGCGCCGGCCGCACCGCGAGCGCGACCGCCGCGACCACCAGCGGAGCCCCGGCCGTCGAGCAGCCTCCGACCGCCACCCAGCGCGACTACGCGATCGTCCACTACAAGCGCGCCGACGGGGACTACACCGACTGGGGCCTGTACACCTGGGGCGACATCGCCGACGGCGAGGGCACCACGTGGCCCGCGGGCAAGCCCTTCACGGGCCGTGACGCGTACGGCGCCTTCGCCTACGTCAAGCTCAAGCCCGGCGCCTCCTCGGTCGGCTTCATCGCCGTGAACAAGGACGGCGTCAAGGACACCGACGCCGACCGCACCGTCGACCTCTCCAAGACCGGCGAGGTCTGGATCGAGCAGGGCAAGCCCGAGGTTCTCAACGCCGCGCCCGAGGGCGCCTACCCGCCCCAGGACACGACGAAGGCCGTCCTGCACTACAAGCGCGCCGACGGCGACTACGCCGGCTGGGGCCTGCACACCTGGACGGGCGCCGCCAACCCCACCGACTGGAGCAAGCCGCTGGAGCCGGTGCGCACCGACGCCTACGGCGCGGTCTACGAGGTCCCGCTCGCGGCCGGCGCCACCTCCCTCTCGTACATCCTCCACAAGGGCGACGAGAAGGACCTGCCCACCGACCAGTCCCTCGACCTGAAGGCCAACGGCCACGAGGTGTGGATGCTCGGCGGCCAGGAGAAGTACCTGCTGCCGCAGCCCAAGGGCAGCGGCGCCGCGCTGGACCTCACCAAGTCCCAGGCGATCTGGATCGACGAGACCACCCTCGCCTGGAACGGCAGCGACGCCGCCGCCTCCAGCGTGCTCCTCTCCTCCCGCGCCGGCTCGATCACGGTCGAGAACGGGACGCTCACCGGCGACGACCGCCGGGCGCTGCGCCTGAACCGCACCGAGCTGACCGGCGCCCAGAAGGCCGCCTTCCCGCACCTGAAGGCGTACGGGGCCTTCACGGTCGACCCGCGCGACCGCGACCGCGTCCGCGAGGCGCTCAAGGGGCAGCTCGTCGCCGCCCAGTACGCGGCGAACGGCGCCGTCCTGACCGCCACGGGCGTCCAGCTCGCCGGCGTCCTCGACGACCTCTACGCGGCGAAGGCGACCGGGGCCGACCTCGGTCCGGTCTTCCGGGGCGGCCGCCCCACCCTGTCCCTCTGGGCGCCCACCGCGCAGTCCGTCGCCCTGGAACTCGACGGCAAGGCCGTGCCCATGCGCCGCGACGACGCCTCCGGCGTCTGGTCGGTCACCGGCACGCGCGCATGGACGGGCAAGCCGTACCGCTATGTGGTGAAGGTCTGGGCGCCGAGCGTCCGGCAGATCGTCACCAACAAGGTCACCGACCCCTACTCCACCGCCCTGACCACCGACTCGGCCCGCAGCCTGGTCGTCGACCTCGCCGACCCGAAGCTGGCCCCCAGGGGCTGGAAGAGCCTGGCCAAGCCTGCGGCCGTACCGCTGCGGGACGCCCAGATCCAGGAGCTCCACATCCGCGACTTCTCCGTCGCGGACACGACGGCCGTCCCCGCCCACAAGGGCACCTACCTCGCCTTCACCGACACCGGCAGCAAGGGCTCGCGGCATCTGAGGGCGCTCGCCGCCTCCGGCACGTCCTATGTCCACCTGCTCCCGGCCTTCGACATCGGCACCATTCCCGAGAAGAAGTCCGAGCAGACCGAAACCGCCTGCGACCTCAAGGTCTACGCCCCCGACTCCGAGGAGCAGCAGGCCTGCGTCGCCGCCGCGGCGGCCAAGGACGCCTACAACTGGGGCTACGACCCGCTGCACTACACCGTCCCCGAGGGCTCCTACGCCACCGACCCCGAGGGCACCCGCCGTACGGTCGAGTTCCGGCAGATGGTCCAGTCCCTCAACGGCGCCGGACTGCGCACCGTCATGGACGTCGTCTACAACCACACCGTGGCGAGCGGCCAGGCCGACAAGTCCGTCCTCGACAAGGTCGTGCCCGGCTACTACCAGCGGCTGCAGGCCGACGGCTCCGTCGCCACCTCCACCTGCTGCGCCAACACCGCGCCCGAGAACGCCATGATGGGCAAGCTCGTGGTCGACTCGATCGTCACCTGGGCCAAGCAGTACAAGGTGGACGGCTTCCGCTTCGACCTCATGGGCCACCACCCGAAGGAGAACATCCTCGCCGTCCGCAAGGCCCTGGACGCGCTGACCGTGGCCAGGGACGGCGTCGACGGCAAGGCGATCGTGCTCTACGGCGAGGGCTGGAACTTCGGCGAGATCGCCGACGACTCCCGCTTCGTCCAGGCCACCCAGAAGAACATGGCCGGCACCGGCGTCGCGACCTTCTCCGACCGGGCCCGTGACGCCGTCCGCGGCGGCGGCCCCTTCGACGAGGACCCGGGCGTCCAGGGCTTCGCCTCCGGCCTCTTCACCGACCCCAACTCCTCCACCGCCAACGGCAGCCCCGAGCAGCAGAAGGCCCGGCTCCTGCACTACCAGGACCTGATCAAGGTGGGCCTGTCCGGCAACCTCGCGGACTACTCCTTCACCGACACCTCCGGCCGTACGGTCAGGGGCAGCCAGGTCGACTACAACGGTTCCCCGGCCGGCTACGCGGCCGCCCCCGGCGACGCGCTGGCCTACGCCGACGCCCACGACAACGAGACCCTGTACGACGCGCTCGCCTTCAAGCTCCCCGCGGGCACGCCGGCCGCCGACCGGTCCAGGATGCAGGTCCTCGCCATGGCGACGGCGACGCTCTCGCAGGGGCCCGCGCTCTCCCAGGCGGGCTCGGACCTGCTGCGCTCCAAGTCGCTGGACCGCAACTCGTACGACAGCGGCGACTGGTTCAACGCGATCCACTGGGACTGCCGCGACGGCAACGGCTTCGGCCGCGGCCTGCCTCCGGCGGCCGACAACAAGGCCAAGTGGGGGTTCGGAAAGCCCCTGCTGACCGCCCCGGCCCTCACCGTCGGCTGCCAGGAGATCGACGGCGCCTCGGCCGCCTACCGGGACCTGCAGAAGATCCGTACGACCGAGTCCGCCTTCTCCCTCGCCACCGCCGGGCAGGTCCAGGACGCCCTGTCCTTCCCGCTCTCCGGCACCGGTGAGACCCCGGGCGTGATCACCATGCGTCTGGGCGGGCTCGTCGTGGTCTTCAACGCCACGCCGGAGCGGCAGACCCAGCGGGTCGCCGCGCTGGCCGGCAAGGGTTACGCCCTCCACCCGGTCCAGGCCGGGGGCTCGGACGCCGTCGTCAAGTCCGCGTCGTACGAGACCGGTTCGGGCACCTTCACCGTCCCGGCCCGCACGGTCGCGGTGTTCAGGGCCGGGTGAGCGCCTTCTCCAGGAGCGTGACCCCGTAGAACGTGCCGTCGGCGGCGACCTTCCCGGGCTCCTCGCCGACGACCGTGTAGCCCGCGGCTTCGTAGTACGTACGGAGCCGCGGGTTGCCCGTCACACAGTCCAGCCGGGCCACCGCCCTCCCGCAGGCCGCGATCCGCTCCTCCGCATGCGCGAGGAGCACGCGGCCGGCTCCGGCGGGGGCGGCCGCCCGGTCGGTCATCAGCCGGTGGACGTAGCCCGCGACCGGCGGTTGCGGACCCCACGCCGGCTCGTCCTCCCACCACAGCTCGTACGCCCCCACGGCCCGGCCGTCACGAGCCATGAGCCACACCTCTCCGGCGGCCATCCGTGTCCGGAAGTGCTCCGCGTTCTTGTCGCCCGGCTTCCACTGGTCGATCCCGTTGCGGACCATCCAGCCCGCGGCCGTGTCGAACAGCCCCACCAGACGGTCCAGATCACGGTCGCCGGCCTGCCGGAAGGTCACCTGTGCGTCCATGACGATCACCGTAAACGGTCCGGCACCTCGCCGGATCGGCGCCCTCGGACCCCGCTACCGCGCGCCCGGACCACCCTGGGCCGGCACCCGCGGCACCAGCGCCATGAGCCGGTGGGCCAGCTCGCCGAACGGGCCGTCGGCCGGTTCGTCGGCGAGCATGCGGACCAGGATGTCCGCCATCTCCGCGTCGTAGGCCGCGCTCACCGCCGCGAGCGCCGCGAAGTCGTGCACCAGCTGCAGCTCCAGCTCCGCGCGCGGCACCCGCCGCCCGTCCAGCCAGAGCAGCGCCGTCGACTCGGCCAGCGACACCCAGGAGCGGACGACCAGTTCGAGCCGGGCGGAGGGTCGCTCGACGTCCAGGTGGGCCAGGATCTGCTCGTACGCGGCCTGCCGCACCTCGTCGATCATCGCGTTCGTGGTCGACGAGCCCACCGCGGGCCCGCCCCGCATCAGCGCCGCGAACCCCGGCCCGTGATCGTCGACGAAGTCGAAGAACCGGCCCATCACACGCAGCAGACGCGCTCCCAGCGGGCCCTGCGGCGGCTCCAGGAACCGGGCCGCCAGCTCGTCCGCCGCCCGCCGCAGAGCGGCCTCGTACAGGCTCTGCTTGCCGGGGAAGTAGTGGTAGACCAGCGGCCGCGAGATCCCCGCGGCCGCGGCGATCTCGTCGATGGACACCTCGTCGGGAGAGCGGTGGCTGAACAGCTCGAGGGCCACCCCGATCAGCTGCTGCTTGCGCTCCTCGACGCCCATCCTGCGGCGTACCCCGGTCGTCATGCGAACAGCCTAACGGGCGTCCGTTACGCTCCCTCGACATGAGCACCAACGGTTTGAGCCCGAAGCAGGCCCGCCAACTGCGGATAGCCGCCGCGTCCGTGCTGCTGGTCGCCATGGCGGCGGTCCTGGCGATCCGGCTGGCCAGCCGTACGTCGGTGCTGGTCGTGGGCGTGTACGGCCTGGCCATGATCCTCTGCGGTGTCGTGATCGAGCTCTCCCGCAACGGCCGTACGCGGCTGGGCACCTGGCTCCTGGTGGGCGGCCTGGCGGCCGCCCTCGCCTTCGACTGGCTGATCCTGCCCTGACCCGCCCGAGGGCCCGGGGGCCTGTCTCGGCCCTCTAGAGGTCGAGAACCAGCCGTTCTCCGGCGCAGCGCGAGACGCAGATCAGCATCGAGTCGGCGCGCTCCGCGTCCGTGAGCAGCTCGTCGCGGTGATCGATCTCGCCCTCCAGGACCCGCTGTTGGCAGGTGCCGCAGAAGCCCTGCTCGCAGGAGTACGCGACCCCGGGCACCGCGCCCCGGACGGCGCCGAGGACCGACTGGTCCGGCGCCACCGTCACCGTACGTCCGGAGCGGCGCAGTTCCAGCTCGAAGGGGCCGCCGCCGCCCGTGGCGGCGGGGGAGAAGCGCTCCAGATACGGTGTCCGGCCCGCCGGCATCGCCGCGGCCACCGCGTCCATCAGGCCGTCCGGACCACAGCAGTACACCGCCGTCTCCTCGGGCACCTCGGCGAGGAAGCCGAGTGCGGGGCGCCCGGACTCCTCCTCGGCGACCACCGTCACCCGGGAGCCGCCGAGCTTCTCGATCTCGTCGAGGTACGGGAGGGTGGCGCGGCTGCGCCCGCAGTACAGCAGCCGCCAGTCGGCGCCCGCCGCCTCCGCCGCGCGCAGCATCGGCAGGACGGGGGTGATGCCGATGCCTCCCGCCACGAAGAGGTACGCGGGCGCGTCGACCAGCGGGAAGCGGTTCCGGGGGCCGCGGATCTCGATCTCGGTGCCCTCGTGGAGCTGCTCGTGCACCTCGCGCGAGCCGCCCCGGCCGTCCTCCACGAGACGGGTGGCGACCGTGTACGCGTCGGTGTCGGCCAGGTCCCCGCAGAGCGAGTACTGCCGTACGAGCCCGGACGGCAGCACCAGGTCGACATGGGCGCCCGGCTGCCAGGCGGGCAGGCCCGTGCCTTCGAGCCGGAGCCGTACGACGCCTTCGGCGGGCTCGGTGCGCTCGGTGACCAGGACCTTCCGGGTCACGGTCGCGAGCCGGCCGCGGCCGGAGACCGGCTCGTCGAGGGCGGGCAGGGGCCAGAGCGGGGCGGCGTTGATCCGGCGGCGCATGGCCCGCCTGGCGAGGACCGCGGCCCCGGCGAACAGGGCGACGGTGAGCGGACGGGGCATGGTCAGCGGCCTCCGTTGGCGCCGGGGGAGTTGGCCAGATACGCGACGGCCTGGGCTGTGTTCCCCTCCTGGGAGGGGTGGTAGCCGCGGCTGAGGTAGCGCGGGACGGCCCGGAGCAGATCGGGCGTGGACGGCAGCACGCCCTCCCGGCCCTTGCGGACGAGCTGGCCGACCGACGCCCTGCCGTCGAGGAGGGTGGGGTCGTTCTCCATGAAGAAGCGGGTGCCGCGCTGCCAGAGGAAGACCATCGCCGTGAAGGCGGTGGCCCAGGTCCGGGCGCGGCGCCGGTAGCCGCCGTCGAGGTGCATGAACAGTTCGAAGGCCACGGAGCGGTGCTCGACCTCCTCGGCGCCGTGCCAGCGCAGCAGGTCCAGCATCGTGGGATCCGCTCCCCGCCGGTCCAGTTCCTCCGCGTTGAGCACCCAGTTCCCGAGGAACGCCGTGTAGTGCTCGATCGCGGCGATGAGCGCGACCCGCTCCATCAGCCACCAGCGGCGTGCCCGGCCGGGCGGCAGGGTCCGGTCCCCGAGCAGCTTCTCGAAGAACCAGTCCACCTGCGCGGTGTACGGCGTGGGGTCCAGGCCGAGCTTCTTGAGGTGCGGGAGCACGTCGTCGTGAGCCTGGGAGTGGACGGCCTCCTGGCCGATGAAGCCGATGACGTCGTCACGCAGCCGGTCGTCGGTGATGAACGGGAGCACCTGCTTGTACACGTGCACGAACCAGCGCTCGCCGGCCGGGAGCAGCAGGTGCAGCACGTTGATGGTGTGGGTGGTGAACGGATCGCCGGGAACCCAGTGGAGCGGGGTCTCCTCCCAGTCGAAGGAGACCTTGCGGGCCTTGAGTTCGATGTGCTCCGACGCCACCGGTGCAGGCTGCGTATTAGACATGTCGTCAATGTACTGAGGGGTAAGCAACGGACACCAGGGTCGTGCACGCCGATTTTTCCTGCCCCGCCACGCCCGTTGCGGGCAGGTGCCCGTCGTGGCAGGGCGCCCGTTCAGCGAAGGGCCCTCACGCGTGTTCCGTCGGCCAGCGTCCCCGTCAGGTCCGCCCGGCTGCCGGGTGCAGCCCGGACGGCGAGCAGCGGGCCGTCCGCCCCGCCCCTCACCCCGCCCGTGGTCCGCAGTGCCACGAAGTCCCCGCTCCCCGCCGCCAGGACGTACCAGCGGCCGCTCTTCGCCTGCCAGAGCACCCCGGCGAGCACCCGCGGCTCCCGCACCCCGCAGGCCGGGGACTCCTCGGCCTGCGCCACCACCGCGGCGGCCACCCCCGGCGCGGGGACCTGGAACTGGGCGAGGACCCGGCCGCCCGTGCCCCGCCAGGTCTCCGCCCGGGCGCACACCCAGGCCGCCCGGCCCCCGTCCTCCGGCAGCCGCTGCTCGGCGAACGGCCAGGCGTTCACCGACCGCACCCCGAGCGAGCGGACCGCCGTGAGCCGGCAGGCCGCCCGCTCCCAGAGCGACCGCGCCGCCTTCCCGGTCACGTCCACGGGCGCCCCGGGCGGTCCCGAGGTCAGCCGGGCGGGCGCCAGTTCGCCGAGATCGGCAAGGAGCCGCACCCCCGTCGTGTCCCGCACCTGCAGCGTGTTCCAGGCCGCGCACCCCTGTGCCTGGGCGGGGCTGAGCAGCGGCTCCGTGACGCCGTGCACGTCCCTCCCGAGCCGCCAGGGCTCCTTCGCCGGCGCCAACAGGTCCCGCACGGCCGCCTCCCGGACCCAAGGGGCCGTCACATAGCGGACGTCGGCCGTCGTACGGGAGAGCACGAGAGCCGCGGAGCCGGCCTCGTCCGCCCCGTCCGTCCGGGCGAAGTCCAGCGCCGCACCGGCCGTCCCCGCAGACGGCTCGGCGTACCGCACCGCCCGCAGCCCGTCGTGGAACAGCACCACCCGCGAGCCGTCCACCTCGCCCGCGTACAGCAGGTGCGGCGAGCCCATCGGCGGCCCCACCGGCGTCCCCGGCGTCGCCGAGGACCGCACCGAGGCACCGGGCCGAGCCCAGACCGCGAGCGCCCGCCGCAGCAGCGCCCGGTCGTCCACCAGGGCGCCCCGGGCCGGCCAGACCGAGAAGTCCGTCCGCGCCGAGTGCTGCCAGAACCCCGCCGGGACGCGGCGCAGCTTTCCCGGGTCGAGCGCGGCCTCCGCGGCCGGATTGCGGGCGTACGACGGCGCGGAGGCGCCGCCGGGCCCCCAGCCCTCCCCGGGCAGTCCGAGCAGCGTCCCGCACACCAGGACGGCCGCCGCCGCGGCGAGCGCCGCCCTGCCGTGCTGACGGCGGCGCATCAGATCCGTCGGCCGGGCCTGGAGGGAGCACGGATCGAACTCGGGCGAGTCGAGCAGTCCCGCCGCCCCGATGCCCAGCGCCGCCTCCACCTCGCCGGCCGCCACGAGCGCCGCCTCCGCGTCCGGCCCGGCCACCCCGGCCGCCGCGAGCACCCGCCGCACCTCCGGATCGCCCTGGCGCTCCAGCCACCGCAGCACGTACACCGCCCGCGCCGGTCCGGTCAGGGCGGAGAGCCGCTGGTCCAGGGCAAGCTCGTCGGCGCCGCCCGCGCGCGGGAACAGCCGCAGCCCCCACACGTGCGGCAGCAGCGGCGGGAACTGCGCCCGCCGGGGCAGCGCCCGGCGCCGCAGCGGCAGCCCCGCCACGAACGCCTGCCGGAGCACCTCGACCCGGACGTACGCGTACCCGGGGTCGACCGCGTCCTCGGAGCGGAGCGGCCCGGGGATCCCGGCCCCGGAGGTCCTCCGCCCCGGCAGCGAGCGCTGGACGAGCGCGTGCGCCGTCAGCACCCTGCGGTTGCGGCCCAGCGAGGGCGGCAGCACGAGGTACGCGATCCGGACCAGCCGCGGGTAGTGCTCGACGAGCGCGGCCTCGGCCTGTTCGACGTCGACCGGGCCGAAGGGGAAGGAGGCGAGTTCCTGGGTGCTCACATTCAGCAGAACGAGCGAATCATCCGATGGTCACCCCGGCGGACGGGCGCCCAGGGGCGGCCGGAACAGGCCCCGGGCAGCGTGTCGCGGCTCAGGCGGCGTGGACCGTCAGGCGCTCGCGGATCACGTCCGTCACCTCGTCGGGGACGCCGAGCCCGTCCCGTACGTACCGCTCCATCGAGCCGTGCCGGACCGCCACCTCGTCCAGCGCCGCCTGCAGGTACTCCGGTACGACCCCGATCAGCGACAGCGCCAGCTCCGGGTCGCCGCCCTGCGCCGTGAACCCCTCGATCATCGGCGCGAAGGCCTGCCGTACCGCCGGGTTGACCGACAGGTACTCGGCCAGGACCGTCTTCTCGTCCGCGCCGAGCAGGGTCAGCACGACCGCCGCCGCCCAGCCCGTGCGGTCCTTGCCCGCCGTGCAGTGGAAGAGCAGCGGGCCGACGCGCGGATCGCCCAGCGCGGTGAGGAACATCCGGTACGCGACGCGCGCGGAGTCGCTCGACACGAAGGCACGGTACGTCCGGGCGAACGCCTCCCGGGCCCGGCCTCCGCCGAGCGTCTGCTCGGCCAGTATCGGATTGGTGAGCAGCGTCTTCAGCCGGGCGGCGGGCGGCAGGCCGCTGGCGGCCAGGTGGTCGGCGAGCACGTCGGCGGCGAGCAGCCTCACGTCCGACGGGACCCGGTCGGGCCGGTCCGCCCGCTCCTGCGCCGTACGGAAGTCGACGACGGTACGGATGCCGAGCGCGGCCACCGCCGGGTCCGCCGGATCGAGCCGGTCGAGCTGCGCGGACCGGAAGAGCCGTCCCGAGCGGACGCTGCGGCCCTCACCGAGGGGGAGCGCGCCCAGGTCGCGGAGGTTGGCGACGGTGGCGGCGGGGATGGCGGGCATGGCGTCGACTCCTCCGTATCGGTACGTCTCCGGGACGTATCCCACCAAACCGTAACCGATGGGATTCCGGCCACCTCGACGCGACCGGGCGGGCAGGATGGGCGGATGCTGATGCGCACGCGACGAACGACGACGACGGTGGCCCTGGCTCTTCTGGCGGCGACGGTCGCCGTGACGGGGTGCCAGTCGCAGGCGGAGGCGCCCGAGGAGGCGAGCGGCACCCTGGAGCAGATCGCGGAGCGCGCCGGCTGCGCCCCGGACCTCCAGACGGACGCGGCCGAGCTCCGTCAGGCGAAGTGCGCGACGGACGACGGGACGTATGTCCTGACCACCTTCGCGACCGATCGCGGGCAGCGCGAGTGGCTCAACGAGGCGAAGGACTACGGCGGTTCGTATCTCGTCGGCCGCAAGTGGACCGTGTCCTCCGACGCCGGCACGGTGAAGCAGGTACGCGAACGGCTCGGTGGTCAGGTCGAGACCACCGAGCCGCACGCGCCGCACGCGTCGCAGTCCTCCGGAGACGGGTCGGGACCCGGGTCGGGACACGGTTCCGGTCACGGGTCGGAACACGGGTCGGGACACGGGTCCGGAGGCCACTAGGAACAGAGGCCACTAGGCACAGCGGCGCCCGTCGTTGATGCAGCTCACCACCCTCCGCATCAGCCGCTGGTCGAAGACGTTGATGAAGTCGCCGTGGTCGGTGATCGGCTTGTGGAGCTGCTCCGGGAAGGAGTCGACGGCGAAACCGGGGCCGGGGGGCACGTCGTAGACGATCCGCTGGACGAGCTGCGGGATGGCTCGGAAGCCGTTGCCGCAGCGCCCGCTGGCCGGGTCTGCGAAGGCCACATGGGTGCGGTGGTTGGCGCTGTCGGTGTTCTGTCCGTCCCAGCAGCTCTGGAAGCGGAAGGTCCGCACGACCTTGCTGCCCTCGGGGCAGATCGGGTACTTGTCCTTCAGCTGGCGGTTCTCGAAGCCGGTGCAGGACCAGGACGCGTTGGCGTTCGCGTCGCCGTTGGTGAAGGCCTTGGCGTCGCCCGTGATGATCCGCAGGAAGCGGGGCATCGCGGTGACCTTGGAGACCGGGCTGCCGACGAAGTTCAGGGTGACCTGGGCGGGTGTCTGGATCTCGCCGACGTTCTGGTCCTTGCCGCCGCCGTCCGCCTCTGCGTCGGCCTCCGCCTGTCCGTTCTGCAGGCGCAGCACGGGCCAGTAGTACGTCGAACGGTCGCCCTGGTTGCGGCAGGTGGTCCGGCCCCGTGCCAGGTCGTCGTCACTGGCGAAGGCGTCGTTGGCCTGGTTGCCGACGTAGTCGTGCATGTGGTGGGCGCCGTTGCTCACACCCGGCGCGACGATGACGTTGTCCGGGTTGAACTTGCCGTTCTTGTTCGTGCCGCAGTTGGTGACGAACGAACCGCGCGAGGCGCCCCGGCGCTGCCGGGGGAGGTTCACGTTCGGCTGGACCGTGGTGATGTCGACGAAGTCCGAGGCCTCGGGCCCGTTCCCCGCCTGGCCCTGGTCCTGCTCCTCCTCGCCGCCCTCCTCCGGCTCCCCCTCGCCGCCCGTGTCCCCGCCGCCGTCGTCCCCGCCTCCGCCGTCCCCGCCGGCCGGCTGCTCGTCGTCCGCGCGCAGGGTGCACGGCGCGAGACTCTCGACCTGCTGACCGGTCATCTGGCCGATCCGCTGCAGGATGTTGAGCCGCTCGTTCCTGAGCGGGGTCAGGATCTGCTGCTCGGCGAAGGCCGGGTCGCTCTCGACCCGCTCCTTGTTGTCGGCGAGGCGCTGGTACGCGACGGTGATCTGACTGTCCAGCGTGGCGAGTTCGCGGTCCACCGCGGACCGCGAGGACTCCGGGACCTGGGTCAGCTCGTCGCCGACGTCGGGACAGTCGATCGTCGAGACCGCGTTCTGCCGGTCCGGCGGCTGCTGCTGTTGGTTGCCCCAGCCCTGGCCGGCCGAAGCGTAGACATTGGCGGCGATCAGGCCGCCCCCGCCCAGAATCAGGGCGACGGAGGCGGCCACCGCTCGTTTCGCGCGTGTCGAACGTTTTCTTGTGCGTCGCATGGGACTTCATACGGACGGCAGGGCCCCTGCGTTCAACGCAACGGATACGGACATCAGTCCGAGAGAAGCGCCGCCTCCCGCTCCGGGGCGAGTCCCACCGACGGCCGGTCCGTGCGCTGCGGGGCCACCCCGCCGATCGACCGGAGCCACTCCCAGGTGTCCGCGACCGTCTCGGCCACCGGGCGGCAGCGCAGCCCGGTCGTCAGCGCCTTGGAGACATCGGCGTGGTGCATCGCCTCGTACAGCTCGCCCGGCGGGATCCAGATCGGCAGGTCGGACCACGGCTCGACGCCGGCGGCGAGGAGCTTCTCCGGTTCCGTCCAGCGCAGTTCGGCGTCCGAGCCGGTCACCCGCACACAGGCGTCGAGCAGCTCCTCGGTCGTGGTGTGTCCGGGCGGCGAGACCAGGTTGTACGCGCCCGAGAGCCCGGCCGCGGCGGCGTCGGCCGTCCACTCGGCGAAGT
Source organism: Streptomyces sp. NPDC013457 (assembly GCF_043089925.1). Classification (NCBI taxonomy): domain Bacteria; kingdom Bacillati; phylum Actinomycetota; class Actinomycetes; order Kitasatosporales; family Streptomycetaceae; genus Streptomyces; species Streptomyces sp. NPDC013457. Next base: position 167,984 of record NZ_JBICBL010000003.1, read on the forward strand.
CGCGGACGTCGATGTACTGGAGCGGCAGCGCGCGCGGGCCGGGGGCGAGGACCGGGCCGCCCCGGGCGATCCGCCCCAGCCACCACGGCAGCCGGCCGATGTTCTCGTACGGGCCGATGATCAGCCCCGCGCGGACGAAGAGGGTGCGGTCCGGGCCGAACGCCTCGACGGCCGCCAGTTCGCCGCCCCGCTTGGCCTCGGCGTACGGGACGTCGCCGGCGTCCGGCGAGCCCTCGACCAGCGGGCCGTCCTCGGTCAGCCCCGCCGGCTGCGGCCAGGCGTAGACCGAACGGCTCGACACGTAGACGAAGCGGTCCACGCGGTCCGCGAGCAGCCGGGCCGCGTCGCCGACCACCGAGGGCGCCGCCGACCAGGTGTCCACGACCGCGTCCCAGCCGGCATTCCCGTCGGAGACGAGGGCGGCCGACCCGCCCGGGGCCGTACGGTCGCCGATCAGCGAGACGGCCCCGGCCGGGGGCTCGTGGCGACCGCGGTGGAAGACCGTCACCTCCCAACCCCGAGCCAGCGCCGCCTCGGCCACCGCGCGCCCCACGAACTCGGTACCGCCCAAGATCAGAAGTCTCATGCCACGACTGTGCACCGGGGGACCGGGCAGCGCCCAACGATTCCTCCACGGGTGAAAACGGGAGTCGGTCTCCCGCTCCGGGCCGGTGGATGTCACCATGGCCGGATCATGACGGATGCCCGCTCGCCGATACGCGCACTGCGAGCCGCCCTCTTCGCGGCGGTGTGCGTGACGTTGGCCGCTGTGGGGCATTCGTCCATGTCTGCACACTCACTCCCTCCGGGTTCGCTGTACTCGGCCTTCGCCGTCACGGGCGCTCTCGCCTGGCTGGCGGGCGGCCGTCGCCGCGGCGCGTTCGCGATCGCCGGGGGACTCGCGGCCGTACAGGCGGGCCTGCACCTGATCTTCTCGGCGGGCGAGGGGCACGGCGGCGCCGTGGACCACGCGGCGATGGACTCCATGGCGACGGCCGACCACGCGGCCATGGGGCACTTGGCGATGGACCCGGCGACGATGTCGGCGATGGCCTCCGTCATGGAGGGCGCCACCGGCCACTCCTCCGCCGGCATGCTCGCCGCCCACACCCTCGCCGCCCTCGTCTGCGGCCTCTGGCTGGCCAGGGGCGAGGCCGCGCTCTTCGCGCTCGGCCGGACCGTCGGAGCGCTCGCCTTCACACCGCTGCGGCTGCTGCTCGCCGTCGTCCGCGTACCCGAACTCCCGCACCCCGTACGCCCGCGTCCGCACACCCGACGGCTGCACGGCGTCGTCCTCGCGCACACCCTCTCCAGGCGCGGCCCGCCCCGGCTGTCCGTACCCCGCGCCACAGCCCTCGGAGTCCACGTCTGACCCGGGGGCCGAATCCCCCTGTCGACACCGACTCCTAGGACAGTCATGACCATCGACGATCCCGCACGCCCGGACACCGCCGAGGCGCCCTCCACGCCCGACCCGGCCGCCGCGGGCGGCGGCCCGAAGGGGACCTGGAACGCCCTGCGCCCCCTCGTCCTCCGCCTGCACTTCTACGCCGGCGTCCTCATCGCCCCCTTCCTGCTGATCGCCGCCGCCAGCGGCCTGCTCTACGCGCTCTCATTCCAGGCCGAGAAGATCGTCTACGCGCACGAGCTGGAAGTCCCCGTCGGGGACAAGGTCCTGCCGCTCTCGCAGCAGGTCCACGCCGCCACCAAGGTGAACCCCAACGGCACCGTCACGGCCGTCTGGCCCTCCGCCGAGGACGGGGCCACCACCCGTGTCCTCATGGCCGACCCCGACGTCGAGGAGGGCACGTCCCTCGCCGTCTTCGTCGACCCCTACACCGCCGAGGTGCGGGGACAGCTCCCCAGCTACGGCAGCTCCGGCGCGCTTCCGCTGCGCACCTGGATCGACGGACTCCACCGCGATCTGCACCTGGGCGACCTCGGCCGCAACTACAGCGAGCTGGCCGCCAGCTGGCTGTGGGTGATAGCCCTCGGCGGCCTGCTGCTCTGGATCGGCCGCCGCAGGAAGAACCGCCGGGCCCTCTTCGTCCCCGAGCGCGGCCCGAAGTCCCGCCGCCGCACGCTGTCCTGGCACGGCACGGTCGGCCTGTGGGCGGTGGCCGGTCTCGTCGCGCTCTCCGCCACCGGCCTGACCTGGTCGCGGTACGCGGGTGAGCACATCGGCGCGGTCCAGGACCAGCTCGGCGGGGCGACCCCGACCGTCTCCGCGACCCTCGAAGGCGCCGCCGCCGGCGGCTCGTCGGAGCACGCGGGCCACGGCTCCGGCCACGAGGCCCCGGCCGCCGAGGGCCCGGACGTCGGCATCGACGCGGTGGTCGAGGCGGCCCGCGCGAAGGGCATCGAGGGCAGGATGTCGGTCGTCCTGCCCGCCGAGGGCACGGGCTACGTCGTCAAGGAGACCGACACGCAGTTCCCGGTCCACCTGGACTCGGTGGCGGTGGACCCGGCCGACGGCACGGTCATGGACGAGCTGCGCTTCGCCGACTACCCGGTGCTCGCCCAGCTGACCCGCTTCGGCATCGACATGCACATGGGTGTGACCTTCGGCCTGGTCAACCAGCTGGGGCTCGCCGCCCTCGCCCTCGCCCTCATCCTGCTGATCGTCTGGGGCTACCGGATGTGGTGGCTGCGCCGCCCCGGGCGGCCGGTGGCGCGAGGCACCTGGCGGAGGGTCCCGCCGACCATGCTGCTGCCGCTGCTCGCGGCGACGGCGGTCGTGGGCTGGTTCGTCCCGATGCTGGGAGTCAGCCTGGTGACGTTCCTGCTCGTGGACCTCGCCCTCGGCCTGGTGGCCAGGGTGCGGGCGAGGTCCCGGGGATCCCGAACGGCCTGATCAGGGCGTGTACTTGTAGCCGACCCGCCGCACGGTCTGGATCGTGTGGCGGTGCTCGGCGCCCAGCTTGCGGCGCAGGCGCGCCACGTGCACGTCGACCGTCCGCCCGTCACCCACATGCCCGTACCCCCAGACCGTCGTGACCAACTGGTCGCGGGTGTGGACGCGGTGGGGGTGGGCGACGAGGTGGGCGAGCAGCTCGAACTCCAGGTACGTGAGATCCAGCGGCTGCCCGTCCACGATCGCGATGCGCCGGTCGCCGTCGATCTCCACGGGCCCCGGGTCCCCGGCCGCGAGGCCGGTGGCGGGGGCGGCGGCGGTGCCGGGCGTGGCCACGGGACCGACTGCGGACGGCTGCTGCTGGTCGACGGGCACCAGCACGAGGTAGCCGACCATCGGCGGCCGTCCGGGCAGCGTGGGCAGCGCGTGCGGCGGTGCGGGCAGCAGCGTGGCGCCGGGCGGCAGGAAGTCCGCGACCCGCGCGAGGTCGACGACCTCGTCGGGATCGACGGCCCGAAGTCGCGGGCGGTGGGAACGGACGGCGGTCAGGGACGCGGTACCGGTCTGGGTGTGGGCCATGAAAGCTCAGCTCTTTCGCGCGAGTCGGAGACGTACGACGTCGTTCGCGCACCGGCCGAAGGCCACGGAACCGGTCTTGTACCGGTCGGGCGTTAGAGGGCCGACGCGTTCTTCACGCGCCGACAGCACCGGTCGAAGTCATGGTGCTGCCGGGAAGGCCAGAACGGCTCGAGGTCGGTGCGACCTGTCGCGGATCCGTTCTGAGTGAGGGCCATATCCCTAGTGTACTACTCGGGAATAGGCAGGACGACCCCCGTGCCCCGGTCCACCTGCCCGGCAACGCCGAAGGGGCGCCCGCCGGTCGTCGGCGGGCGCCCCTTCGGGGTGAGCGGGGTGGATCAGACCTGGCCGGCCTTCTCCAGGGCCTCGCAGCAGGTGTCCACCAGCAGGCGGGTCACCGTGTACGGGTCCACGTTCGCGTTCGGGCGACGGTCCTCGATGTAGCCCTTCTGGTCCTGCTCGACCTGCCACGGGATGCGGACCGAGGCGCCGCGGTCCGAGACGCCGTAGGAGTACTTGTCCCACGGGGCGGTCTCGTGCAGGCCCGTCAGGCGGTCGTCGATGCCGGCGCCGTAGTTCTTGACGTGGTCGAGCGGCTTCGAGCCCTCGCCCAGGGACTCGCACGCGGTGATGATCGCGTCGTAGCCCTCGCGCATCGCCTTCGTCGAGAAGTTGGTGTGCGCGCCCGCGCCGTTCCAGTCGCCCTTCACCGGCTTCGGGTCCAGCGTCGCCGAGACCTTGAAGTCCTCGGCCGTGCGGTAGAGCAGCCAGCGCGCCACCCACAGCTGGTCCGCGACCTCCAGCGGCGCCAGCGGGCCGACCTGGAACTCCCACTGGCCCGGCATGACCTCGGCGTTGATGCCGGAGATGCCCAGACCCGCCTGCAGGCAGTTCTCCAGGTGCGCCTCGACGATGTCACGGCCGAAGATCTCGTCGGCGCCGACACCGCAGTAGTAGCCGCCCTGCGGGGCCGGGAAGCCGCCGACCGGGAAGCCGAGCGGGCGCTCGCCGTCGAAGAACGTGTACTCCTGCTCGATGCCGAAGATCGGCTCCTGGCCGGCGTACTTCGCGTAGACCTCGGCCAGCGCGGCACGCGTGTTGGACTCGTGCGGCGTCATGTCCGTGTTGAGGACCTCGCACATCACGAGGATGTCGGCACCGCCGCGGATCGGGTCCGGGCAGACGAAGACCGGCTTGAGGACACGGTCCGAGGCGTGGCCCTTGGCCTGGTTCGTGCTGGATCCGTCGAAGCCCCAGATCGGCAGCTCCTCCAGGGTGGCGCCCGTGCCCGGAAGGATCTTCGTCTTGGAGCGAAGCTTCGCGGTCGGCTCGGTGCCGTCGATCCAGATGTACTCAGCCTTGAAGGTCACGGGTCTCAATCCTTTGGCGTGCTGCTGCTGGGGTTCCCCCCGCGCCGCCGGGCGTGGGGGGTGCTGCGGCTCGCGACGCTGCGAGAGCTGCGTGGTGTGTCTGCGCGCAGCTTCGCAACACGGGATTTCCCGCCCGTTGCCCGTTTGTGAACCCCGTGTTACTCAGCTTTCCCGATCTTCGCGGAGCCGCCGTGCGACGACATGGGCGTCGAGGAGCGAGCCGAGTCCTGCGGCCCGGACGCGCCGTACGAGCTCGGTGTACGTCGTGCCCAGCGCCTCCGCCGTACGGCCCAGGTGCCAGTCGGCGTCCGCCAGGCACCGGAGCAGATGGCCCCGTCGGATCTGGCTCGCGGAGAGGCGGAAGGTCTTCAGGTAGAGCGTCCGGCCCTTGCGGTCGGCGATCAGTTCGCCGATGTGCTGTTCCTCACCCGCCCGCAGGAAGGGTGGAAGGAATCGGTACAGATCGTACGAGCCCATCCGGTACACGCGCTCGAAGGCATACGGCGTCTCCTGCAGATCCCGTGCCATCAGCCCGTCGTGGGCCTCCGCCCAGGACCGCTCCTGCGCCCGGGCCGCCGCCCGCAGATCCGCGAGCGTACGGACCGAGCCCCCCTCGTCCCGGATGCGCGCCGTGAACTCCGGTACCGGGGCGCCGTAGCACGCGTACTGGTGGATCAGCTCCCCGTACAGGTCCTCGATCAGGGTCGGGTGGAGGACGCGATAGTCCTCGGGGTGGGGGACGACGAAGGCGGCGGCCAGGGAGTCGGCGACGTACAGCATGACTCCGCACTGCCCCGGGTGGATCTCGAAGACCCGCAGCGCCTCCGCCAGCCCCGGGACGCTCCACCCCGCGTACGCCGCCTCGGTGCGCGGCGACAGACCCTGGCGTACCGCCTGCTGGGACCACTCGTCCCAGACGACTGACGGGCCGCCGAAGTGGAGGGCCAGATATCCCTCCAGGGCGAGATGCAGAGGCAGGAAGCGCAGCCGCTTCTCCGCCCGCCCGTCGGCGCGCCGGCGCTTGGCGAGCCGGTGGTGACGGCGCACCGGAACGACGTCCCGGCCCGCCCCGCCGGCCGCGTCGTCCCCGAGCCGGGTGCCGTACGCGGCCGACTCCCGCTCGTCCCCGGACCAGTCCGCGACGAAGCCGTGCGGGATGTACGAGGTGTAGGTCGTACGGTCTCCGAGGTCGACCGCTCCACCCGCCCCGTACACCTCACGGTGGAGCCGCAGCCCCTCCACCGGCTCGGCCCGCACCAGCGGCACGAGCCGGACACCGCCCCACACCTGGGCCGGCCGCACGTCGAGACCGGTCAGATCGATCCGGGTCATCGGACCGCCTCCCGCAGAAACAGTTCCACCCTGCGGTCGAGATAGGCCCGCAGCTCCGCCAGCCCCGTCCGCCCCTCGGCGAACTGGGCGATCTCCACCAGCGCCGCCAGATCCTCGGCGTCCCTGATCCCCGCGGTCGGCACGCTCGGCGCGAGCCGGCGCACGTCGAAACCGGCCGCGTCGTATACGGGGTTCACATGGACCGCGCTCGTCCGCCGCTCCGGGTCGAGGCGCGTCCGCCAGACGCGGAGCACCTCGCCCGCGAGGCCGGGCGGAGCGTTGTCCCAGCCGTCCGAGACGACCACCAGCCGGTCGGGGGCGGGGCCCTCCAGGGCGTCCAGGATCCGTGTCCCGAGCGGGGTCGGCCCCCAGGGCCGGACGAGCAGCGGATCGGTGGCGCCCGACGTCCAGTGCGCCGCGTACGCCCCCGGCGCGGCCAGCGCGTCGAGGAGGAAGTGGCAGCCGAGGGCGACCGCCAGCGGGCGGCGCCGCTTCACGGACGAACCGGAGGCGGAGTAGCTGTCGTCGAGGACCGCCGCGACCCGGCCCCAGGTCCCGGCGTACGGCCCCGCGACGCGGAGCGCGGCCGCCCGCAGCGCGGCCGTCAGCTCGGCGCGCCGCTCCACCCTCTCCCCGAAGGGGAGGGAGAGGACGTAGAGCGCGAGCCGCGTCAGGGGCATCACGGCCAGATCGCTCGCGCGCTCCGCCCGCAGCCGCTCCAGACGGGTCATCCGGGGAGCGATCCGCTCCAGGAACACCGCGCGCGGTACGCCGTGCTTCGCCGCGAACCCCTCGGCGACGGTGAACGGCAGCTCGTAGAGGGCGGCCTGCTCGTAGCGCGCACGGCGGTAGGCGTCCAGGTACGGGTGCTCGTAGCGGGCCCGGCGGCCGGGCGCGAAGAGGAAGTCCCCCGACTCGGCCGCGGCGAGCGGCAGATGGGCGTGGCGGGCGACGGCCTTCAGCCCGGCGCGGTACTTCACGGCGTCGTGGCCGAGATCGGCGCGGCCGGCCAGCCAGTCCCGGATGATCGCGCGGGTACGCCGGTTGTTGACCTTGGCGGCGCGCAGGGCGCGGAAGAGCCGGTAGACCCGCTGCGGGGGCATGCGCGCGAGCCGGGCGGCGATCAGCCGCCCCTCCGCGCGCTTCCCGTCCGCGCCGCCGGCCTCGTCGGCGGTGCGCAGCAGCTGCTCGACGATCGTCGCCGCGTTGTGGTCGTTGATGTCGAGCGCGAGCGCGGCGGCGTACACGGGCCGGTAGTTGACCCGGACGTACTCGTGCAGAAAGGCGAGCGAGAGCCGCTGTTCCCCGGCGGAGGAGCGGAACTCCCGCTGGCCGGTGGCGGTGACGGCCGCGTTGACGAAGAGCAGGACGTCCTCGGCGGCGATGAGGTCGGAGACCGTATCGGTCGGCGTGGTCATGGGTTCCCTCGCGGTGGCCTGGGTGCCGGCCGGGGAATGGGGGCGCGAACAGCGAAAACGTTGCTTCAGAGGCAGGTCCCGGAAGTCGCACCGGAGTCCCGCGGCCGGCGGAGGCAACGTAACACCGGGGGAGGGGAGGGCCGCCAGTGGATTTGCGGGGCCGGTGTCGGTGCCGACCGGCAGACTGGGGGCATGACCACGCACCTGGGCACGAAGGCCCGTATCGGACTGCTCGGCACCGGCCCCTGGGCCGCGCGGACCCACGCGCCCGCGCTCGCCGCGCACGACGGCGTCGAGTTCGTCGGGGTGTGGGGCAGACGGCCCGAGGCGGCCGCCGAACTGGCCACCGCCTTCGGCACGACCGCGTACGACGACGTCGAGGACCTCCTCGAGGCGAGCGACGCCGTGGCCTTCGCCCTTCCCCCGGACGTCCAGGCCCCGCTCGCCCTCCGGGCCGCCGCCATGGGCTGCCACCTGCTCCTGGACAAGCCGGTGGCCACGACGGTCGAGGCCGCCCGTGAGGTCGCCGAGGTGTCCGAGCTGGCGGAGGTCGCGTCCGTGGTCTTCTGCACGCTCCGCTTCGCCGGGCCCACGGCCCGCTGGATCGACGAACAGGCCGCCGCGGGTGGCTGGTTCCTCGGCGAGGCGCACTGGCTGGGCTCGCTGTACGGCCCGGGATCGCAGAGCGCGTACGCGGCCTCGCCGTGGCGGCGTGAGAAGGGCGGTCTGTGGGACGTCGGCCCGCACGTGCTCTCCGTGTACCTCCCGGTGCTGGGCGACGTCACCGACGTGACGGGCGTACGGGGCCCCGCGGACACGCACCACCTGGTCCTGCGTCACACGTCGGGGGCGACCAGCACGGCGACGCTGACCCTCTCCGCCCCGCCGGAGGCGGCGGAGGCCGCGCTCACGCTGCACGGGAAGCGGGGCCGGGCGGCGCTGCCGGCGTGGGACGGCGCAACGGAGGCCTTCGGCCGGGCGGTGGACGCCCTCCTGGAGTCGGCCAGGACGGGGGTACCGCACGCCTGCGACGCCCGTTTCGGCGCGCGGATCACGGAGATCCTCTCGCTCGCCGAGCAGGCGGCGGGCCCGGGGAGGGAGCCCGCCGCCTGACGGCCGGCCACCTCAGCCCACGCGCTCGATCCGGGCCTTGCGGATCAGGAACTTGCCGGGCTCACGGACCTGCTCGAAGGCCGCGTCGTTGAGCAGGACACAGCTGCCGGAGGTGGAGGTGACCTCGACGGTGGTCGACTTGGCGTTGTCGAGGTTGGTCACCTTCAGGCGCGTGCCGAGCGGGAACTGGTTGCTGGACGCGGCGGGGGCACCGGCCTCGCCGGAGAGCGTGACGGTCGATCCGGCGCAGACGACATCCCCGGAGCCGCCGCCTTCGCCGCCACCCGCGGGCGGGGCGGGCTCGGCGGGCTGCGCAGGCGGGGCGGGCTGCGCCTGGGTTGGTGCCAGTTGCGCGGGGGCCGGGGCGGCGGGGGCGGCCGCCCCGGTATCACCCCCGCACCCCGAAGCCGCCTGCTGGAGCCGGATCTGGGCGATCACCGCTTCCCGGTTGGCGATCCGCGCCTGCGACTGAGCGTCCGGGTTGGCACGCTGGTCCGCGATGAACCGCTCGTTGTTCGCAAGCGCCGTGTTCAGGCCGTCGCAGGCCACGGACGCCTGACTCGTCCCGGTCAGCACCACCGCCGTCCCCCCGGCGAGCACGAGGGCACCGGCGATCAGCGCGACCTTCTTCTTCCGGCTGAGCGTTTTCCTGCGTGACACGTGAGGCTCCGTTCGTTTCCTGTCGGTTCCTGTGGCGTCAGATACGAGGAGCGGACCGGTTCTGCTCAACGCTCAGCCGGGAACGCCGGCCCGCTCCAGAACCGCGGCCATCTCGGACTCGGGGAGCGCGGGGTTGGCTCCGGCGCTGGAGGCCAGCTCAGGGACACGGAGCGCCTCGCGGAGCCGGGGAAGCGGAAGGCGAGGGTCACCGGACGCCGCCTGGCGCGTCCAGACCGCCGGGTCGTGGCTGAGCCGCTCGATCAGGGCGGGTGTCGCGGCCGGATCCCGGACGGCGAGGCGGCGGTAGTTGCCGTCGGGGTGGTCCGCGAAGCGCGCGGCGAGGCCGTCGCGGGGGAAGCGGGGGTGAGTCTCCGCCATCCAGGCGGAGAACGTCCCGCCGAGCCGTGCGAACACCCGCATCAGGACCTCCTCCGGGGTGTCGGGGTGGTGGATGCCCAGGTGGTTCTCCACGATCGGGTCCTCGTCGCGGGCCAGGAGGCGCAGAAGGTCGGGCGGCAGGTGGGGGCTGGTGGCGGCGGCGCGCCGGAGCAGCGCGTGGGCCGACGTCGCGGCGCGGCGCAGCACGTCGGGGTCGGCGAGCCCGTCCCGTACCCAGTCCACGTCGCTGCGGTCGAACTCGGCCACCGTGAAGTCGATCGCCGTGCGCCGCGTCTCGGACAGTTCCGGCCTGAGCGAGACCGCGAGCCGGACGTCCTCGTCGGGATCGACGGCGAGCCGCTCCACGAGGTCGGCTGGCAGCGACGGGTTCGCGGCGAGGGCGGCGAGGTGCGTGCGCTCGTCGACGCACCGCTCGGCGTCGGCGCGGTCGAGGAGTCCGCGCCGCGTCACCTCGGCGGCGGCCTTCGGATCGGCGAGGAGTTCGGCGGTGAGACGGGCGTCCCGCCGGCACTCCCACAGCGCGGCGGCGCGGCGCACCTCGGGATCGGGGTCGGAGGCCAGCGCCGACCGCCCGCCCGGCGGCAGGACGTCCCAGGCGCTCACCGCGAGATGCCGCGCCGCCGGATCGCGGTGCGTGGCGAGCGAGGCGACGAAGGACGGTGCGAGATGCGGCGAGTCCAGCAGGGCTGCCCGGACGGAGGGTTCGGGGTCGTCGAGCAGTCGGGCGCACACGGCGTCCGGCAGCGGTGCGACCGTCGTACGCGGGGGCGGCCACTCGGGCCCGTACGCGAGAGCGGTCCGTGCCTGGGGCGACGGGTCCTCCGCGAGCCGTGCCCGCTGCCCGGGCTCCGCCCGCGGGCTCATCGCGAACGCCACGCGGGCCCGCGGGTCCGGATGCGCCAGGATCGCCGCGACGGCCGCCTCGGGGAGCCCGGCCCGCTGGACGGCGAGGGACGGGCTGTCGGCGCCGCCGTAGAAGGCGATCAGACGCAGCAGCAGCGGGGTCGGCAGCGCCGGATTGCGGGCGACTCCGTCCAGCGCGGACGCGTGGTGCGCGACCATGATCCCTACCCCCGTGTGGTCCCGGCCCTTTCGCCACCATGATCTCCCGTACGGCGGCGCGGAGCCGTGACGTTTCAGCGGGACATGGCGTCCCGTACGGCCTCCTCGGTGCGGCCCACCACCGCCGTGCCGTCCTCCGCGGTGATGATCGGGCGCTGGATGAGCCTGGGGTGCGCCGCGAGGGCCTCGACCCAGCGGTCCCGGTTCGCCTCGTCCCGGGGCCAGTCCTTCAGCTCCAGCTCCTTGGCCACGGCCTCCCCGGTCCGCGTGATGTCCCACGGTTCGAGGCCCAGCCGCTCCAGGACGGCCCGGATCTCGTCCGGGCCCGGCACGTCCTCCAGGTAGCGGCGCACGGTGTAGTCGGCGCCCTCCGCGTCGAGCAGGCCGATCGCGCTGCGGCACTTGGAACAGGCGGGATTGATCCAGATCTCCATGCGCCCCACGGTACCCCCCCGGCCTCCTCCCACCACCCCCCAAACCCCCTCTGGCCAGGGGCGATTGTCAGTGGGGGGCAGTAAAATCGTAGGTGAAGGTGAGGGTCCCGGGGAGGGCCCGCACCCACCGTTCGCCAGGAGGTCGCCCGTGGCCACAGCCATGATCCGGAAGCCGTCCCTCGAACCCTGGAAGCCCCTTCGGAAGCAGCCGCTCCCCGCGGGCCGCCCCCGCGAGTGGTACATCACGCACAACCGCCGCCTGAAGGCCATGCGCCTCGCGATCGTCCTCCTCGACGCGGGTGTGCACGACCCCGCGAAGGCGGGCAACGCGAAGATACGCACCACGGCCGAGCTGCTCGGCATCCACCCGCCCTCGGACACCACCTGCCACATGGTCCGCGCCCTGATCCGCTACGGCCGCTGACCCCGGCCCACCGCCCCGCTCCCGGACAGAGACGAGGGCCGCCACCCCGGAATCCGGGGTGGCGGCCCTCACTGTCGTTCAGCGCCGGTCGACCGCTCGACCGCTCGACCGTTCCGCGGTCTAGAGGTCGAAGTAGAGCTCGAACTCGTGCGGGTGCGGGCGCAGCTGGATCGGCGCGATCTCGTTCGTGCGCTTGTAGTCGATCCAGGTCTCGATGAGGTCGGAGGTGAAGACACCGCCGGCCTGCAGGTACTCGTTGTCCGCCTCGAGGGCGTCCAGGACCGCCGGGAGGGAGGTCGGGACCTGCTGGACGTTGGCGTGCTCCTCGGGAGCCAGCTCGTACAGGTCCTTGTCGATCGGCTCGGCCGGCTCGATCTTGTTCTTGATGCCGTCGAGGCCCGCGAGCAGCAGCGCCGAGAAGGCGAGGTACGGGTTCGAGGACGGGTCCGGCGCGCGGAACTCGACGCGCTTGGCCTTCGGGTTCGAGCCCGTGATCGGGATACGCATGGCCGCGGAGCGGTTGCGCTGCGAGTAGACCATGTTGACCGGGGCCTCGAAGCCGGGCACCAGGCGGTGGTACGAGTTCACCGTCGGGTTGGTGAACGCCAGCAGCGACGGGGCGTGCTTCAGGATGCCGCCGATGTAGTAGCGGGCGGTGTCCGACAGGCCCGCGTAGCCCTGCTCGTCGTAGAAGAGCGGGTCGCCGTTCGACCAGAGCGACTGGTGGACGTGCATGCCCGAGCCGTTGTCGCCGAAGATCGGCTTCGGCATGAAGGTCGCGGTCTTGCCGTTGCGCCAGGCGACGTTCTTCACGATGTACTTGAAGAGCATCAGGTCGTCGGCCGCGGCAAGCAGCGTGTTGAACTTGTAGTTGATCTCGGCCTGGCCGGCGGTGCCGACCTCGTGGTGCTGGCGCTCGACCTGGAGGCCGACGTTCTCCAGCTCCAGGGAGATCTCCGCGCGCAGGTCGGCGAAGTGGTCGACCGGCGGGGCCGGGAAGTAGCCGCCCTTGTAGCGGACCTTGTAACCGCGGTTGTCCTCGACCGCACCCGTGTTCCAGGCGCCGGCCTCGGAGTCGATGTGGTAGAAGCCCTCGTTGGCGGTGGTGTTGAAGCGCACCGAGTCGAAGACGTAGAACTCGGCCTCGGGGCCGAAGTACGCGGTGTCGGCGATGCCGGTGGAGGCGAGGTACGCCTCGGCCTTCTTCGCGATGTTCCGCGGGTCACGGCTGTACTGCTCGCCCGTGATCGGGTCGTGGATGAAGAAGTTGATGTTCAGCGTCTTGTCGCGGCGGAAGGGGTCCAGGCGCGCCGTCGTCAGGTCGGCGCGGAGCGCCATGTCGGACTCGTGGATGGCCTGGAAACCGCGGATCGACGAGCCGTCGAAGGCGAGCTCCTCGGACGGGTCGAACGCCGTCGCCGGGATCGTGAAGTGCTGCATCACTCCCGGAAGGTCACAGAAACGGACGTCGACCATCTTGACGTCGTTGTCCTTGATGAACTTCTTGGCCTCGTCGGCGTTCTGGAACATCCAACTCCTCCTACTCCCGGCCCGGGGAGGGGCGGGGTTGCAGCTCGGTCGTGCGGCCAGTGCGGGGGCACACGCTGGACCCGACCATAGGCAGACGGGATTTCTCAAGCATGACCCATTTGTTTCACCCAAGTTAACCGGCCCGGGTGTCCCTCCGCTTCCCGGCGCCCCTCGGCGACCCGGGCCGAAGTGATCAAAAACGGGCGCAGTACCGTTGTCGGGTGGACAACAGGCAAGCACTCGGATCATGGCTGTCCGGCCCCCGCGCGGCGGCCGAGGACGCAGGTGTCGACTTCGGCTACCGCGGTCAGCAGCTCGGGCTCCCCGAGGAGGGCCCCGGTTCGATCGCCCGCCCGGGCCGCCGGATCGGCGCCCTCGCAGTCGACTGGGCCCTCTGCATGGTGATCGCATACGGCCTGGTCACCGACGGCTACAGCCAGGCGACCGGCAACTGGGCGCTGGTCATCCTCCTCGTCCTGAGCGTGCTGACGGTCGGAACCGTCGGCTCCACCCCCGGCAAGCGGCTCTTCGGCCTCCGGGTCGCCTCGGTGAACGGTGGCCGGCTCGGCCTCGTCCGGGTCGTGGTCCGCAGCATCCTCGTCTGCCTCGCGATCCCGGCCCTGATCTGGGACCGCGACGGCCGGGGCCTCCATGACCGCCTCTCCGGCGCCGTACAGGTCCGGATCTGATCCACCCGCGACGACGGACACCCCGCACCACCACGGACACCCCGTACGACGAAGGGCGCCCCCGGAACCGACCGGTTCCGGGGGCGCCCTTCGTCGTGGAGGTGGTGGGACCTCCGTCGGTCAGCGCATCTTTCCGCCGCGCGGCATCCGCATGCCCTTCGGCATCGGGCCCTTCGGCAGCGGCATGTTGCTCATCAGGTCGCCCATGGCCCGCAGCCGGTCGTTGGCCACCGTCACCTGGGGGCCGGAGAGCACCCGGGGCAGCTTCAGCATGGTCGTGCGGACCTTCTTCAGCGGCACCTGGCCCTCGCCGTTGCCGACGACGATGTCGGTCACCGGCACGTCCACGACGATGCGGGCCATCTTCTTCTTCTCGGCCGCCAGCAGGGGCTTCACCCGGTTCGGGTTGCCCTCGGCCACCAGCACGATGCCCGCCCGGCCGACCGCGCGGTGCACGACGTCCTGGCTCTTGTTCATCGCGACCGCCGGGGTCGTCGTCCAGCCGCGCCCGATGTTGTCCAGCACCGCGGCCGCCGCACCCGGCTGGCCCTCCATCTGCCCGAAGGCGGCGCGCTCGGCACGTCGTCCGAAGACGATCGCCATCGCGAGCAGCGCCAGGATGAAGCCCAGGATGCCCAGGTAGACCGGGTGCCCGATCAGGAAGCCGATCGCGAGGAGGACACCGAGTACGACGATGCCCACGCCCGCGACGACAAGCCCGACCTTGGGGTCAGCCTTTCGGGTCATCTTGTACGTGAGGGCGATCTGCTTCAGTCGCCCCTGGTTCGCAGCGTCACCGCTGCCCGTGTTTGCCTTCCTCGCCATGTCCTGAAGTTTACGTGGCCCGGGAAGCGCGGCCAGCCACGGCCTCCATCACATGCTGGGCCTCGACCCGGTCCTTGGCCCGGCGGCGGTCCTCCAGGACCGAGTTCCAGGCGTTCCGGCGGGCCGTCCGCTGCCCGCCGGCGAGCAGCAGGGCCTCGACGGCCCTCAGGGCGTCGGTGACGGACGGGATGGCGGTGGCACGGACGTGTGTCGCGGCCTGCATGCGGGGGTCCTCCCTCAAGCGTGGATGAGACGAGGTGGGGGGTGGAGCGAGTGCGGCGCTCACGACGCTGTGGCGGTGAGTGAAGCCAGGCTCACAGACTGGTGTTACCAGTGCGTGACCCGGTGGTCAAACACTGATGAAACGTTGATGCGGCCATCTGTACGCATCCGCAGACGCCGACGCGACCCGCACTCCCCTCTGACCTGCGGGGGTGTACGGGTCGCGCCGGATCCGGCCACTACCGGCCGGTAACTACTTGTGCGTGAATTCACACGGTCGTACGCCGATCACGCGCCTGCCGGGCGATGACGCCTCAGACGGCCTGCGTGGCGTTGTCCACGGCGCCGCGCTTCTCGATCGCCTGCTGGTACAGCCGGCCCGCGCGGTAGGAGGAACGGACCAGCGGGCCCGACATCACGCCGGAGAAGCCGATCTCGTCGGCCTCCTCCTTCAGCTCCACGAACTCCTGCGGCTTCACCCAGCGCTCCACCGGGTGGTGCCGCACGGAGGGGCGCAGGTACTGCGTGATCGTGATGAGCTCGCAACCCGCCGCGTGCAGCTGCTGGAGCGCCTCGCTGATCTCCTCGCGGGTCTCGCCCATGCCGAGGATCAGGTTCGACTTCGTGACCAGACCGTAGTCCCGGGCCCGGGTGATGACGTCCAGCGAACGCTCGTACCGGAAGCCGGGACGGATCCGCTTGAAGATCCGCGGCACCGTCTCCACGTTGTGCGCGAAGACCTCGGGGCGGGAGGCGAAGACCTCCGCCAGGAGCTCCGGCACCGCGTTGAAGTCGGGGGCCAGCAGCTCGACCTTCGTACGGCCGTCGGCGCGGCCCGCCGTCTGCTCGTGGATCTGGCGCACGGTCTCCGCGTACAGCCAGGCGCCGCCGTCCTCCAGGTCGTCGCGCGCGACGCCGGTGATGGTGGCGTAGTTCAGGTCCATCGTGACGACCGACTCACCGACGCGACGGGGCTCGTCACGGTCCAGCGCCTCGGGCTTGCCCGTGTCGATCTGGCAGAAGTCGCAGCGCCGCGTGCACTGGTCACCGCCGATGAGGAAGGTGGCCTCGCGGTCCTCCCAGCATTCGAAGATGTTGGGACAGCCCGCCTCCTGGCAGACCGTGTGCAGGCCCTCGCTCTTCACGAGCCCCTGCATCTTCGTGTACTCGGGACCCATCTTCGCCCGGGTCTTGATCCACTCGGGCTTGCGCTCGATGGGGGTCTGGGCGTTACGGACCTCCAGGCGCAGCATCTTGCGTCCGTCGGGTGCGACTGCGGACACGACCGGCTCCCTGTAGCTTCGATTCTTCGGCGCACACCAGGGTACGCCCGTTGTTCGTACGGTTTTGTTTACGCCTGGGCAACCTGTGGCCAGAGCCCGGCATTCCCCGCGATTCCCTACGCGGAGGTGGCGGCCGTCTCGCGCTCGACCGGGCGCGGCTTCAGCTCCGCGTTCTCCAGGACGGCGCGCAGGTGCTTCTCGACCACCGGCAGGACCTCCTCGATCGTGACGTCCCGGCCCAGCTCGCTCGCGAGCGAGGCCACGCCCGCGTCCCGGATCCCGCAGGGGATGATCCGGTCGAACCAGGCGTTGTCCGGGTTCACGTTCAGGGCGAAGCCGTGCATGGTGACGCCCTTGGCGACCCGGATGCCGATCGCGGCCAGCTTGCGGTCCTCGCGGCGCTGGCCGGCGTTGGACGGGGCGTACTCCGGGCCGTTGAGCCGCGGGTCGAACTCCGGATCGCTCAGCCGCGGGTCGAAGTCCAGCGAGAGCCCGCCGAGCGCCGGACGCCGCTCCACCGGGTCGCCGAGGACCCAGACGCCGCTGCGGCCCTCGATCCGGGTGGTCTCCACGCCGAACTCGGCGGCCGTGCGGATCAGCGCCTCCTCCAGGCGGCGCACGTGCGCGACGACGTCGACCGGGCGGGGCAGCTTCATGATCGGGTAGCCGACGAGCTGACCGGGGCCGTGCCAGGTGATCTTTCCGCCGCGGTCCACGTCCACGACCGGCGTCCCGTCCAGGGGGCGCTCGCTCTCCTCCGTACGCCGGCCCGCCGTGTACACGGGCGGGTGCTCCAGGAGCAGACAGGTGTCGGCGATCTCGTCGGCGAACCGGGCGGCGTGCACCTCGCGCTGCTTGTCCCAGGCCACCTGGTACTCGACGGCGTCGTCGCCGAAGCCCAGACGGACGAATCGCAGCTCACTCACGGCAGTGCCTCCTCCTGGTGCGTGGCCGGGTCCGGGGATCGCCCCGGGTCGGCTCGGCACCATGCGTCATTCGCGCCCATGCCACTGTACGGCGGCACCCGAGAGACCGGTCCGGCAGGTGCGACGGCCCCCGCGCGGGGACCCCTCCGTCAGCGACGGCCCCAATCCTCACACGATCGGATGAATGTGGGGCGAAGGAGGCGGTACAGGCGGTGAGGGCCGCTAAATTCACGCCGTTCCATGAGGGGCCGCACGGGCTTCCACCTGGGCCCGGAAGGCAGGAGACCGCACAGCTGATGACGGAACGACCCCCGCAGCGCATCCCGAACCGCCGGCTCGCCGCGCTCATCGCCGAGGCCGGATTCTCCAACGCGGGCCTGGCGAGACGGGTGGACCAGCTCGGCCTGGAGCACGGACTCGACCTGCGGTACGACAAGACCTCCGTGACCCGCTGGCTGCGTGGTCAGCAGCCGCGCGGCACCACGCCCGCCCTGATCGCCGAGGTCTTCACCCGGCGCCTGGGCCGCCGCCTCTCCGCGCAGGACCTCGGTCTGGACGCCTGCGCCCCCGTGTACGCCGGTCTCGAGTTCGCGGCGACACCCGACGAGGCCGTCGACATCGTCAGCGGGCTGTGGAGGAAGGACTCCGGGAGCCACGCGGAGCTGCGCAAGATCGCCTTCACCCCGGCGGGGCTCGTCGTCCCCAGCCGCGACTGGCTGATCGGCCGCGCCGACGACCGGGTGGCGCGGAGCGAGAGCGCCGCGCCGAGCGGGCGGCTCGGCGCGGACGGCCGGCTCGGACAGGACCCCCGGGTGCCGCAGCAGGGCAGGATCTCGGTGCCCCGGCAGCGCGGTACGGACCGGGGACCCGGGCAGCGGGTCTCCAGCGGCGACGTCGCCGCGCTGCGCTCGGTCGGTGAGCTCTTCCGCACCCTCGACCACGCGTACGGCGGCGGCCACGCCCGCCAGGCACTCGTCCGCTACCTCGAGCACGAGGCCGAGCCGATGCTGCGCGGTGTCTACGGGGAGACCGTCGGCCGCCGCCTGTTCGCCGCGGCGGCCGATCTGACGAGACTGGCGGGCTGGACCTCGTACGACATCGCGGCGCACGGCCTCGCCCAGCGGTACTTCGTCCAGGCGCTGCGGCTCGCGCAGGCGGCGGGGGACCGGGCCTACGGCTCGTACGTCCTGATCACCATGAGCCGGCAGGCCGTCTACCTCGGCCACGGGCGCGAGGCCGTGCAGCTGGCCCGGGTCGCCCAGCAGGGCGTCGGCTCCGCCGCGCCGCCCGTCGTCCAGGCCCTGCTCCACTCCGTGGAGGCGCGCGGGCACGGGGTGCTCGGTGAGGCCCGGGCGTGCGGCGCCGCGCTGGCCAGGGCCGAGCGGGCGCTGGAGACGGCCAGGCCCGGGGACGACGTGCCGTACTGGGCGCGTCCCTTCGACGAGGCGCAGCTCTCCGACGAGTTCGGGCACTGCCACCGCGACCTCCAGCAGTACCGGGCCGCGGCGCAGCACGCCGAACGCTCCCTCCAGCTCCGCGCCCCGGGCTTCGCGCGCAGCCGCCTCTTCTGCCGGGTGGTCCTCGCCTCCGCCCGTCTCGGCCTCGGCGAACTGGACCAGGCCTGCGCCCTGGGCGCGGAGGCGGCGCAGCAGGCCTCCGAGATGCGTTCGGCCCGCGCGCTCGAGTACGTCCGCGACTTCGAACGGCGACTGGAGCCGTACCGCGACGCGGCTGCGGTCCGTACCTACCGCGACCGCGTGGCGGCCATCGGCTGACGCCCCCGCGCGCCTGCCGGTCGTGCCCTCCTACGCCGCCGCCTCCGCCGGGGCGCCCTGGGGCACACGGATGCCGAGGTCCGTCAGGAGCGCGTGCGCCGCGCGATGGGCGGAGGCCAGGGCCCCCTGGGGCGTGGACGTGTCCCGATGGTCGCCGCAGACGTAGAGACCGGCGAGCAGGCGGACCGGGCGACGGGCGTCG
The DNA here is from genome assembly GCF_043089925.1 of Streptomyces sp. NPDC013457. Taxonomy (NCBI): domain Bacteria; kingdom Bacillati; phylum Actinomycetota; class Actinomycetes; order Kitasatosporales; family Streptomycetaceae; genus Streptomyces; species Streptomyces sp. NPDC013457. Next base: position 187,081 of record NZ_JBICBL010000003.1, read on the forward strand.
TGCGGCGGCGGCATCGCGGGTATCGCCTCGGGGGTGTGGTGCAGGGCGAGGAGCTCCCACTCGTCCGTCGACGTCCCGTACAGGGTCGCGAGGTGCTTGCGGACCCGGCGCTCCGCGTCGTCGGGCGGGGTGCCGAGGATCGTCGAGGACACCAGGACGCGGCCCGCGGGTGCCCTCGTGGGATCGACGGCGCTCATGACGGCCGTGTGCGCGACAGGGCCGCCCGGATCGGACTCCAGGATCAGGACCGGGTCGGGGGTGGGCGCCTCGGGGGCCGTGTGGTGCAGCACGGTGACCGCGTGGAAGCGTGGCACGCGCAGCCCCGGCAGCAGCTCGGCCGCCGTACGCGCGCCCGTGGCCAGCAGGACCGAACGGCAGCCGAAGACCCCGTGCTCCGCCGTCTCGACCCGGTTGATCGCGACGTCCGTGACCCGGACCCCCGTGCGCACCGTCCCCGGCGGCAGCGACGCGGCGAGCAGCTCGGGCAGCGAGCCGGCCCCGCCCTCCGGGACGCAGAGCCGCCCGCGCGCGAACGCGCGCAGTGCCAGGTCGGCCTGGCGACTGGACGTGGTCAGGTCGGGATCGCCGAGCAGCGACGCGATCAGGGGCCGTACGGCCGCCTGGACCGTGCGAGCAGGCAGCCGGGCCGTCAGCGCCTCGCGGGCCGTCCGCTCCGGCCGGGCCAGCAGGCGCTGCGCGGGCGTCGCCGCGAGCCGTGCCAGCGAGGCGCCGAGCCGCGCCTGGTCCAGCGAGGCGGCCGGATTGCGGGGGGCGCTCGCGAGGGCGCGCGCCACACTGAACGCTCCCCCCACGCGCCAGGGTGTGTGGGGGGAGCGCCGGCGCGGGTGCGGGAACGGTTCTCCGACCCTCGCGTACCGGCCGTCGCTGTGCACCAGGGCCCCCGGCGCGAACGGTCGCAGCGCCACCCCCTCCAGGCCCCGTGTCCTGAGCAGTTCGGCATGCGAGGCCGTGAGCAGCGGCCCGGTCCGGTCGAGGCGGAAGCCCTCCATGTCGTCGGTGGCCATCCGGCCGCCGACCCGTGGACCGGCCTCCAGGACCGTGACGCCGAGCCCGGCGCTGGTCAGCCGGTGGGCGGCCGCGAGCCCCGCGATCCCGGCCCCGACGATGACGACGTCCGTGGCGACGTCCTTGTGGCGTGCGGTACTGAGCACGTGCCCCTCCCCAGGTCGGCGCGGCTGGTGGGAGGCCTATGCCCCCAACCGGCCCCCGGAATGCCCGCATTCGCATTCAGGGCATGCCAGCCTGGGCCTTCGCCCGGGCCCGCGCCAGCGGCGCGCGCGGGGGTGCACGCAGCACGGGGTCGCACCGTGCGGTGTCAGGCCGCCGCGCGGATCGACTCGTCGATCGTCGGGAAGGCGAAATCGAACCCCGACTCCAACAGGCGGCTCGGCAGCACGCGCTGACTGCCCAGCACATCCACCGCGAACTCCCCGAGCGCCAGGCGCAGCGCCGGCGCCGGGACCGTGAAGAGCGTCGGGCGCCGCAGGACCCGGCCCATCGCCGCCGTCACCTCCCGGTTGGTCACCGGCTCGGGGGCGGTCAGGTTCACCGGCCCCGCCAGGGAGTCGGTGTCGACCAGGTGCCGCAGGGCGGCCACCTCGTCGTGCAGCGAGATGAAGCTCCAGTACTGCCGGCCGTCGCCCATCCGCCCGCCGACCCCGGCGCGGAAGACCGGGAAGAGCCGGCCCCACGCCCCGCCCTCCGCGGCCACGACGAGACCGGTGCGGGCGTAGACGACCCGGATGCCGGCCTCCTCGGCGGGGGCCGCCGCCGCCTCCCACTCCACGCAGACCGAGGGCAGGAACCCCTCGCCCGCGGGCGCGCTCTCGTCCACCGCGCGCGAGCCCGTGTCGCCGTAGTAGCCGAGCGCCGTGCCGCACACCAGGACCTTCGGCGGGTCGGCCAGCGAGGCGAGGGCCTCCGCGATCGCGCGCGTACCGAGCACGCGGCTGTCGCGGATCTCCTTCTTGTACGCCTCGCTCCAGCGGCGCTCGCCGACGCCCGCGCCCGCCAGGTGCACGACCGCGTCGACCCCGACGAGCCCCGCGGTGTCGACGTACAGCCGCGCCGGGTCCCACTCGATCTCGTCCGCGGTCCGGGCGGGCCGCCGCACCAGACGGCTGACGTGGTGGCCGTCGGCGCGCAGCGAGCGCACCAGGGCCGTGCCGATGAGTCCGGAGGCGCCGGTGACGGCGATACGCGAGCGTTGCATGGGGACATCCTGCCCTCCCCGGCCCGGACGTGGCACAGTGGCGCACATGATCGCGCCGGAGACGCACATACGACAGGCCCTCGCCGCCGACGGGGACGCGCTGGCGGAGCTGGACCGCGCGACCTGGTCGCCACTGCACGCCGTGCTCCCGCCGCCCGAGCCCCCGTACGCGCCCTTCTTCGACGACCGGCACCGGCCCGAGGACTTCCTGGTCGCGCAGCGCGGGCCGGACGTCGTCGGCTACCTGCGGCTCGTGCCGCCCACCCCGCTCGCCTGCAACGCGCACGTCCGCCAGATCCAGGGACTCGCCGTCGCCGAGAGCGCCCGCGGCCGGGGCGTGGCCCGCGCGCTGCTGCGCGCCGCATTCGACGAGACCAGGCGCCAGGGCTGCACACGGATCACCCTGCGCGTCCTCGGCCACAACAAGCCCGCCCGCGCGCTCTACGCCTCCGAGGGCTTCGTGGTGGAGGGCGTCCTGCCCGGCGAGTTCTTCCTGGACGGCGCGTACGTCGACGACGTCCTGATGGGCCGCTCGGTCGCGCCGTAGGAAGACCGTCCCTAGGCGTCCGTGCGCGCGGCCACGGCCGGCGTCAACGGGCCCATCCCGCCCATCAGTTCCCGCAGGCAGCGCACCGCGAGCTCGGCCGGCGCGCCCTTGCCGCGGACGGGCGCGTCCGTCTCCGCCCAGGCTTCCAGGGCGACCCGGATCGCGTCCGTGGCCGCCGCCGCCGCGAGCCGTACCTCCAGCGGGTCGGCGCCCGGGCCGGCCAGCTCCGCCACCACCGTGAGCAGCTTCTCCTCCGACTCCTGGTTCACCCGGTACCAGACGGCCCGCAGCGCCGCGTCCTCCGCGGCCGCCCTCAGCAGCCCGCGCGTCCAGCGCAGCCCCTCGGCCGCCTCCTCGTCGGCGGCCGCGAGCGCCTCGGCGATCGACCGCTCCAGGGCGGCCGGCACCGTCGACCCCGGCTCCGCCGCCGCCAGCGACTCCCGCCAGCGGTCCGCGCCGCCCGCGAGGAGCGGGGCGACCGCGTCCTGCTTGGAGCGGAAGTACCGGTAGAAGGTGCGCAGCGCGACCCCGGCGCGCAGGGCGATGTCCTCGGCCGTGGTGCCGTCGGGGCCGCGTTCGGTGAAGAGCTCGGCGGCGGCGCGCGCGATGTCGAGCTGGGTGGCCGCCTTGCGGCGCTCCGTCAGGGAGCCGGGCTTCGAGGAGGGCTTGGTGCTCACCGTACGAAGAGTACGCCGCCCCTGCCGACCATGCATTTCGTGCAAGTATGGCAAATCGTGCCACTCAGGCGTACGGTGTGCCTGCACCGAGAGAATCGCCGTCGAGAGGTCGGACAGGACATGAACCGCTACGAAGGACGCCGCGCACTGGTCACCGGTGGCGGCTCCGGCATCGGCCAGGCCACCGTGCTGCGCATGCTCGCCGAGGGCGGCAGCGTCGTCGCCGCCGACATCAGCGAGGCCGGCCTCAAGGACACCGTCGCCAAGGCCGGCGCCGACGCCGACCGGCTGAACGCCCTCGTCGTGAACATCGCCGACGAGACCTCGGTACGCGCCGGTGTCACCGCCGCCGTCGAGGCGCTCGGCGGCCTGGACGTGCTGGTCAACGCCGCCGGCATCCTGCGCTCCTCGCACACGCACGAGACGACGCTCGACGCCTTCGAGCAGGTCGTCCGGATCAACCTGACCGGCACGTTCCTGATGATCCGCGAGGCCGTCCCGGCGCTCCTGGAGGGCAACGGCTCCGCCGTCGTGAACTTCTCCTCCACCTCGGCGGTGTTCGCCCACCCGTACATGGCCGCCTACGCGGCCAGCAAGGGCGGCATCCAGTCCATGACCCACGCACTGGCCGCCGAGTACGCCAAGCAGGGCATCCGCTTCACCGCCGTGCAGCCCGGCTCCATCTCCTCCGGCATGACCGACGGCTCCGGCGCCAGCGGCCAGTCCACCGGCCCCGGCCTGCCCGAGGACACCGACTGGTCCCTCTTCGCCAAGCTCGCCCCGGCCATCGGCGAGGGCTTCGCCGGCCCCGAGACCGTGGCCGGTGTCGTCGCGATGCTCGCCTCCGACGACGGGAAGTTCATCACCGGCACCGAGGTCCGTGTCGACGGCGGGACGCACTTCTGATGAGCGCCGCCACGGTCTTCGGCGGCCGTACGGCGGTGATCACGGGCGCCTCCTCCGGGATCGGCGCCGGGCTCGCCCGGCACGCCGCCGGCCTCGGCATGAGGCTCGTGCTCGCCGACATCGCCGCCGACCGTCTCACCGCCTTCGCGGACGAGCTGCGGGAGGCGGGGGCGCAGGCCGAGGCGGTCGTCACCGACGTCGCCGACCCGTCCTCCGTGGAGGCGCTCGCCGACCGCGCGTACAGCCGCTTCGGCGCCGTCGACCTGCTGGTCAACAACGCCGGGATCATGGCCATGGGCTACTCCTGGGAGATCCCCGCCGAGCGCTGGGACGCCATGCTCCGCGTCAACGTCGGCGGCTACGTGAACGGCATCCGCGCCTTCGTGCCGCGCATGCTGGAGCGCGGCGAGCGGGCCTGGGTGGTGAACGTGTCGTCGATCGGCGGGCTGCTGCCCAGCCCCCTGATGGCCCCGTACAGCGTCACCAAGTTCGGCACGCTCGCCCTGACCGAGTCGCTGCACTACGAGATGCGGATGAAGGGCGCCCCGATCCAGGTCTCCGTGGTGACCCCCGGGGCCGTGCGGAGCGAGATCTTCCGGGCGGCTCGCCCCGGGGCGTCCGAGCCGCCCGAGGTCACCGGTTTCTCCGACCGTCTCCAGGCCATGAGCGACGAGCACGGCCTGACCCCCGAGGAACACGCGGAGCGGGTCTTCGCGCAGGTCGCGGAGGGCAAGTACTGGGTGGTCCCGCAGCCCGACACCCTCCACGAGGCGCTGCCGGCGCGGACGGACATGATCCTCGGTCAGGTGGACCCCGAGCTGCGGCTCGGCTGACGGACCGGTACAGACCCGGGGTGGGGACGGCCCCCCCGGGTCCGTACCCCACCCTCCTGGTACGGGAGGCCGGGCCGGCTACGCGCCGAAGCGCTCGGGCCGGCTACGCGCCGAACCGCTCCCACAGGCGCGGATAGCGTGCCGCGAGCGCCGTGTCGTCCTCCAGGTCGAAGGCGAGGCCCTCCGGCTCCGCGGGCTGCGGCGGAATCCCCAGGTCCGGTGCCTCCGCGCCGGTGAGCTGCTCGTACGCCTCGTCCGCCGCGAACCCCAGCTCCTCGCCGTCCCCGTCGATCTCCTCGTCGAACTCGTCGAGCAGCTCGGCGAGCGCGTCCGGGTCGTGCACCGCGCCCTCGAAGACCTCCCGGCCCTGCCCGATGAGCCAGCAGCGGAAGTAGTCGAAGGCGTCGTCGCCCGCCCCGTCGAGCAGCACCGCCGCCGCGCCCCAGAGGTCCCAGCGGTACGCGCGGTTGTAGCGGGCCTCGAAGTGGCGGGCGAAGTCGAGCACGGAGTCGGGGTCGAGCTGCAGCAGCCGCTCGACGAGCAGGTCGGCGTGTTCCTCGGGGTCGCCCTCGGCGGCCTCGCGGGTGGAGTCGATGATCTCCCAGAACTCCGTCTCGTCCATCACGGACCAAGCATCGACCTTGGGGAAGGGCGACGCACCCGGAAACAGCCAAAATCAAACCGGACAGGGGGTGTCGCACTTTCCTGTCACGCTCGTTCCATGGAGACCGAAACGAAGCCGCTCAGCGGCAGGATCGCACTGGTCGCGGGCGCCACACGGGGCGCCGGACGGGCCATCGCCGTGGCGCTCGGCACGGCGGGCGCCACCGTGTACGTGACCGGGCGCACCACCCGGGACAGGGTGAGCGAGGTCGGCCGTACGACCGAGACCATCGAGCAGACGGCCGAGCTGGTGACGGCGGCCGGCGGCGAGGGCGTCGCCGTTCCCACCGACCATCTGGAGATCGACCAGGTCCGGGCGCTCGTCGAACGGATCGACGCGGAGCGCGGCCGGCTGGACGTCCTCGTCAACGACGTGTGGGGCGGGGAACACCTGCTCAAGTTCGGCAAGAAGATCTGGGAGACCGATCTGACCGACGGGCTGCGCATGATGGAGCTCGGTGTGCGGACGCACGCGATCACCTCCCGCCTCGCGCTACCGCTGCTGATCCGCCACCCGGGCGGACTCGTCGTCGAGATGACCGACGGAACCGCCGCATGGAACACGCGGTTCCGCGAGAACTTCTTCTACGACCTCACGAAGAACGCCCCGATCCGGATGGCGTTCGCGCTCGCCCACGACCTGGAGGACGTCGGTGCCAGCGCGGTCTGCCTCACGCCCGGCTGGCTGCGTTCCGAACAGATGCTGGCGGCCTTCGGCGTGACCGAGGAGAACTGGAGGGACGCGATCGAGAAGGTCCCGGGCTTCGAGATCGCCGAGTCCCCGCTGTACGTCGGCCGCGCCGTCGTGGCCCTCGCGGCCGACCCCGACCGGGCCCGCTGGAACGGCCAGTCGCTCTCCAGCGGTCAGCTGGCCCGGGTGTACGGCTTCACGGACGTGGACGGCTCGCAGCCCGACGCCTGGGGCTACATGCTCGCAGGCGAGACCGGCACCCCCTCCGTGGACGACTACCGCTGACCACCGCGCCGTCCGGCCTCCCGGCCGTACAGCGCGGAGAGGCCCTCCGCCGCGGCCGTGAAGCGGGAGCGGAGCGGGGCGGGGGACAGGACCTCCACCTCCGGGCCCAGGGTCAGCAGCTGGCTGAAGGCGACCTCCTCGTTCTCCACGCGGAGCGTCGCCGTCAGCCGGCCCCCGCCGTCCGTCGAGGCGGCCGCGAGCGCCTCCTCCGCCGCCGCGCGGTCCGTCACGTACGGCAGCCGGCGCGCCCCCGCCTCCGAGAGCCGCAGGACGACCTCGGCGCGCAGGATCGAACGGGCGAACTCCGCGGCCCGCTCCGACCAGAACGCGGGCAGGTCGAACTCCTCGACCCGCTCGAACCGCTCCTCGCCGAGGGCCACGGCCGCGAAACGGTCCACCCGGTAGGTACGGAACGCCGTACCCGAGCGGGCGCACAGGTACCAGACGCCCGCCTTCAGGACGAGCCCGTACGGTGCCAGCTCGCGCTCCACCTCGGCGTCCCCGCGCCGGTAGCGCGCCGAGAGGAGCCGGTCGTCCCAGACCGCCTCCGCGATCGGGGGCAGCAGCTCCGGCGTCTCCGGCTCCTGGTACCAGCCCGGGGCGTCGAGCAGAAAGCGCTGCGCAGCCGAGTCCGGGGCGTCGCGCAGCGAGGGCAGCAGCGCCGCGGACACCTTCAGCCGGGCCGCCGACGCCGCGTCCTCCAGGCCCATGTCCCGCAGCGCGCCCGGCAGTCCGGACAGGAACAGCGCCTCGGCCTCGCCGCGCGCGAGGCCCGTGAGCCGCGTGCGATAGCCGCCGATCAGCCGGTACCCGCCGGCCCTGCCCCGGTCCGCATACACCGGAACCCCCGCCTCCGAGAGGGCGAGGGCATCACGGGTGATGGTCCGTTCGGACACCTCCAGCTCCGCGGCCAGTTCGGCCGCCGTCATCGACGGACGGGACTGGAGCAGAAGGACCATCTTGATGAGCCGGGCTGCGCGCATGACCCCCATCATGCGCGCACGCACCGACAGCCGGGCCGGAGTCCGGCCCGCAGGCCTTACAGGCCGTAGCGCTCGCGCGCCTCCTTCACGGCCGAGGCCGGGACCTCGCCGCGGCGGGCGAGCTGGGCCAGGGCCGCGACGACGATCGACTGCGCGTCGACACCGAAGTGGCGACGGGCCGCGTCACGCGTGTCCGACAGACCGAAGCCGTCCGCACCGAGCGACGACCAGTCCTGCTCGACCCACTGCGCGATCTGGTCCGGGACCTGACGCATGTAGTCCGAGACGGCGAGGACCGGGGACTCCACGCCCTCCAGCGCCCTGCGGATGTACGGGACCTGCTCCTCGCCGCGCAGCAGCGCCGCGTCGGACTCCAGCGCGTCGCGCCGCAGCTCCGTCCAGGAGGTCGCGGACCACACGTCCGCGCCCACGCCCCACTCGGCGGCGAGCAGCTTCTGCGCCTCCAGGGCCCAGTGGATGGCCGTACCGGAGGAGAGCAGCTGGATCCGCGCGGCGTTCGCCGGCAGGTCGAGACCCGCCGACTCCGCCGTGTTGAAGCGGTACAGGCCCTTGACGATGCCCTCGTCGACCCCGGCCGGCTTGGCCGGCTGCGGCATCGGCTCGTTGTAGACCGTGAGGTAGTAGAAGACGTCCCGGTCCTCGCCCTCGGCGCCCTCGCCGTACATCCGGCGCAGGCCCTCCTTGACGATCGCCGCGACCTCGTAGGCGAACGCAGGGTCGTACGTCAGGGCGGCCGGGTTGGTCGCCGCGATGACGGGGGAGTGGCCGTCGGCGTGCTGCAGGCCCTCACCGGTCAGCGTCGTACGGCCCGCCGTGGCACCGACGAGGAAGCCGCGGCCGAGCTGGTCGCCGAGCTGCCACATCTGGTCGGCCGTGCGCTGCCAGCCGAACATCGAGTAGAAGATGTAGAACGGGATCATCGCCTCACCGTGCGTGGAGTACGCGGTGGACGCGGCGATGAAGTCGGCCATCGAGCCGGCCTCGGTGATCCCCTCGTTGAGGATCTGGCCGTTGACGGCCTCCTTGTAGTACATCAGCTGGTCGCGGTCGACCGGCTCGTACGTCTGGCCCTTCGGCGAGTAGATGCCGAGCGACGGGAACAGCGACTCCATACCGAAGGTACGGGCCTCGTCCGGGACGATCGGGACCCAGCGCTTGCCGGTCTCCTTGTCGCGGATCAGGTCCTTGACCAGACGGACGAAGGCCATCGTCGTCGCCATCGACTGCGAGCCGGAGCCCTTGTCGAAGGCGGCGAACGCCTTCTCCGCCGGGGCCGGCAGCGGGGCGAGCGCGTGCGAGCGGCGGGCCGGGGCCGGGCCGCCGAGCGCCGCGCGGCGCTCCTGGAGGTAGCGGACCTCGGCGGAGTCGGCACCGGGGTGGCCGTACGGCACCACGCCGTCGACGAACTGCGCGTCCGAGATCGGCAGACCGAGGAGGTCACGCATGTTCTTGAACTCGTCGGTCGAGAGCTTCTTCATCTGGTGGTTCGCGTTCTTCGACGCGAAGCCCTCACCCAGGGTGAAGCCCTTCACGGTCTGCGCGAGGATCACCGTCGGGGCGCCCTTGAACTCCAGGGCGGCCTTGTACGCGGCGTACACCTTGCGCGGCTCGTGGCCACCGCGGGAGAGGTGGAAGCACTCGAGGATCTTGTCGTCGCTCAGCAGCTGCGCCATCGCGACGAGCGCCGGGTCCTTGCCGAAGAAGTCCTCGCGGATGTAGGCGGCGTCGCGGGTCTGGTACGTCTGGACCTGCGCGTCCGGGACCTCGCGGAGGCGGCGGACGAGGGCGCCGGTGGTGTCGAGCGCGAACAGCTCGTCCCAGGCGTTGCCCCACAGCGACTTCACGACGTTCCAGCCGGCGCCGCGGAACTGGGCCTCCAGCTCCTGCACGATCTTGAAGTTGGCGCGGACCGGGCCGTCGAGGCGCTGCAGGTTGCAGTTGATGACGAAGGTCAGGTTGTCCAGACCCTCGCGGGCGGCGAGCGCGAGTGCCGCCGTCGACTCGGGCTCGTCCATCTCGCCGTCACCGAGGAACGCCCACACGTGGGAGGCGGAGACGTCCTTGATGGCGCGGTTGGTGAGGTAGCGGTTGAAGCGCGCCTGGTAGATGGCGGAGAGCGGGCCCAGACCCATGGAGACGGTCGGGAACTCCCACAGCCAGGGGAGGCGGCGCGGGTGCGGGTAGGAGGGGAGGCCGTTGCCGCCCGACTCCTGCCGGAAGTTGTCGAGGTGGGCCTCGTTCAGGCGTCCGTCGAGGAACGCACGGGCGTAGATGCCCGGGGAGGCGTGGCCCTGGATGTAGAGCTGGTCGCCGGAACCGTCGGCTTCCTTGCCCTTGAAGAAGTGGTTGAAGCCGGTCTCGTAGAGCCAGGCCGCCGACGCGAACGTGGCGATGTGGCCGCCGACCCCGTGCTTGGCACCGCGCGTCACCATGGCGGCGGCGTTCCAGCGGTTCCAGGCGGTGATCCTGCGCTCCATCTCCTCGTCGCCGTCGATGACGGGCTCCGCGGAGGTGGGGATGGTGTTGACGTAGTCCGTCTCCAGCAGCTTGGGCAGGGCCAGGCCCGTGCCCTCGGCGTGCTGCAGCGTGCGGCGCATCAGGTAGGCGGCCCGGTGCGGGCCGGCGGCCTTGGTGACGGCGTCCAGGGAGGCCGCCCACTCGGCGGTCTCCTCGGTGTCACGGTCCGGGAGCTGGTCGAGCTCACTCGGAATCTTGCCTACGGGATCGGTCATGATCGCCGCCTTCCGGACAGATGGGGGTGGAGAAGGGGTGCCTTGTCTGGCAGGACAGGGCGAAGGGCCGGGTAGCGGCCCGCCGAAGACTGTAAGCCGCCGATCGATGATCGATCAAAGGGTAGCCGGGGAAAACCGCTCCAGATCGCGAAAGTCGGCACAGGGTGCCGCGAAAACGGGCACCGGGTGCCTTGTTTTCGCAGGTGGGAGGCCGAATGAGAGGCCCCTCGCACGAATGAGCGGGCCCGTGGAGGGCCCGCTCATCGGGTACGGAGGGGGGTCGGGCGCCGCGCGTCGCGCCGGTGCGTCAGGCTCTCGGGGCGCAGCCGAGGACGTGGGCCTTGACCAGGGAGCCGATGTTCGGGTCGCCGCGCCGGAAGGCCTCCACGAGCTCCTGGTGCTCCTCGGCGTACGACTTCTGGACCGTGCCGAGCCAGCGGATCGACAGCGCCGTGAAGACCTCGATGCCCAGGCCCTCCCAGGTGTGCAGCAGCACGCCGTTCCCGGCCGCCTTCACCAGCTCGCGGTGGAAGCCCACCGTGTGCCGTACCTGGGCCGTTCCGTCCGCCGTCCGGTCCGCCTCGTACAGCGCCGCCACATGCGGCTCCAGGGCCGAGCAGTCGGCCGCGAGCCGGGTCGCCGCGAGCTCCGCCGCGATCTGCTCCAGACCGGCCCGGACCGGATAGCTCTCCTCCAGGTCCGCCGCGGTCAGATTCCGCACCCGGACGCCCTTGTTGGGGGAGGACTCGATCAGCCGCAGCGACTCCAGCTCGCGCAGTGCCTCGCGGACCGGCGTCTGGCTGACCTCCAGCTCGGTCGCGATCCGGCGCTCCACGATCCGCTCGCCCGGCTTCCAGCGGCCGCTGACGATGCCCTCCACGATGTGCTCGCGGATCTGTTCGCGCAGCGAGTGGACGACGGGCACGCTCATGAAGCCGCTCCTTAAGGGACGCGTTGACTCTCAAGACAATACGGCGGCGCCCCCGCCCGGAAACACTTCCGGGCGGGGGCGCCGCAGGTGAGGCTTGTTACGTTGCCAATCGGGCCTCGCCCTACAGGCCGAGGTCGACCTCGAACTCGCCGGCCTCCAGGATCGCCTTGACGGCCGTCAGGTAACGGGCCGCGTCGGCGCCGTCCACCAGGCGGTGGTCGTAGGAGAGCGTCAGGTACGTCATGTCGCGGACGCCGATGACGGTGCCCTCGGCGGTCTCGATGACGGCCGGACGCTTGACCGTGGCACCGATACCCAGGATGGCGACCTGGTTCGGAGGCACGATGATCGTGTCGAACAGCGCACCGCGCGAACCGGTGTTGCTGATGGTGAAGGTCGCACCGGCCAGCTCGTCCGGGGTGATCTTGTTGCCGCGGACCTTGCCGGCCAGGTCGGCCGTGGCCTTGGAGATGCCGGCGATGTTCAGGTCGCCCGCACCCTTGATGACCGGCGTCATCAGACCCTTCTCGGAGTCCACGGCGATGCCGATGTTCTCCGAGTCGAAGTACGTGATGGTGCCCTCGTCCTCGTTGATCCGGGCGTTGATGACCGGGTGGGCCTTCAGGGCCTGGGCCGCCGCCTTCACGAAGAACGGCATCGGGGACAGCTTGACGCCCTCGCGGGCGGCGAACGCGTCCTTGGCACGGGCGCGCAGCTTCATCAGCTTGGTGATGTCGACCTCGACGACCGAGGACAGCTGGGCCTGGCCGTGCAGCGCCTTCATCATGTTGTCGCCGATGACCTTGCGCATGCGGGTCATCTTGACGGTCTGACCGCGCAGCGGCGACGCCTCCAGGGCAGGGGCCTTGGGAGCGGCGGCCGCGGGAGCGGCGGCGGGGGCCGGGGCGGCCTTCTTGGCCTCGGCGGCCGCGAGGACGTCCTGCTTGCGGATACGGCCGCCGACGCCGGAGCCCTTGACGGACGCCAGGTCGATGCCGTTCTCGGAGGCGAGCTTGCGGACCAGCGGGGTCACGTAGGCGCCGTCGTCCGCCGGCTGTGCGGCGGCGGGGGCGGGCGCGGCCGGAGCCGGGGCGGCCACGGGGGCCGGAGCGGCGACCGGAGCCGGGGCGGCGGGCGCGGCCTGGGCCGGAGCCGGGGCGGCCGGAGCAGCCGGAGCCGGGGCCGGGGCGGCCGGAGCAGCCGGAGCCGGGGCCGGGGCGGCCGGAGCAGCCGGAGCCGGGGCAGGGGCGGCGGGCGCGGCCTGGGCCGGAGCCGCCGGAGCCGGAGCGGCGGCCGGAGCGGCACCCTCGGCACCGATGACGGCCAGCTTGGCGCCGACCTCGGCGGTCTCGTCCTCGGCGACGACGATCTCCAGGAGGACACCGGAGGCCGGGGCCGGGATCTCGGTGTCGACCTTGTCGGTGGAGACCTCGAGCAGCGGCTCGTCGGCCTCCACGGTCTCGCCGACCGACTTCAGCCAGCGGGTGACGGTGCCCTCGGTGACGGACTCGCCGAGCGCCGGCAGGACGACGTCGGTGCCCTCGGCGGAGCCGCCGCCGGAGGCGGCCTCGGCGGTCGGGGCCGGGGCGGGCTGCTGGGTCTCGGCGGACGGCTGGGCCTGCGGGGCCTCCTGCGCCGGGGCCTCGGCGGCGGCGGCCGCCGGAGCCGGGGCGGCAGCCGGCGCACCGGAGCCGTCGTCGATGATCGCGAGCTCGGCGCCGACCTCGACGGTCTCGTCCTCGGCGACCTTGATGGAGGCGAGGACGCCCGACGCGGGGGCGGGGATCTCGGTGTCGACCTTGTCGGTCGAGACCTCGAGCAGCGGCTCGTCGGCCTCGACACGCTCACCCTCGGCCTTGAGCCAGCGGGTGACGGTGCCCTCGGTGACGCTCTCGCCGAGCGCCGGCAGGGTTACGGAAACCGACATGGTTTCAGTTGCTCCTAACGAATTGCGGTAAGTGGTCGTCGCGCCCGTGATGACGTGAGCGTCAGTCGTGGGAGTGCAGAGGCTTGCCGGCCAGCGCCAGGTGCGCCTCGCCGAGCGCCTCGTTCTGCGTCGGGTGGGCGTGGATGAGCTGCGCGACCTCGGCCGGCAGCGCCTCCCAGTTGTAGATCAGCTGCGCTTCGCCGACCTGCTCGCCCATGCGGTCACCGACCATGTGGACGCCGACCACGGCACCGTCCTTGACCTGGACGAGCTTGATCTCGCCCGCGGTCTTCAGGATCTTGCTCTTGCCGTTGCCCGCGAGGTTGTACTTCAGGGCGACGACCTTGTCCGCGCCGTAGATCTCCTTGGCCTTGGCCTCGGTGATGCCGACGGAGGCGACCTCGGGGTGGCAGTACGTCACCCGGGGCACGCCGTCGTAGTCGATCGGAACGGTCTTCAGACCGGCCAGGCGCTCCGCGACCAGGATGCCCTCGGCGAAGCCGACGTGGGCCAGCTGCAGGGTCGGGACGAGGTCGCCGACCGCCGAGATCGTGGGCACGTTGGTACGCATGTACTCGTCGGCGAGGACGTAGCCGCGGTCCATCGCGACACCCTGCTCCTCGTAGCCGAGACCGGCCGAGACCGGGCCGCGGCCGATGGCGACGAGCAGGACCTCGGCCTCGAAGGTCTTGCCGTCGGCCAGGGTGACCTTGACGCCGCTGTCGGTGTACTCGGCGGACTGGAAGAACGTGCCGAGGTTGAACTTGATGCCGCGCTTGCGGAACGCGCGCTCAAGAAGCTTGGAGCTGTTCTCGTCCTCGACCGGGACCAGGTGCTTCAGGCCCTCGATGACCGTGACGTCGGTGCCGAAGGACTTCCACGCGGAGGCGAACTCGACGCCGATGACACCGCCGCCGAGGATGATCGCGGACTCCGGGACGCGGTCCAGGGTCAGCGCGTGGTCCGAGGAGATGATCCGGTTGCCGTCGATCTCCAGACCCGGCAGCGACTTCGGTACGGAACCGGTGGCGAGGAGGACGTGGCGACCCTCGACGCGGCGGCCGTCGACGTCGACGGAGGTCGGGGAGGAGAGCCGGCCGTGGCCCTCGATGTACGTCACCTTGCGGGAGGCGACCAGACCCTGCAGGCCCTTGTACAGGCCCGAGATCACGTCGTCCTTGTACTTGTGCACGGCCTTGATGTCGATGCCCTCGAAGGAGGCCTTGACACCGAACTGCTCCGCCTCGCGGGCCTGGTCGGCGACCTCGCCGGCGTGGAGCAGGGCCTTCGTCGGGATGCAGCCGTTGTGCAGGCAGGTGCCGCCGAGCTTGTTCTTCTCGATCAGTGCGACGTCCAGGCCCAGCTGCGCTCCGCGCAGCGCCGCGGCGTAACCGCCGCTACCGCCGCCGAGGATCACTAGGTCGAAAACGGTGCTGGCGTCGTTCGCCACGTCACGTCCTCCATGCATGTGCGCCGGGCGCCGGTCTCCGATGACCGGGCGGCGGCTGGTGTTCGGCCGCTTTTTCTTCGGCCCTGTGGTGGGGGCCCTGTCCTGCCGAGAACCCATCTTCGCACTTGTTGCCGGACGGCGGGACGCGGGGCCGGTGTGTGAGACCGGGCGATCGTCCGTACGGGCGGGTAACACCGGCGTACGAACCTACGGATTTCGTCGAGAGCGCAACGGCCCCCGGGAGCCTCCCGGGGGCCGTGACGTTCGGGACGGGCCCGAGGGGACGGTCAGAGCTCGCCGTCGGCTGTGCGCTCCGCCAGCTTCACCAGCGTGCGGACCGCGGAGCCCGTGCCGCCCTTGGGGGTGTAGCCGTACGGCGCACCCTCGTGGAAGGCCGGGCCCGCGATGTCGAGGTGGGCCCAGGTGATGCCCTCGCCGACGAACTCCTGCAGGAACAGACCGGCGACCAGGCCGCCGCCCATCCGCTCACCCATGTTCGCGATGTCCGCGGTCGGGGAGTCCATGCCCTTGCGCAGGTCCGCCGGGAGCGGCATCGGCCAGGACTGCTCGCCGACCTCCTCGGCGATCTCGTGGATCGCGGTGCGGTAGTCGTCGTCGTTGGCCATGATGCCGAAGGTGCGGTTGCCCAGGGCCAGCACCATCGCGCCGGTCAGGGTCGCGACGTCGACGATCGCGTCCGGGTTCTCCTCCGAGGCCCGGGTGAGGGCGTCGGCGAGGACGAGCCGGCCCTCGGCGTCGGTGTTGAGGACCTCGACGGTCTTGCCGCTGTACATGCGCAGCACGTCGCCGGGGCGGGTGGCCGAGCCCGACGGCATGTTCTCGGCGAGCGCCAGCCAGCCGGTCACGTTGACGGCCAGGCCGAGGCGGGAGGCGGCGACGACGGCGGCGAAGACGGCGGCGGCGCCGCTCATGTCGCACTTCATCGTCTCGTTGTGGCCGGCCGGCTTCAGGGAGATGCCGCCCGAGTCGTAGGTGATGCCCTTGCCGACCAGGGCGAGGGTCTTCTCCGCCTTCGGGTGGGTGTAGGCGACGCGGACCAGGCGCGGGCCGCGGACGGCGCCCTGGCCGACGCCGAGGATGCCGCCGAAGCCGCCCTTGACGAGCGCCTTCTCGTCGAGCACCTGCACCTTGAGGCCGTGCTCCTTGCCCGCCGCGGTGACGGCGGCGGCGAACGTCTCGGGGTAGAGGTCGTTCGGCGGCATGTTGATCAGGTCGCGGGCGCGGTTGATCTCCTCGGTGACCGCCTGCGCGCGCTCGGCGGCGGCCTTGAAGGCCTTGTCGCGCGGCTTGGCGCCGAGCAGGGCCACCTCGGCCAGCGGCTTCTTCGCGTCCTTGCCGTTCCTGGCCTCCTGGTACGCGGTGTAGGCGTACGCGCCGAGCAGCGCGCCCTCGGCGATCGCCTCGGCGTCCTCGGGGGCGGTGACCGGCAGGGCGAACGCGGCCTTCTTGGCGCCGTTCAAGGCGCGGGCGGCGGTGCCGGCGGCGCGGCGGAGCGCCTCGGCGCCGTACGCCTCGCCGTCCTCGGGGGCGGAGCCCAGGCCGACGGCGAGCACGACGGGGGTCTTCAGACCGGCGGGGGCGGGCAGCTTGATGGCCTCACCCTCGGCACCCGCGGCGCCCAGGGTCTCCAGGACGGCGGCGAGCCTGCCGTCGAACGCCTTGTCCACGGCCTCGGCGCCGGGGGCGACGACCAGGCCCTTGCCGGACTTCGCGACACCGACGACGAGGGCGTCGGCGCGCAGCGTCGCGGCCCCGGCTGTGCTGAGAGTGAGAGCAGTCACGGTGGTGAAATCTCGCTTCCATTGAGTTCTGTGGCGGTCGAGGGATGGGCCGACCATGCCCGCCGCATCGTATTTCGGCCCGGAGAGCGCCGAGAACGAGCCTACGCTCGCTCTACGTGTTCGCTCACGGCGACGGTGATTCACTCATCCGTGGTGTCTCTTTCACGTTTACCCCTCAAGGTCGGAGAGCTCGTCCACACTCGCCTCATTCGCGCAAGGGCGGCAGCCGCCCCTTTGCACCATCCGCAACATCTCCACGGGTCCTTCGCATTCGACGGGCCCGTCGAGGGGGGACACCACCGATGGACTCTGCTGGATCCCGCACGCCCCGAACCTCGGCCTCGGGCCTGGGGCGTACGCCCAGGACCGCCGCGCTGATCGCGGCCGCGCTCCTCGCCACCGTCGTTCCGACG
Source organism: Streptomyces sp. NPDC013457 (assembly GCF_043089925.1). Taxonomy (NCBI): domain Bacteria; kingdom Bacillati; phylum Actinomycetota; class Actinomycetes; order Kitasatosporales; family Streptomycetaceae; genus Streptomyces; species Streptomyces sp. NPDC013457. The sequence continues at coordinate 204,175 of NZ_JBICBL010000003.1, forward strand.
GCGGGCGCGAGCGCTGCCGCACCGCCGGTCCCGCGGATCGACCTGACCGTCCTGGTCGTCGACGACGGAGGCGGCGCGGTGGAGGCGATCACCGCCGAGCTGCGCTCCACCGGTGTCCCGTACCGCCGGGTCGATCTGGCCGATTCCGGCCGTCCGGTCATCGATGCGGCCTTCCTCAGCGACACGGTCTCGGGGCGCCCCCGCGCCAAGTACCAGGGCGTCGTCCTGCCCCACGAGGCCGCCTTCGGCCCCGACTCCGCGGAGCAGGCCGCGCTCACGGCGTACGAGAAGAGCTTCGGCATCCCGCAGGTCGACGCCTACACCTGGGCCCACCCCGGTGTCGGGCTCGACTACACCAGCGACGGGGGCTTCTCCGGCCCCCTCGACGGAGCCGCCGCCGCCGTCACCGCCGTCGGCAGGACCGGCGCCTTCCGCTACCTGGACGGACCGGTCACCTTCGAGGACAACGACCCGTCGATCTCCGAGAGCTACGGCTACGCGGGCCGTCCGCGCGAGGGCTTCACCAGCCTCCTCGACATCCCCGTCGACGGCGGCGGACGGGCCAGCCTCATCGGCGAGTACGCCCACGACGGCCGGCGCGAACTGGTCGTCACCTTCGCCTACAACCAGTACCAGCGGCAGTTCCGCGTGCTCGCGCGCGGCATCGTCGAGTGGCTCACCCAGGGCGTCCACCTCGGGCAGAACCGGAACTACTTCTCCGTCCACGTCGACGACGTCTTCGCCCCCGACGCCCGCTGGGACACCACGCGGAACTGCACCCCCGGCGACTTCGACTGCCCCGGAGGCGACGGCGAGGCGGGCGAGAACCCGGTCCGGATGACCGCCGACGACGCCGCGTACGCCGCCGCCTGGCAGAAGTCCGCCGGCTTCACCATGGACATGGTCTACAACGGAGGCCAGGGCGAGCAGTGGAAGACCGAGCACGGCGGCACCGACCCGCTCGCCGCCCGGCTGATCGCCGACCGCGCCCAGTACCGCTGGATCAACCACACCTACACCCACCCCTTCCTGGGCTGCGTGCAGGACAACAGCACCGTCCCCTGGCAGTGCGCGAAGACCGCGGCCGGAGCCACCCAGTGGACGAGCCGGAGCACCATCTCGGCGCAGATCCGCGACAACCACAACTGGGCCGTCGCCAAGGGCATCTCCGTCGACCGCACCGAACTCGTCACCGGCGAGCACTCCGGCCTCAAGACCTCGCCGCAGCAGACCGTCGACAACCCCAACCTGTCCGGGGCGCTCTCCGACAACGGCGTGAAGTGGATCGCGAGCGACAACTCCCGCGAACCCCAGCAGCGCGCCGTCGGAGCCGCGAAGACCGTCCCGCGCCACCCCATGAACGTGTACTACAACGTCGGCACGGCCGCCGAGATGGCCGACGAGTACAACTGGGTGTACACCTCGCGGGCCCACGGCGGCAGCGGGATCTGCGAGTCCAACCCGGCCTCCACCTGCCTGCCCGCCCCGCTCGACACCGCCACCGGGTACGCCACCCACATCGTCCCGCAGGAGGCCCGCACGGCCCTCTCCCACGTGGTGGCGAACGACCCCCGCCCGCACTACGTCCACCAGTCCAACCTCGCCGAGGACCGCATCCTCTACCCCGTCCTCGACCGGGTCCTGGCCGACTACCGGGCCCTGTTCGCCGACAACACCCCGCTGGTCAACCCGCGCCAGCGTGACGTCGGCACGGAGCTGGACCGCCGCACCTCCTGGGACCGGGCGCTCGCGGCCGGCCAGGTCACCGCGTACCGCATCGGCGAAACGGTCACGGTGAAGGCGCCTTCCGGGGTGACCGCCCCCGTCACCGTCCCCGAGGGAACCCGCAAGCAACTCCTGCTCGGCACCGCGGCGTTCGGGACGCCCTACGCCGGAGCGCGCTCGGCCTGGACCGGCCCCGAGGCGCTGCAGTCCACGACCACGCTCAAGCTCCCGACCGCCTGACCACGTGCCCGTACGTTCTGGGGGAAACGAACATGCCGAGCAGTGGCCGTCACGTCACCATGCTCACGGAAGGCACCTATCCGCACGTCCACGGGGGAGTGAGCACCTGGTGCGACCAGCTCGTCCGGGGCATGCCCGAGGTCGACTTCCAGATCCTCGCCCTCACCGGCAGCGGCCGCGAACCCGTGACCTGGGAGCTGCCGCCGAACATCTACCGGCACACCGCCTTCCCGCTCTGGGGCACCGCCCCGGAGCGGGGGCGGGCCCCGCGGGGGCGTGAGCGCCGCCGGTTCGTCGACACCTACGAGCGCTTCCTGCTCTCCATCCTCGACCCCGGCTCGGGCTGCGACTTCGGCGAGAGCCTCTACGCCCTCGCCGAACTGGCCCGGCGCGGCGGCCTCACCGCCGCCCTGCGCTCCGAGCGCGTGCTGCGCTCGCTGATGTGGATCTGGACCATGCCGCATCTGCCGACGGCAGCCGCCCGGCCCACCGTCCACGACGCGCTCACCGCCACAGACCTGCTCGAACACGCGCTGCGCCCGCTCGCCGCCCGGATACCCGACGACAGCGTCGCGCACGCGGTCTCCAGCGGACTCGCGACCCTGCCGGCGCTGACCGCCCAGCACTTCGAAGGAGTGCCCTTCCTGCTGACCGAACACGGCATCTACCTGCGGGAGCGGTACCTCGGCTACCGCACCGAGGCCCAGCGCTGGCCGGTCAAGGCCCTGATGCTCGGCTTCTACCGCGAGCTCAACACCCTCGGCTACCGCAAGGCCGACCTGATCACCCCGTGCAACCAGTACAACCGGCGCTGGGAGGAGCGCGGCGGCGCTCCCGCGGACCGGATCCGGACCGTCTACAACGGCGTCGACCCGGCCGCGTTCCCCGACGCCGGCCCCGAGCCGGAGGTCCCCACGCTCAGCTGGTGCGGCCGCGTCGACCCCATCAAGGACCTGGAGACGCTGATCCGGGCGTACGCCATCACCCGCGCCGAACTGCCGGAGCTGCGGCTGCGGTTGTTCGGGCCGGTCCCGGCGGGCAACGAGGACTACCTGACCCGTCTGGAGAAGCTCGCCGCCGAGCTGGGCGTGACCGACGGCATCACCTTCGAGGGGCGGGTCTCCGACGTCGCCCGCGCCTACGCGGCCGGAAGCGTGGTGATGCTCTCGTCGATCAGCGAGGGCTTCCCGTTCTCCCTGATCGAGGCGATGTCCTGCGGCCGGGCCACCGTCTCCACCGACGTCGGCGGCGTCCGGGAGGCCGTCGGCGACACCGGACTGGTCGTCCCGCCCCGCGAGCCCGCCGTGATGGCCGCGGCCGTCACGGAGCTGCTGCGGGACGGGGCGCGCCGGGCCGAACTGGGTCGCATGGCCCGGCAGCGGGTCGTCGACCGGTTCACGCTGCACCGCTCGGTGGACGGCTTCCGCCGGATCTACCGCGAGCTCGCCGGCCGGCCCGTCCACACCGCGCCCGAGGCGGAGGACTGGACGGCGCTCCTCACCGACCCCTGGCGCCAGGAACTCGTGGGCGGAGGCTCCCTGTCATGAGCGGCTCCCTCTGGCTGAAGAACGGCACGATGCGCGACACCCTGCCCGCGATCCCACGGCAGCGCGTGGACGACACCCCGCACGGCACGGCGTACGCCGACGATCCCGTCGGCGAACTCGCCGACCGCCTGAGCGCGTTGGCGGCCCACGCCGTGCACCCGGACGAGATAGCCGCGATCCTGGAGTCCGACGGCATGACGGACGACCACATACGGCTCACCTACGGCCGCGCCGACTCCTTCGCCCTCGCCGAGGACATCTACGCGCGCGTGGAGCGCCACCACCCCGGGCCCGAGGCCGCGCCCGCGGGCCCGTGGCACATCGGGCTCACCGGCTGTCTGCTGCGCGGTCTCGTCTTCGCGCTGCCCGGGCTCGCCTACGTCCTGGGAGCCCCGCTCCTGGGCGGGGCGAGCACCACCCCGCTGATCGCGGGGGCCGTGGCCGGGTGGGTCTGGAACCAGGCCCTCTCCCACCGCGCGTACTCCTGGCTCGGTCTGGGCGATCCCCAGGCCGCCGCCAGGGCCCTGCTCCTCGGCGCTCCGGCGGGCGCTCTCCTCGGCTCCGCGGTCGCGTTCGCGGCCGCGGAGCCCGGCGAGTGGCCGGCCGTGGTGTTCGCGGCGGGGCAGGCTCTCTACCTGGGCGCCGCGACCGTCCTGCTCGTCCTCGGCCGCGAACGCGCCCTGCTCTGCGCGCTGTCACCGCTCCTGGGGGCCGTGCCCGCGTTCTGGTACGACCTCCCCGACCCGTTCAGGGCCGGTCTGCCGGCCCTCTCCCTGGCGGCCGCGATCACCTTCGCGGCGGCGGTGCTGCGCCCGGGGCACCTGCGGCGGCCCCGCTCGGGTCCCCCGCTGGCCGCCTCCCTCCCGTACGGCCTGTTCGGCCTCGGCACCGGACTCCTGGTGCTGTACGCGGGGACCGGCGACGCCCTCGTCACGGGCGCGGGGCCCGTGGTCGCGCTGACGCTCTCCATGGGGCCCGCCGAGTGGCTGCTCCACCGGTTCCGCCGTGTCAGCCTCGCCCGGCTGCGCACGCTCACCACGGCCCGCGCCTTCCGGCGGGCCGCGGCCGGGAACCTCGTCCACTGCCTCGGTGCCTACCTCGTCGTCCTCCTCGCCCTGGCCGCCGTCGGCACCCTGCTGTGGCCGGGAGCCGAGGCGCTGGGCGGCGCACGGCTGCTCGGTCTCGTGCTGGTCGGGGTCGTGCTCTGGCTCGGCCTGCTCCTGCAGGCCTTCGGCGCGGTGCGCAGCGCGGCCGCCGTGTGCGTGGCCGCCGCCGCGACCCAGACCCTCGTACCGAGTGCGGGCCCGGCCGTCTCCGCCGTGGCCGCGGCCGTCCTCGCCGTCCTGACGTGCGTGCTCCTCGTCCGCCCGACCGCCCACCGCGCCTGAGGAAGTCCGTGATCCCCTCCAGCCCCTCCCTGCTCGTACCGTTCTACGAGCACCCCGCCGACCGGCCAGAGGAATGGGACGCCGTGGTCGCGGCCGCGCCGTCCCTGTACGGCGTCGTCCTCAACCCCGCGAGCGGCGCGGGGACGGCCCCGGACCCCGGCTTCGCCGTCGTCGCCGAACGGCTCCGCGCGGCCGGGGTCCGGGTCCTCGGCTACACCGACACCGCCTACGGGCGGCGCCCGCACGGCGAGGTCGTCGGCGAACTGCTGCGCCACCGCGACTGGTACGGAGCGGACGGAGCCTTCCTCGACCAGGTGCCGACCGCGCCCGAGGCCCTCGCCCATGTCCGTCGCATATCCGTCGCCGCCCGCGCCGCGGGCGCCCGCACCCTGGTCCTCAACCACGGCGCCCATCCCGACCCGGGCTACGCCGAACTCGCCGACCTGCTGGTCACCTTCGAGGGCCCCTGGGACTCCTACCGGGGCCTCGATCTTCCGCTCGCCGACCACTACTGCCACCTGGTCTACGCGGCCCCGCGCGGCGCGCTCCCGACGACCCGCGTCCACTGTGCGGTCCCCGGCACGGGTTCCCACCCCTGGGGCACCCTTCCGCACGCCCTCGCCCGGAAGCCCGACCCGGCGCCGGCCGGATAGGGGGCGCGCCTTCTGCCGGCGACGGACACCGCTCAGGACGTGGGGACCGTGCCCAGGGTCAGGGCGACGAGCACCACCGTGGCCGTCACCTCCTCCACCGCCCCGAACACGTCGCCCGTCACCCCGCCGAACCTCCGCACACAGCGCCGCAGCAGCAGGGCCGCCGCGGCGAGACCCGCGCCCGCCGCGAGGACGTGGCGCAGGGCGTCGTAGGGGGAGAACAGCGCCCCGGCCGCGGCGCAGGTCACCAGGACGGCCGCGGTGACGAGTGACGCGGCGCGGGCCGGGACGGTGGCGGCGACCATCGCACCCAGGCCCTCGGGGCGGGCCGCCGGGATGCCCTCGCGGGAGGCGTGGGTGAGGGCGAGCCGGGCGACGGCCGCGGCGAGGACGGCGCCGACCGCGCCGTACGCCCAGCCCTCCTCGTACAGCCGGTACAACGCGCCGACCTGGGCGAGGAGGACGAAGAGCAGCACGATCACACCGAACGGACCGATGTCCGACTGCTTCATGATGCGCAGCGCGTCCTCGGCCGGCTTCGCGCTGCCGAGCCCGTCCGCCGTGTCCGCGAGTCCGTCCAGGTGCAGGCCGCGGGTCAGCAGGGCCGGCACGGCCGCCGTGGCGACGGCGGCGAGCAGCGGGCCGGAGCCGAGCAGCAGGAGCACCCCGCCGGGCGCGGCCGCGAGCAGCCCGACCACGAGGCCCGCGAACGGGGCCCACAGCATGCCGGCGCGCGCCGCGTCCCTGTCCCAGCGGGTGATGCGGGCGGGGAGCACGGTGAGGGTGCCGAAGGCAAAACGCAGGCCGTCCATCCGGGCAGGGTAGGCCAGCCCCTCAACCTGTAAATTGCGCATATCGCGTATACGGTGCAAATCCGAAGCAGGTGGCATGGGTCACTGGTTCTACCGAAACTTCGTCGAGCCGGGAAAGCTCCCGCTGCTCATCGCCCTCTTCTCGTTCGTGGTGACGTTCCTGGTCACACGGACGATCGTGCGGATGATCCGGGCGGGGAAGGGCCCGTTCGGCAATGTGGAGTCCGCCGGCGGACTCCACATCCACCATGTCGTACCGGGCGTCGTCCTCACCGTCGTCGGCGGCTTCGGGGCCGTCGCCAGCGGCCGGGAGGGCGTCACCGCCTGTGTCTTCGCGGTGGTCTTCGGGGTCGGCGCGGGGCTCGTCCTGGACGAGTTCGCGCTGATCCTCCACCTCGACGACGTCTACTGGAGCGACCAGGGGCGCAAGAGCGTCGAGGTCGTCGTCCTGACCGCCGCCCTGGTGATGCTGGTCCTCGGAGGCTTCTCGCCGCTGGGCGTCAACGAACTGACGCCGGACCAGCGGCAGAACCGGGGCACGTTCATCCTCACGCTGCTCGTCAACTTCCTCTTCGTCCTGATCACCCTGGTGAAGGGGAAGTTCCGGCTGGCGGTGCTCGGGACCCTGGTGCCGTTCGTGGCGATCGTCGGGTCCGTCCGCCTCGCCCGGCCCGGCTCCTGGTGGTCCCGGCGCCTCTATCGGCGCCGTCCCAAGGCCCGGGCCCGCTCCCGGCTGCGCACCTATCGGCACGACCGGCGCTGGGACAAGGTGCGGCGCAGACTTCAGGACGTGATCGGCGGCTTCCAGGAGCGGGTGCCGGGCCGCAGCTCCGGATCGGGGTCCGACGGCGGCGGCTGACGGCGCTCCCGCCAGGACTCGACCGCCATGAGCGCCAGCACGGCGGCGATCGCCGCGAGGTGTTCCTTGCCCGCCAGGTTCGTCTTGACCAGGACCTCCACCACCATGGCGACGACCACGAGCGCCCCGGTCCACCGGGCCCGGTAGCGCCCGCAGACGTACACGGCGAGGCCGACGACGGCCGCCGACGGGCCGGTGTCGACCACCTGCGCGTCGGAGGCGGGCAGCCCCAGCGGGCCGTCCGGACCGAGGGCGATGCCGACGCGCGCGTACAGCGTCCCGGCCAGCGTCGCGAGAGAGGCGATGGCGAGGGTACGCCACCGCCCCAGGCATATCTCGGCGATGCCGAAGACCAGCAGCAGCTGCGCGAGCGCGCCCCACACCGGCAGGTCGAGCGCCGGCACGAAGAGGGAGAGCGGGGTGCGCAGCAGGGCGAGCCAGAGCGGGTCCTCGGCCCGGACCGAGCCGATGTTCTGGACCGGCTGGTATCCCCAGTCCTGGTTCTGCACGAGCTGGAAGAGCGCCGTGAGGCAGACGGCGCCCAGCGTCATCGGCACCGCCCGCCACCGCCGGGTCACGAGCGCGGTCCGTACGGCGGAGTGCAGCGGCCCCCACTCGCGGCGGGCGAAGTCCGTGAGTGCGGACCTCACCGCTTGCCCTCCAGGTGCTTGCGGTGCATCCACTTCGGCAGGCCGGGGGCCTCCAGGAAGCCCTCGGCGCGTCCGGCGGCCAGGCCGATGCGCAGCAGGTCGGCGCTCTTCTCGAAGAGCATGAAGCGGGGCTCCCAGATCGGTCGGTACTTGGCGTTGGCGCGGTACAGCGACTCGATCTGCCACCAGCGGGAGAAGAAGCTGAGGAGGGAACGCCACATCCGCAGCACGGGTCCCGCCCCGAGCTTCGAGCCACGTTCGAAGACGGAGCGGAACATGGCGAAGTTGAGTGAGACCTGAGTGATCCCGATCTCCTCGGCGCGCTGGAGGAGCTCGATGACCATGAACTCCATCAGGCCGTTCTCCGCGTCCCGGTCACGGCGCATCAGGTCGAGCGAGAGGCCCTTGGGGCCCCAGGGGACGAAGGAGAGCACCGCCCGCAGCGCCCCGGTCTCGTCGCTGCACTCCAGCATCACGCAGCGGCCGTCCCGGGGGTCGCCGAGCCGGCCGAGCGCCATGGAGAAGCCGCGTTCGGTGGTCCCGTCGCGCCAGTCGTCGGCCTTGCGGAGCAGCTCGTCCATCTCGTCGGCGGGGATGTCCTCGTGGCGCCGGATCCGGACCTCGTAACCGGCCCGCTTCACCCGGTTGTACGCCTGCCGCACGGTCCGCATGGCCCGGCCGTCGAGGGTGAACTCGTCGGTCTCCACGATCGCCTCGTCGCCCAGCTCCAGGGCGTCCAGGCCGTGCCGGGCGTAGACGGTGCCAGCCTCCTCGCTCGCGCCCATGACGGCCGGGATCCAGCCGTGTTCGCGGGCCTCGGCCAGCCACGGCTCGATGGCGCCGGGCCAGGCCTCGGGGTCGCCGATCGGATCACCCGAGGCGAGCGAGACCCCGCCGACGACCCGGTAGGCGATGGCGGCCTTCTCGCTGGGGGACCACACCACGCTCTTCTCGCGCCGCAGCGCGAAGTAGCCGAGCGAGTCGCGTTCGCCCTGCTTCTCCAGGATGTGACGCAGCCTCTCCTCGTCCTCGTCCGTGAGCGGGTCGACCGCCCGGCGCGAGCGGAACGCCGCGTAGAGGACGGCGATGATCAGTAGCGTGGAAAGCACGTTGATGGCGACGTCGACCCAGCCCGGGGTGGCGATCCCGTCGAAGCGCGAGTCGTCGGCGGCCAGGGTGATCAGCCGCATGACGCCGTACCGCCAGCGCTCGAGGAACGTCGAGGTGCCCGCCGAGGTGTTGGTGACGGTCACCAGGAACGAGGCGAGCAGCGAGGTGACCAGGAGCCCGCCGACCGCGACGACCGCGGCGAGCAGCGGGTTGGAGCGGTCGCCCTTGGCGTAGAACTCCTTGCGGCCGAGGACCAGCGCGAGGACGAACGCGGCCGTCAGGGTGAGCGAGACCCAGTTCTGGGGGTGCTCCCGGATCTCGGCGAAGGCCATGGCCAGGGCGAAGAGCAGCAGGAAGAGGCCGCTGAGGACGATGTTGAGGATCCACGCGGCGCGCTTGCGGCGGCGCATGGTGATCGCCAGGAAGAGCGTGAAGACGCCCGAGGCGAAGCCCGCCGTCAGCAGGTAAGGGGTGAAGTAGTCGTCGGTGTTGTGCCGACGGAGGTCCTGGCCGAGCGAGACCCAGACGGCGCTCAGGAAGTTGATGAACGTGACGGCGCGCAGGTACCAGACGGCGAACGCGGCGCTGCGCCGCGAGCGCGGGGTGGTGCCCCGGGGCGTTCCTTCGGCGGACAAACGGACCTCTCCCATGAAAAGCGATCATATGGGGCATCGCTCGCCATGGCGGGGCGACGGAAGCGGCCGTCCGCCCGATGGGGGTCCCCCAGGACGGAGTCCGCGGGGGGAGACCGCACGGGAGGACCGCTTCCGGCGCCGTGATCCGTCTAGCCCTCCTCGTCGGGCGCGCCGACCGGCGCGTCCTCCGGAACGGTCTTCTCCGGACGCTCGGGCAGCTCCGCCGCCAGCGCGGCGGCGGCCCGGACGAGAGGCAGAGCGAGCAGTGCCCCGGTTCCCTCGCCCACAGTGACGCCGTGATCGAGCAGCGGGTTGAGCGCCATCCGGTCCAGCGCCTTCGCCTGCGCCGGCTCACCGCTCACCTGGCCCGCCAGCCACCAGTCCGGAGCCCGGAACGCCGCCCGCTGCGCCACCAGCGCGCAGGCCGCCGCCACCACACCGTCCAGGATCACCGGCGTCCGGCGCACGGCGCTCTGCAGCAGGAAGCCCGTCATCGCCGCCAGATCCGCCCCGCCGACCGCGGCGAGCAGCTCCAGCTGGTCGCCCAGGACCGGCCGTGCGCGCCGCAGCGCGTCACGGACCGCCGCGCACTTGCGCATCCACGCCAGGTCGTCGATGCCCGCGCCACCCCGGCCGGTGACCACCGAGGCGTCCGTCCCGCAGAGGGCCGCGATCAGGGTCGAGGCCGGCGTCGTGCCGCCCACGCTCAGATCGCCGAGCACGACCAGATCGGTCCCCGAGTCGGCCTCCTCGTCGGCGATCGCCATGCCGAGCCGGATCGCCGCCTCGGTCTCCTCGGCGGTCAGCGCGTTCTCGAGGTCGATCCGGCCGGTGCCGCGTCGCACCCGGTGCCGTACGACCTCGGCGGGCAACAGCTCCGGATCGCAGTCGAGGCCGGCGTCCACCACCCGTACCGGCACCCGCGCGCTACGGGCCAGCACCGCCACCGGGCTCGCCCCGTCCAGCACCGCACGGACGAGCTCGTGCGCGGTCCCGGCCTCACGGCCCGACACCCCGAGCGAGGCCACCCCGTGGTCGCCCGCGAAGAGCACCACCTTCGGCTGCTCGATCGCCCGCACCTCGACCGACCCCTGCGCCGCCGAGAGCCACTCGCCGAGTTCGTCGAGGCGGCCGAGCGCACCGGGCGGAACGATCAGACGCTCCCGGCGTTCCTCGGCGTCACGTCGCACCCCGCCGTCGGGGCGCTCGATCAGATCGGAGAAGTCGTCCAGGTTCAAGGCTCTTCCTCGTGACGTCGGTCGGCGATGGAATGGGTGATCGAACCCTACCCGCGCAGCACCAGCGCCTGGCCGGAGACGACGAGGAGCACCTGCTCGCACTCGTCGCCGAAGGCCGCGTTCAGCCGGCCCAGCTCGTCCCGGTACCGCCGACCCGACGCGGTGGCCGGCACGACCCCCGACCCCACCTCGTTGGTGACGGCGACGACCGTACGGGACGTGGCGCGGACCGCCGCCACCAGCTCCCCGACCCGCTCGCGCAGTGCCTCCTGCCCGCCGTCCGCCCACCGCTCCTCGTCCCAGGCGCCCACCCGGTCCATGGCGTCCGTCAGCCAGAGCGACAGACAGTCGATCAGCAGCGCCGGACCCCCGTCCTCCCGCAGCAGCGGTACGAGATCACAGGTCTCGGCCGTACGCCACGAGCCCGGCCGCCGGTCCCGGTGCAGGGTCACCCGCTGCGCCCACTCCGGGTCGCCCTCGCGCGTCCCGCCGGTCGCCACGTACAGCACCTCGGGGAAGGTCTCCAGACGGCGCTCGGCCTCCACCGACTTGCCCGACCGCGCCCCGCCGGTCACCAGCGTGCGACGCGGTACGTCGGGCACGGCGTGGTACTCGCCGACGTACAGGGTCGTGCCGTCCGGCACCGTACGCGCCCCGGCGGCGGCGAGCCGGCGGTCCAGCTCGGCACCGTTCGGCACGGCGTGGTCGAGGTGGACGGCGATCACGTCGGTGCTCGCCCCGACCGCCCCCGTCGACCGCAGCCGGGCCAGCGCGTCCGACCGGCCCGTGACGTCCATGACGACCATGTCGTACGGCGGCCGGTGATCGTCCGGCAGGCCGGCGGGGGAGCCGCCGGGCGGGAGGTAGAGCAGCCGCTCGCCGTCCGGCGAGGTCACCTCGTACCCGGTGCCGGGCGAGTCCATCGACACGGCCCGCACCCGGTGCCCGCTGATCAGCGTCAGCTCCCGGCCGTCCGGCACCCGCCCGGCCGCGGGCAGCCCGGCGGGCACTTCCACCGCGGGCCCGTCATGCGGATGCGTGAGGAGCACCTGCCGTACGCCGACCAGCGAATGCCCGGCGCGGGCGGCCGCCAGTGCGGCCCCGGGCGTCAGATCGAGCAGCAGCGACTCGTCCACGAGCAGCGAGGTGGCCGCCCGCGCCCGGTCGCCGCGGGAGGACGCGCACACGGCGCAGGGACATTCGGGGCGGGGGAGCCCGAGCGGGGCGCCGGTGCCGAGCAGAGTCAGTTCCACCCCTTGATCCTCCCGCGTCGCCGCAAGGGGTGCGCGCCCGGCTACGCTGCGGGCAGGAAACCGATCATCCGGTGAACCTCAGGAGGCGGACATGGCATGGACGTGGCGGTTCGAGAAGGCCGACGGCTCGGAGACGGCTCCCGCGGTGGAGCCGGAGGACTGGACCACTCAGGGCGACGCCGAATCCTGGATCGGTGAGGTCTGGAAGGAGCTCCTGGAGGGCGGAGTCGAGCAGGTGACCCTCTTCGAGGACGACGGGAAGATCTACACGATGTCGCTCACGAGCGCGGCCGAGGCCTAGGCCGCCGCGTAGAGACGCCGAGGCGGTCCGGACCCGAGGGCCCCGGACCGCCTTTGTCGTGTCCGCGCGGGCCAGGGCCCGCGGTGCCGGGGCCACCCCTCGCGGCCTCGGGCGGCGAGGGCCGCCGCCGAGTGCCGGGCCGCGCCTGCGGCGCCCGGGTCACCGGCCGTCGGCGGCGCGAACGAGGCGTCGGACACGGGAGACATCCCTGCCCGGAGTCATGTTCGTCGAGGTCCGCACGCCTGGGTGGAGGCGGCCGATCAAGGGCGCGGGACGCGTCGGCGTCAGCCTCGTACCCCGCACAGGTGCAGCAGCGCCGCGACCCTCCGGTAGGGCTCCGTCCGCCCGGCCCGGTCCTCCGCGGCGAGCAGCCGCTCCAGCTCCTCGGCGGCCGGCAGTCCCACATCGCCCGCCACGCCGTCGGTCAGGACCCGCACGCCGTACCAGGCGTGCAGCGGTGCGGCGATCCCCGCCAGCGTCGACGTCAGCGCGTCGAGCCGGTCGGCCCGGACCTTGAAACCGTTGTCGTCGGTGTACGTGTCCGACTCGAAGCCGGACAGCGCGCCCGACCAGTCCCCGGCCAGACCCGGCCGCATGGCCAGGGAGTCGGCGTTCCGCACGACCAGGGAGAGCAGACCGCCGGGCGCCAGCATCCGCGCGAGGCCCGCGAGGAGAGCGTCCGGCTCGTCCGCGTACATCAGCACGCCGTGGCAGAGCACGACGTCGAAGCTGCCCGGCAGGAAGTGCACGCCCGTCTCGCGGCCGTCGCCCTCGACCAGCCGGACCCGCTCACGGATCCCGGCCGGCTCGGTGGCCAGCGACTCACGGGCGGCCTTGAGCAGCTCGGGATCGGCCTCGAGACCGGTCACCGTGTGACCGGCCCTGGCGAGGCGCAGCGCCTGGGTGCCCTGCCCCATGCCCGCGTCCAGGATCCGAAGCCGCTGGCCCACCGGGTAGCGGCCGGCTATCTGCTCGTCGAGCTGGCGGGCGACGAGCTCCTGGCGGACGGTCTCGCGCAGCCCGCCGTACCCGCTCGGCCAGGGGGAGGTGGCGGGCAGCAGCGGACCGCCACCCGTACCCGTACCCGCGACCGTCTCGGAGCTTCCCGCGCTCAGGGCCGCTCTCCGCGCTTGACCTGCGGCTTCGGCAGTCGCAGTCGGCGCATCTGGAGCGTACGCATGAGGCCGTAGGCCACGGCACCGCGCTTCGGCTCGTTCGGGAAGCGCTCGTTGAGCTGCTTCTTCAGGCGGAGCCAGATGCCGATCGAGTCGATGACGATCATCACGATCACGCCGAGCCAGAGCAGCAGAGAGACGTTCTGCAGCACAGGGACGCGGATCATCGACAGCACGAGGATCACCACGGCCATCGGGAGGAAGAACTCGGCGATCGCGAAGCGCGAGTCGACGAAGTCGCGCACGAAGCGACGGACCGGACCCTTGTCGCGGGCCGGCAGATAGCGCTCGTCGCCACTGGCCAGCGCCTCGCGCTGGCGGGCCAGGTCGGAACGGCGGGCCTCGCGCTGGCGCTTGGCGGCCTCCTTGCGGTCGGTCGGCACCGTCGCGGCGCGACGGCGCTGGGTCTGCGCGTCACTCCGCTTCGGGGTCGGGCGGCCCTTGGGGGCCTCGGGGTCGCGGGGCTGCTTGGAGAGGTCCGCCGTCACCTTGTCGGTGGGGGCCTTCTCTTCCTTGGAACGGCTACGGAACACAAAGCCCAGGGTACGTGGTGGGGGGTGTGGACCCCAGTGCGGCCGGGAACGATCTGGTATCGGCCCGCGTCTGTGGGGGTACGTACGGACGACACGCACGGTTTCCCCGAGGTCCATCTACTCCCTGGGCCGGAGAGAGCCCGTTCGCACTCGTCCTTGGGGAGGAGCACATCCGGCCCCGAACAGTGCGTCAATGGAGACAGGGCCCGTACTGTGGATCCTGTTGGAGTGCTTGAGCCGAGTCCGTCAGAAGGGGGCGCGCGAAGCCCATGAGCGGTGTCATGAAGCGTATGGGGATGATCTTCCGCGCGAAGGCAAACAAGGCCCTTGACCGGGCCGAGGATCCGCGCGAGACCCTCGATTACTCCTACCAGAAGCAGCTGGAGCTCCTGCAGAAGGTCCGCCGGGGCGTCGCCGACGTGGCGACGTCGCGCAAGCGGCTCGAACTGCAGCTGAACCAGCTCCAGGGCCAGTCCGCGAAGCTGGAGGACCAGGGCCGCAAGGCGCTGGCGCTCGGCCGCGAGGACCTGGCCCGTGAGGCGCTCTCCCGTCGGGCGGCGCTCCAGCAGCAGGTGAGCGACCTCGAGGTGCAGCACCAGACGCTGCAGGGCGAGGAGGAGAAGCTCACACTGGCGGCGCAGCGCCTCCAGGCCAAGGTGGACGCCTTCCGTACGAAGAAGGAGACCATCAAGGCGACGTACACGGCCGCCCAGGCGCAGACCCGGATCGCCGAGTCCTTCTCCGGCATCTCGGAGGAGATGAGCGACGTCGGCGTGGCCATCCAGCGCGCAGAGGACAAGACGGCACAGCTCCAGGCACGCGCCGGCGCCATCGACGAGCTGCTCGCCTCGGGCGCGCTCGACGACCAGTCGGGCCTGGCCAAGGACGACATCCAGGCCGAGCTGGACCGGCTGTCCGGCGGCACGGACGTCGAGCTGGAGCTCCAGCGGATGAAGGCGGAGCTGGCCGGCGGGCCCTCGGCCTCGAAGCAGGCCATCGAGGGCGGCAACGGCGCCGCCACGCCGCAGGACCAGCAGCAGTCCCAGCCGCGCTTCGACAAGCAGTAGCGAGCGGTAGCGGGCCGGAGCGGGCAGGAGTAAGCAGGAGAGCGAGAAGCGGCACCGAGCGGTAACGAGCCCGAAGGACGCGTCATGATCGTACGGATCATGGGGGAGGGCCAGCGGACGCTGGCCGACAGCCACGTCGCCGAGCTGAACAAGCTGGACGACAAGCTGCTCGCAGAGATGGAGTCGGGGGACTCCGACGGCTTCCGCCGCACCCTGTGCGCCCTGCTCGACGAGGTCCGCCGGCTCGGGGAACCCCTCCCGGACGACGCCCTGGAGCCCTCCGAACTGATCCTGCCGTCGCCGGACGCGACCCTCGACGAGGTGCGCGAGATGCTCTCCGACGACGGCCTGATCCCGGGCTGAGCCGCACGACTCCAACGCACCGGTGCCCCGCCCCTCGCCCGAGGGAGCGGGGCACCGGTGCGTCGCACCCCGTACCGTTGCCTGTCGTGACCACCCTCGACAGCGGCTTCCAGCGGGGCCGGCAATGGCTGCGGGCGCACCCCCTCGCCTTCGACGGGGCCCTCGCGTCCGCCGTGCTCGTCTGCATGATCACGGCCTCCTTCGCCGACCCCCACGGCAGCCGCAACGGCCCCACCTTCGGCGACCGCACCCCCGACGCGAGCAGCGTGCTCCTCATGGTGCTCGGCGCCGGCGCCCTGGTCCTGCGGCGGCGCGACCCCCTCGCCGTCCTCGCCTTCACCGGCGCGGTCACCCTCGTCGAGCTGATCACCGACAACAGCCCGGCGCCCGTCACGATGAGCACCGTCATCGCGCTCTTCACGGTCGCCGCCCGTACCGACCGCCCCACCACCTGGCGCGTCGGCCTCACCACGATGGCCGTGCTGACCTGCGGCGCGATGCTGTTCGGACCCACCCCCTGGTACGCGCAGGAGAACCTCGGCGTCTTCGCCTGGACCGGTATGGCCGCGGCCGCGGGCGACGCCGTCCGCAGCCGCCGCGCCTTCGTCGACGCCATCCGGGAGCGGGCCGAGCGCGCCGAGCGCACCCGGGACGAGGAGGCCCGGCGCCGGGTCGCCGAGGAGCGCCTGCGGATCGCCCGCGATCTGCACGACGTCGTCGCCCACCACATCGCGCTGGTCAACGTCCAGGCCGGGGTCGCCGCCCATGTCATGGACAGGCGGCCCGACCAGGCCAAGGAGGCCCTGGCCCACGTCCGCGACGCCAGCCGCTCCGCCCTCAACGAGCTGCGCGCCACCGTCGGCCTGCTCCGTCAGTCGGGCGACCCGGAGGCGCCCACCGAACCGGCGCCCGGCCTCACCGTCCTCGACGAGCTCCTCGCCACCTTCCGTCACGCCGGACTCCCGGTCGAGCTGGCCCGCGCCTCCGACGACGCCGAGCTTCCCGCGGCCGTCGACCTCGCCGCGTACCGGATCATCCAGGAGGCGCTGACCAACGTGCAGAAGCACGCGGGCCCGGAGGCCAAGGCCGAGGTGAGCGTCGTCCGGGTCGGCCGGACCGTCGAGATCACCGTCCTCGACAACGGCGTCCCGCAGCAGCCGGCACCCCCCGACGGCGCCGGCGGCCACGGACTGATCGGGATGCGCGAGCGTGTCGGTGCCCTCGGCGGCACACTGACCGCGGCACCCCGGTACGGCGGGGGCTTCCGCGTCCAGGCGATACTTCCCGTGACGGCCCGTACGGGGGAGGACGCATGACCATCCGAGTGCTGCTCGCCGACGACCAGGCGCTGCTCCGCAGCGCGTTCAAAGTGCTCGTGGACTCCGAGCCGGACATGGAGGTCGTCGCGGAGGCGGCGGACGGGGCCGAGGCGGTCGCGCTCGCCCGGTCCACCCGGGCCGACGTCGTCCTGATGGACATCCGGATGCCGGGTACGGACGGACTGGCCGCCACCCGCCTCATCACCGCGGACCCCGAGCTCTCCGACGTACGGATCGTCATGCTGACCACCTTCGAGGTCGACGAGTACGTCGTGCAGTCGCTCCGCGCCGGGGCCTCCGGCTTCCTCGGCAAGGGGGCGGAACCGGACGAACTGCTCAACGCCATCCGCATCGCCGCCGCGGGGGAGGCCCTGCTCTCGCCCGTCGCGACCAAGGGCCTGATCGCCACGTTCCTGGCGCAGGGCGGAAACGCGGGACCCGACGGCGACCCGGACTCGCCGGCGTACTCCGAGCGGCTGGCCGCCCTCACCACCCGTGAACGCGAGGTTCTCGTCCTCGTCGCGGGCGGCCACTCCAACGACGAGATCGCCGAACGCCTGGAGGTCAGCCCCCTCACGGTGAAGACGCATGTGAACCGGACCATGGCCAAACTCGGTGCGCGGGACCGGGCCCAGCTCGTCGTCACGGCGTACGAGTCGGGGCTGGTACGTCCAAGGGTGGAGTGAGGGAGTACTCCGGCGTACTCCAGACGCGGTATGCGCCGGATAAGGATTTGGACCCCGGGGCCGAGGATCCGGCGCTTCCCATGGCTGATCGTGTAGGCGGGCACCCATCACCGCCCGCCTGCCGAGCACGCCACAGAAGAGAGACCCCATGTCCTGGCTGTCCAGATTCAGCCTCGCGCAACGGGCCCTGATCGGGCTGATGTCCATCGTGGCCATCGTCTTCGGGGCGATAGCCATCCCGCAGCTGAAGCAGCAACTGCTGCCCTCGATCGAGCTCCCGATGGTCTCGGTCCTCGCCCCCTACCAGGGCGCGTCGCCCGACGTGGTCGAGAAGCAGGTCGTCGAACCGCTCGAAAGCACCATCAAGGCCGTCGACGGCATCAAGGGCGTCACCTCCACCGCCTCCGAGGGCAACGCCCTCATCATGGCCACCTTCGACTACGGCGACGAGGGCACCAAGCAGCTCGTCGCCGACGTCCAGCAGGCCGTGAACCGGGCCCGCGTGGCGCTTCCCGACGGAGTCGACCCGCAGGTCGTCGCCGGTTCCACCGACGACATCCCGACCGTGGTGCTCGCCGTCACCTCCGACAAGGACCAGCAGGCGCTCGCCGACCAGCTGGAGCGCACGGTCGTCCCCGCCCTCGAGGACATCGACGGCGTCGGCCAGGTCTCCATCGACGGCGTCCAGGATCTCCAGGTCTCCGTCACCCCCGACGACAGGAAGCTCGCCGCGGCCGGCCTCACCACCATGAAGCTCGCCGAGGCCATCCGGTCGGGCGGCGGCACGGTGCCCGCGGGTTCCTTCTCCGAGGACGGCAAGAGCCGCACGGTGCAGGTCGGCGGCGGCTTCACCTCGCTCCAGCAGATCCAGGACCTGCGCATCAAGCCCGAGAAGGGCGAGGCCGTCCGCCTCGCCGACGTGGCCACGGTGAAGCAGACGGAGGCCTCCCGGGTCTCCATCACCCGTACGGACGGCAAGCCGAGCCTCGCCGTCATGGCCACCATGGACAACGACGGAAGCGCCGTCGCCATCTCGGACGCGGTCAAGGACAAGCTCCCCGAGCTGCGCGCGGACCTCGGCTCGGGCGCCGAGCTCACCGTCGTCTCCGACCAGGGCCCCGCGGTCGCCAAGTCGATCTCCGGTCTGACCACGGAGGGCGCGCTCGGTCTCGTCATGGCCGTCCTGGTGATCCTGGTCTTCCTCGCCTCGATCCGCTCCACCCTGGTCACCGCGGTCTCCATCCCGCTCTCGGTCGTCCTCGCCCTGATCGTGCTGTGGACCCGTGACCTCTCGCTCAACATGCTGACGCTGGGCGCCCTCACCATCGCCATCGGGCGGGTCGTCGACGACTCGATCGTGGTCCTGGAGAACATCAAGCGGCACCTCGGCTACGGCGAGGAGCGCCAGGCGGCGATCCTCACCGCCGTACGCGAGGTCGCGGGCGCCGTGACCTCCTCCACGCTCACCACCGTCGCGGTCTTCCTGCCGATCGGTCTGGTCGGCGGCATGGTCGGGGAGCTCTTCGGCTCGTTCAGCCTGACGGTCTCCGCGGCCCTCCTCGCCTCGCTCCTGGTCTCGCTGACCGTCGTCCCGGTGCTCTCGTACTGGTTCCTGCGCGCCCCCAAGGGCACGTCGGAGGACCCGGACGAGGCCCGGCGCCTGGCGGAGGAGAAGGAGAGCCGGAGCCGGCTGCAGCGCCTGTACGTCCCCGTTCTGCGGTTCGCGACCCGGCGCCGGCTCACCAGCGTGGCGATCGCGATCGTCGTCCTGGTCGGCACCTTCGGCATGGCCCCGCTCCTGAAGACGAACTTCTTCGACCAGGGCGAGCAGGAGGTCCTGAGCATCAAGCAGGAGCTGGCTCCCGGCACCAGCCTCGCGGCCGCCGACGAGTCAGCGAAGAAGATCGAGAAGGTCCTCGCCTCCACCGACGGGGTGAAGAACTACCAGGTCACGGTCGGCTCCTCGGGCTTCATGGCCGCCTTCGGCGGCGGCACGGGCGCCAACCAGGCCTCGTACCAGGTCACGCTGGACGACTCGGCGTCGTACGAGAAGACCCGTGACGCCATCGACAAGGCCCTCGGCGAGCTCGACGGCATCGGCGACACGACGATCGCGGCGGGCGACGGCTTCGGCAGCCAGGACCTGAGCGTGGTGGTCAAGGCCTCCGACGCGGACACCCTGAAGAAGGCCTCCGAGGCGGTCAAGGCGGAGGTCGCGAAGCTGAAGGACGTCACCGACGTCCAGAGCGACCTGTCGCAGTCCGTGCCGCGGATCTCCGTCAAGGCCAACGCGAAGGCCGCGGACCTCGGCTTCGACGACACGACGCTCGGCATGGCCGTCGCGCAGGCGGTCCGCGGCACCCCGGCGGGCAAGGCGATCCTCGACGACTCCGAGCGGGACATCGTCCTGACCTCGGCGAAGCCGGCCACCACGATGGAGAGCCTGAAGGCGCTGCCGCTCGGACCGGTCAAGCTCGGCGACATCGCCGACGTGAAGCTGGTCCCGGGTCCCGTCTCGATGACCCGGATCGACGGCTCGCGGGCCGCGACGATCACCGCCAAGCCGACCGGTGACAACACCGGCGCGGTGAGCGCGGACCTCCAGTCGAAGATCGCGGCCCTCGACCTCCCGAAGGGCGCGACCGCCTCCATCGGCGGTGTCTCCGAGGACCAGTCCGAGGCGTTCGTCAACCTCGGCCTCGCGATGCTCGCGGCGATCGCGATCGTCTTCATGCTCCTGGTCGCGACCTTCAAGTCGCTCGTCCAGCCGCTGATCCTGCTGGTGTCGATCCCGTTCGCGGCGACGGGCGCGATCGGTCTGCTGGTGATCACGGGCACGGCGATGGGCGTCCCGGCGATGATCGGCATGCTGATGCTGATCGGCATCGTGGTGACCAACGCGATCGTCCTGATCGACCTGATCAACCAGTACAGGTCGCAGGGGCTGGGGATCGTCGAGGCGGTCGTCGAGGGCGGCCGTCACCGGCTCCGCCCGATCCTGATGACGGCCCTGGCGACGATCTTCGCGCTGCTGCCGATGGCGCTCGGCGTCACCGGCGAGGGCGGCTTCATCGCCCAGCCGCTGGCGGTGGTCGTGATCGGCGGTCTGATCACCTCGACGCTGCTGACGCTGCTGCTCGTCCCGACGCTCTACGCGATGGTGGAGCTCCGCAAGGAGCGCCGCGCGAAGAAGAAGGCGGACAGGAAGGCGAAGAAGGCGAAGAAGCGGGACGGCACGCTCGACAACCCCGAGCAGCCGGACGGGACCCCCGCGGACGCGACGCTGCTGGACGCGCTCGACATCTGACGCCCCACACGGCGAAGGGCGCCCCGCTCTGTGCGGGGCGCCCTTCGGCGCGTCTACCGGAGAACCGTTACGGCAGCGCCAGCATCCGCTCCAGCGCCAGCTTCGCGAAGCTCTCCGTCTCCTTGTCGACCTGGATCCGGTTGACCAGGTTGCCCTCGGCCAGCGACTCCAGCGCCCACACCAGGTGCGGCAGGTCGATCCGGTTCATGGTCGAGCAGAAGCAGACCGTCTTGTCGAGGAAGACGACCTCCTTGTCCGGGTGCGCGTTGGCCACGCGGCGGACCAGGTTCAGCTCCGTGCCGATCGCCCACTTCGAGCCGGCCGGGGCCGCCTCCAGCGTCTTGATGATGTACTCCGTCGAGCCGACGTAGTCCGCGGCGGCGACGACCTCGTGCTTGCACTCGGGGTGCACCAGCACGTTCACGCCCGGGATCCGCTCGCGCACGTCGTTGACCGAGTCCAGCGAGAACCGGCCGTGCACCGAGCAGTGGCCGCGCCACAGGATCATCTTGGCGTTCCGCAGCTCCTCGACGGTCAGGCCGCCGTTCGGCTTGTGCGGGTTGTACAGGACGCAGTCGTCGAGCGACATGCCCATCTCCCGCACCGCCGTGTTCCGGCCCAGGTGCTGGTCAGGCAGGAACAGGACCTTCTCACCCTGTTCGAAGGCCCAGTCGAGGGCGCGCTTGGCGTTGGACGAGGTGCAGATCGTGCCCCCGTGCTTCCCCGTGAAGGCCTTGATGTCGGCCGAGGAGTTCATGTACGAGACGGGTACGACCTGCTCGGCCACGCCGGCCTCGGTCAGCACGTCCCAGCACTCGGCGACCTGCTCGGCGGTGGCCATGTCGGCCATCGAGCAGCCGGCCGCGAGGTCGGGCAGGACGACCTTCTGGTCGTCCGTGGTGAGGATGTCGGCCGACTCGGCCATGAAGTGCACACCGCAGAAGACGATGTACTCGGCCTCCGGGCGGGCGGCCGCGTCACGGGCGAGCTTGAAGGAGTCGCCCGTGACGTCGGCGAACTGGATGACCTCGTCGCGCTGGTAGTGGTGGCCGAGCACGAAGACCTTGTCCCCGAGCTTCTCCTTGGCCGCGCGGGCGCGCTCCACCAGGTCGGGGTCGGAGGGCGACGGAAGGTCGCCGGGACATTCCACTCCGCGCTCGCTCTTCGGGTCGGCCTCGCGGCCGAGCAGCAGCAGGGCGAGCGGCGTCGGCTGGACGTCCAGGGGCTGGGCGGTGGTCACGTCACGCACCCTTTCTTATCTGCGGCAACGCTTTTCGTCTAAATGACGCTATCTATCATAACCGCTTCACGTCACTTTGACGATGTCCATAGTGTCGATGTGACGAATTCGCGGTCGACGGCTCGGATCTTGCCGTTCTCCGCTTGGCGGGCGGGTGTGCGAGCATGAAGGGGAAAAGACGTGAAGGCCGAGCCTCGCCCGGAATGAATCCGGGGCCCCGCCGGTTGGACCCGTCGGCAAGCAGTCTCCGTACAACCCGGGAGAGAAGCAGATGTCCGTATCGGACGAGAAGACCACTGTCAGCGACGGCATCCTCCTGTCTGACGCCGCCGCGGCCAAGGTCAAGGCCCTGCTCGACCAGGAAGGCCGCGACGACCTGGCGCTGCGCGTCGCCGTACAGCCCGGCGGCTGCTCCGGCCTGCGCTACCAGCTCTTCTTCGACGAGCGTTCGCTCGACGGCGACGTCGTCAAGGACTTCGACGGCGTCAAGGTCGTCACCGACCGCATGAGCGCCCCGTACCTGGGCGGCGCCTCCATCGACTTCGTCGACACCATCGAGAAGCAGGGCTTCACGATCGACAACCCGAACGCCACGGGCTCCTGCGCCTGCGGTGACTCGTTCAGCTGAGTCGTCAGTCGTACGTACGAGGGCGGCCGCCCCGGAGTCCCCGGGGCGGCCGCCCTCGTACGTACGACGTGGTGCGCGTGCCTACCGGCGCGGAACGGGCTCCCCGCTCGGCGCGTCCACGACCGTCCGGCCGCCCAGCGGCTGCTCCAGTGTCACCGTCCGGGTCACCTCGACCGCCATGGCGATGCACGCCCGGCCCGGGTCCGTCGCCTTCTCCGTCACGCGCACGGTGACCTTGTCGGCGCTCTCGCCGGCCGTCGCCGTGTAGGTGCTGCACACCCCGCCCCAGAAGGTCACCGAGAGCTTCGTCCCGGTGCCGTCGACCCGGTACGACTGGATCTGACGCACGGGTGCCGTGCCCTGGCCGGGGTCCGGCGTCGGCGTGGGGCTCGGCTCGGCAGGGGGCGCCAGGTGCTCCGGCGCCACCGCCGTCCGTACCACCGTGTGGGGCTTCGCCCCGGCCTCCGGCTCCACCCGGAACAGCCAGGACGGTACGAGCGCCCGCTCACCGTCGACGAACTGCGCCGCGAGCCCGAGGGTCGCGCCCGTGACGGCCAGCTCCTTCGGCTCGGCGCCCGGCTCGCAGGTCACCGTCGGGGCCTCCCGGGCCGCCTCGCCGGCCGGCGGATCCGTCGCGCAGCCGCCGATGCCGATCGAGCCGGGGCCGGACGACGCCTTGTTCAGCTCCTCCAGGGCCTTGTCCGCGCTGATCAGCGGGTAGTCGGCCCCCTTCGCCGGCTCCTTCAACTGCCCGCTTCCCGCGACCGGTTCACCGTCCGGGCCGACATGGATGCCGGTCGACCAGCCGTATGTCGGCAGCCCGCCCACGACCGGGTCGGCGTTCACCACCCGTACCGCCCCCATCAGCTGGCTCGCGTCCAGCTTCGCGTCCTCCTGGCCGATCGCCTTCAGTACGGGGGTGGCCGCGGCCCTCGCCGCCGCCTCGCTCACCGGGCCGCCGCTCGGGGGCTTCACCTCGCCCGGCGGAGGACACGCCTTGCCCTTGAGGCAGGTGTCACCGGCCGGACCCCCCTCGTACCGCGAGAACGTCCAGCTGCCGGGGGCCTCGGCCGACACGTCCAGCCGCAGCCCGGAGCCGTCCTTCTCCGGCGCGATCTTCCAGACCTCGCCCTCGAGGCGCGGCGCGCCCGGGATGCCCAGGGCGCGGGCCAGCCGGGTCACCTCCGCCGCCGTGACCCGGCCCTCGGGCCGGTGGACCGCGGCCGACGAGGGGCCGTCGGGCAGGGGTCCCCTGGCCCGGTACACGGCTCCGCCGCCGCCGGGGTCGGGCTCGCCCGGCGCGATGCCGGGCCCACCGTCCGTAGCGCCCGTACCGTCCACGCCGCCCGTGCCGTTCTTGGCGTCCAGACGCAGCGGCGGGGGAGCGGCCGCGCCCGCGGGCCGGCTGTCACCGCCCTCGGAGGCCGTGGTCGCGAGGTACACACCGCCGCCCCCGGCCAGCAGGACGCCCGTCGCCACCGAGGCCACGAGCAGCGGCCGGTGCCGCATCCGCCGGTTCTCCGTACCGCTCACCGCATCGCTCCTTCGTCCCTGCCCCTGGAAGGCGTCCTTCCGGGAGACAGCCCCGGGAGGACATCAGTGGGACGGAATGGACGAGCGGGTGGTTCCGTCGCTCAGGAGCCGTATTCGGACGTCGCGGCGATCAGCCGCGCCGAGGCGGGCGGAACGACGACGCCGTGGATGCGGGCGGGGGAGACCCTGGCGGGAACGTCGACCGCGGGCACCACCCAGTGGGGGGCCATCCGCGCACTGTCGCCGCACAGCTGGGCCAGGCTGAACTCGGACTCCTGATGCTCACGAGGAGCGGGGTACGTGGACATACGCGCACCGTACGCACGCGAAGCCTCCGGGGAAAAGACCTACTCTGAGGTAGTTTCCACTGTTCGGCAGGACAGCCTCCAGCCGGTAGCGTGAACTGTCAACCCCTTTCCGTCCCGCAGGAGCGCCCAGCCGTGCGTATCGCAGTCACCGGCTCCATCGCCACCGACCACCTCATGACCTTCCCCGGCCGGTTCGCAGACCAGCTCGTCGCGGACCAGCTGCACACGGTCTCCCTCTCCTTCCTCGTCGACAACCTCGACATCCGCAGGGGAGGCGTGGGCCCGAACATCTGCTTCGGCATGGGCCAGCTCGGCGGCAACCCGATCCTCGTGGGTGCGGCCGGTTACGACTTCGACGAGTACCGCGCCTGGCTCGACCGCCACGGCGTCGACACCGGTTCGGTGCGGATCTCCGAGGTCCTGCACACCGCCCGGTTCGTCTGCACCACGGACAAGGACCACAATCAGATCGGCTCCTTCTACACGGGCGCGATGAGCGAGGCCCGGCAGATCGAGCTGAAGGCCGTCGCCGACCGCGTGGGCGGCCTCGACCTCGTCCTGATCGGCGCCGACGACCCCGAGGCGATGCTGCGCCACACCGAGGAGTGCAAGGCGCGGGCCATCCCCTTCGCCGCGGACTTCTCCCAGCAGATCGCGCGCATGGACGGCCAGGAGATCCGCACGCTCCTGGACGGCGCCACGTACCTCTTCTCCAACGAGTACGAGAAGGGCCTCATCGAGTCCAAGACCGGCTGGACCGACGAGGAGATCCTCGGCCGGGTCGGCCACCGGGTCACCACGCTCGGCTCGCGCGGTGTGCGCATCGAGAGCGCGGGCGGGGAGACCATCGAGGTCGGCTGCGCGGAGGAGGACGCCAAGGTCGACCCGACCGGGGTCGGCGACGCCTTCCGTGCCGGCTTCCTCACCGGCCTGTCGTGGGGCGTCACCCTGGAGCGCGCGGCCCAGGTCGGCTGCATGCTCGCCACGCTGGTGATCGAGACCCTGGGCACCCAGGAGTACACGCTGCGCCGGGCGAACTTCATGGAGCGCTTCACCAAGGCGTACGGCGACGAGGCCGCGGCCGAGGTCCAGGCGCACCTGAGCTGACCCCCGTAGGGGCTCCGCCGTCGCGGAGCGGGCGCGGAGCCCCTACGCCACCCGGCGCGGAGTGGGCGGAGCCCCTACGCCACCCGGCGCACCACGTACGCCGACCCGCCCTTCGGGGACGGCTCCTCGCCCACGTACTCCTGGCCGCGCATCTCGCACCAGGCCGGGATGTCCAGACGGGCCGCCTCGTCGTCCGCGAGGACGGTGACCGTGCCCCCCAGCGGCACGTCGCCGATCACCTTCGCCAGCTCGATCACCGGGATCGGGCAGCGCTTGCCCAGCGCGTCGATCACGAGCGACCCCGAGACGCCCGGCTCCGTCGCCGCCTCCGGAGCGCCGAGCCGCTCCCGTACCTGCGCGACCACCCCCGGCAGCACCGCCAGGAAGCGGTCCACGTCCTCCTCCGCCGTGCCCGCAGGCAGGGACACCCGGACGTTGCCCTCGCTCAGCACCCCCATCGCGCGCAGCACATGGCTGGGCGTCAGCGTCGAGCTCGTACACGACGAACCGGACGAAACGGAGAAACCCTCCCGGTCCAGCTCGTGGAGCAACGTCTCTCCGTCGACATAGAGACAGGAGAACGTGACGAGATGGGGGAGCCGGCGCACCGGGTCGCCCACCACCTCCACATCGGGGACGAGCTCCGGAACCCGCGCCCGGATCCGGTCCACCAGAGCCCGCAGCCGCGCCCCCTCGGCCTCCGCCTCCGCCCGCACGGCCCGCAGGGACGCCGCCGCCGCCACGATCGCCGGCAGGTTCTCGAAACCGGCCGACCGGCCCGACTCCCGCTCGTCCGCCGGACCTTGGGCGGAGAAGCGGACACCCTTGCGGACCGCGAGCAGGCCGACGCCCGCCGGACCGCCCCACTTGTGCGCACTCGCCGCCAGCAGCGACCAGGGCCCCTCCACCGGCCCCCAGCCCAGCGACTGCGCCGCGTCCACGAGCAGCGGCACCCCCGCCGCACGGCACGCCTCCGCCACCTCCGCGACCGGCTGCGCCGTCCCCACCTCGTGGTTGGCGGACTGCAGACAGGCCAGCGCCGTCCCCGGCTCCAGGGCCGCCGCGAAGGCCGCGGCCTCCACCGCCCCGGACCGGCCCACCGGCACCTCCGTCAGCGAACCGCCCGCCGCGGCGTGCGCCTCGCCCGCGTGCAGTACGGAGGAGTGCTCGACCGCCGAGACCACCAGCCGGTCCCCGACACGCCGACGCCCCGCGAGCGCGCCGGCAATTCCCGCATGCACCGCCCGCGTCCCCGAAGGAGTGAACACCAGCTCGTCGGGGCGGCAGCCCACGGCATCCGCCGCGGCCTCCCGCGCGGCGTCGAGCAGCATCCTGGCCCGCCGTCCCTCCCGGTAGAGCCGGGCGGGATCGGCCCAGCCCTCGTCCAGGGAGGCAAGCAGCGCCTGGCGGGCGACGGGGTGGAGCGGGGCGGAGGACGCGGCGTCGAAGTAGGGCACGCGCCCACGCTAGCCCCCGCTCCGTAATCCCCCGTCAGATGCCCCGCGCGGGCCGTCGATCGCCGCACGTCCGGGGGCCCGGACCCGCCTGCGGAGGGAGCCGGTCCACCCCTTCGGGGAGTCGGACGGCGCGTTGGGCACCCTCCCCGCGCGACCCCAAATAGCGTCCAGTAGGGTTTGGTCCGCATAAACATCCAAACCCCTGCCCGCGGCCGGGGCGGCGACCGACCAGCGAGACGGCCGTAGCCGACCAGCGCGGGCCGAGACTCTCGGGAAGGCGCTACGTGAGTCCCAACGGCTCCGACCGCTCGTCGCGGCGCCCGATGCGGCGGAAGCTGCCGCAGGTGCTGACTGCGGGCCTGATCCTGGCGACAGCCACCGGCTGCTCGTACAACTGGGAAGACTTCCCCCGCCTTGGTATGCCCACCCCCGTCACGGAAGAGGCTCCCACGATCCTCTCCCTGTGGCAGGGCTCGTGGGCGGCTGCGCTCGTCACGGGCGTCCTGGTGTGGGGGCTGATCCTGTGGTCCGTCATGTTCCACCGGCGCAGCCGCACCAAGGTCGAGGTACCTCCGCAGACGCGGTACAACATGCCCATCGAGGCGCTGTACACGGTCACTCCACTCATCATCGTGTCGGTGCTCTTCTACTTCACCGCGCGCGACGAGTCGAAGCTCCTTTCGCTCTCCGACAAGCCGGCCCACACGATCAACGTGGTCGGCTACCAGTGGAGCTGGGGCTTCAACTACATCGAGAACGTGCCCGGGGTGACGGGTGACGCTCAGACGGCCCCCAACCTCGACGCCATTCCGGACAAGTACCAGGACCAGTTCCCGGCGAACGCCGGCGGTGTCTACGACGCCGGCATCCCCGGCGACCGGAACCCGCAGACCGGCAACCCGGGCCCGACCCTGTGGCTGCCCGAGGGTGAGAAGGTCCGGTTCGTCCTGACCTCCCGTGATGTCATCCACTCCTTCTGGGTGGTCCCCTTCCTGTTCAAGCAGGACGTCATCCCGGGTCACACCAACGTCTTCGAGGTGACCCCGAACCGCGAGGGCACCTTCATGGGCAAGTGTGCCGAGCTGTGCGGTGTCGACCACTCCCGGATGCTCTTCAACGTCAAGGTGGTCTCCCCGGAGCGCTACCAGCAGCACCTGAAGGAGCTGGCGGAGAAGGGGCAGACCGGCTACATCCCGTCGGGCATTGAGCAGACGGACCCGGCCAGGAATGCGGAGAAGAACCAACTGTGAGCATCCTCAACGAACCCCAGGGTGCGGCCGCGGCTGAGGACTCGTACGAGAACGAGCTCCCGGTACGCCGCAAGCAGCCCGGCAATGTGGTGGTGAAGTGGCTGACCACCACCGACCACAAGACGATCGGCACGCTGTACCTGGTCACGTCGTTCGTCTTCTTCTGCATCGGCGGCCTGATGGCGCTCTTCATGCGCGCCGAGCTGGCCCGTCCGGGCACGCAGATCATGTCGAACGAGCAGTTCAACCAGGCGTTCACGATGCACGGCACGATCATGCTGCTGATGTTCGCGACGCCGCTGTTCGCCGGATTCGCGAACTGGATCATGCCGCTGCAGATCGGCGCGCCCGACGTGGCGTTCCCGCGGCTGAACATGTTCGCGTACTGGCTGTACCTCTTCGGCTCGATCATCGCGGTGGCCGGCTTCCTCACCCCGCAGGGTGCGGCCGACTTCGGCTGGTTCGCCTACTCCCCGCTGTCGGACGCCGTCCGCTCGCCGGGTGTCGGCGCGGACATGTGGATCATGGGTCTGGCCTTCTCCGGCTTCGGCACGATCCTCGGCTCGGTCAACTTCATCACCACGATCATCTGCATGCGCGCTCCGGGCATGACGATGTTCCGCATGCCGATCTTCACCTGGAACGTGCTGCTGACCGGTGTGCTGGTCCTGCTCGCCTTCCCGGTCCTCGCCGCCGCGCTCTTCGCGCTGGAGGCCGACCGCAAGTTCGGCGCGCACGTCTTCGACGCGTCCAACGGCGGCGCGCTGCTGTGGCAGCACCTCTTCTGGTTCTTCGGACACCCAGAGGTGTACATCATCGCGCTGCCGTTCTTCGGCATCGTCTCCGAGGTCATCCCGGTCTTCAGCCGCAAGCCGATGTTCGGCTACATCGGTCTGGTGGCCGCGACCATCGCGATCGCCGGTCTCTCCGTGACCGTGTGGGCCCACCACATGTACGTCACGGGCGGCGTGCTCCTGCCGTTCTTCTCCTTCATGACGTTCCTCATCGCCGTACCGACCGGTGTGAAGTTCTTCAACTGGATCGGAACGATGTGGAAGGGCTCGTTGTCCTTCGAGACACCGATGCTCTGGACGATCGGCTTCCTGGTCACCTTCACCTTCGGTGGCCTGACGGGCGTCATCCTGGCCTCGCCGCCGATGGACTTCCACGTCTCCGACTCGTACTTCGTCGTCGCGCACTTCCACTACGTCGTCTTCGGCACCGTGGTCTTCGCGATGTTCGCCGGCTTCCACTTCTGGTGGCCGAAGTTCACCGGCAAGATGCTGGACGAGCGGCTCGGCAAGATCACCTTCTGGACGCTCTTCATCGGCTTCCACGGCACGTTCCTGGTGCAGCACTGGCTGGGTGCCGAGGGAATGCCGCGCCGTTACGCGGACTACCTCGAGGCCGACGGCTTCACCGCGCTGAACACGATCTCGACGATCTCCTCGTTCCTGCTCGGCCTGTCGATCCTGCCGTTCCTCTACAACGTCTGGAAGACCGCCAGGTACGGCAAGAAGATCGAGGTCGACGACCCGTGGGGTTACGGCCGTTCGCTGGAGTGGGCCACCTCCTGCCCGCCCCCGCGGCACAACTTCCTCACCCTGCCGCGGATCCGTTCCGAATCCCCGGCGTTCGACCTGCACCACCCTGAGATCGCCGCTCTCGACCAGCTCGAGAACAAGCCGCACGAGGCCGAGGCCCTCACCGGCAGCAAGGAGGCCGGCAAGTGAAGATCCAGGGCAAGATGTTCATCTGGCTGAGCGTCTTCATCCTCGCCATGGCGATCCTCTACGGCGTCTGGTCGAAGGAGCCGGTCGGTACCACGGCGCTCTTCCTGGCCTTCGGCCTCGCCATCATGATCGGCTACTACCTGGCCTTCACGGCCCGGCGGGTCGACGCGATGGCGCAGGACGACAAGGAGGCCGACGTCGCGGACGAGGCCGGCGAGGTGGGCTTCTTCGCCCCGCACAGCTGGCAGCCGCTCTCGCTCGCCATCGGTGGCGCGCTCGCCTTCCTGGCCGTCGCGATGGGCTGGTGGATCCTGTACTTCTCGGCTCCGCTGATCCTGGTCGGCCTGTTCGGCTGGGTGTTCGAGTTCTACCGCGGTGAGAACCAGAACCAGTAGCCCGTAGAGGCGCCCCGCAACACCCCGAGGGGCCCGGACACTTCGTCACCCGAAGTGTCCGGGCCCCTCGTTTGCAGCACTCGGCGCGCTGGCCGCGAGGATTGTTCTTACGGTGATGTCATGAACGACACGCCGCGCATTCGGACTGTTCTGAGCTGCACCCTTTTGGCCCTCCTGGTCACCGCCGGCGCCGGTGCCTGCGCGGGCACCGACGGCAATCCGCTCTCCGCCAAGCCCTACGACGCGGCGGAGCAGGTCGCCTTCAGCGCCCCCACCGACGGCAAGAAGGCCGACCCGGACAAGGCCCTGGAGATCACGGCCAAGGGCGCGGACGGCCGCATCACGGACGTGACGGCCGTCGACGCGACCGGGCACCACCTGGCCGGCGAACTGACCGCCGACGGCCGTCTCTGGCGCTCCACGGGCTCCCTGACGGCCGGCGCGACCTACACCGTCAAGGTGTCCACGGAGGACGAGGACGGGGCCCCCGGCACCCGCACGTTCACCTTCGAGACGGCCCCGGCCAAGCGGGCCCTGACGGTCGCGTTCGGCCCGGAGGCGGGCAAGTACGGCGTCGGACAGCCCATCACGGCCGACCTCAGCCTCCCCGTCAAGGACCGCAAGGCACGCGCGGTCGTCGAACGGGCGCTGAAGGTGCGCTCCACCCCGGCCGTCGAGGGATCCTGGCACTGGGTCGACGACCGGAAACTGCACTTCCGTCCGAAGGAGTACTGGCCCGCCGGCGCGGCGATCACGGCCACCGCCAACCTGGCGGGCGTCAAGGTCGGCGACAAGCTGTACGGCGGGGACTCCAAGCCGCTCGAGCTGACGATCGGCGACCGGATCGAGGCCGTCGCGGACGCCGGCACGTTCTCCATGACCGTGCGGCGCAACGGAGAAGTGATCAAGACCATGCCGGTGACCACCGGCAAACCGGGCTTCTCCACCCGCAACGGCATCAAAGTCATCCTCGGCAAGGAGTACTTCGTCCGGATGCGCGGCACCAGCGTCGGCATCGCGGAGGGCAGCTCCGAGTCGTACGACCTGCCCGTCTACTACGCGACACGGGTGACCTGGAGCGGCGAGTACGTCCACGCCGCGCCCTGGTCCGTGGGCTCGCAGGGGTTCGCGAACGTCAGCCACGGCTGTGTCGGCATGTCGACGGGGAACGCGGCCTGGTTCTTCGAGACCGTCCGTCCGGGCGACATCGTGCAGACCGTCAACAGCATCGGCGACACGATGGACCCGTTCGGGAACGGATTCGGCGACTGGAACCTGCCCTGGGACAAGTGGCGCGAGGGCAGCGCCCTGGTCGCGGACACCAAGAGCGCCGCCCACCAGCCGGACCCGACCCGGCTGAGGCCTCTCGTCTGAGGCTCCGTTCCGGTCCTGTTACGCGTCGATCGACAGGCGCGAGCGGAGCAGGGCCGCCAGGGACGCCGCGAACTCGACCGGTTCCACCGGAAGGGTGACCGCGGCGTCCGCACGGCTCCAGGTGGCCAGCCACGCGTCCTGCGGGCGGCCGATCAGGAGCAGCACCGGCGGGCAGCGGAAGACCTCGTCCTTGATCTGCCGGCAGACGCCCATGCCGCCCGCCGGCACGGCCTCGCCGTCCAGCACGCAGGCGTCGACGCCACCCTCCTCCAGCCGCTTGAGCACGGCCGGGAGTGTCGCGCACTCGATGAACTCGACCGGCGGAACGTCGGCCGCGGGCCTGCGACCCGCCGCCAGGCGCACCTGTTCCCGCGTGTTCGCGTCGTCGCTGTAGACCAGGACCGTGGCGCTCGACTGCATCGTTCCTCCGTGAAGGTCATCAACCGATGCGCGGGATGCTACTCCGTCCCACACCCCGTCAACACCGGTACGACACCGGTTGGGAGGCCACTTCGATGGGCCGTTCGGGCTGGACAGACGCCCCTGACACTCCGAACGGCACCCCCCGGAGTGAGGGCGGGATAAGCGACCGACATAATGTCGGTCGTGGCGACAGTAACGACAGTAGAAACCGGGCACGCGCACCCGTCGGTCAATCGACCGAACCTCACCAGCGTCGGAACGATCATCTGGCTGAGTTCCGAGCTGATGTTCTTCGCGGCCCTCTTCGCGATGTACTTCACCCTGCGATCGGTGACCGGTCCCGAGTTCTGGACGGAAAAGGCCGACGCCTTGAACTTCCCGTTCTCGGCGACCAACACCACGATCCTGGTGCTCTCCTCCCTCACCTGCCAGCTCGGCGTCTTCGCCGCCGAGCGGGGCGATGTGAAGAAGCTCCGGACGTGGTTCATCATCACGTTCGTGATGGGTGCGATCTTCATCGGCGGCCAGGTGTTCGAGTACACCGAGCTGGTCAAGCAC
Organism: Streptomyces sp. NPDC013457; assembly: GCF_043089925.1. Lineage (NCBI taxonomy): Bacteria > Bacillati > Actinomycetota > Actinomycetes > Kitasatosporales > Streptomycetaceae > Streptomyces > Streptomyces sp. NPDC013457. The sequence continues at coordinate 237,042 of NZ_JBICBL010000003.1, forward strand.
GAGGGGCTCTCGCTCTCGTCGGACCCCTACGGCTCGGTGTTCTACCTGACCACCGGCTTCCACGGCCTGCACGTGACGGGCGGTCTCATCGCCTTCCTGCTGGTCCTGGGCCGGACGTACGCCGCCAAGAGGTTCACTCACGAGCAGGCAACCGCCGCCATCGTCGTGTCCTACTACTGGCACTTCGTCGATGTCGTCTGGATCGGCCTCTTCGCCACGATCTACATGATCAAGTAATCGGGTCCCGGGACCCGAACACATCCAGCAAGCACCGACGCAGAAGATCCTGACACCGGGGTAATCCGTGAAAAAGCTCTCCGCACGACGACGCCATCCGCTGGCGGCGGTCGTCGTCCTACTCCTCGCGCTGGCGGCCACCGGGGGGCTGTACGCCGCGTTCGCGCCCGCGGGCACGGCGAAGGCCGATGAAACCGCCCAGTCCCTCGCCATCGAGGAGGGCCAGAAGCTCTACGCCGTCGGCTGCGCCAGCTGCCACGGCACCGGCGGTCAGGGCACCTCTGACGGCCCGTCCCTGGTAGGCGTCGGCTCCGCGGCCGTCGACTTCCAGGTCGGCACGGGCCGCATGCCGGCCCAGCAGCCGGGCGCCCAGGTGCCGAAGAAGAAGGTCATCTACTCGCAGGCTGAGATCGATCTGCTCGCGGCGTACATCGCCTCCCTCGGCGCCGGCCCGATCACGCCGAAGGAGGGGCAGTACAGCCCCGACGGGGCCGACATCGCCCGTGGTGGCGACCTGTTCCGCTCCAACTGTGCCCAGTGCCACAACTTCACCGGTGAGGGCGGCGCGCTCACGCACGGCAAGTACGCCCCGAACCTCGAAGGCGTGAGCCCGAAGCACCTGTACGAGGCCATGCAGACCGGCCCGCAGAACATGCCCTCCTTCCCTGACACGACCATGCCGGAGAAGGAGAAGAAGGACATCATCGCGTACGTCCAGGCCGTCAACGGCGAAAAGGCCGACAGCCCCGGCGGGCTCTCGCTCGGCGGCCTCGGCCCGGTCAGCGAGGGTCTGTTCGCCTGGGTCTTCGGTCTCGGTGCGCTGATCGCAGTTGCCGTCTGGGTCGCGGCCCACACCGCTAAGGCCAAGAAGTCATGAGTAGCCAAGAGATTCCAGAAGAGAACCTGCCCGCTGAGCAGGACACCGCGCACGGCGCGGTGAAGGTCCTCGACGACCCGTTCGCGGACCCGGGCCTTCCGCCCCACAAGCCGCGCATCCAGGACATCGACGAGCGGGCCGCCCGACGGTCCGAGCGTGCGGTCGCCTTCATGTTCACGCTGTCGATGCTGGCCACGGTCGGCTTCATCGCGTCGTACGTGATCTTCCCGGTCGACAAGATCGTCTACATCTGGCCGTTCGGCCGGGTGAGCGCGCTCAACTTCGCCCTGGGTCTCACCCTCGGCGCGGCGCTCTTCTTCATCGGCGCGGGCGCGGTCCACTGGGCCCGCACCCTGATGTCCGACGTGGAGATCGCCGACGAGCGTCACCCGATCGCGGCGCCGGCGGAGACCAAGGCGAAGGTCATGGCGGACTTCGCGGCCGGTGCCGCCGAGTCCGGCATGGGCCGCCGCAAGCTGATCCGCAACACGATGTTCGGTGCGCTGTCGCTCGTACCGCTCTCCGGCCTCGTGCTGCTGCGTGACATGGGCCCGCTGCCCGAGAAGAAGCTCCGGTCCACCCTGTGGGCCGAGGGCAAGCAGCTCATCAACATGAACACGCACGAGCCGCTGCGTCCCGAGGACGTCGCGGTCGGTTCGCTGACCTTCGCGATGCCCGAGGGCCTGTCCGAGCACGACCACGACTTCCAGGTCGAGATCGCCAAGGCCGCCCTGATGATCGTCCGGATCCAGCCGGAGGACATCAAGGACAAGCGCGAGCTCGAGTGGTCGCACGAGGGCATCGTGGCCTTCTCGAAGATCTGCACCCACGTGGGCTGCCCGATCTCGCTGTACGAGCAGCAGACGCACCACGTGCTCTGCCCGTGCCACCAGTCCACCTTCGACCTCTCCGACGGCGCCCGTGTCATCTTCGGCCCGGCCGGCCACGCCCTTCCGCAGCTGCGGATCGGTGTGAACGACAAGGGCAACCTGGAGGCGCTCGGCGACTTCGCCGAGCCCGTCGGCCCTGCCTTCTGGGAGCGCGGATGAGCACTGTGACCGATTCGAAGAAGAAGGCACCCGCCGGTGAGCGGGTGGCCGACTGGGCCGACGGCCGTCTCGGGATCTACTCCCTGGCCAAGGCCAACATGCGGAAGATCTTCCCGGACCACTGGTCCTTCATGCTGGGTGAGATCTGCCTCTACAGCTTCATCATCATCATCCTCACGGGTGTGTACCTGACGATGTTCTTCCACCCGTCGATGAACGAGGTGGAGTACCACGGCAGCTACATCCCGCTGCAGGGCCAGCTGATGTCCGAGGCGTTCAACTCGACCATGCACATCTCCTTCGATGTGCGCGGTGGTCTGCTCATCCGGCAGATCCACCACTGGGCGGCGCTGATCTTCCTCGCCGGCATGTTCGTGCACATGATGCGCGTGTTCTTCACGGGCGCGTTCCGCAAGCCGCGTGAGATCAACTGGCTGTTCGGCTTCCTGCTGTTCTTCCTGGGCATGTTCACCGGCTTCACCGGTTACTCGCTCCCGGACGACCTGCTCTCCGGCACCGGTGTCCGCTTCATGCAGGGCGCGATCCTGTCCGTCCCGGTCATCGGCACGTACCTGTCGATGTTCCTGTTCGGCGGGGAGTTCCCCGGCGGCGACTTCGTGGCCCGGTTCTACTCGGCGCACGTCCTGCTGCTGCCCGGCATCATGCTCGGTCTGGTGGTCGCCCACCTGATCCTGGTCTTCTACCACAAGCACACGCAGTTCGAGGGCCCCGGCCGTACGAACAAGAACGTCGTGGGCATGCCGCTGCTGCCGGTCTACATGGCCAAGGCCGGAGGCTTCTTCTTCCTGGTCTTCGGTGTCATCGCGGTCATCGCGGCGATCGCCTCGATCAACCCGATCTGGGCGCTCGGCCCGTACCGTCCGGACCAGGTGTCCACCGGCGCCCAGCCCGACTGGTACATGGGCTTCGCCGAGGGTCTGATCCGTGTCATGCCGGGCTGGGAGATCAACCTCTGGGGCCACACGCTCGTCCTGGGCGTGATGATCCCGCTGGCGATCTTCCCCGCGGTCCTCGCGGCGATCGCGGTCTACCCGTTCATCGAGTCGTGGATCACCGGCGACAAGCGCGAGCACCACATCGCGCAGCGCCCGCGCAACGCTCCGACGCGCACCGCCTTCGGTGTCGCCTGGATCACCGCGTACATGATCATGCTCGTCGGTGGTGGAAACGACCTCTGGGCGACCCACTTCCACCTGTCGCTGAACTCGATCACCTGGTTCGTCCGGATCTTCTTCTTCGTCGGGCCGGTCCTCGCGTTCATCCTCACCAAGCGGATCTGTCTCGGCCTGCAGCGCCGCGACCACGACAAGGTGCTGCACGGACGCGAGTCCGGCATCATCAAGCGTCTGCCGCACGGTGAGTTCGTCGAGGTCCACCAGCCGCTCAGCCAGGGCGAGCTGTACCGCCTCACGGCGCACGAGCAGAACAAGCCGGCCGAGCTCGGCCCGCTCGTCGACGAGAACGGCGTCGAGCGCAAGATCGGCCGCATGGAGAAGCTCCGCGTCAGGCTCAACAAGAGCTACTACGGCGAGGACAGCCAGATCGCCAAGCCGACCGTCGAGGAGTACAAGGAGATCACCAGCGGCCACGGCCACCACTGATCACCTGATCCACCCGACCTGAGGTCGCCACAGCGGGAGCCCCGTCCATTCGATGGACGGGGCTCTTTGCCGTCTCCGTTGCTCGATAGGGTGGAGTCGTCACCGTCACGCACTGATCAGGAGCCGCCATGAGCGCTGCGACCCCCGCTGGAGGACCTACGTCGGCGGGCCGCTCCTGGCCCACCGTCCTGGACGGCCTGCTGACCGGCCGCGACCAGAGCGCCGAGGACACCGCCTGGGCGATGGACCGCATCCTGCGCGGCGAGGCCACCGACGCCCAGATCGCCGGTTTCGCCGTGGCCCTGCGTGCCAAGGGCGAGACCGTCGAGGAGATCTCCGGCCTCGTGCGGACGATGTACGAGCACGCCAACGTGATCGAGGTGCCCGGCCCCTCCGTCGACATCGTCGGCACCGGCGGCGACGGCGCGAAGACCGTCAACATCTCCACCATGTCGGCGATCGTCGTGGCCGGCACCGGCGCGAAGGTCGTCAAGCACGGCAACCGCGCCGCCTCCAGCGCCAGCGGCGCCTCCGACGTCCTGGAGAAGCTCGGCGTCAACCTGCAGCTCACCCCGCAGCGTGTGGTCGAGGTCGCGGAGGAGGCGGGGATCACCTTCTGCTTCGCGGTGAAGTTCCACCCGGCGCTGCGCCATGTGGCCGCGGCCCGCAAGGAACTGGGCATCCGGACCACGTTCAACTTCCTCGGTCCGCTCACCAACCCCGCCCGCGTCAGGGCGCAGGCGACCGGTGTGGCCGACGCCCGGATGGCCCCGATCATGGCCGGTGTGCTCGCCGAGCGCGGCTCCTCGGCGCTGGTCTTCCGCGGCGACGACGGCCTGGACGAGCTGACGACCACGGCCACCTCCCGGGTGTGGGTCGTACGGGACGGCGCGGTGCGCGAGGAGGCCTTCGACCCGCGGGACGTCGGCATCGAACTCGTACCGGTGGAGGCGCTGCGCGGCGCCGACGCCTCGTACAACGCCGATGTCGCCCGCCGGCTGCTCGCGGGCGAGACCGGTCCCGTACGGGACGCGGTACTGCTCAACTCGGCGGCGGCGCTCACGGCCCTGGAGCCGGGCGCGGGCACCCTGGCGGAGCAGCTGCGCGAGGGAATCACGCGGGCGGCCGAGTCGATCGACTCGGGGGCGGCCAGGCAGGCGCTGGAGCGCTGGGTCGCGGCCAGCAACAGGTAGCGGCGCCGGGCGCGCCCCGTTCCGCCATCCGGAACGGGGTTGCGCACCGGCGATCACGTGGCATACGTTCAGTGCCAGGTCATGAGTGACAGCCTCGAAGCCCCGGCTGGCTGTCCGGCAACCCTCCGTCCGTGGCGGGGTGCCCCGGGTGAAGACCAGGCCGTGGACAGCAAGGTCCGCGGCAAGCGCGGACCCCTGCACACCCTGGGGTCCTGGTCCTCAAGGGAGCAGTCTCGTGAGCAAGCGAATGCGCTAGGGCCCTTCGGCCCCGTTTCCCCACCCTCCGTACGAACACCGTGCGTCGAGGCAACACCCGTGTGAGGCACCCTCCTTCGCGCTGCCCCGCGGGCCCTTCGCTGACCTTCCCCCTCAGGAGACACCGCCATGTCCGCGTACCCGAACGCCGCCGCCACCACGAACGCCGCCGTGACCGCAGTCCCCTCCGCCGCCACCGACTCCGAGGCCGGAGACCCCTGCTGCGCCGCCCCGCTCCCGGTCCTCGGGCGGGACGTCACCGTTCCCCTCGTGACCGGGGGCGAGGTCACCTACGCCGCGCTCGACTACGCCGCCAGCGCGCCGGCCCTGCAGCGGGTCTGGGACGACGTCGCCGCCTACGCCCCGTACTACGGCAGCGTCCACCGCGGCGCCGGGTACCTCTCGCAGCTCTCCACCGACCTCTTCGAGAGCAGCCGCGTCACCGTCGCCGAGTTCCTCGACTGCCGCCCCGCCGACCAGGTCGTCTTCACCCGCTCCACCACCGACTCGCTCAACCTGCTCGCCGCCGCGCTCCCCGCCGGCTGCGAGGTCTTCGTCTTCGAGACCGAGCACCACGCCTCGCTCCTGCCGTGGAGGGACGCGCGCGTCACCTACCTCAACGCCCCGCGTACGCCCGCCCAGGCCGTCGAGACCCTGGAGCGCGCCCTCGCCGACCGTGACCCCTACGGCCCCGCGCTCGTCTGCGTCACCGGCGCCTCCAACGTCACGGGCGAGCTGTGGCCGGTCCGGGAACTGGCCGCCGCCGCCCACGCCCACGGCGCCCGGATCGTCCTCGACGCCGCCCAGCTCGCGCCCCACCACCCGGTCTCCGTACAGGAGTTGGACGTGGACTGGGTGGCCTTCTCCGGCCACAAGCTGTACGCCCCCTTCGGCTCGGGAGTCCTCGCGGGCCGCGCCGACTGGCTCCAGGACGCCGAGCCCTACCTCGCCGGCGGGGGTGCGTCCAAGAAGGTGAGCCGACGGGTCGCCGGGGAAGGGGCCGGAGGAGTGGACGTCGAGTGGCACACCACCGCCGCCCGCCACGAGGCCGGTTCGCCGAACGTCATCGGCGTCTACTCCATCGCCTCCGCCTGCAAGGCGCTCACCGAGGCCGGGTTCGACTCCCTCGTCGCCCGTGAGCAGCACCTCGTCGCCACCGTCCGGGAGGGGCTCGCCGTGGTCCCGGAGGTCAAGGTGCTCTCGCTCTTCGGCGAGGAGGCTCCGCGCGTCGGTGTCCTGTCCTTCGTCGTCGAGGGCTGGAACAGCTCCCACTTCGCCGCCGCGCTCTCCGCCGAGTACGGCATCGGCGTCCGCGACGGCCTCTTCTGCGCCCACCCGCTCGTCCGCACCCTGCTCGGCAGCGACCCGCAGACCCAGGGCGAGTGCGGAGCCCCCGAGGCCGCGCCCGGCGAGAAGTCGCTCAACGCCATCCGCGTCAGCTTCGGCGCCGGTACGCCCGACGAGCACGTGGAGCGTTTCGTACGGGCCGTGAAGGAGCTCGTCCGGGACGGCGCGCAGTGGAAGTACCGCACCGAGGACGGCCGTTGCGTCCCGGACCGCGGCTGAACACTCACTCGTACGGGTGAAGGGGGCCGCCTGCCGCGGCCCCCCCCCCGCGTCAGGACTCCAGGCCGATCGCGAAGGCCGCTTCGAGGTCGTGCTGGGAGTACGTCCGGAAGGCCACGTGCGTGTCCGTCGCCTCCACGCCCGGGATCTTGCTGATCCGGCCGGGGATGACGTCCGCGAGGTCGTCGTGCCGCGGCACGCGGACCATGGCGATCAGGTCGTACGTACCGGTCACCGAGAAGACCTCGCTGACGCTGTCGAGCGCGGCGATCGACTCCGCGATCTCGGGGATGCGGTCCACGCTGGTCTTGATGAGCACGATCGCGGTGATCACGGCTGGCTTTCTCCCTCGGTCGCCGCGGCTGGGGACTTCACTGTATCCCCACCTCGGTAGCGGACCCAGGCGTAGAGGAAGCCGACGGCGAAGCCCACCACATGGGCCAGATAGGCGACACCGGGGCCCGCCCCGGCCGAGCGGGCCGCGAGCCACTGGAGCGCGAACCAGAAGACGAGCACGATCCAGGCGGGGAACCGCAGCGGCAGGAAGAACAGGAACGGGAACAGGCTCGTCACCCGGGAGCGCGGGAAGAGGTAGAGGAACGCCCCGAGCACCCCCGAGATCGCCCCCGACGCCCCGACCAGCGTCTGCTCGCTGCTCGCGTACGCCGCCGCGTAGCCGAGCAGCGCCAGATAGCCGCAGCCCGCGTAGAAGAGGGCGAAGCCGAGCGCCCCCATCCGCTCCTCGGCCATCGCGCCGAAGACGAACAGGAACAGCATGTTCCCGAGCAGGTGCAGCCAGCTGCCGTGGACGAAGAGGGCGGTCAGCGGGGTGACGAGCGTGCCCGGTTCACCGCTCATCAGCTCGGCCGGCACGACCCCCCAGCGGTGGAAGTACGCGCTCTGCGCCGCCAGGGCCCGGTCCCCGGTCCCGTAGGAGGGGTCGAGGCCCGACACCGGGCTGATCAGGAACGTGAGGCAGCAGGCGGCGATCAGGGCGTACGTCACAGTGGGCCCGCTCCAGGCTCCCCGGCACGCCCCGAGCGCCGCCTCCCGCCATGCGATGCGCCGCCTGTCGATCATGGACAGATCATGGCGTAACGGTGCCCACCTGGACAGAGTGCCTCGCCGCGACACGGGGTACCCGCGAGGCCGTAGGGTTACGGGCAGTACCTCCGCAGTTCAATGGCGCACCGCGGCACCCGCATCCGCATCACGCACATGAAAGAGGACGGCACGATGACGACGGTTCCCCTGCCGACCGCCGAGACCCGCTGGCGCTGCACCCTGTGCGGCAACCTGACCCGGTTCGATGTGACCCGGTCCTCCAAGGTCGTCGAGTACGTCCATCTGGATCTCGCGGGAGAGCCGAAGGTCGAGGAGCGCGAGGTGGTCAGTGAGACCATCGAGTCGGTCCGCTGCCGCTGGTGCAACGCGGTGGACCAGATCGAACTGGTGGACAGGCCCGGCACCGCTTCCTGACGGCGGCGGTGCGCAACACGATGGGGTGACGCAACGTGGAGCAGCCCGCGCACGGTGGTGAACCGGCCGGCGCGGCAGGTGACGCTGCCGAGGCGCTCGACCGCCCGCTGCCGGACGGCGTACGGCGGCGGGTCGTCGCGCTGGTCTCGGACGCCTTCGGCGGGCTGACCGTCGCGGAGCTTCCGGCCCCCCTGAGGCAGTACGCCCGCTTCACCGCGAGCCGGCGGGCCAAGTTCGCGGGCAACGCCATGGCCGCCGCCCTGGAGAGCGATCCGCTCTTCCGGCAGCGGATCGGCGAGCGGTTCAAGGAGGCGCAGCCCGAGCTGGCCGGGGCCGTCGAGACCGGCGCCCCGCCCGCCGCCGCCGACCCCGTCGACGTCGCCGCGGCCGCCTACGTGCTGCGCCCCGCCGGCTGGGTCAAGCTGGTCGCCGCCGCGGGCGAGGAGGCCCAGCGGGCCGACGCCGAGCGCGCCGACGAGGCAGGCCGGCGCGAGCTGGAGCGGCTGCGCGAGGAGGTCGCCGCAGCCAGGGACCGCGGGCGTGCGGAGACCGAGGAACTGCGCCACGACCTGGAGGCGGCGCGCAGGGAAGCCGAATCGCTTCACCGCAAGCTGCGCAGCGCGCAGAGCGATGTGAAGCGCGGCGAGGCGGCGCTGCGCCGCACCCACGCCGAGATCGACACGATCAAGGCGGAGGCCGCGGCGCAGGTTTCGGCCGCGGAGAGCGAGACCCGCCGTCTCAAGGCCCGCCTCGGTGAGGTCGAGGCCGCCCTGGAGGCGAGCCGCCGGGCCGCCCGTGAGGGGCGCTCGGTGGAGGACATGCGGCTGCGGCTGCTGCTCGACACGGTGCTCGACGCCGCGCAGGGGCTGCGCCGCGAACTGGCCCTGCCGCCCGTCTCCGTCCACCCCGCCGACACCGTCGACGCGGTGGAGCCCGGACGGATGTCGCCGAAGGACATCGCCGCCCGCGCGCTCTCCGAGACCGACCCGGCGCTCCTGGACCAACTCCTGGCGCTGCCCCAGGCGCATCTGGTCGTGGACGGCTACAACGTCACCAAGACCGGCTATCCGACCATGCCGCTGGAGAAGCAGCGGCTGCGGCTGCTGGGCGGGCTGTCCACGCTCGCGGCCCGCTCGGGCGCCGAGGTCACCTGTGTGTTCGACGGGGCGGAGCTCGCGGCGCCGGTGCTCCTCGCCCCGCCGCGCGGGGTGCGGGTGCTCTTCTCCAAGCCGGGCGTGACGGCCGACGAGTTGATCCGTCAGCTGGTGCGCGCCGAGCCGCCGGGCCGTCCGGTCGTCGTGGTCTCCACCGACCGTGAGGTGGCCGACGGGGTGGCCAAGGCCGGGGCGCGTCCGGTCGCGTCCGCCTTGTTGCTGAAGCGGCTTTCGCGCGCCTCGTGATATCTCGTAACTCCTGGGCCTAATGCCCGAATTCTGGAGGGCGTACGGTCAAGTGGCCGTTACTGCCCGTGTGGTGTGTGTAAATAAAGTGCCGCGTGAGCGAGATTTTGCTCATGAGGATTTGAACTGATCACAAGATGGTCACTAGGGTCGGGCCTCGAACCTCCGCGCGGTTGATCATCCATCCGGGATGGCAGCGGAGGAACCGCCTGCCGCAGCCTGGTTGGGCGGCTCGAGGAAGAAGGAGATCGCCTTCGTGGCGTCCCACCGTCGTCCCAAGCAGCCGAGCCGCACCCGCGTGACCGTGCTCACCGCGACCGCCGCCGCGGCCGTCGCGCTCTCCGTCCAGTCCGGCGCCCAGGCCGCCCCCAAGCCGAAGATCGACGACGTCAAGTCGAAGGTCGACAAGCTGCACCACGAGGCCGAGGAGGCCACGGAGCAGTACAACCTGGCCGAGGAGCGCCGCGGCAAGCTGCAGAAGGAGATCGGCGCCCTGCAGGACAAGGTGGCGCGCGGTCAGCAGGAGCTCAACACCCTGCGGGACAACATCGGTTCGGTCGCCAGCGCGCAGTACCGCTCCGGTGGCATCGACCCGGCGCTCCAGCTCTTCCTCTCCTCCGACCCGGACACCTACCTCGACAAGGCGTCCGCGATCGACCAGCTCGGCGCCAAGCAGGCCGACGTGCTCCAGTCGATCCAGTCCAAGCAGCGCACGCTCGCCCAGCAGCGCGCCGAGGCGACGACGAAGCTCGCCGACCTCGAGGACGTCCGCAAGACCCTCGGTGAGAAGAAGAAGGCCTACCAGGGCAAGCTCGCCGAGGCGCAGAAGCTGCTCAACACCCTCACCGCCGCCGAGCGCGCCAAGATGCAGGCCGAGGAGCAGCGCGCCAGCCGCGCCGCCGGCGACCGCGTCGACCTCGGCAACGAGGTCCCGGCCTCGCAGCGCGGTGCCGCCGCGCTCAGCGCCGCCGCCACCCAGATCGGCAAGCCGTACGTCTCCGGCGCCGAGGGCCCCAACTCGTACGACTGCTCCGGTCTGACGCAGTGGGCCTACCGCCAGGCCGGCGTAGGGATCAGCCGTACCACCTACACCCAGCAGAACGACGGCGTGAAGATCGGCCGCAGCCAGCTCAAGCCGGGCGACCTGGTCTTCTTCAACGGCCTTTCGCACGTGGGCCTGTACGCCGGCAACGGGCAGATCCTGCACGCTCCCAAGCCCGGTGCGTCGGTCCGCTACGAGTCCATGAGCTACATGGGCACCTTCCAGTTCGGCGTGCGCATCTGACGCATCCGCCGCGCTCCGACGTGACGCCCAATCGGGTGGAATGTCGCATCTCTCGATGACGTGACGCCCCGCCGGTGACCTGTGGTCTCCGGCGGGGCGTCACTTTGCGTGTCGGGAAGCTTCGTTGGACGGAGAGTGATCACCGGCTACTGTCTGCCGCGCCAGTCTGGGCAACACCGAACGGAGCGCGATACGTGGCGTCCCACCGACGACCCGCGAGGGTCACCGTCCTGACCGCCGCCGCGGCCACCGCGGCCACGGCCTTCGGAGCCGTCCCGGCGAGCGCCGATCCGAGCGGCACCGCGGAGACGACCCGCGCCACCGTCGACCGGCTCTTCGAGGAGGCCGAGAAGGCCACCGAGGGCTACAACAGGGCCGACGAGCGGGCGGACGAGCTGCGCAGGACGGTCTCCCGGGCGAAGGACAGCGTGGCGCGCGGCCAGGAACGCGTCAACCGCATGCGGGGCGCGCTCGGTTCGGTGGCCGGAGCCCAGTACCGCTCCGGCGGGATGGACCCCGCGCTCGCGCTGCTGCTCTCCTCCGACCCCGACTCCTACCTCGACCGGGCCTCCGTCCTGGACCGGGTGACCGACCGGCAGAGCGTGGCGCTCGGCCGGCTCCAGCACGAGCTGCGCCGGCTGAACCAGGAGCGGACCGAGGCCGGTCGGCTCCTCGTCGAGCTGGAGCGCAGCCGCACTCAGGTCGCCCGGCACAAGCGCACCGTCGAGCGCAAGCTCGCCGAGGCCCGCCGGCTGCTGCAGTCGCTGACGGACGAGGAGCGGGCGGCGTTCGAGGGCCGGGCCGACCGCTCGGGCCGGGACGCACTCGCCGGGGAGCTGCCGCCCCTCGCCGATCTCGGCCCGGCCTCCTCGCGCGCCGCCGCCGCGGTGGTCGCCGCCCGCAGCGCCATCGGCAAGCCGTACGTGTGGGGCGCGACGGGGCCGTCCGCCTTCGACTGCTCCGGCCTGATGGTCTGGTCGTACCGGCAGGCCGGCATCAGCCTCCCGCGGACCTCGGCGGCCCAGCGGAACGCGGGCCGGCGGGTGCCGCTCTCGCAGGCGCAGCCGGGCGACCTCGTCACGTACCGCGGCGACGCCAGCCACGTCGGGATCTACGCGGGCGACGGACAGGTCATCCATGCCCCGTATCCCGGCGCGCGGGTGCGCTACGACCCCGTCGGGATGATGTCCCACGTGACGGTGACGCGGGTCTGACCGGACGCCTGTCCGGTCGCTTGCCCGTACGATCGGTGCGTGGCAGGTCAGGGGTGTGGAGCGGTGCGACGGGCGGCGGCCTGTCTGGCGGCCGTCCTGCTCGCCCTCACCGGCTGCGCGGCGCCGGAGGTCTCCGATCCGGCGCCCGAGGAGATCCGCACCCTCCTCGACCGGCACGCGCGGGCGCTGCTCGCCCGCGACGAGACGGCGTACGCGGCGGGGCTCGACCCGGCGTTCGCGCCCACCGCGCTCAGGGAGTACGACCGGCTCACGGAGGTGCCGCTCGCCTCGTGGGGCTACCGCGTGACGGATGTCGACCGGGCGGGGGAGGACCGGGCGACGGTCCGCGCCGAGCTCAGCCACCGGATCGCCGGCTACGACTCCGGGCCGGTCACCAGCGAGCGCGTCCTGGACCTGACGGAACGCGACGGCCGGTGGTACGTGACCGGTGAACGGCCCGCCGAGGGCGCCACCCAGCAGCTGTGGCAGCAGGGCGAGGTGGACGCGGTACGAGGAGCGCGCAGCCTCGTCCTCGGCGTCGGGCAGCCGGAGGAGCGCCTGAAGGCCGTCGCGGCGGCGGCCGACCGGGCGGTGCCCGCGGTCTCGTCGGCCTGGGCCGGCACGTGGGCGGGCCGGGTGGTGGTCCTCGTCCCCGCCTCGCTGGACGCCATGGGCGGGCTGCTCGGGGCGCCCGCGGCCTCGTACCGGGGGATAGCGGCGGTCACGACCGGGGAGGTCGGCGGCGGGCCGGACGCGCCCGCGGACCGGGTGATCGTCAACCCCGAGGCGTACGGGGTCCTCGGGGGCTTCGGGCAGCAGGTCGTCCTCACGCACGAGACGACCCACGTGGCCACCCGCGCCACCACCTCCGCGTCCACTCCGGTCTGGCTCTCCGAGGGCTTCGCCGACTGGGTCGCGTACCGGGGCACGGGCCGCACGGCCGCCCAGGCGGCCCCGGAGCTGCGCCGCGCGGTCGGCGCCGGCGACGTCCCCCCGGCCCTGCCGGACGACAAGGCCTTCGCCTTCGGCAGCGACGCCGACGCCCTGGCCCGCGCCTACGAGGGCGGCTGGCTGGCCTGCGCGCTGATCGCGGAGCGCTGGGGCGAGGCGAAGCTCACCGCCTTCTACCGCGCGGTGGGCGCCCACCCGCAGCGCGAGGGCGCGACGGAGAAGGCCCTCGCCGAGGTCCTCGGCACGACCCCCGGGGAGTTCACGACGGCCTGGCGGGACTATGTGCGGGACCGCCTGGCGTAGGACCGGCCGGGGCGCTCAGGTGCGGGCGTCCAGCTCGCGCGGCCGCCGGCGCGCTCTCGTGCCCGTCACTCAGCCGACCGGCAGGCTCCGCGCGCGCTCCGGTTCCGGCTCCGCCTGAGCCGGGATCTTCACCGGGGTGAGCCGCGGTTCGGTGACCGTCTGCTGCCAGAGGACGCGACAGGCCGAGACCGACGCGGCGACCAGCAGCCCGTTCCTTATGAGCAGCAGTGCGATGCCCAGCGGATCGCTGTCCGTGACATGCGAGAACCACACCGGGAACTCGAACTGCGTCACCGCCGTCGCCCACACCACCAGATGCGCAGGACGCTGCATCCGGCTCGCCCGGTACGCCAGGCACACCGCGGCCAGACCCACCAGCCACAGCATGTACTGCGGGCTGATCACCCGGCTCGTGGTGGTGAACAGCAGCACCGCCACGAACGCCGCGTCCGCGGGGGTCGTCGACGCGAACTGCCGGGCGCGTATCCGCCACACGAGCAGCCAGCAGAAGGCGGCGACGGTCAGACCCATCGCGACCGTGGCGACGGAGGAGACGTACGGGCCGAGGAACTCGATCGAGCCGTAGTTCATCTGTGCCACGCCGTCCCAGCCGAGATGCCGGGCCACGTGGAAGACCATCGCGCCCAGGGACTCCAGTTCGAGCCCCCGATCACGCTGGTACGTCAGGAAGGCCAGCGCCCCGGGCGCCGCGAGCACGCACAGGAGCAGGAGCCCGGCCGCCGCACCGGCCGCCGTCGACCACGAACGGAACGTCGCACGGCCGCGGGGCGTACCCGCGAGCACCAGCGCCGGCCAGACCTTCAGCATCGCCCCGAAGCCCGCCAGGGCGCCGAGGACGCGCGGCCGGTGGACGCCGGCGAGCAGCGCGGCCACCGCCACCGCGGTGACCATCAGGTCGTAGCGGGCGTACGCGGTGGGGCCGAGCAGCGGCACGCCCGCGATCCAGATCCAGGCGCCGTGCCGGCTCCGGCCGCGCCGCCGGCCCGTGTACATCAGCAGCGCGAAGACGAGCGCGTCGCAGAGGAAGGCGAGGACGAAGAAGGCCGCGGAGTAGCCGAGGAACGGCAGCACCGCGGGGGAGAGGATCGCGAGGGCGGCGAGCGGCGGGTACTGCCAGGTCACGTCGTCCAGCGGGTACGTGCCGGTCTTCAGGACGTCGAACCAGCCCTGGTAGATCTGCTCGATGTCACTGGTGATGTCCGGCCCCGGGACCGTGACGACCTTGAAGACACAGAGGAGCAGAACGACCCGGGTGATCCCCCAGAGCACTATGGGGTTTCTTCTCGCGCGCTCGGCAGCCGTACCCAGTACGCCCGTCATGCCTACCTCGTCCCATCCTGTCGGTCTGTTCGGTCCGCGTCCGCGGACGGGTGGTGTTGCCGGGCGGGGGGTGCCGTCACGTACATTCGGCGACGATGCACAAGACCCTGATCGTAACCAACGACTTCCCGCCCCGACCCGGTGGAATCCAGGCGTTCCTGCACAACATGGCGCTGCGTCTGGATCCAGAGAAGATCGTGGTCTACGCCTCCACGTGGAAGCGCAGCCGCGAGGGGATCGAGGCGACCGCCGCGTTCGACGCCGAGCAGCCTTTCACGGTCGTGCGGGACAGCACCACCATGCTGTTGCCCACACCTCGGGTCACCGCGCGCGCGACGGCGCTGCTCCGTGAGCACGGCTGCGAGTCGGTCTGGTTCGGGGCCGCGGCCCCGCTCGGCCTGATGGCCCCCGCGCTGCGCAGGGCGGGCGCGCGACGGCTCGTGGCGACGACCCACGGGCACGAGGCGGGCTGGGCGCAGCTGCCCGGCTCCCGGCAGCTGCTCCGGCGGATCGGCGAGGGCACGGACACGATCACGTACCTCGGGGAGTACACCCGCTCGCGGATCGCCGCCGCGCTGACCCCGGCCGCGGCCGGGCGGATGGTGCAGCTTCCGCCCGGCGTCGACGAGAAGACCTTCCACCCGGGCTCGGGCGGGGACGCGGTACGGGAGCGGCTCGGGCTCAGCGGCCGGCCCGTGGTCGTGTGCGTCTCCCGGCTCGTCCCGCGCAAGGGCCAGGACACGCTGATCCGCGCCCTGCCCGAGATCCTGCGCCGGGTGCCGGACGCGGTGCTGCTGATCGTCGGCGGCGGCCCGTACGAGAAGGACCTGCGGCGCCTCGCGGCGACGACCGGGGTGGCCGATTCCGTACGGTTCACCGGCGCGGTGCCCTGGGAGGAGCTGCCGGCCCACTACGGCGCCGGAGACGTCTTCGCGATGCCCTGCCGCACCCGCCGCGGCGGCCTGGACGTCGAGGGCCTCGGCATCGTCTACCTGGAGGCCTCGGCCACGGGCCTGCCGGTCGTCGCGGGCGACTCGGGCGGCGCGCCGGACGCGGTCCTGGACGGCGAGACGGGCTGGGTGGTCAGGGGCGAGGACCCGGAGGAGTCGGCGGACCGCATCGCGACCCTCCTGCTCGACCCGGAGCTGCGCGCCCGCATGGGCGCCCGCGGCCGTGACTGGGTGGAGGAGCGCTGGCGCTGGGACCTCCTGGCCGAGCGCCTGAGGGAACTGCTCTAGCCCGCCCCGGGCGCGCCCCGGCCTGCCCGTGCCCGCCCCGGGCCTGCCTCGCCGTCTCGTGAGGCGGGGCTGCGGCACGTGGGGCCGGGGGGAGAACGAACGGGCCCCGTGGGACGCCGTCCGGCGTCCCACGGGGCCCCTCGGATTTCGGGCACCCGCGCGATCAGGCGCGGTAGATCCCCTCGATCTCGTCCGCGAAGTCCTTCGCCACCACGTTCCGCTTCAGCTTCAGCGACGGCGTGATGTGGCCCGCCTCCTCGGTGAACTGGGACGGCAGGACGCGGAACTTCCGGACCGACTCGGCCTTGGACACCGCGGCGTTGCCGTCGTCCACCGCCCGCTGGACCTCGGCGAGCAGGTCGGCGTCGTCGCGCAGCGACGCGGCCGTCGCGCCCGCGGGCTTGCCGTGCTCGGCCGCCCAGCGGCCCAGGAACTCCTCGTCCAGGGTGACGAGCGCGCCCACGAACGGGCGCCCGTCGCCGACCACCATGCACTCCGCGACCAGCGCGTGCGCGCGGATCCGGTCCTCGATGACCGCCGGGGCGACGTTCTTGCCGCCCGCCGTCACCAGGATCTCCTTCTTCCGGCCGGTGATCGCGAGGTAGCCGTCCTCGTCCAGCGTGCCGATGTCGCCCGTGTGGAACCAGCCGTCCGCCAGCGCCTCGGCCGTCGCCGTCTCGTTCTGCCAGTAGCCCGAGAAGATGTGCTCGCCGTGCAGCAGCACCTCGCCGTCGTCGGCGATCCGCACCACCGAGCCCGGCAGCGGCTGCCCGACCGTACCGATCTTCTGCCGGTCCCACGGGTTGAACGCGGTCGCCGCGCAGGACTCCGTCAGGCCGTAGCCCTCCAGGACCGTGAAGCCGATCCCGCGGAAGAAGTGGCCGAGCCGCTCACCGAGCGGCGCTCCGCCCGAGATCGCGTACTCGCCGCGCCCGCCGAGCACCGCCCGCAGCTTGGAGAAGACCAGCTTGTCGAAGACCTTGTGCTTGAGCCGCAGGCCGAGGGACGGGCCCTGCGGCGTGCCGATCGCCCGGCTGTACGCGATCGCCGTGTGCGCCGCCTTGTCGAAGATCTTGCCCTTGCCGTCGGCCTGGGCCTTCGCCCGGGCCGAGTTGTACACCTTCTCGAAGACACGCGGCACACCGAGGATCAGTGTCGGCCGGAAGGAGGCCAGCTCGTCGGTGAGGTTCTTGATGTCCGGTACGCAGCCCAGCTTGATCGGCGCCATCACCGACGCGATCTCGACGAGCCGCCCGAAGACGTGCGCGGCCGGCAGGAACAGCAGGACCGAGCATTCGCCGGTACGGAAGAGCGGCTTCAGGCGCTCCACCACGTTGCCGCACTCGGCGAAGAACGCGCGGTGCGTCAGCACACAGCCCTTGGGACGGCCGGTGGTGCCCGAGGTGTAGACGATCGTCGCCGGGTCGTCGGCGTGCGCGGTCGACATCCGCTGGTCGAGGAGCTCGTCCGAGATGTCCGCGCCGGTCCCCGCGAGGTGCGCCACCGCGTCGTCGTCGATCTGCCAGATCCCCTTGAGGGCGGGCAGGTTCGCCTGGACCGAGACCACCGCCTCCTGGTGGGCCGCCGTCTCGACGAGGGCGAGCGTGGCGCCCGAGTCGCCGAGGATCCACTGGATCTGCTCCGGCGAGCTGGTCTCGTAGACCGGCACCGTCACCGCGCCCGCGCTCCAGATCGCGAAGTCGAGGAGCACCCACTCGTACCGCGTCCGGGACAGCAGGGCCACGCGGTCGCCCGGCTCGACGCCGGCGGCGATCAGGCCCTTCGCCGCCTCGCGGACCTCGGCGAGGAACTGCTTGGCGGTGACGTCCGTCCAAACGCCGGCCACCTTGCGTCCCATCACGGCGGTGTCTGGGTGCTGAGTGGCGTTGCGGCGGATGAGATCCGTCAGGTTGCCGTCCGAGGGGACCTCGTACAGGGCCGGAAGGCTGAACTCGCGCAAGACTGCTGCTCCTCATCGGGCGCCGGCGCCACGGCTCTGTGTGAATGCACCGGTGCGGTCCAAGATCGGGCAGGTGCTCAGTGGGGTGAGCACAACTGGACTGCCCGGACGTTACCCATCAGTACTGGGTTCCCGATAGGGGGTCCTGGCCAGATGTTCCATGCGTCACACAGCTGTGGCGATGCTTCGCGCACAGTAGTCCACAGCTTTGACGACTCGGAAGTAACCGCAGGTCCGACGCCCTACGCTGAACCGCATGAGGATCAACGTGGTCAGCGACGTACACGGGAACAGCGGGGCCCTCGCCAAGGCGGGGCAGGGCGCGGACGCCCTGGTCTGTCTGGGTGACCTGGTGCTCTTCCTCGACTACGCCGACCACAGCCGGGGCATCTTCCCGGACCTCTTCGGTGTCGAGAACGCCGACCGAATCGTCGAACTGCGCACCGCGCGACGCTTCGACGAGGCGCGTGACCTGGGACGACGCCTCTGGTCCGAGCTCGCCGTGGACCGCGACACCGCGATCGAGTCCGCGGTCCGCCGCCAGTACGAGGAGCTCTTCGCGGCCTTCCCGAACCCCACGTACGCGACGTACGGAAACGTCGACATCCCCGGCCTGTGGTCCGAGTACGCCCGCCCCGGGACGACGGTCCTGGACGGTGAGCGGGTCGAGCTCGACGGACTGGTGTTCGGCTTCGTCGGCGGCGGGCTGCGGACGGCGATGCGGACGCCGTACGAGATCTCCGACGAGGAGTACGCGGCGAAGGTGGAGGCCCTCGGCGAGGTCGACGTGCTCTGCAGCCACATCCCGCCGGACGTGCCGGAGCTGACGTACGACACCGTGCCGAGGCGCTTCGAGCGCGGCAGCCGGGCGCTGCTCGACGCGATACGGCGCACGCGGCCGCGGTACGCGCTCTTCGGCCACGTCCACCAGCCGCTGGCGCGGCGGATGCGGGTCGGGCGCACGGAATGCGTGAACGTCGGCCACTTCGCGGCGACGGGCAGGCCGTGGACGCTGGAGTGGTGACGGGCGTTCGGTGACGGCGCGATAGCCTTCGGTCGGCACGTTCGTGCCCCTTACGACTTCCGCCGGACCGCACAGTGGAGGAGCCACCACGATGGCCGAACACACCAGCTCGAGCATCACCATCGAGGCGGCGCCGGCCGACGTCATGAGCGTCATCGCCGACTTCGCGCGCTACCCCGAGTGGACGGGCGAGGTGAAGGAGGCCGAGGTCCTGGAGAAGGACGCGGCCGGCCGCGCGGAGAAGGTCCGGCTGCTGCTCGACGCGGGCGCGATCAAGGACGACCACACGCTGGCGTACACCTGGACCGGCGACGACGAGGTCTCCTGGACGCTGGTCAAGTCCCAGATGCTCCGCGCGCTCGACGGCTCCTACCGGCTGGCGCCGGCGGGCGGCGGGACGCGGACCGAGGTCACGTACCAGCTGACGGTGGACGTGAAGATCCCGATGCTGGGAATGATCAAGCGCAAGGCGGAGAAGGTCATCATCGACCGTGCGCTGGCGGGCCTGAAGAAGCGAGTCGAATCAGGCGCGTAGCCCTCACGGGACGCCCGCGCCGGTTTGTGGGCGGTGGGGACCGGCCCTGTTGAGGGCCCGGGCGGGTGGGCCTCGGGGCGGCGGTAACGTCTGGGGCATGGGGATCATGCTTGTCACCGGCGCCGGCGGCGCCGGCCGCACCACCGTCGCCACCGCCGCCGCCCTCGCCGAAGCCCACGCCGGACGACGCGTCCTGCTCGTCTCCGCCGAGGCCGACGAGGGCCTCGGCGTCGACATCCTCCGGCCGAGCCCCGCCGCCGACTTCCGGCGCGAGTTCCTCGCCCTGCAGGAGCGCTCGACCGCCGCCTTCGACCTCCTCGGCGCCACCCCCTTCGAGGACGCCGAGCTCACCGAACTCCCCGGCAGCGCCCCCTTCGCCCTCCTCCGCGCGCTGCGCGACGCCGCCGCACAGGACCGGGACCTCGTCGTCGTCGACCTGCCCCCGCTCCTGGACGCCCTCGCCCTCCTCGCCCTGCCCGAGCAGCTGCGCCGCTACCTCCGCCGGCTCCTGCCGCCCGAACGGCAGGCCGCCCGCGCCCTGCGCCCCATGCTGGCCCAGCTCGCCGGCGTCCCCATGCCCGCGCAGTGGCTCTTCGAGACGACCGCCCGCTGGGAGGCCGAGCTCGCCGCCGTCCAGGCCGTCGTCGACGCCCCCACCACCGGCGTCCGCCTCGTCGTCGAGCCGGGGCCCGCCGCCGCCGATACCCTGCGCACCGCCCGCCTCGGGCTCGCGCTCCACGGCCTCACCCTCGACACCGTCGTCGCCAACAAGCTGCTCCCCGCCGAGTCGGCCGACCCCTGGTTCGCCGCGCTGACCGCCCAGCAGCACGAGCACCTGGCCCGGCTCCGTACCGGACACGACGGAGTCGTCCACGCGCTCCCGCACCTCGGCCGGGACCCCCGCGGCCCCGAGGACCTCGCCCTGCTCGCGGTGGACGCCAAGCCCGTCGCGGCCCCGGAGTGGACCGTCGAGGACCGCCGCGCCGAGGACGGCATCCTGGTCTGGCACATCCCGCTGCCGGGCGCCGTCAAGGAAGAGCTGTCCCTCGTCCGCCGGGGCGACGAACTGCTCCTCGCCGTCGGGCCGTTCCGCCGCAACGTCCCGTTGCCGGCGGCCCTGCGCCGCTGCACGGTCGCCGGTGCCGGGCTGGTCGACGGCGATCTCCGGATCAGGTTCACCCCGGACACCGGCCTCTGGCCGAAGCGGCCGTAGCGCAGAAGTGGCCGCAGCGGCCACGGCTCCGTAGCCCCCCGAGGCCCCGGCGCCGTGTACCGTCGACGGTATAAGCCGTAAGGAGTACGCCATGAGCGATTCGGATGCCTGGGCCAAGGCGTGCGCCGAGGACCTGGAGGCCGAGAAGGCCCGCCGCCGCGCCGCGGCCGGCCAGGAGCCCGGCCCGGCCGCCGAGGAGTTCCGCAAGCTCTTCGACGCCGTCGCCGAGAAGGTCTCCACGCTGCGCAACCCGCTGATGGGCATGGCCGCCCAGGGCACGGTGCAGCAGTTCGTCAACCAGGCGAAGGCCGCCGTCGAGCCGATCATCGAGCGCAACCCGCAGGTCTTCGACCACCTCGCCGCGGCCGGCAACGAGCTGCTCGCCGCGTACCGCTCGGCGGTCGAGAACCACGAGACGCGCTGGACGCGCGACGAGCCGGACGACCCGCGCAGGGAGACCCCGGCCGAGCGGACCGAGGACACGAAGAGGGACGACGAGGGGCCCGGAACCGGGCAGCACATCGACCTGGACTGATCAGGACGGTCGGCCCCCTCGGGTACGGTTGGCCTTAGCGGGGCTCGACCGAAAACTGAGGGACACATGGGACTCACCATCGGCGTCGACATCGGCGGCACGAAGATCGCGGCCGGCGTGGTCGACGAGGAGGGCAACATCCTCGACACGCACAAGGTGCCCACCCCGCCGACCCCCGAAGGCATCGTCGACGCCATCTGCGCCGCTGTCTCCGAGGCCGGCAAGGGCCACGAGATCGAGGCTGTGGGCATCGGTGCCGCGGGCTACGTCGACGACAAGCGCGCCACCGTCCTCTTCGCGCCGAACATCGACTGGCGGCACGAGCCGCTGAAGGACAAGGTCGAGCAGCGGGTCGGTCTGCCGGTCGTCGTCGAGAACGACGCGAACGCGGCGGCCTGGGGCGAGTACAAGTTCGGCGCGGGCAAGGGCCACGAGGACGTCATCTGCATCACGCTGGGCACCGGCCTCGGCGGCGGCATCATCATCGGCAACAAGCTGCGCCGCGGACGCTTCGGCGTGGCGGCTGAGTTCGGCCACATCCGGGTCGTCCCGGACGGTCTGCTCTGCGGCTGCGGAAGCCAGGGCTGCTGGGAGCAGTACGCCTCCGGGCGCGCGCTCGTCCGGTACGCCAAGCAGCGCGCCAACGCCACCCCCGAGCGGGCCCAGGTCCTCCTCGGCCTCGGCGACGGCACCGTCGGGGGCATCGAGGGCAAGCACATCAGCCAGGCCGCCCGCGCCGGCGACCCGGTGGCCGTCGACTCCTTCCGCGAGCTGGCCCGCTGGGCCGGCGCCGGCCTCGCCGACCTCGCCTCGCTCTTCGACCCGTCCGCATTCATCGTCGGCGGCGGCGTCTCCGACGAGGGCGAGCTGGTCCTCGACCCGATCCGGAAGTCCTTCCGGCGCTGGCTGATCGGCGGCCAGTGGCGGCCGCACGCCCAGGTCCTGGCCGCCCAGCTCGGCGGCAAGGCCGGCCTGGTCGGCGCGGCCGACCTGGCCCGCCAGGGCTAGCTTTCCCGGCACACCGACACCCGCCCGCCGCGTCCTCCCGGGACCGGCGGGCGGGTGTCGTATGTTGCTGGGCATGGCGATCACCCCGTTGCCCAA
Source organism: Streptomyces sp. NPDC013457 (assembly GCF_043089925.1). Taxonomy (NCBI): domain Bacteria; kingdom Bacillati; phylum Actinomycetota; class Actinomycetes; order Kitasatosporales; family Streptomycetaceae; genus Streptomyces; species Streptomyces sp. NPDC013457. The sequence goes on from NZ_JBICBL010000003.1 coordinate 259,423, forward strand.
CTCCCGTACCGAGGCGGACGGTTCGGCCGTCCTCCGGGTCCTCAGCTACAACGTCCGCTCGATGCGGGACGACGAGGACGCCCTCGCCCGGGTCATCCGGGCCTGCGCGCCCGACCTCGTCTTCGTCCAGGAGGCACCGCGGTTCTTCCGCTGGCGCAAGCACGCCGCCCGGCTCGCCGCGAAGAGCGAACTCGTCCTGCTCAGCGGTGGCGCGACCGCCGCCGGGCCGCTGCTGATGTGTTCGCTGCGGGCCACCGTGGAACGCACGGAGGACGTGCTGCTGCCCCTCACTCCCGGCCTGCACCGGCGCGGCTTCGCCACCGCGGTCGTACGGTTCGCGGGTGCCCGGGTCGGCCTGATCAGCTGCCATCTGAGTCTGCGGAGCGAGGAACGGTACGCCCAGTCCGGGATGCTCCTGGACCGGGTGGCCGCCATGGACGCCCCGCACACGATCGTGGCCGGAGACCTCAACGAGCGCCCCGGCGGCCGGAGTTTCACCCGGCTCGCGAAGGAGTTGCAGGACGGCTGGGCGGTCAGCCCCTGGGGCGGCGAGTACACGTCGACGCCCGACGACCCGCATCAGCGCATCGACGCGATCCTCGCCACGCCCGGGGTGGAGTTCCTGGGCTGTGGCGTACCGCAGGACCTCGATCCGGCGGACCTCCGGGCGGCCACGGACCACCTGCCGGTCCTGGCCGCCGTACGGATCCCGGCCTCCTGACCCCGGTCGGGCGGCAAGTGCCAGGCGGGGACGGGCCGCGGCCGGAAACGCGACGGCCCCCGCCGGACCGAGGCGGGGGCCGTCGTACGCGAGGGTGGCGCACCCTACGCGAGGGTGTACGCCGTCACACGACCGCGCCGCGGCCCGGGTCGTCGAAGTCGTCGTCCTCGTCGTCGTGGCGCATCCGGGCGACCAGCGTCGCGAAGCCGCCCAGGAAGCCGCCCACGCACACCGTGGTCAGCCACCACGTCATGTCCCACCGGAGCAGCACGGCGAGGAGCATGAGGACCGGGCCGCCGACGACGCCCAGCCACGCGAACTTGGTCGTCGCGTCCGCCTCCGGCAGCGGCGGCGGCTCCGGCGGGACGAAGTGGCCCTCGCCGTCGTCGTCGCCCTTCTTCCCCGCCTTCCCGCCGCCCTCGGCGGCAGCCCCGGCGTCCGGGTCCGCGAGCTCGTAGTCCCGGGGGCCGCCGCCGGCCACGCCCACACCCACCCCGGGGGCGAAGACGACCGAGCTGCCCAGCGCGGGTCTGGCGGGTCCTTCGCGGTCCCCGTCCCCGTCCCCGTCCCCGTCCTCGTCCTCGTCGTCTTCGTCGTTCTCGTCCTCGGCGGCGTCCGCCGCGCCGTCCGCGTCACCGCCGTCCTGGGGGTCCACCGGCTCCGGGAGCGCCAGATCCTCCACCGACCGGAACGGCCTCGCCCCCGGAGGGTCCACCGGCTCCTCGCCGTACCCCGCGACGATCGCGGCCCAGGCCGCCTCCTCGTCGATGGGCTGGGGGTCGCCGCGCTCCCCGTCCTGCTGCTCAGCCACCGCTCGTGCTCCCCTTCTCACCGACCACGTCCGGAGCGAGCCGGCCCACGAAGGCCAGGCTCTCCTCGAAAATCCGCTCCGCGTCATGGTCCAACGTCGCCACGTGGTAGCTCTGTTCCAGCAGGATCTCCGTCACGTCCGTCGAGGAGATCCGGCTCAGGATCCGTGCCGTGTCGGCGGGCGGCACCACGTGGTCCTGCGGGCTGTGCAGGATCACCACCGGCTGCGTGACCTGGGGGAGCTCGGCATCCACCGTCTGGAACAGCCGGCGCAGGGAGTGCGCCGCGTGCAGCGGCACCCGGTCGTAGCCGAGCTCCGTCACGCCCTCCTTGGCGATGTCGCTCGCGATGCCGTTCGTCGAGCGGACGAAGTGGCGGACGACCGGCAGCGCGTGCGCCGCGACGCCGTGCACCTTGTTGCCCGGGTTCACCAGGACCATGCCCCGTACCGCGTCGCCGTGCTTGGCCGCGAGGCGCAGCGCCAGCGCCCCGCCCATGGAGAGACCGAAGACGAAGACCTGCTCGCACCGGGCGAGCAGCTCGCGCAGCTCCCGGTCCACCTCCGCGTACCAGTCGTGCCAGGTGGTGAGCTGCATGTCCTCCCACCGCGTGCCGTGACCGGGCAGCAGTGGCACCGACACCGTCAGTCCGCGCTCGGCCAGGTACTCGGCCCAGGGGCGCATCGACTGCGGGGAACCGGTGAATCCGTGACAGAGAAGGACGCCGACCTTGCCGCCCTCGTGGCGGTACGGCTCGGCTCCAGGAAGGACCGGCACCGGGGTCTCCTGTTCGGGGGGTTTCGGCTTCGAGGAGGACGAGGCTTCGACGAAGCGACGACAAAAGGGGAAGGCCTTCACGGTACGCGACCGGACCGACACCGACCAGGTCCGTATCCACGAAGGTGCCACGCTCACGGCCGCACCCGCGAGGGCGGGCGCGAAAAGGCGGGATAAGGTCTGTCCGACGGCACACGGAAGGTACTCGAGTTGATCTACGGCGCAATGAAGTTCTCCATCGGAGGGTCACTGAAGCTCGCCTTCAGGCCGTGGGTGGAGGGCCTCGAGAACATTCCCGCCGAGGGGCCGGCGATCCTCGCGAGCAACCATCTCTCCTTCTCGGACTCCTTCTTCCTGCCGGCCGTCCTCGACCGCAAGGTCACCTTCATCGCCAAGGCCGAGTACTTCACCTCGCCCGGAGTGAAGGGCAAGCTCACCGCCGCCTTCTTCAAGGGTGTCGGCCAGCTCCCCGTGGACCGCTCCGGCGCCCGTGGCGCGGGCGAGGCGGCGATCAAGGCCGGCATAGAGGTCATCGAGAAGGGCGGGCTCTTCGGCATCTACCCCGAGGGCACCCGCTCGCCCGACGGCCGGCTCTACCGGGGCAAGCCCGGCGGCCTCGCGCGCGTTGCGCTGGCCACCGGCGCGCCGGTCATCCCGGTCGCCATGATCGACACCGAGAAGATCCAGCCGCCCGGCAAGGTCGTCCCCAAGCTGATGCGCCCGGGGATCCGGATCGGCAAGCCGCTCGACTTCAGCCGCTACCACGGCATGGAGGGTGACCGCTTCATCCTCCGCTCGGTGACCGACGAGGTCATGTACGAGATCATGAAGCTGTCCGGCCAGGAGTATGTCGACATCTACGCGACGGCCGCCAAGCGCCAGATCGCGGAGGCCGAGAAGGCCGCCAAGGAGGCCGTCAAGGCCGAGATCGCGGCACGGGAAGAGTCCGGCGCCTGATCCTCGCGTAGCGGGGGGCGCCCGGGGGGTGGGGGAGATGGCCAAGCGCGAGCGTGTCGTGCGGATGTCGGTCGAGCAGCCGCTGTGGCGCGCGCTCACCGCGTACCGCGTCGGAACGATGGTCTACGCCGTTCTGATCTTCGTCTTCGCCCGGGACCGCTACGAGCGGCCCTGGGTAGCCGTCGCCTTCCTCGCGGTCATGTGCGTCTGGACCCTCGCCACCCTGCCCAAGGTGGCGAACGCGGCCAGCTGCACCAAGCGCTTCCTCATCGCCGACCTCACCGTCGCGCTGACCGGCATCCTGCTCACCCCGCTCGCGGACCAGCACGCCCAGTCGGTCGACGGGCCCACCCTGCCGACGATATGGACCGCCGGAGCCGTCCTCGCGTACGCGATCAAGGGCGGCTGGCGCTGGGCCGGCTTCGCCTCCTCGCTGGTCGCCGTCGCCAACATCATCGAACGTTCCCACCCCACCCGGGACACCCTCCACAACGTCCTGCTGGTGTGGGTGGCGTCCATCGCCATCGGCTACGTCGTCGAGGTCGCCCGCGCCTCCGAACGGACCCTCGCCCGCGCCCTGGAGATCGAGGCCGCGACCCGGGAGCGGGAGCGCCTCGCCCGGGACATCCACGACAGCGTCCTGCAGGTCCTGGCGATGGTGCAGCGACGCGGTACGGCGCTGGGCGGCGAGGCCGCCGAGCTGGGCCGGATGGCGGGCGAGCAGGAGATCGCCCTGCGCACCCTGGTGGCCGGCGGGCTGAACAGGCCGTCGCTCGTCTCGGAGGACGAGTCCCAAGGTGCGGTGGTCCGCGTCGTCGAGGAGCCGGACGACGACGCCCCGGTCGATCTGCGCGCCCTGCTCGTCCCGCGCGCCGGGGCGAAGGTGACGCTCTCGGACCCGGGCGCCCCGGTCCTGCTGCCGCGCGCCGCCGGCCGTGAGCTGGCCGCCGCCGTCGGAGCCGCCCTGGACAACGTCCGGGTGCACGCGGGCGAGGACGCGCGGGCGTGGATCCTCGTCGAGGACTGGCCGGACGAGGTGATCGTGACGGTACGGGACGACGGGCCGGGCATCCCGGAGGGGCGGCTCGCGCAGGCGGAGGGCGAAGGACGGATGGGCGTCGCGCTCTCCATCCGCGGCAGACTGCGCGACCTGGGCGGCACGGCCGAGCTGATCTCGGTACCGGGCCAGGGCACGGAAGTGGAACTGAAGGTCCCGAGGGGCACACGCCCGACGGGCGCACGGGGGAAGGCGGGAACGAGATGAGCGAGCAGCAGATCGAGCAGCAGCGGATCAAGGTGATGGTCGTCGACGACCATCCGATGTGGCGGGACGCGGTCGCCCGCGACCTGGCCGAGGCCGGGTTCGACGTGGTGGCCACCGCGGGCGACGGCGAGCAGGCCGTGCGGCGCGCCGGGGCGGTCGTCCCGGACGTGCTCGTCCTCGACCTCAACCTGCCCGCCAAGCCGGGGGTCAAGGTCTGCAAGGAGCTGGTCGGCGCCATGCCCGCGCTGCGGGTCCTGGTCCTCTCCGCGAGCGGCGAGCACGCCGACGTCCTGGAGGCGGTCAAGTCCGGCGCCACCGGCTATCTGCTGAAGTCGGCCAGCACGGCCGAGCTGATCGACGCGGTACGCCGCACGGCGGCGGGCGACCCCGTCTTCACCCCCGGTCTCGCGGGCCTGGTCCTCGGCGAGTACCGCAGGCTGGCCTCCGAGCCCGCTCCGGCCGTCGGCGCGGACGAGCGCAAGGCGCCCGAGCTGACCGAGCGTGAGACCGAGGTGCTGCGGCTCGTGGCCAAGGGCCTGAGCTACAAGCAGATCGCCGAACGTCTGGTGATCTCGCACCGGACGGTGCAGAACCACGTCCAGAACACGCTCGGCAAGCTCCAGCTGCACAACCGGGTGGAGCTCGTCCGGTACGCGATCGAGCGCGGTCTCGACGACGCCTGAGGCCGCCGCCGAGGCCCTTCCGCAGCCGCGCCCGGGCGCCCGGGCGCGGAGCCGTACGCCCGTACGGCGCAGGACAATTCACCCTCCGTGCCGTGTCGAAGTGACCCACGTCACTACTAGCGTGGGTCGCGCATCCCGTCCGCACGGCGAAGGAGAGGTCCATGCGCGTCGGCGTACTGACCGGAGGCGGCGACTGCCCCGGTCTCAACGCGGTCATCCGCGCCATCGTCCGCAAGGGCGTCCAGGAGTACGACTACGAGTTCACCGGCTTCCGTGACGGCTGGCGCGGCCCCCTGGAAGGCGTCGCCGTACCGCTCGACATCCCCACCGTCCGGGGCATCCTGCCGCGCGGCGGCACGATCCTCGGCTCCTCCCGCACCAATCCGCTCACCGCCGAGAACGGCATCCGCCGGATCAAGGAGAACCTCGCCAAGTTCGAGATCGACGCGCTGATCGCGATCGGCGGCGAGGACACCCTCGGTGCGGCCGCCCGGCTGGTCGACGAGTACGGCGTCCGCTGCGTGGGCGTCCCCAAGACGATCGACAACGACCTGTCCGCCACCGACTACACCTTCGGCTTCGACACGGCCGTCGGCATCGCCACCGAGGCGATCGACCGGCTGCACACCACCGCCGAGTCCCACATGCGGGTCCTGGTGGTCGAGGTGATGGGCCGTCATGCCGGCTGGATCGCGCTGCACTCCGGTCTCGCGGGCGGCGCCAACGTCATCCTCATCCCCGAGCAGCGCTTCGACCTCGACCAGGTCTGCGCCTGGGTCACCTCCCGCTTCAAGGCCACCTACGCCCCGATCGTGGTGGTCGCCGAGGGGGCGATGCCCCGGGACGGCGACATGGTCCTCAAGGACGGCACGCTCGACTCGTACGGACACGTCCGGCTCTCCGGTGTGGGCGAGTGGCTCGCCAAGGAGATCGAGAAGCGGACGGGCCACGAGGCCAGGACCACCGTCCTCGGCCATGTGCAGCGCGGCGGCACGCCCAGCGCCTTCGACCGCTGGCTCGCCACCCGGTTCGGTCTGCACGCCATCGACGCCGTCCGCGACGGGGCCTGGGGGCAGATGGTCGCCCTGCGTGGCACCGACATCGTCCGCGTTCCCATCGCCGAGGCCACCGCGCGGCTGAAGACGGTCGATCCGGAGCTGTACACGGAGGTGGGCGTCTTCTTCGGCTGAGCGGCACCGGCGCCGGCGTCGCGCGGTCGGCGGGGCAGGCGGGGCCGAGCGCCGGTGTTCCGGCCGGTCTGCCGTCCCGGCCTGCGGTGCGGACCGCTCCCGGGGTCGTATATTCGCTGGTACCCGACAATTCCGGCGAAACCCCGGGAGGGGATCCGTGGACATCCTGGCATTCGGTGTGCAGGCCGACGAGAAGCCGCTGATCGAGAAGGCCTTCGCCGGACTCCACGACGTCCGCTGCCTGGACGTGTTCCTCACCGAGGTCACCGCCCGCATCGCGACGGGCCACGAGATCGTCTCCACGAGCGTCAACGCCGACCTCGGCGAGGGTGTCCTGCGCACCCTCGCCGCCGGCGGCACGAAGCTCATCGCCCAGCGCTCCACCGGCTTCAACAACATCGACCTCGACGTCGCCGAGCGCCTCGGCCTGACCGTCGCCCGCGTCTCGTACTACTCCCCGTACTCCGTCGCCGAGTTCGCCTGGACCCTGGCCATGGCCGTGAACCGGCGGATCGTCCGCGCCTCCAACCGGACCCGCGACTTCGACTTCCGGCTCGACGGACTGATGGGCCGTGCCCTGCGCGGCCGTACGGTCGGCGTCCTCGGCACCGGGAAGATCGGCGAGGCGTTCACCCGGATCGCCCACGGCTTCGGCATGCGCCTGCTCGGCTGGGACGTAGCCGAGAACCCCGCCTGTCTCGAACTCGGCATGAAGTACGTGGAGAAGGAGCGGCTCCTCGCCGAGTCCGACCTCGTCAGCCTGCACGTACCGCTGCTCCCCGCCACCCGGCACCTGCTCGACGCCGCCGCGCTCAGGACGATGAAGGACGACGCCATCCTCGTGAACTCCAGCCGCGGCGGCCTCGTCGACACCGACGCGCTGGTGGCCGAGCTCCGCGCCGGCCGGTTCACCGGCGTGGGACTCGACGTGTACGAGGCGGAGGCCGGGCTCTTCTTCCTCGACAGGTCGCTGGAGGTCGTCGAGGACGACACCCTGGCCCGCCTGGTGACCTTCCCGAACGTGGTGGTCACCTCGCACCAGGCGTACTACACGGTCGACGCGGTCGGTCAGATCATCGACACGACCGTCCAGAACGTCCTCGACTACACCGCCGGGCGGCGCAGCGAGAACGTCCTGGTCCCGGCCGCCTCCTCCTAGACCAGCACCCCGGCGAGCAGGGACGCCGTCACCGCCGCCCCCTCCATCGTCAGCACCGACTCCGGGTGGAACTGGACGCCCGCGAAGCCGGGGCCGCGGAGCGCGTGGACCTCGTCCGTCTCCCCGTCCCGGCTCACCTCGATGCGGTGCAGGGCCAGTTCGGTGGCGGTCCGGTCGTCGCAGCGGGCCGTGAAGCTGTTGTAGAAGCCGACCGTCTGCTCCTGCCCGAAGAGATCGATCCGCACCTGCGCCCCCTGGAACGGGGTGCGCTTGCGGACGATCTCCAGGCCCAGTTCGGCCGCGATCAGCTCATGACCGAGGCAGACGCCCAAGAGACAGGGGCGGCCCGAAGGGCCTCGATCAGGGGTGGTGGCCGGGTGACGGGCGGGCCCGTGCCGGTGGTCCCGGACGAGATCGGCCGTCAGCCCGCGCAGGAAGCGCATCTTCGGATCGGCGGCGTCCGACGGATCCCCCGGCCCGGGGCCGAGCACCACCGGACCACGGTGGGCGAGCGCGAGCTCCCGCAGCCCCGGTTCGTCGTAGCGGACGACGGAGACCTCCAGGCCGGACGAGCGCAGCAGATGCGCCAGCATCGCGGTGAAGGTGTCCTCCGCGTCGATCACCAGCGCGTGGCCGGCCAGCTCGGCCGAACGCACCTGCATCCGCAGCCAGAACGGCGCGAGGTCGGCCCTCCGGGCGTCCAGTGCCGCCCGTACCCGCGGATCGTCCGCCAGCCGGGGAGCGACCGGCGACTCGTCACGCGGCCGCCCCTCCCGCACCCCCAGCGCGGCGAGCACGCCCGCCGCCTTGGCGTGCGTCTCGGCGACCTCGCCCGCCGGGTCCGAGTGCCGTACCAGCGTCGCGCCCACCGGCACCCGCAGCCGCCCGTCCCCGGAGATGTCGGCGGTCCGGATCAGGATGGGGGAGTCCAGGGTCTGCGCCCCGCTCCCGTCGGTGCCGAGCAGGGCCAGAGCGCCCGCGTAGTAGCCGCGCCCCCCGGCCTCGTGCCGCTCGATCACCCGGCAGGCGTTCTGCACGGGCGAACCCGTGACGGTCGCCGCGAACATCGTCTCCCGCAGCACCTCCCGCACGTCGAGTGACGAACGGCCCCGCAACTCGTACTCGGTGTGCGCGAGATGCGCCATCTCCTTGAGCCGTGGCCCGACCACCACCCCGCCCATGTCGCCGACCGTGCACATCATCTTCAGCTCCTCGTCGACCACCATGGAGAGCTCCTCGGTCTCCTTGCGGTCGGCGAGGAACGTCAGCAGATCCTCCGGGGTGGGCGCCGCCCCGGCCGGGTAGCGGTACGTCCCGCTGATCGGGTTCATGACGACCGTTCCGCCCGACATCCGGACGTGCACCTCCGGGCTCGCCCCGACGAGGGTCCGGTCGCCGGTGTGCACGACGAACGTCCAGTACGCGCCCCGCTCACCGGCCAGGAGCCGCCGGAACAGCGCGAGCGCGTCCGCCCGCCCGAAGCCCGGGATCTCCCCGGTGTAGGTCCGGCGGATGACGAAGTTGGCGCCCTCACCGGCGCCGATCTCCTCGTCGATCACCCGCCGCACGGTCTCGGCGTACGCCTCGTCCGACACGTCGAACCCGCCGCCCTCGACACGGACGGCGTGTGCCGGGAGCTGGGCGAGCGCGTCGGCGAGCGGCAGCTCGTACGCCTCCTCGGCGACGAGCACGGAGAGCGGGGTGCCGTCGTCACGCACGTCGAAGCCGCGCTCGCGGATCTGCCGGAACGGCACGAGGGCGAGCGTCGGCAGCGCCCCGACGGGCAGCTCGGCCTCCCGGACCGGGCCGATCAGCACCTCGACGGTGTCGTGGTCGCGGCCGGGGGTGCGCCTGCGGAGCAGGGCGAAGGGCGGGCAGGAGTCGTCGAGGAGACGGGACAGGTCCAGGTCCAGGTCCATGGCGCGTGTTCCTTCCGGTGGATCGGAGAGGAACGGCCCTGGGAAACGCGGAAGGCCGCCCCTCGGGGCGGCCTTTGCGTGTCGTGGAGGTACGCGCAGTCAGTGGGCCGCCGGATGAGCGGTCCACCACCAGTTCTGGGTCGTCTGCGCGAACATGCCTGCACTGTAACGCAGCCGGGCATCGGCAAGGGGCCCGGTTCACACCGCGGACGGTGCGAACCGGGCCCCTCAGCCGTGCGGGCGGACCGGAACCGGGATCAGAAGATCAGGTTGTAGGTCTCCCAGCCGCTGCCGACCTTGGTGCGGGCGGCGAACGGGGCGGTGGCGCTGCCGGTGCCCTTGTAGTACCAGAGGACTCCGGCGCCGTCGCGGCCGATGAGGTCGACCTTGCCGTCGGCGTTCAGGTCGCTCGGGCCGACGAGCTGGTTGTACGTCTGCCAGCCGCTGCCGACCTTCACGCGGGCGGCGTACGGGGTGGTGGTGCTGCCGGTGCCCTTGTAGAACCAGAGGACTCCGGCGCCGTCGCGGGCGACGAGGTCGGCCTTGCCGTCGGCGTTCAGGTCACCGGTGCTGACGAGCTGGTTGTACGTCTGCCAGCCCGCACCGACCTTGGTACGGGCGGCGAACGGCGAGGCGGGGTTGCCCGTGCCCTTGTAGAACCAGAGCATGCCGGACTTCTCGCGGGCGATCAGGTCCGGTATGGAGTCCCCGCTCAGGTCACGGGCGCCGACGATCCGGTCGTAGATCTGCCAGCCGCCACCGGTCCTGAGCCGGGCCTTGAAGGGGGAGGAGGGATTGCCGGTGCCCTGGTAGTACCAGAGCACGCCGGAGGCGTCCCGGCCGACCATGTCCCCGGTCCCGTCCGCGCGCAGCGCGGTCATCGGGGTGATGGCGTTGAACATGTTCCACCCGCTGCCGACGCGGTACCGGGTCAGGAACGGCGCGGTGGCGCTGCCGGTGCCCTGGTACTGGTAGAGCACGCCGGAGGCGTCACGGGCGAGGAGGTTGTAGCGGTTGGTGGCGGTGACCGGCGCGGTGGTGCCGATCTCCTGGATGTCGCTGGTCCTGACCCAGGCGATGCGGTGGTTGTAACGGATCGGCGTGAAGAGGTTCGTCTTCCCCGAGACCAGCGTGCCGTCGGTGTTGTACGCGCTGAAGTAGTAGTCGCCGGGAGACGACACGCCCGCCTTCGCGTATGCCTGTCCCGCCGGGAGGCTGTACTTCGTCAGGGAAGCGGAGTTCTCCGACTGGACCGGGACACCCGTGCCCGTGTAGGCGGCGTCCTCGGGGTACGCGCGCCCGTAGATCGGGATCGACGTCGCTCCGGCCTTGGCCGTCACCGCGGTCTGGGAGGTGCTGCCGACCGGCGCGGTGAACTGACCGCCCGGGTTGCGGAACCAGGCCTTCTTGCCGCCGTACCAGATCGCGGTCCAGTCCGTCCGGGCCTCGGCGACCACGTACTTGCCGCCCGCGACGACCTTGTCGGCCCAGTTGGGGCCCTCGGACCAGGTCTGCGTGCCCAGGTACGGATCGGTCAGCGCCTTGGCCGGGTCGGCGACAGGCTCGGTGTACAGGTAGCCGAAGTTCGCCGGCTGCGTCGCCACGGCGTTGCCGCCGTACGTCAGCGTGGGCTGGTTCGCCGTGGTGAAGGGGGGCACGACACGCACGAGCTGGCCGGCCTTGAGCAGGCCGCCGGCGCCGCCCGCGCCGGTGGGGGCGCCCATCAGCGACATGTAGTGGTTCCAGTCCCAGAACGGGCCCGGGTCCCAGTGCATCCCCCGCACCTTGGCGTCGAGGACGCCCGGGATCTCGTCGTGGGCGATGATGTGCTCACGGTCCAACGGGATGCCGTACTTGTTGGCCAGGTACTTGACCACGGCCGCGGAGGACTCGTACTGCGGCTCGGTGTACCAGCTGCCCGCCTTGATGGCGTAGCCCTCGTGCTCGATGCCGATCGAGTGCATGTTCGCGGTCTTGTTGCCCGCGTGCCACGCCTCGTTCTTCGTCGCCACCATCTGCGTGACCTGGCCGTCCGAGGCCCGGATCAGGTAGTGCGCGCTCGCGTACGACGCCGGGTTCTGGAAGACCGCCAGAGAGCCCGCGTAGCCGCCCTCGGTGTCATGAATGATGATCTGGCGGATGTCGAAGCCGTTGGCGGGGCGGCTGGCGAGGTTGTAGTTGCCGTCGTTCTGCGAGTACGCAGCGGGCTTGAAGTCGCAGGGGAGGCCCGCCGGGCACTCGATGGCCGGGGCGTCCGTCGTGCCGGCGAAGGCGGCGGCGAGCGGCACGTTCGACGGCTTGACCGGCTCGACCGACGGGTCGGCGGGAAGCGTGACGAGCTCGCCACTCGTGGTGAGCTCCTGCTCCCCCGTCTTGATCGACTCGAAGACGCGCTTCGCGAAGAGGTCGGCGCCCTTCTTGTCGGGCGACTGGCTGTAGCGCGCCACCGCCGGGTACCAGGCGCCCGCCTCGTCGGACAGCTCGGCGCCGGCCTGCTTCTGGTACTCCGCGAGGAGCGCCGCGCCGGCCCGGATGGACTCGGAGGAGTCGTTCTGGACTGCCTCGGCGGTGCCGTCGACCAGCTCGGCGGCCTTGTCCAGCGTGTGCAGCCGCGGGTCGTCGGTGTCGACCGTCTCCTTCGGCAGCGCGCGCAGTGCCTTCTGTGCGTCGAACTTCTTCTCGATGCGCGGATCGCCGCTGCGGTTCATGTGCTCGACGCGGTGCTCGTCCGCGTCGGGCTCCACGTCCTCAGGATCGACGTCCGTCAACCCCATGACGTTGTACGCACCCGTCGTGCTCGGCTCCCCGTCGTGGGACTCCCACCGCGTCTGCCGGTAGGACACCGCCATCAGCACGCTCTGCGGGACGTCGAACTCCGCCGCCGCCTCCGCGAACTGCGTCTGCAGCGACGTTTCTGCGCCGGCCTTGTCGTCCGACGCGCCGAGGATCCCCGGCGACGCCACGGCGATCGTGCCGATCGTGGCGGTGGCGACGACGGCCGCCGCCGCACCGTAAAGCAGCCGTCTCTTCTTGCGGTCCCTGCGGTGCCCCTGGCTCACGCCCACCCCTGTGAAATATTTAGGCCTCAGATGTTTAAACACGTGTTTGAACGCGCGTGAGGGTAACACCCGTTCGAGGCGCGATCATCGCCCACGGACATTTCGGGCACGCGTCTCACTCAATGGGCGCGTCCCTGGACAAGCCGCCGGACACCGTAATGTGGTGGTTGTGACCGTGAACGCTAAGACCACCGCAACCGGTGGCAACACCTGGCGAGACCTTCCCGCGGCGCAGCAGCCCGAGTACCCCGATGCCGAGGCTCTGCGCGATGTGATCGCGGACCTCGAGTCGTATCCGCCGCTCGTCTTCGCGGGCGAGTGCGATCAGCTGCGCGCCCGCATGGGAGCCGTCGCCCGTGGCGAGGCGTTCCTGCTCCAGGGCGGCGACTGCGCCGAGGCCTTCGACGCCGTGTCCGCCGACCACATCCGTGCCAAGCTCAAGACGCTGCTCCAGATGAGCGCCGTCCTGACGTACGCGGCCTCCGTGCCCGTCGTCAAGGTCGGCCGGATCGCCGGGCAGTACTCCAAGCCCCGCTCCAAGGGGACCGAGACCCGCGACGGCGTGACCCTGCCGACGTACCGCGGCGACTCGGTCAACGGCTTCGACTTCAACGAGAAGGCCCGCGTCCCGGACCCCGAGCGTCTGAAGCGGATGTACAACGCGTCCGCCTCCACGCTCAACCTGGTGCGCGCCTTCACGACCGGTGGCTACGCCGACCTGCGCCAGGTACACGCCTGGAACCAGGACTTCGTGAAGTCGTCCCCCTCGGGTCAGCGCTACGAGCAGCTGGCGCGCGAGATCGACAACGCGCTGAACTTCATGAAGGCCTGCGGCACCGACCCGGCCGAGTTCAAGGCCGTCGAGTTCTACGCCTCCCACGAGGCGCTGCTGCTCGACTACGAGGGCGCCCTCACCCGTACGGACTCGCGTACCGGCAAGCTGTATAACACCTCCGGCCACATGGTCTGGATCGGTGAGCGCACCCGCCAGCTGGACCACGCCCACATCGAGTTCGCCTCGCAGATCGCGAACCCGATCGGCATCAAGCTCGGCCCGACGACCACGGTCGACGACGCGCTGACGTACATCGACCGGCTCGACCCGGAGCGCGAGCCCGGCCGGCTCACCTTCATCGTCCGCATGGGCGCCGACAAGGTCCGGGACAAGCTTCCGGAGCTGGTCGAGAAGGTCACCGCCTCGGGCGCGACCGTCGCCTGGGTCACCGACCCGATGCACGGCAACACCTTCGAGGCGGCCTCCGGCCACAAGACCCGGCGCTTCGACGACGTGCTCGACGAGGTCAAGGGCTTCTTCGAGGTCCACAAGAGCCTCGGTACGCACCCGGGCGGCATCCATGTCGAGCTCACCGGTGACGACGTCACCGAGTGCGTGGGCGGCGGCGACGAGATCTTCGTCGACGACCTGCACCAGCGCTACGAGACGGCCTGCGACCCGCGACTGAACCGGAGCCAGTCCCTGGACCTGGCGTTCCTGGTGGCGGAGATGTACCGCGATCAGTAAGTAGCTTCGTACGACGATGGGGCGCGGATCCATGTGATCCGCGCCCCATCGTCGTCGGGAGGGCTTTTGAGCCTCGTGAGCGCCGGGTAAGGTTAGGTTAGCCTTATCGATCTCGGCAGGAGGTGAACCGCGTGTACGTATGCTCATGCTTCGGTGTCACGGAGAAGCAGGTCCAGGAGCACGCGGACGCGGGCGCCTGCACGCCTCGCCAGATCGCCTCGGCCTGCAAGGCCGGAACCGACTGCGGTTCGTGCGTACGACGTATTCAGGCCATTCTCGGGCGCGGCAACTGCCCGCGGCGGGAGCTCCTGGACCAGGGGCTGCCGGCGCTGACCTCGGTCTCGGACCCCGAGGATCTGCAGGACCTGCCTGAGGCGGCCTAGGCCTGCCTCAGCTCGGCTGCTCGATCAGCGTCGAGATGTAGAGCGCCTCGCCCAGGCTCTCGATCAGCTCCAGCTGGGTGTCGAGGTAGTCGATGTGGTGCTCCTCGTCGGCCAGGATCTCCTCGAAGAGGTTGGCCGAGGTGATGTCCCCCTTGGCCCGCATGACCTCGATGCCGCGCTTGAGGCGGTCGATCGCCTCGACCTCCACCTGGCGGTCCGCCTTGAACATCTCGGTCACCGTCTGACCGACCCGCACATGGAAGAGCCGCTGGTAGTTGGGCAGGCCGTCCAGCATCAGGATGCGCTCGGTCAGCTTGTCCGCGTGCTTCATCTCGTCGATGGACTCTTCGCGGGTGTACTTGGCGAGTTTCGCCCAGCCCTTGTTGTCCTGGATGCGGTAGTGCAGCCAGTACTGGTTGATGGCCGTCAGCTCGCCGGTCAGCTGCTCGTTGAGGAACTCGAGGACCTCGGGGTCGCCCTGCATCGCAGAGGCTCCTTCCACGCATGTCTGGGTCGTGACTGGGCAGGATGGCCGCATCCTTGCACCACGGATGGGGGGCGTCCAGTAAGTGGAGGCTTAGTGGGACTTGCCCCGAATCGTGCGCGCGTGCGAGGTTGCCTGGTCATGACCACCCCTCGCGGTCTGTCACCATGGATGACATGGGTCAGCCGGAGAGCGGAGTACGCCGGGAAGCAGAGCAGTCGGATCTTCCGCCGGGACAGCGGCTGCAGCGCGGCTGGCCGGTCACCCATTACGGCCCCGTCCCCAAGTTCAAGCCGGACCGCTGGGAGTTCCGGGTCTTCGGGGCGACGGCGGACGGCGACAAGCGGTGCTGGAACCACGAGGAGTTCTCGGCGCTCCCGTTCTCGACGGTCGTGGCCGATCTGCACTGCGTCACGAAATTCAGCATGCTCGGGGCCGAATGGGGTGGCGTGCCCGCCCGGACGATCCTGGAGCTGGCCCCGCCTGCCCCCGGTGTCACGCATGTGATGGTCTGGGCCGAGTACGGCTTCAGCGCGAACATGCGGCTGGCCGACTTCGCCGCCGAGGGCACCATCTTCGCCACCCACAAGGACGGTGAGCTGCTCACCGCCGAGCACGGCTTCCCGCTGCGGCTCGTCGTCCCGCACCTCTACGCCTGGAAGGGGCCCAAGTGGGTCCGGGGCGTGGAGTACATGACCGCCGATCGCCGGGGCTTCTGGGAGGAGCGCGGCTATCACAACATCGGCGACCCCTGGAAGGAACAGCGGTACTCGTACCAGGAGGAGCCGGGCGACGGCCCGGAGCTCTAGGCGCCCCGGGCCGGACGGCTCAGTGGTGGTACCGGTGCACCACCGCGTGGCCCTTGCCGCGGCCGATCATCCACTTGTTGACGGGTGTGGTGATCAGGAAGGCGATGAGGAAGGCGAAGGCGAGGGCGCCCCAGAACAGCGCGTCCGAGAGATGCGCGTCCATCGCTCCCGGGACCAGGAGCAGGACTCCGTTGTCGACGATCTCCATGACGAGGATCGAGAGGGTGTCGGCGGCGAGCGCGACACCGACGGCCGCCTTCAGGCTCAGGCCGGCGCGGACGACCGCCCACAGGGTGAGCGAGTAGCCGAAGAAGAAGGCCAGGGCGATGGCGAGGACCATCGTCGGGGCGTTGCCCCAGCCGAGCGCGGTGCCGATGATCATGCCGAGGACCTCGCCGACGGCGCATCCGGTGAGGCAGTGGAGGGTCGCCTTCATCGCCATGGACCAGCTGGCCTTGCCGGGGCCGTGGCCCTCGTGGGCGTGGTGGCCCTCGTGAGAGGTGGCGTGGTGATGCGCGTGCGCTTCGTGGTGCTCCATGGGTCCCCCAACGACCGGTGGCGGTTCCTGTTGCTACACAGGAACCGTATACCCCCTAGGGGTATTCCTCAACGCCTCACCCCCGGAGCTTCTTCAGCCTCTCCACGTCCGCCGCATGCCCTTCCTTGCCGCCCGGCGTCTCGATGATCAGAGGTACGCCCTCGGTCGCGTGGTGCCGCATCAGCTCGCGGAACGGCTCTTCGCCGATATGGCCGGCCCCGATGTTCGCGTGCCGGTCCTTGTGCGCGCCGACGACGTCCTTGGAGTCGTTGGCGTGGATCAGTTTCAGCCGTCCCTCGCCCACGGTCGCGACCAGCTGGTCGAGCGTCTGCGCCATGCCGTGCGGGCCGGTCAGATCGTGGCCCGCCGCGAAGATGTGGCAGGTGTCGAGGCAGATCCCGAGCTTCGGGTGGCGGTCGAGCGCGTCGAAGTACGGGCCGAAGTCCTCCGCCCGCGAGCAGAGCGAGAAGCCCTGCCCCGCCGTCGACTCCAGCAGCAGGAACGGGTCGTCCGGGTGCGTCAGCTCGTCCAGCAGAGGCCGCATCCGCTCCCGTACCTGCGCCAGCGCCTCCGCGCGAGGGCGGCCTCCGGTCGCCGATCCGGTGTGCACCACCACGCCCTTCGCGCCGATCTCCCGGCCCCGGCGCAGCGAGTGCCGCAGCGACTCCACCGACCGGTCGACGGTGGCCTCGGTGTGGGAGCCGAAGTTGATCAGGTACGGGGCGTGGACCCAGGCCGACAGGGACTCCGCCTCGCACGCGGCGCGGAACAGCTCGTCCTGCCGCGGGTTGCCCACGGGGGTCGCCCAGCCCCGGGGGTTGGCGACGAAGACCTGGACGGTCTCGGCGCCCAGCTCGCGGGCGTAGCCGAGACCCACCGTGGCGAGGCCGCCGGCCACGGGGACATGGCCGCCGACGGGGTTGCGCATGAGTTCTTACAGTCCCTTGATCGTGATCGTGATGGTGGAGCCCTCGGGGGCGGTGGAGCCGCCGTCGACCGACTGGCCCGAGACGGTGTCCCCGAGGAAGGGGAAGGTCTTCTCGACCTTCACCTCGAAGCCCGCCCCCTCCAGGGCCTGCCGCGCCGCGTCGGCCGACTCGCCCGTCACGTCGGGGACCTCGATCATCCGGGGGCCCTTGGAGACGGTCAGGACGATCCGGTCGCCCTTCGCGGCACGGCTGCCCTCGGCGAGCGACTGCGCCGCCACCGTGCCCGCCTCCTCGGAGGAGTGGATCTGCTCGGTCGCGACCCGCACGCTGAGACCGGCGTCCTGGAGCGTGCGGGTGGCGTCGGCCACCGACTCGCCGGCCACGTCGGGCACGTCGACGGGGCTGCCCTTGCTGACCGTGAGCGCGACGGCTGAGTCCGGGCTGCGCTCGGTGCCGGGCTCGGGGTCGGAGCCGATCACGGCGCCCTGCGCGACGTCCTCGCTGAAGGCGCTGGTGATCACGCCGGGGGCCAGACCCTCCTTCGCCAGGAGCCGCTTGGCCTCCGCCAGCGGCTTCCCCTTCAGGTTCGGGACCTTCACGATCTCGGGACCCCGGGAGATGGTCAGGGTGACCGTGCCGTTGCCTCGGATCCGCGCGCCGGAGGCGGGGTCGGTGGCCATGACCGTGCCGCGCTCGTACACCTCGCTGAACGCCCGCTTCGTCGTGCCGACGTCCAGCCCCGCGTCCGTGAGGCGCCCGGTCGCCTCGCTCTCGGTCTGGCCGAGGACGGCGGGCACCCGCGTGAACTGGCCGGAGTTGATGTACCAGACGCCGCCGCCGAGCCCCAGGACGAGCAGAACGGCGGCGACGACGAGGAGCGGCCCACGGGGCGGACCAGCGGGGTTCCGGCGTCGCGACGGAGGCTCGGGCGGCGGCATGGTCAGCCGGCTGGTGTGCTGCACCGGCTGCTCGGTCTCGGTCTCCACGGGCAGGATCCGGGGGATCACGCTGGTCCGGTCCTCGGAGCCGGTCCGGTCCTCGGGGTGGGCCTGCGGCGGGACCGCGTCCAGCTGCTCGTCCCGGAGCGTGGCCCGGGCCTCACGGGCCTGCGCGAGGAGCGCGACGGCGTCGTGCGGGCGGATGTCGGGGTTGCGGGCGGTGGCGCTCGCCACGAGCTCGTCCAGCTCCAGGGCGAGGCCGGGGACGGCCGCCGAGGGGGCGGGCACGTCGGTGTTCAGGTGCTGGTAGAGGACCTGGGCGGGGGTGTCCCCGGAGTGCGGCTTGCCGCCCGTCAGCATCTCGTACAGGACGACACCACAGGCGTACACGTCGGCGCGGGTGTCGGCGGTGCCGTGCTCGATCTGCTCCGGGGCCAGGTACGAGACGGTGCCGAGGACGGAGCCGGTGGTGTTCGTGGCCGAGCCGACCGCGCGGACGAGACCGAAGTCGGCGACCTTCACCCGGCCGTCGTCCCCTATGAGGACGTTCTCGGGCTTCATGTCACGGTGGACGAACCCGGCCCGGTGCGCGGCACCCAGCGCGGCGAGCACCGGCTCCAGGACGTCGAGCGCGGCGCGCGGCTGGAGCGCCCCGCGCTCGCGCAGCACGTCGCGGAGGGTGCACCCGGCCACGTACTCCATGGCGAGGTAGACGTACGCGCCGTCCGCGCCCTGGTCGAAGACCCCGACGACGTTGGGGTGGGAGAGCCGGGCGACGGACTTGGCCTCGCGGATGAAGCGCTCGACGAACGTGGCGTCGGAGGCGAGGGCCGGGTGCATCACCTTGAGCGCGAGCACCCGGTCGAGGCGGATGTCGACGGCCCGGTAGACCGTGGCCATCCCGCCGACGGCGATGCGCGCGTCGACGCGGTAGCGGCCGTCGAGCAGCTGCCCGACGAGAGGGTCCTGAAGGGTCGTGTCCACGGCCCCGAGTTTACGAGCCGCCGAGCACCACCCGCCTCCACCGCCCCCGACCGCAGCACAGCTGTGACGTGCGGCCCCGTGTCAGAACGCCGGGCGCTCCGGGTCCAGGGCGCCCCGGCCGTCCGTGGGGGAGGAGGCCCGGGCGAAGTGGCGCCGGGGGATGCGGCCCGCCCGGTGGGCCAGCCGGCCCGCCTCCACCGCGTGGCGCATGCCCTCCGCCATCAGGACCGGGTCCTGGGCCCGTGTCACCGCGGAGGCGAGCATGACCGCCGAGCACCCCAGCTCCATCGCCTGCGCCACGTCCGAGGCGGTTCCGGCCCCCGCGTCCAGGATCACCGGCACGCCCGCGGACTCCACGATCAGCTCGAAGTTGTGCGGGTTGCGGATACCGAGCCCGGAACCGATCGGCGAGCCGAGCGGCATGACCGCCGCGCAGCCCACGTCCTCCAGCTTCCGTGCGAGGACCGGGTCGTCGCTGGTGTACGGCAGGACGGTGAAGCCGTCGTCCACCAGCGTCTCCGCCGCTTCCAGCGTCTCGACGGGGTCCGGCAGCAGGGTCCGCTCGTCGGCGATGACCTCCAGCTTGATCCAGTCGGTACCGAGCGCCTCCCGGGCCAGGCGGGCGGTGAGGACGGCCTCGCCCGCCGTGTAGCAGCCCGCGGTGTTCGGCAGGACGCGGATCGAGAGCCGGTTCAGGACGGACAGGACCGAGCCCTGGACGGTCGGGTCCAGACGGCGCATGGCGACGGTCGTCAGCTCGGTGCCGCTGACGGCCAGCGAGCGTTCGAGCACGTCGAGGCTGGGCGCCCCGCCGGTTCCCATGATCAGCCGCGAGGAGAACTCCGTACCGCCGAGGAGGAAGGTGTCGTCGGACACGGCGCTCAGCCTCCCTGCACGGCGGTGAGGATCTCGACCCGGTCGCCCTCGACGAGGACGGTCGCGGACCACTGGCTGCGCGGCACGACGCTCTCGTTGACCGCCGCGGCCACGCCCGACGGCGCGGCCGTCAGCGTCGCCACCAGCACGTCGAGGGTGGTGGGCCCGGCGAGGACACGCGCCTCGCCGTTGACGGAGACGTTCGCCGGGCCGTTCGCCGACGTGCCGGTCGGGCTGTTCGTCGAGACGTTCATGCGGGCTGCTCCTGTCGTACGGGGGAGAAGCGGCGGGGAGTGAAGGGGCGGGCCTCGTCCGGGAGCACGCCCGTGGTGAGCAGCTCGGCCATGACGTCGCCGGTGACCGGCGTGAGCAGGACCCCGTTGCGGTAGTGCCCGGTGGCCAGCTGGAGGCCGGGCAGCGCGGTCGGGCCGAGCAGGGGCGCGTTGTCGGGGGAGGCGGGCCGCAGACCCGCCAGCGTCTCGGTGAGCGGCAGCTCGGTGAGTCCGGGTACCAGCTCGTGGGCGTCCCGGAGCAGCTCGTAGACCCCGCCCGCCGTGACGGTGGTGTCCCAGCCCAGCTCCTCGCTGGTCGCGCCGACCACCAGCTCCCCGCTCTCGCGGGGCACCAGATAGACGTGGCTGCCGCGGACGACGGCGCGGACGGTCCGGGACAGGAACGGGGCGAACGCGGGCGGCACGGTGAGCCGCAGCACCTGACCCTTCACCGGGCGTACGGGAGGCAGGACGTCCCGCGGCACGCCGGCGAGCCGCCCGCTGAGGCTGCCCGCGGCCAGCACGACCTGCTCCGCGGTGAGCTCGGAGCCGTCCGTGAGCACCACGCCCGTGGCCCGGTCCCGTACGACCGTCAGCCGCTCGGCGAGGTCCAGGTGGAAGACCACCCCGGCCCGCTCGCAGGCGGTGACCAGCGCGGCGGCGAGCCGGCGCGGATCGACCTGGTGGTCGCCGTCGACCCGGAGCCCGCCGCGCACGCCCGGCGCCAGCATCGGCTCCAGACGCCGGCAGTCGCGCCCGCTGAGCCACTCCGACTCCAGGCCGCAGCGGATCTGCAGGGCGTGCAGCTCGCGCAGATGCGCCCGGTCGTCGGCGTCGAGGGCGACGGCGAGCGTGCCGGAGGCGCGGTAGCCGACGTCCTGCCCCGTGGTGTCCCGGAGTTCGGCGACGAACTCCGGATAGCGGCGCGCGGAGGCGAGGTTGAGGGCGAGCAGCGTCTCCTCGCCGTAGTGGAGTTCGGTGACGGCGGCCAGCATCCCGGCCGCCACCCGGGCGGCCCCGCCGCCCGGTTCGGGGTCCACGACCGCGGCGCCCAGCCCGCGCTGCGCGGCCCGCCAGGCCGTGACCAGGCCGATGATTCCGCCTCCGACGACGAGAACGTCCGAGGTACTGCGTGTACGCGACATGGGCGTCCAGCCCCTCCCTTCGCCGGCATGACCCGGATCAGGTTCGTACGGTCGGAGGCCGGTCAGCCTCCCTCTCAGCCCGGTGCGTCCGGGCTCCCGCGAGTGCTCTACGTTGACGGTCAGCGTAACCCCCGCCCCCGACGCCCAGTAAGGGAGCCTCCGTGACCCGCCCTCCCGTCTCCCGCCACCACCCTGGACCGACGGGCTCCGCCCCGGCCTCTCCGTCTCTCGACGGACTCGTCCTCGTCCCCGTCGCCGACCAGGCGCCCGGCCAGGTCGGGACGCGCACCAAGTTCACGTACCACGAGGAGGACGGCCGGATCTGGGCCGAGTACGCGGGCGGGGACGTGGTCCGCGGGAATCTCGTCGGCACGCGCGCGGGGGACCGGCTCGACTTCCGTTACGTGCAGTTGAAGAGGGACGGATCGACCTCTTCCGGGCATTGCGTCTCCACCGTCGTGGAGCTGCCCGACGGCCGCGTTCGACTGGAGGAGAGCTGGGCATGGGAGTCCCAGGAGGGCTCCGGCACCAGTGTCGTGGAGCAGCGGCCTTCCTGATGGTGCGTCAGATACGTAAGGTGATCGGGTGAGCGAGCAGAAGCAGGCACAGCAGCGGGTCGTCGTCGTGGGCGCCGGGATGGCGGGGGTGCAGACCGCCGTCGCCCTGCGCGAGCAGGGCTTCACCGGCGCGGTCACCCTCATCGGGGCCGAGCCCCACCAGCCCTACGACCGCCCGCCCCTCTCCAAGGCGGTCCTCCTCGGCAAGGCCGAGGACTCCGCCTTCGACGTCGACTTCGAGGCGCTCGCCATCGAACTGCGCCTCGGCCTCGACGTGACCGGGCTGCGGGCCGGCGCCCACGAGGTCGACACCGAGGCCGGGCCCGTCCCGTACGACGTCCTGGTCGTCGCCACCGGCGCCGAACCCGTCACCCTCCCCGGCACCGAGGGCGTGCCCGGGGTCCATCTGCTCCGCACCCTCGACGACGCCGCCCGACTCAAGCCCGTCCTGGAGCGGCGGCACGACATCGTGGTGGTCGGCGCCGGCTGGATCGGCGCCGAGTTCGCCACCGCCGCCCGCGAGGCGGGCTGCGCGGTCACCGTCGTCGAGGCCGCCGACCGCCCGCTCGCCGGTGCGCTGCCCGTCGAGGTCTCCGCCCCGATGGCCCGCTGGTACGAGGAGAGCGGCGCCCAACTCCTCACCCACGCGCGCGTGGACCGGATCGAGCCCGGCACGGTGCACCTGGCCGACGGCCGGCGGCTGCCCGCCGACGCGGTCGTCGTCGGCATCGGCGCCCGGCCCGCCACCCGCTGGCTCGCCGGCTCCGGCATCGCCCTCGACGCCGACGGCTCCGTCACCGCCGACGACCGGCTGCGCACCTCGCTGCCCGACGTGTACGCCGTCGGCGACTGCGCCTCGTTCCCCTCCGCCCGCTACGGCGCCCGGCTCCTGGTCCACCACTGGGACAACGCGCTCCAGGGCCCCCGTACCGTCGCGGCCGACATCATCGGCGAGACCCCCGGGGTATACGACCCGGTGCCGTACTTCTGGTCCGAGCAGTTCGGCCGCTTCGTGCAGTACGCCGGACATCACGCCGGAGACTCCGAACTGGTCCACCGAGGGGATCCGGCCGAGCCCTCCTGGTCCGCGCTGTGGCTGCGCGACGGCGCCCTGGTGGCCCTGCTCGCCGTCGGCCGCCCCCGCGACCTGGCCCAGGGGCGCAAGCTGATCGAGTCCGGCGCGCGGCTCGACCCGGAGCGCGCCGCCGACTCCACCGTCCCCCTGAAGGCGGCAGTCCTGTAGGCCCGACTACCGGCTGTCAGTCCGGGATGGCAGGCTTGTCCCGTGACCGAGATTGACGCAAAGACCGATGCTCTCGTCCCCGCCTGGCTCTACCTCCCCGACATCGCGGAAATGCTCGACGTCGAGGTGACGCGCGTGCGGCAGCTGGTCAAGGAGGGCCAGCTCATCGCCGTGCGCCGCGGCGAGAACAAGGCGCTCCAGGTGCCCGCCGCCTTCATCGACGGCGACAAGGTGGTCAAGGGGCTCTCCGGGACCCTGACCCTCCTGAGGGACGACGGCTTCTCCGACGAAGAGATGCTGGAGTGGCTTTTCACTCCCGACCCGACCCTGCCGGGCACGCCCGCGCAGGCCCTCAGCGAGAATCGCGGCACGGAGGTGAAGCGCCGCGCCCAGGCGCTCGCCGTCTGACGCACCGAAGACACCACAAGGAGTCCCCGGGGGCCGGGTCCGCCCGGCCCCCGGGGTCACCGCACTCAACGGGGGGAAGCACCCATGTCCACGTCTCGCGCGCAGCTCGCCGACGCCCGGCTCTACCTCTGTACGGACGCCCGCCGGCGCCAGGGCGACCTGCCCGCGTTCCTCGACGCCGTGCTCTCCTCCGGCGTGGACATCGTGCAGCTGCGCGACAAGGGCATGGAGGCCGGCGAGGAGCTGGAGCACCTCGCCGTGTTCGCCGAGGCCTGCCGTCGCCACGGCACGCTGCTCTCCGTGAACGACCGGGCCGACGTCGCCCACGCCATCGGCTCCGACGTGCTGCACCTGGGCCAGGGCGACCTCCCGGTGCCCGCCGCCCGCGCGATCCTCGGCGAGGAGATCCTCATCGGACGGTCCTGCCACGCCGAGTCCGAGGTGGACGCGGCCGTGGCCGAGCCCGGCGTGGACTACTTCTGCACCGGCCCCTGCTGGCCCACCCCCACCAAGCCCGGGCGGTACGCCCCCGGCCTCGGCCTCGTGCGCCACGCGGCCGCCCTGGAGCAGGACCGGCCCTGGTTCGCCATCGGCGGGATCGACGAGACCAACCTGGACGAGGTCCTGGACGCCGGAGCGCGCCGGATCGTGGTCGTCCGGGCGATCACCGAGGCCGACGACCCGGCCGCGGCCGCCTCCCGGCTGGCCAAGCGGGTCCGCGAGCGCCTCTAGCCGACGCCCCGGCCCTCACCGTCCGGTTTGTCGTAACGTCCGAGAGGCCCACCCGTCCGCTGGGCGATGTCCAAAATCGTGTCCATTACTCGGACGCTGCTTCGTCGGCCGTGGCACCCCGTCTAACCTGCCGGTATGGCCCTTGGTACCGCTTCCACCCGCTCGGACCGCGCGCGAACGGTCCGCGACATCCTCGCCTCCGGCGGGCCTTCGTACTCCTTCGAGTTCTACGCGCCCAGGACCGAGAAGGGCGAGCGAAGCCTCTGGAACGCCCTGCGACGGGTCGAGGCGGTCGGCCCCAGCTTCGTCTCCGTGACCTACGGAGCCGGCGGCTCCACCCGCGGCGGCACCGTCAAGGCCACCCAGAAGATCGCCGGCGACACCACCCTCACCCCCGTCGCCCACCTCACCGCCGTCGACCACTCGATCGCCGAGCTGCGCAACGTCCTGGGCCAGTACGCCGACGCCGGCATCCGCAACATGCTCGCCCTGCGCGGCGACCCGCCGGGCGACCCGCTGGGGGAGTGGATCGAGCACCCCGAGGGCGTCCGGTACGCCGCCGACCTGGTCCGGCTGATCAAGGAGTCCGGCGACTTCTGCGTCGGCGTCGCGGCCTTCCCCGAGATGCACCCGCGCTCCACCGACTGGGACACGGACATCCGTCACTTCGTGGACAAGTGCCGGGCCGGCGCGGACTACGCCATCACCCAGATGTTCTTCGACCCCGAGAACTATCTGCGGTTGCGCGACAGCGCGGCGAAGGCCGGCTGCGAGACGCCGATCATCCCCGAAGTCATGCCCGTTGTGAACGTGAAGACCCTCGACCGGCTGCCCCAGCTGAGCAACGCGACCTTCCCCGCCCATGTGAAAGACCGCATCCTCGCCGTCAAGGACGATCCGGCCGCTGTACGCTCCATGGGCATCGAGTTCGCGACGGAGTTCTGCGCGCGTCTGCTCTCCGAGGGTGTCCCCGGACTGCACTTCATCACGCTGAACAACTCCACCGCGACGCTGGAGATCTACGAGAATCTCGGACTGCACGTGCAGTCGTGACCGGCGTACCCGCCCCAGACCCGCGGCGGTGGCCGTAGGTAGGAGAGGGGCGGGCATGGGGTGGACGGTCCTCTACATCGCGTTCGGTGTCGTCGCGTTGTGGCTGCTGGGCGAGGTGCTCCTGCAGTACAAGGCGAGGCTGCGCTGGCGTGTGCTCGCCTTCTGCGGCTTCCTCGGAGTCGTCCTCGGCGTGCTGATGCCGTCCGTCGCGGTGATCATCGTGGGCGCGGTGGCCTTCGCCGTCGGCCAGACCTACGTGACCCTCTCGTTCCGGCGCGGCTTCTCCACCGGGTGGGCGATCGGAGGCAGCCCCGGCGCGAGCCGGCGGCGCAAGTCCGGCGCGCCCGTCGAGGCCGGCCCCACCCTGGAGGTCAGCGACCTCTCCTACGAGCAGGCCGACCCGTCCCCCGCCGAGACCACCGCCGTCTACGAGCCCCAGCCGATGCCCGAGGACACCGGCCAGTACGGCGTGTACGACACCTCGTACGACCACTCCCAGGCACCCGCCGAGGCGCCGCAGCACGCCTACGGGGAGTACGACGGCTACGGCACGCAGGGCGCACCGGGCTACGCCCAGCAGCCCGGCGGCTACGAGGAGCAGCCCGGCTACGCGCAGCCCGCCTACGACTACGGCACCGGCCAGCAGCAGTACGCCACCTACTCGGACCCGTACATCGGCCCGACCGCGGACGGCCAGCAGTACGCCGGGTACGACTACGGCACGGACGGCCGGCAGCAGCCCTACGCGGACCCGTACGCCCCCTCGTACGGCTACGACACGCCGCCCGGCGGCGTCTGGGTGCCCCAGCAGCGCGACGGCGAGCAGCCCGCGCAGCCGCCGCAGCAGGGATACGAGAGCTACGAGCCGTACAACAACGACCAGCAGTACCGGTACTAGGAGTGTCAGGCGGCTCCCGGCCTCACCGGGAGCCGCGGAAGCCGTCGCCCTCCACGATCAGCCCCGCGACCAGCGCGCCCGACATGCCCGCGTGGGCGAGCCCGCCGCCCGGGTGGGACCAGCCGCCCGCGAAGTACAGCCCGGGCAGCGGAGAGCGGTTGGCCGCGGGCAGGAAGGCCCCCCGCCCGCCCGCGAGCGCGGGCCCCGGCACCTCGGCCGCGCCCGTCTCCCGCAGGGTGTCGTCCGGGGTGCGGACCTCCTGCCACAGCAGCCGTTCACGCAGCCCCGGCACGGCCGGCTCCGCGGCCCTCACCATCCCCTCGGCGATCTCCGCCCAGTCGTGCTCCGGGTACAGGTTCACCGTCGCGGTGAGGGTGACCGACTCGTGGTCGTCGTCGGGGCGGAGCGAGGGGTCGCCGGGCCGCAGCACGGTCGTCGTCGGGTGGTCCGCCGTCGCGTGGACGACCGTGCGGTGCACGGCGTCCGCCTCCCGCGCGCCGCGCAGGGCCAGACAGACCGTCATCCGGCCCGTCCCGCCGTCCTGGTACCGCGGCCACTCGTCCTGGCGTTCCCAGCCCACGACGTGCTCCCGGTACAGCGCGGGCACGGGGGCGCCCGCGACGACGTGGTCCGCCTCGACCGCCTCGCCCCCCGCCAGGACGACGCCGGCCGCTCTGCCGCCCCGCTCCGTCACCTCGGCGACCCCCGTGTCGAAGACGAACTCCACCCGCCGCTGCAGACAGCGCTGGTACACCGCGTCCGCGAGCGCCCGGATTCCGCCGTCCACGTACCAGGTCCCGAACGTCTGCTCCATGTACGGCAGGACGGCGGCCGCGGCGGGGGCTGCGGCCGGATCGAAGCCGTACGCCCAGGCGTACGAGTCGAGGAGCGCGACCAGCCGGGGATCGCGCAGCTCCCGCGCGCCGACCTGCGCGAGCAGGGTCGTGGGGCGCCGCAGCAGCCCCGCCTTCAGGGCCGGGTACGGCTCGCGGGCCAGGGGCGAGACGTCCGCCGTCTGCGGCTCCTCCAGGAGCGGGCGGCGCGTGCGGTCCCAGGCCTCGCGGGCCCGGACCAGGAAGTCGCCCCAGCGCTCGCCGGCGCCCGCGCCGAGCGCCTCGTCCAGGGCGGAGACCGTGCCCGCCCGCGAGGCGTTCGGCAGGTCCACGCGGGTGCCGTCGGCGAAGACGTGACGGCTCGCCGGATCGACCTGCCTCAGCTCGACGCAGTCCTCCAGCGGCTCCTTGCCGGTCTTGACGAAGAGATCGCGGTACACCGCGGGCAGATGCAGCAGCCCGGGGCCGGTGTCGAAGCCGAACCCGTCCCGCTCGAAGCGGCGCACCGCACCGCCGTACGTCCCGCCCCGCTCGTACACCGTCACCCGATGGCCCGCCACGGCCAGCCGGGCGGCGGTCGCCATGGCGCCGAGACCTGCGCCGATCACCACAATCCGTGCCATGTCAGCGACCTTATCGGCCGTCACCGACAGTCAGGCCGGGCGCCCCTGTCAGTAGGGATGGACCCTCCGGGCCTCCGTCGCGGCCAGGCGCCGCTCCTCCCGCCGCTGCGCTCTCCGGCGCAGGAAGCGGCGGATGCTCCGGGCGAGGACGACGAGTATCACCAGGCCGAGCAGGAGCAGGACGGCCGCGATGATCGCCGCCACCTCCGGATTGAATATGGCGAAGGTGATGATCCCGGCCACCCCGAGGTCCTCCGCCGTGCTCATGGCGATGTTGGAGAACGGCTCGGGCGAGGTGTTGATCGCCATCCGGGTCCCCGCCTTGACGAAGTGGCTCAGGAGGGCGGTGGTACCGCCCACCGCGCCCGCCGCGAGCTCGGGGATCGATCCGGACTGGCCGGCGAGCAGCGCTGCCACCACGGCGCCCGCCACCGGCCGGATCACCGTGTGGACCGAGTCCCAGACGGAGTCGACGTAGGGGATCTTGTCCGCCACCGCCTCGCAGAGGAACAGCACCCCGGCGACGATCAGGACGTCGGTGCGCTGCAGCGACTCGGGCACCTCGTCGGTGAGACCGGTCGCGCCGAAGACGCCGAGGAGCAGGACCACCGCGTAGGCGTTGATCCCGCTGGCCCAGCCGCTGGTGAAGACGAGGGGGAGTACGGACACGCCCGTGATCGTAACCAGGTCTGAGTACCCGTACCTATACCTCCGGATGAGTAGGTACGCGGATGGGTTCCGACCTGCGAAGACGAGAGAGTGGGGACCACGGAGGGGGCGCGGCTCCGGCACCGCCGACACGGGGTGGCGGAACGGGGTCGCGTGCCCGACGGCACGGGGGTGCAACGGGGGTTGCAGGAAACGGCGGACGGCGAGGCTCGGGGGGATCGAGCCTCGCCGTCCGTCGTGTCTGCCGTCCGTCGTGCTCGCCGTGCGGGTCCGCCGGGCGGCCGGTATGCGGGTCCGGCCTGAGGCGGCTTCGGTCCGCTGGGCGGTCAGACGGGCGGTCAGCGGCCGCTCACGCGCCCGTGCAGCAGCCGGGACAGCGCGCTGTGGACGTCGTCGATCGAGCGCTCCCGCTGGAAGGCCTGCCAGTCGAGTGCGGCCACCAGGACCATCCCCACCAGCGCCGCCGCGGTGAGCGGGATGTCGATCTCGTCGCTCAGCTCGCCCTCCGCGACTCCGTCGCGCAGCACGCCCTCCACCACCGCGACCGCCTGCTGCCGGACCACCAGCAGGGTCGAGTTCCAGGCCCGGTTGGTGCGCCAGAGCTCGGCCACGTACAGCTGGGTGAAGGCCGGGTAGCGGTCGATGAAGAGCAGTCCCGCCCGGATCATCGCGTCGAGCGCGTCGACCCGGCTCCCACCGCGTTCCGCCGTCTCCTCGGCCGCCGCCCGAAGGGAGGCGGTGAGGAGCCCGACGCCGTGCCGCAGCAGCTCCTCGAACAGCTCGGTCTTGCTCTTGAAGTTGTAGTAGACCGTGCCCTTGGCGACGCCCGCGCGCTCGGCGATCTCGTCCACCGTCGTCGCCGAGAAGCCCTGCTCGGCGATGAGGGTGACGGCGGCCTCGTAGAGCTTCGCGCGCGTGGCCTGGCGTCTGGTGCTGCTGCTGTCCATGGGCTCGATTCTCACAGGTCTCGCGGGTGCCACAGGGGCGGATTCACAGGGACAGATCGGGGTGGAGCCGGTCCAGCGTCCACACCTGCTTGCGCCGCGCGGAGACGGCCGTCAGCGCCAGCGCGCCCACCGTGAAGGCGGCCAGGACCGCGCACGCCTGCCAGACCGGTCCGATCCCGCCGCCCGAGATCAGCCGGCGCAGCGACTCGACCACGTAGCTCATCGGCAGGAACGGGTGGATCGCGTTGAAGAAGCCCGGGCTGGTCTGTACGGGGTAGGTGCCGCCCGCCGACGTCAGCTGGAGCATCAGCACCGCCAGCACCAGGATCCGGCCCGCCGCGCCGAAGCGGGCGTTGAGCCACTGGATGATCGCGGCGAAGCAGCAGGTCACCAGGGCCAGGAAGCCGACCGTGCCGGCGGCCCGGGCCATCTGCAGACCCAGCCCCCAGTGCAGGACCGACATCAGCGCGGCGACCTGGAGCAGTCCGATGGCGGCGACGGGCAGCCAGCCCGCCAGGGCGATCCGCCAGGCCGAGGCCCCTGCGGCGAGCGCGCGCCGGTTGAGCGGCTGGATCAGCATGTACGCCACCATCGCGCCGACCCAGAGGGAGAGCGGGATGAAGTACGGGGCGAAGCCGGTGCCGTAGTTGGGCGCCTTGTGGAGGGACTGGGAGGCGAGTTCGACGGGGTCGGCCATGACCTCCGTACGCCGGTCGCGGTCCTGCTTGTCGTAGTCGGGGATCTTGGCGACCCCCTCCTTCAGGCCGGTGGCCAGCTCGCCCGAGCCGTCGGCGAGCTTGAACAGTCCGCCGTCGAGCTCTCCCG
Organism: Streptomyces sp. NPDC013457; assembly: GCF_043089925.1. Lineage (NCBI taxonomy): Bacteria > Bacillati > Actinomycetota > Actinomycetes > Kitasatosporales > Streptomycetaceae > Streptomyces > Streptomyces sp. NPDC013457. The sequence continues at coordinate 289,629 of NZ_JBICBL010000003.1, forward strand.
CGCCCTTCTTGAGCTTGCCGACGCCGCTGTCGAGATTCGCCGAGCCGGTCTTGGCGCTGGTCAGGCCCGTGTGGAGCTCGTCGGCACCCTTGGCGACCTTCTGGGCGCCCTCGTTCAGCCTGTTGATCTTCTTGACGGCGCTTTCGAGGTCGTCGTCCAGGTGGGGGGCGTCCTTGGCGAGCTGGTTGGCCTGCTTCTGGACCTCGGCGAGCCGCTTGTCCAGCTTCTTCAGGTCGCCGTCGCTGTCCTTGGTCAGCTCGTGGAGGTCGTCGGCGATCTTGGCGACGTCGTCGGCCGAGGTCTTGGCCTCCTTCAGGACCGGGCAGGCCTTCGGGTCGGGCAGCGGGTTGTCGACGCAGCTCTTCTTGTGGAGGGCCTCCAGCTTGTCGTCCGCGACGTGGGCGGCGCTGCGGGCGATCGGGGCACGGCGGACCACGTCGTCCAGGTCGTGACGGACCGCGCCTGCGGCGTCGGCTACCAGGCGGGCGGTGTCGCCGATCGTCTTGCCGTTGTTCTTCAGGTACGGGCGGACCTTGTCGGCCTTTCCGTTGACCTTGTCCGCGAGCGCCTTGGTGCCGGCGGCGACCTGCCGGGAGCCGGTCTCGAGGTCGCCCGCGCCCTTGTCGAGCTTCTTCAGACCGGAGGAGAGGTTCCCGCTGCCGGTCTTGGCGTCCTTCAGCCCGTCGGCCAGGCTCTTGGAGCCCTTCTTGGCCTTGTCCACGCCGTCCTTGAGGTCACCGGCACCCTTGGCCGCGTCGGCGGTGGCGTCGTGGATGTCGGAGAAGGAGATGAAGATCTTGTCGAGGAACGAGCGCGAGGACTTGGTGGAGGCCGCGGTGCGGACCTCGGAGAAGACCGTCCGCGAGATCTGCCCGACGATGTAGTTGTTGGCGTCGTTCGTACGGACCTTCAGCGCTCCGGTCTCGGGGGTGTCGCCCGAGCTGGAGGCGATCCGGCTGCTGAAGTCCTCGGGCATGGTCAGCGACAGGTAGTACGTCCCGTCCTCGACGCCCTTGCGGGCCTCCTCGTCGCTCACCTGACGCCAGGCGAAGACCTTGCTGTCGAGCAGGTTCTCGGTGATGTCGTCACCGGCGTTGATCTTCTTGCCGTCGGCGGTGGCGCCCTTGTCGGCGTTGACGAGCGCGACGGGTATCCGGTCGAGCCTGCTGTACGGGTCCCAGAAGGACCAGAGGTACAGCGCTCCGTAGAGCAGCGGCAGCAGCAGGATCGCGACGAGCGCGGCGCGCGGCAGCTTCCCCCTGCCGAACCGCTTCAGCTCAAGCGCGGCCAGTCTCGGCGAGCGCATCGGCCTCCCCCTCCTCGGTCGTGTCTTCGTTCGCGTCACCGGCGTCGGCGCCGGCGGTGGAGACGTCGGTCGCGTCTTCGGCCGTGGCGTCGGCGGTGTCTTCGGCCGGGTCTCCATCGGCCGGGTCTTGCTTGGCCGGGTTTTCCTCGGCCGGGTTTTCCTCGGCCGGGTCTTGCTTGGCCGGGTCTTGCTTGGCCGGGTTTTCCTCGGTGTCCCGGTCCGCGCCGGCCGTCGTCGTCACGGCGTTACCGGACTCCGGGGTGTCCTCGGCGATGCGGGGTGCCGTGGTGACCTTCAGGGCGCCTTCGGGGGCCTCGCTGCACACGGCGAGCACCGTCGTGCCCGCGTCGGCGATGGAGCGCAGGAGCGCCCACGCCTCTGCCCGGTCGGCCGCCGAGAGCTTGAGGTCGGTGTCGTCGAGGGCGAGCAGCCGGGGCCGGCCGATGAGGGCCAGGGCCACGGACAGGCGCAGCGCCTCCAGACGCTCCAGGTCCCGAACGGAGGTCCGCTCGCCCTTCGGCAGGGACTCCAGGTCGAGCCCGGCGGCCTCCAGCGCGGCGTCGATCCGGGCCCGGGTCGCGGCGGCCCGCTCGCCGGGCGGCCGCAGCAGGGCCCGGACGGCCCCGTCGTAGCGGCGCTGGAGAAGCGCCCGCTCGCGCAGGTGCTCGGCGACGGTGAGGGAGGGGTCGAGGTCGCTGACCCCGGGTACCGGACCGAGCGAGCTGATCCGGCGCACGGCGGCCATCCTGCGGGGCAGCGGGTGTCCCGCGACCTCGGCGTGGCCCTCCTGCGGCTTCATCCGGCCGGTGAGCGCGAGCAGCAGACAGGTGCGGCCCGAGCCCGACGGTCCCTCGATCGCGACGAGCGCGCCCGGTTCGGCCCGGAAGCCGACCTCGCGGAAGACCCAGCCGCGTGGTCCCTTCAGCCCGAATCCGTCCGCGACGACGGCTGCGCCGTGCGGCTCCTCCGGGTTCGCTTCCACCGGTCCACCCCCAACTTCCCCGTTTTGAACTGACCAGTCAGTTCAAAAACTTACCCCTTGATCGTCGTTCTCGGCAAAACAGCAGGTCAGCGCGATTGTCAGTGGTGCCCTTCACGATGGACACATACGGACACAGAGCCGTCACACGACGACAGGAGGCTCGTCATGACCAGCTCCTCCGCAGCAGCCGCGCCCAGGCGCCGCCCCGGAAGCCGACCCGCCCCCGCACTGGCAGGACCACCGTCCGACGTCCACCCCGTGCTGCGCCGCTCCACGGCGCCGCCCGCCGCCCTCGACCTGCTCGCCCAGGCCCGTACCGGGCTCGAAGAGGCGGCCGCCTTCGACCGGCCGAACGAGCGGTACGCCACGGCCCACCTCGCCGCCCTCCGCACCGCGGCCGCCGTGCTCGCCGTCCGGGGACGCCCCGAGACCGATCCCCGCAAACGGTCCAGGATCCGCAGCGCCTGGGAGGTGCTGCCCGAGATAGCGCCCGAGCTCGCCGAGTGGAGCGCCCTCTTCGCCGCCGGCGCCTCCCGCCGGGCCCGGGCCGAGGCGGGCATACCGGGCGCCGCGACCGGCCGGGACGCCGACGACCTGATCCGGGACGCCGCGATGTTCCTGCGCCTGGTCGAGCGGCTTCTCGTCCTGCAGCCCGTGCTGCCCCGCCAGGCCGCCGCCGGCGAGGCCACGGGGTGAGCGGCGGTTGATCGGGGCAGCGCGGCCGAGGCCATAGGGTGGGAGGCGTTCGTACACCGTCACCGAGGAGTCAACAGCCGTGTCGGACCCTTCCCCTGTCTTCGGTCGAGAGGCGTCGTCGCGCCCGTCGCGCGCCTCCCTGCGTACGGCCGTCGTCTGGGACGTCCTCAAGGACGCCCTCGATCGCCGGGTCAAGGCCACCGGGAAGGACAGCCTGGATGTCCTCGACACGGGCGGCGGCTCCGGGAACTTCGCCGTGCCGGTGGCCCGCCTCGGCCACCGGGTCACCGTCGTCGACCCCAGCCCCAACGCGCTGTTCGCGCTGGAGCGCCGGGCCGCCGAGGCCGGCGTCGCCGAGCGGGTCAGCGGGGTCCAGGGCGACATCCGGGGCCTCTTCGACGTGGTCGGACGCGACGGCTTCGACGTGGTGCTCTGCCACGGTGTCCTGGAGTACGTGGACGACCCGGCCGAGGGCGTACGGAACGCGACCGCGGCGCTCCGGGGCGGCGGCGCGCTCAGCCTGCTCGCCGCGGGCGTCGGCGGTGCGGTCCTCGCCCGCGCGCTGGCCGGGCACTTCACCGAGGCCAGGAACGCCCTCAGCGACCCGGCCGGGCGCTGGGGGACCGGCGACCCGGTGCCCCGGCGGTTCACCGCGGAGCAGCTCACCGAACTGGCGGGCACGGCCGGTCTGGACGTCGGAGCGGTGCACGGCGTGCGGGTCTTCGCCGACCTCGTCCCCGGGGTTCTCGTCGACACCGAGCCCGGCGCGGCCGAGGCGCTGCTCAAGCTGGAGGCCGCCGCGGCGGAGCTCCCCTCGTTCCATGCCATCGCCACCCAGTTGCACGTCCTGGGGGAGAAGCCCGCCTGATACCGCGGTTGCGCCGCTGATCAGCGGCGCAACCGCACATGGAGTACGCCACAGCACCTCCGGTCGCGGGCTTTGCCCCGTATGATCGGGGGACACCGTCCGGCATGACGGGCAGGTAGCCGGGGAATCAACGCCTCAGCAACCGAACCGCATGGCGGCCCGGTCTGGCGAATAGGCGTTGAGGGCGGGTTTCACGGGGACGATTCCCTGCCTATCCTGAAAGGGCCGCATCCCGGTCGCCCCCGCGACCGACGACTAGGAGGACTCCGTGCCGCTCTCGGAGCACGAGCAGCGAATGCTCGAGCAGATGGAGCGAGCGCTGTACGCCGAAGATCCCAAGTTCGCGACAGCGCTCGAGGGAAGCGGACTGCGTACGTACACCCGGCGACGGGTCTACCAGGCAGTCGCCGGCTTCCTGGTGGGTATCGCGCTCCTCATGGCTGGAATGGTCGCTCAGCAGATCTGGATCAGCGTGGTGGGGTTCCTCGTCATGCTGGGCTGCGCGGTACTGGCGGTCACCGGATGGCGCAAGGCGCCCAAACCGGGTGAGCAGCAGGCGAGTGGCGGGGAGGCGGCCGGTGGCCGTCAGACCCGGCAGCGCCGCTCGATGATGAACCGGATCGAAGAGCGGTGGCAGCGCCGCCGCGACGAGCAGCAGGGCGGCGGCCACTGACGCCGCGCTGAGGGCGCGACGCGCCCCTACACGCCACCGAGCCCCCGCGGGCCCGCGCCACAGCGCGTCCCGCGGGGGCTCGTTCGTTTCCCGCTCCGTGCCCTGCCGGGGGGCGCCGGACGGCGCCCCCCGGCAGGGTCAGGGGTTCGTGCGGGTCAGGCGGCGGAGGGTGGTGGTCAGGCGGAGCGTCGCCGTCTGGCGGCGGGTGGCCCAGCGGTCCGTCAGGGCCGACCAGCCGGCCGACGCCCTCCAGATCACCCGCGCGGCCGAGCGCGGGGCCAGCAGCGCCCGCAGCCGGACCTTCCGGGAGGCCGCCGACGCGAAGCCGGCGCCGACCAGGGCCACCTCGTCCGCCAGGCCCGTGCCCGGACGGGGCTCCGGGGCGTAGAGGACCTGCTCCACCGCCCGCGCCACCCGGTGCACCGCGTCGGCCGACTCGCCCTCCAGGGCGCCGAGCCGGACGATCCGCGCCGCCGTCCTCCGAGGCGTGATCGACTCGTCCGGCACCACCCCGTGGTCCCAGGCCGTGTCCACGATCTCCTGCCACGCGGCCAGCGTCCTGGCCACCGCGTCTTCGGCGGTACGGCCCGACGAGCCGAGGCGCCGCGACCGCAGCCGCCTGCGCCACAGCAGAGGCGTCAGCGGCAGCAGTACCACCACCGCCACGCCCAGGCACACCAGAACCACCGTCAGCGGATCGATCCCGCCGCCGTCCGACGAGGCACCGCCCGCCGCCGGGTCAGGGCCGCACTCGCCGAGGCGGCGCAGCTGCGGCGGGCAGCTGTCCGACGCACTCGGCACCGCCGACGGCGCGGCGGAGGCGCCGGCCGACGGCTGCGCCGTCTCGGTCGGCGTCCCCGAAGGGGACTGCTGCCGGGTGTACTCCGGCGTGAAGCCCCGCGTCGGCGTCGGCTCGAACCGGGTCCACCCCGCGCCCTCGAAGTACAGCTCGGGCCAGGCGTGGGCGTCCCGGATGCCCACCGACATCGCGCCGTCGGCCTGCTGGCTGCCCGGCATGAAGCCGACCGCCACCCGCGCCGGGATGCCCAGGGTCCGCGCCATCGCCGCCATCGAGAACGAGAAGTGGACGCAGAAGCCCTCCCGCCGTTCCAGGAAGCGCGAGATGGCCTGGACCCCCGTACCGGACTCGACGTCGACGTCGTAGCGGAAGCCGCCGTCCGACGCGAACCAGTCCTGCAGCTTCACGGCCCGCTCGTAGTCGTTGCGCGCGCCCTTGGTGACCTGGAGCGCCGTCGCCCGTACGTCGAGCGGCAGCGAGTCGGGGACCTTCGTGTACTCGGCGCGGAGCGCCGACGACGCCGGCGGGGCCGCCGCCAGCTGCGCGGCCGTGGGCCGCACGTCGAGGCTGGCCACCGTGTACCGGGCGCCCCGGGTGGTCTGCCCGTCGTCGCCGACGAGCATCCGCCCGGCCGGCTCGTACCGCCAGCGCCCGCCGATCTCCACCCGGGACGCCGGGTAGGGCATCGGCAGCCACTTCTGCTCGTACGCCGGGGCGGCGACGAAGTTGCCCGTCACCTCGGTCGTCGCGACCTGTCCGCTCAGGCCGTCCGGCCGCGGCAGCGGCTTGGGCACGTCCTCGATCGGGCGGACGGAGGACTTCCACGACGTGCCGTCGAACTGGTCGAGCGCCACGAGCCGCAGATACATGCCGCTGGTGTCGGTCGCGTTCGTCCGGTACCGCAGCACCTCGCGGTCCTCGGGCTGGCGCAGGTTGTCCTGGAGCGAGACCAGCGGGTTCACCGCCGAGATCGTCCCGCCCTTGCCGCCCTCGCCCGGTCCGTCGCCCGAGCCGCCGAGCAGGCCGCCGGAGAGCGTGGGCAGCGCCGCCACGGCCAGCGCGACGCCCATGGCGGCCACGCCGATCCGCCGGCCGGTTCGCACCGGGGCGAGGGGTCGCGCGCCCCCGGAGCCGGCCGTACCGGCACGCGGCGCCGCGCCGAAGACCCGCCCCCACTGCGAGAGCCGGTCCCGGCTCTCGGCCAGGAGCAGCATGAGATAGCCGGAGGCCGCGAGCAGGAAGTACAGCGGGCTCGCGCCGCCCTCGGAGAGCCCGGCGGCCACCGAGTAGAGCGCCAGCAGCGGCAGTCCGGCCGGGGCCGCGCTGCGGAAGGTCACCGCGAGCGTGTCCACCAGCAGCCCGATCACCAGCACGCCGCCGACCACCATCAGCCGGATGCCCGCGGTGTCCGGGGCCGGGATCGCGAAGGTCCCCACGTCGTCGACGCCCGACCGGAAGAGCGTGGCGAACCGTCCGAACGCCTCCGGCCCGGGCACCAGCCCGAGCAGCGCCTGCTCCCGGGCGAAGACCAGGGTCATCGCCAGCACGCCCACGACGGCCTGCGCCGTGATCGTCAGTGGCCTGGCCAGCGGAACCCGCCGGGCCAGCGCGCCGACCCCGCTCTGCACCGCGAGCAGAAGCGCCGCCGTGAAGATCCAGTTCGCCGGCCGCACCAGCGGAAAGAGCGCGCCCGCCGCCATCATCGTGGCGGCGTAGGCGCCCAGCGTCAGCCGCCCGAGGCCGCTCATGACCAACCTCCGTACGTCTCACCCGCGGCGCTCTCCGCGCGGATCCCGCCCGCCTGCTGCCACAACTCGGCGAGCCGGGCGCCCGGAGGAACGGACAGTGCCGTCCAGCCGGCCTCCCGGAGCTGCCTCAGCCGCTCCTCGACCGCCCCGGACGCCGCGCCTCCGGAGATCCACGTGCCGGAGTCCAGGACGAAGGCCACGGCCGCGCCGCTGCGCTGCCGCATCCGGGCGGCGAGCGCCGCCTGCTCCTCGTCGATGTCGCCGACGAAGGCGATCAGCAGACCCTCGTTACCGCCGCGCAGCACGTCGTAGGCGCGTGAGAGGCCGGCACCGTCGGAGTGGTCCACGACGGCGAGGGTGTCCATCATCAGCCCGGCCGCCTCGGCCGAGTCGTGCGTGGTGCCGGCGAAGCCCTCGGTGCCCGCGCCCGGCACCGAGGTGCCCGTGTCGGTGAGGAGCCGTACCGAGAAGCCGCGCTCCAGCATGTGCACCAGCGCGGAGGCCGCTCCGGAGACCGCCCACTCGAAGGCCGAGTCCGGCCCGGCGCCCTCGTAGGCGAGGGCCCGGGTGTCGAGCAGCACCGTGCAGCGGGCGCGCTGCGGCTGCTCCTCACGGCGCACCATCAGCTCGCCGTAGCGCGCGGTGGAGCGCCAGTGGACCCGGCGCAGATCGTCGCCGTGGCGGTAGGTGCGCGGGATCACGTCGTCGTCGCCGGCCAGCGCCAGCGAGCGCAGGCTGCCGTCGCCGTACCCCGCCGCCTCGCCGGTCAGCTTCACCGGCGGCAGCGGCTCGGTCCTGGGGACCACGGTGAGGGTGTCGTACGCGCTGAAGGAACGCGTCAGCTCGCACAGGCCGAACGGATCGTTCAGCCGGAGCTGGAGCGGGCCCAGCGGGAAGCGCCCGCGCAGGTCGGAGCGGACCCGGTACGACACCTCGCGCCGGCCGCCCGCCTCGACCCGGTCCAGGACGAACCGGGGCCTCGGCCCGAGCATGTACGGGACGTGGTCCTGGAGCATGAGCAGCCCGGTGGGCAGCCGGGAGACGTTGTCCATCCGCAGGTGGACGCGGGCCTCCGAGCCGACCGGCACCCGCTGCGGGGAGAGCCGCCGGCTGCCGGCGACCCGGTAGCGGGTGCGGTGGAGCACCACGGCGCAGAGCAGCGGCAGCACCGCGAGCAGCACCCCGACCCGCAGCAGGTCGCTCTGGCCGAGGACGAAGGCGCAGATCGCGGCGGCGACACCGGCGGCGAGGAAGGACCGGCCGCGCGTGGTGAGTCCGCTCAGGGCTGCCCGCAGACCGCCCCGGTCGTCACCCGCGCGAGCGCCCAGGTCGTCTCCCCGCTGCCCCTCAGGCGTGGCAGCGGTCGTCATCACAGCGGCCGAACGCCGGGCTGCTGGTGGCCGAAGTGCGGGCCGGCGGGCGGCGCGGAGGCCGGGACGGGCGTGCGCTGCAGGATGTCGAGCACGACCTGTTCCGCCGTACGCCGGTTCAGCTGGGCCTGCGCCGTCGGCAGCAGCCGGTGCGCGAGGACCGGCACGGCCAGCGCCTGGAGGTCGTCCGGCAGGACGTACTCGCGGCCGCTGAGCGCCGCGGAGGCCTTGGCGGCGCGCAGCAGGTGGAGCGTGGCACGCGGGGAGGCGCCGAGTCTCAGGTCCGGGTGGGTTCTCGTCGCTGCGACGACGTCCACGGCGTACCGGCGCACGGAGTCGGCGACGTGCACGGCCCGTACCGCGTCGATCAGCTTGACGATGTCATGGGCGTGGGCGACCGGCTGCAGATCGTCCAGCGGGTTGACCGCACCGTGGATGCCGAGCATCTGGAGCTCGGCCTCGGCGCTGGGGTAGCCGATCGAGACGCGCGCCATGAAGCGGTCGCGCTGGGCCTCGGGGAGCGGGTACGTGCCCTCCATCTCCACCGGGTTCTGCGTTGCGACGACCATGAAGGGGCTCGGCAGCTCGTACGTCTGCCCGTCGACCGTGACCTGCCGCTCCTCCATGGACTCCAGGAGCGCGGACTGGGTCTTCGGCGAGGCGCGGTTGATCTCGTCGCCGATCACGATCTGGGCGAAGATCGCGCCCGGTTTGAACTCGAAGTCCCGCCGCTGCTGGTCGAAGATCGACACGCCGGTGATGTCCGACGGCAGCAGGTCGGGCGTGAACTGGATACGGCGCACCGAACAGTCGATGGACCGCGCCAGCGTCTTGGCCAGCATCGTCTTGCCGACGCCGGGGACATCCTCGATCAGAAGATGTCCCTCGGCGAGCAGCACTGTCAGCGAAAGCCGTACGACCTCAGGCTTGCCCTCGATCACACCCTCCACCGACCTGCGGACACGCTCCGCTGTGGTGGTCAGATCTGTGAGGCTCGCTCGATCGTCATAGGTCGTCACCCGGCCCTCCTCGGCCCCTCCGAAAAACACCGACACCTGCCCCCGCGGTTCCTTGCGGGGGGTGTCACCCGAGCATTCTTGTTGCCCTTGCCGGGTTGTGTCACTCGCCTGTGGACAAGTGGGAGCGTTATGCCGGGGTTTGCCATGTTGCGCCCTGCGGATCAGGCGGGGTCGATCTCGCGGAGAAGACCGGTGGTCACGTCGAAGACGAACCCGCGGACATCGTCGGTGTGCAGCAGGAACGGCGAGGTCCGGACGCGCTGCATGGACTGCCGGACGTCCTGGTCGACGTCGCGGAAGGCCTCCACGGCCCAGGCCGGCCGCTGGCCGACCTCCATCTCCAGTTCGTGCCGGAACTCCTCGGTGAGCGACTCCAGACCGCAGCCGGTGTGGTGGATGAGCACCACGCTGCGGGTCTTGAGCGCGCGCTGGCTGATCGTGAGCGAGCGGATCACGTCGTCGGTGACGACGCCGCCCGCGTTGCGGATGGTGTGACAGTCGCCGAGCTCCAGGCCGAGCGCGGCGTGGAGGTCGAGACGGGCGTCCATGCAGGCGACCACGGCCACGTTCAGCACGGGGCGGGCGTCCATGCCCGGATCGGTGAAGCCGGCGGCGTACCGCCCGTTGGCCTCGACGAGTCGGTCGGTGACCGTGCCGGCGGTCCGTATCACGTCGGCGGAAGGGTGCGCAGAGGTCGACATGTCTATGACGGTAGTGGTCACGGGCGTTCCTGGCCCGCTGTGAGAGCGGACAAAGAACGTCAATGAGGCTTGTTGTGAGGTAACCCACAGGCATGGGAAGTGGAGGCCCATTCGGGTGAGTCATCCTGAATGCCCCGCTCCGACCGAAGCCCTGTGCGACGCGCCAGCCGGTTGATTGACCGCCACGGCCAGTGGACTAAAGTAACGCGAAGTTCACGGAGAACATTGAGCGATTTCCGCGCTTTCTCCCCCGCGTGCGCGGCGGATGCGTAGCGGCCGCGCCGAATCTGAGCCGAATTCTGAGAGGGCGCAATTGAGCAACGACCGACACGTCCCGGTGATGCTCCAGCGGTGCCTGGACATGTTGGCCCCTGCCCTGGAGCGCCCCGGCGCGATCGTCGTCGACTGCACCCTCGGCCTCGGCGGCCACAGCGAGGCGCTGCTCGCGCGGTTCCCCGAGACGCGTCTCGTCGCCCTCGACCGGGACAAGGAGGCGCTGCGTCTCTCCGGCGAACGGCTCGCCCCGTACGGTGAGCGCGCGACGCTCGTCCACGCGGTCTACGACGAACTGCCCGAGGTCCTCGACCGGCTCGGCATCCCGCGCGTCGACGGCATCCTCTTCGACCTGGGCGTCTCCTCCATGCAGCTCGACGAGGCCGACCGCGGCTTCGCCTACGCGCAGGACGCCCCGCTCGACATGCGCATGGACCAGACGACCGGCATGAGCGCGGCGGAGGTCCTCAACACCTACCCGGCCGGCGAGCTGGTCCGCATCCTGCGGGCGTACGGCGAGGAGAAGCAGGCCAAGCGGATCGTCTCCGCGATCGTGCGCGAGCGCGAGAAGGAGCCGTTCACCAACAGCGCCCGCCTGGTCGAGCTGATCCGCGACGCGCTGCCGCAGGCGGCCAAGCGCACCGGCGGCAACCCGGCCAAGCGCACCTTCCAGGCCCTGCGCATCGAGGTCAACGGCGAGCTGACCGTCCTGGAGCGGGCGATCCCGGCGGCGGTGAAGGCACTCGCCGTGAGCGGCCGGATCGCCGTCCTCTCGTACCACTCCCTGGAGGACCGCCTGGTCAAGCAGGTCTTCGCGGCGGGCGCGGCGAACACCGCGCCGCCCGGCCTGCCGGTGGTCCCCGAGCAGTACCAGCCCCGGCTCAAGCTGCTCACCCGAGGCGCCGAACTCCCCACCGAGGAGGAGATCGCCGAGAACCGGCGAGCCGCTCCGGCCCGGCTCCGAGGGGCGCAGCGCATCCGGGAGGACGTACTGTGACCGCCCGCCCGTCTTCCGCCGCCACCCCGCGCGCAGCGCTCGGCGCCGCCACGGCTCCGCGTCACTCGGGCGGGGAAGAAGCGCACGGAAGCGTGCGGGCATGACGACGAAGGGGCCGCTCAAAGGGCGGGCGGCGCGGCTCGGGCGACTCATGCCCTCGGGGCCCAGCACCGCCGCCCGTACCCCCTTCGTCCTTCTCGTCGTGGTGCTCCTCGGCGGCGGTCTCATCACGCTCCTGCTGCTCAACTCCGCCCTCAACCAGGGCTCCTTCAAGCTGCGTGACCTCAAGACCCGCACCACCGAGCTGACCGACGAGGAGCAGGCCCTCCAGCGGGACGTGGACGACTACTCCGCGCCCGACGCGCTGGAGCGCAGGGCCCGGGAGCTCGGCATGGTCCCCGGCGGCAGCCCCGCCTTCCTCGACCCGAGCGGCAAGGTTCTCGGCGAGCCCTCCGAGGCGACGGCCGCGCCGAATCCGCCGCCCGCCCCCAGGCCCGACCCGACCCCGCCGCGTACGAGCCCGGCCACGAGCGCCCCCGCCACGCCGGCCACGCGGCCCGGCGCGTCCCCTGCGAAGCCGCCAGAGACGGCAGAGACGCCAGAGGCGCCCGAGACGACGCAGAAGACGACCGCGCCCGCCCCGACGACCTCCGGCAGGTGACCGCTGTGCCCCCCAAGGAGCCCCCGCGCCGGCGGGTCCCCGGTCCCGCCGGGCCCGCGCGCCCCGTCCGCCCCCGGCCCGCCGCCGCCCGCTCCGGTGGCGCACGCTCCGGCGCCCCGCGCAGGCCCGCCTCCCGGCCTCCCGCACGGCCCAAGGTGCGCACCATCCGGCTCGGCAGCCCGAAGCCCCGGCTGCGGCTCGTCTCGCTCGGCCTGACCCTCGTGATGCTGGTGTTCGTCGTCCGCCTGCTCCAGGTGCAGGCCGTCGACGCGAGCGCCCTGGCCGCGAAGGCCGAGGCGCACCGCTACCAGGAGTACACGCTCTCCGCGGAGCGCGGCGAGATCACCGACCGCTCCGGGATCGCCCTGGCCGCCAGCGTCGACGCGTACGACATCACCGCCGACCCCAAGCTCTTCACCCCCGAGGAGAGCAAGGTCCAGGACGCCCCCGAGCAGGCCGCCGCGCTCCTCGCACCGCTCCTGGGCAAGGAGCCCGCCGACCTGGCGAAGAAGCTGCGTACCCCCAAGTCCCGCTACACCCTGCTGGCCCGCAAGCAGACCCCGCAGGTCTGGAACCAGATCAAGGACCTCAAGAAGGTCTACGGGCAGAAGTCCAAGCCCTCCGAGGGCGGCAACGGCGTCAACCTGCTCGGCGGCATCCTGAGCGAGCCCAGCAGCAAGCGCGTGTACCCCAACGGGGAGCTCGCCGCCGGGATACTGGGCTACGTCAACGCCGAGGGCCGGGGCGCCGGCGGCCTCGAGTCCATGCTCGACAAGGACCTCGCGGGCCAGGAGGGCAAGATCAGGTTCGCCGAGTCCGGCGGCCGCCAGGTGCCCACCGCGGGCTCCCGCGGCACCCCGGCCGTGCCCGGCTCGGACATCGAGCTGACCATCGACCGGGACATCCAGTGGGCCGCCCAGCAGGCCATCACCGAGCAGGTGGAGAAGTCCAAGGCGGACCGCGGCTACGTCATAGTGCAGAACACGCGGACCGGCGAGGTCCTGGCCATGGCCAACGCCCCCGGCTTCGACCCCAACGACCTGTCCGCGGCCAACGCCGCCGCGATGGGCAACGCGGCCCTCCAGGACGCCTACGAGCCCGGCTCCACCAGCAAGGTCATGTCCATGGCCGCCGTCCTGGAGGAGGGCGCGGCGACGCCCGGCACCCATGTCGTCGTCCCCAACCGCCTGCACCGGGGCGACCGGCTCTTCAAGGACGACATCGACCACCCGACCTGGTATCTGACGCTCAACGGCGTCCTCGCCAAGTCCAGCAACATCGGCACCATCCTGGCCACCGGCCAGCTCGGTGACACCCAGGCCGAGTCCAACCGGGTCCTCCACTCCTACCTGCGCAAGTTCGGCATCGGCAGCCCCAGCGGGCTCGGCTACCCCGGCGAGACCCCGGGCATCCTCGCCAAGCCCGAGAACTGGTCGACCTCGCAGCAGTACACGATCCCCTTCGGCCAGGGCCTCTCCGTCAACGCCATGCAGGCCGCCTCGGTCTACTCGACCATCGCCAACGGAGGCGTACGGATCGAGCCCACCCTCGTCCGCGGCACCAAGGGACCCGACGGCCGCTTCACACCCGCGCCCGCCCCGAAGGAGACCCGGGTCGTGAGCGAGAAGACCGCCAGGACCGTCGCGCAGATGCTGGAGTCCGTCGTCGGCGACGAGGAGGGCACCGGCACCAAGGCCCGGATCCCCGGCTACCGCGTCGCGGGCAAGACCGGAACCGCCAACCGCGTCGACCCCGAACTCGGCCGCTACAAGGGGTACACGGCTTCGTTCGCGGGCTTCGCGCCGGCCGACGACCCGCAGATCACGGTCTACTGCGCCATCCAGAACCCCACCAAGGGCAGCTACTTCGGCGGCCAGATCTGCGGCCCCATCTACAAGAAGGTCATGGAGTTCGCCCTCAAGACGCTCCATGTGGCCCCGACGGGCAGCGAGCCCGCCCGACTGCCGGTCATGTTCAAGGACAGCGAGTGACACCCCGGGAGCACCAGTGAGCACGATCACCCCCGATTCCGGGAACCGGAAATCGAACTCCGGCGACGCCCCGGCCTCTTTTGGCCCCGCGGCGGGTGGGCCCGGTACGCTCACCGCCGTGCCACACGCTGATCAGTACCGAACCGCCCCGCCCCGCCCCGAGCAGGCCCGCCCGACACCCCTGGGCGACCTGGCCGCCCGGCTCGGGACCGAGACGCCCGGCGACGCCGCCGTCACGGGCATCACCCACGACTCGCGGGCGGTACGGCCCGGCGACGTGTACGCGGCCCTCCCCGGCGCCCGGCTGCACGGCGCCGACTTCGCCGCCCAGGCCGCCGGCCTCGGCGCCGCCGCGATCCTCACCGACCCGGCCGGCGCCGAACGCGCCGCCGCGACCGGCCTGCCGGTGCTGGTCGTGGAGAACCCGCGCGGACGGATGGGCGAGCTCGCCGCCGAGATCTACGGCCGGCCGGGCGAGGACCTCCTCCAGATCGGCATCACCGGCACCTCGGGCAAGACCACCACGGCCTACCTCGTGGAGGGCGGCCTCAAGGCGGCCGGGCTCAGGAGCGGCCTCATCGGCACCGTCGAGATGCGGATCGGCGACGAGCGCATCAAGTCGGAGCGTACGACCCCCGAAGCCACCGACCTCCAGGCCCTGTTCGCCGTGATGCGCGAACGCGGCGTCGAGGCGGTCGCCATGGAGGTCTCCAGCCACGCCCTCGTGCTCGGCCGGGTCGACGGCTGCGTCTTCGACGTCGCCGTCTTCAACAACCTCAGCCCGGAGCACATGGAGTTCCACTCCGACATGGAGGACTACTTCGCGGCCAAGGCGCAGCTCTTCACCCCTGAGCGCAGCAGGCGCGGTGTGGTCAACCTCGACGACGCCTACGGCCGCAGGCTCGCCGCCGGGGAGGCCGGTGTCCCGGTCGTCACCTTCTCCGCCGAGGGCCACCCGGACGCCGACTGGCGCGCCGAGGCCGTCGAGATCGGCTCCCACGGCTCCACGTTCACGGTCGTCGGCCCCGGGGGCGAGCGGATCTCCGCCGCCGCGCCGCTGCCCGGCCCGTTCAACGTCGCCAACACCCTGGCCGCGATCGTCACCCTGGCCGTCGCCGGGATCGACCCGCAGACCGCCGCCGACGGCGTCGCCGCCGTCCCCGGCGTCCCCGGCCGGCTGGAGCGCGTCGACGCCGGCCAGCCGTACCTCGCGGTCGTCGACTACGCCCACAAGACGGACGCCGTCGAATCGGTCCTGCGCTCGCTGCGCAAGGTCACCGAGGGGAAGGTGCACATCGTCATCGGCTGCGGCGGCGACCGGGACACCACCAAGCGCGGCCCGATGGGCGCCGCGGCGGCCCGTCTCGCCGACACCGCCGTTCTGACCTCCGACAACCCCCGTTCCGAGGACCCGCTCGCGATCCTCGCCGCGATGCTCGCCGGCGCCGCCGAGGTGCCCGCCCACGAGCGCGGCGACGTCCTGGTCGACGCCGACCGCGCCGCGGCCATCGCCGCGGCCGTGGCCCGCGCCGAGCCCGGCGACACCGTGCTCGTCGCCGGCAAGGGCCACGAGCAGGGTCAGGACATCGCCGGTGTGGTCCGCCCCTTCGACGACCGCCAGGTCCTGCACGCAGCGATTGAACAGAACCTCAAGAACAGTCAGGGATAAGTTGTGATCGCCCTCTCCCTCGCCGAGATCGCCGAAATCGTCGGCGGGCAGTCGTACGACATACCGGATCCGGCCGTCCGGATCACCGGTCCCGTCGTCATCGACTCCCGTGAGGTGAAGCCCGGCAGCCTCTTCGCCGCCTTCGCCGGCGAACAGGTCGACGGCCACGACTACGCGGCCCGCGCCGTCGAGGCGGGCGCGGCAGCCGTGCTGGCCGCCCGCCCCGTCGGCGTACCCGCGATCGTCGTGGACGACGTCCAGACGGCCCTCGGTGCCCTCGCCCGCGCCGTCGTCGAACGCCTCGGCACCGATGTCGTCGCGCTGACCGGCTCGGCCGGCAAGACCTCCACCAAGGACCTGATCGCCCAGGTCCTCGACCGCCACGCACCCACCGTGTGGACACCCGGCTCGCTCAACAACGAGATCGGGCTCCCGCTGACGGCGCTGCGCGCGAGCGACGAGACCAGGCACCTGGTCCTCGAGATGGGCGCCCGCGGCATCGGTCACATCCGCTACCTCACCGGACTGACCCCGCCGCGCATCGGACTCGTGCTCAACGTGGGCACCGCCCACATCGGCGAGTTCGGCGGCCGCGAGCAGATCGCCCAGGCGAAGGGCGAACTCGTCGAGGCGCTGCCCCCGGCCGACGAGGGCGGTGTGGCGGTCCTCAACGCCGACGACCCGCTCGTCCGGGCCATGGCCCAGCGGACCCGGGCGCGCGTGACGCTCTTCGGAGAGTCGGACGAAGCGGTCGTACGTGCCGAGAATGTCCGTCTCACAGCGAACGGACAGCCCTCTTTCAAGCTCCACACACCCACCGGGTGCAGTGACGTGACCTTGCGCCTGTACGGTGAGCACCACGTGTCGAACGCGCTCGCCGCGGCCGCCGTCGCCCATGAGCTGGGCATGCCCGTCGAGGAGATCGCCACCGCGCTCTCGGAGGCGGGCACCCTGTCGCGCTGGCGCATGGAGGTCACCGAGCGTCCGGACGGCGTGACGATCGTCAACGACGCCTACAACGCGAATCCCGAGTCCATGCGAGCCGCTCTGCGCGCGCTCGCGGCCATGGGCCGGGCCGCACAGGCCCAGGGGGGCCGGACGTGGGCGGTGCTCGGCAAGATGGCCGAGCTCGGGGACGCATCGCTCGCCGAGCACGACGCGGTCGGACGGCTCGCCGTCCGGCTCAACGTCAGCAAGCTCGTGGCAGTAGGGGACAGGGAAGCGTCCTGGCTGCAACTGGGCGCATATAACGAGGGTTCGTGGGGTGAGGAGTCGGTGCACGTGTCCGACGCGCAGGCGGCTGTCGACCTGTTGCGCAGAGAGCTGCGCCCGGGGGATGTCGTCCTTGTGAAGGCTTCCAGGTCTGTCGGTCTTGAGCAGGTCGCCCTGGCACTGCTCGACTCCGAGAGCGAGGTCACGGGCCGATGAGGCAGATCCTCTTCGCGGGAGCCATCGGGCTCTTCCTGACCCTGATCGGCACCCCGCTGCTCATCAAGCTCCTTGCCCGCAAGGGGTACGGGCAGTTCATCCGCGACGACGGCCCGCGCGGCCACGCCGGCAAGAAGGGCACGCCCACCATGGGCGGTATCTCCTTCATCCTGGCCACGCTCATCGCGTACGCGCTCGCCAAGGTCATCACCGGTGAGGACCCGACGTACTCGGGTGTGCTCGTCCTCTTCCTGATGGCCGGCATGGGCCTCGTCGGCTTCCTCGACGACTACATCAAGATCGTCAAGCAGCGTTCGCTGGGTCTGCGGGCCAAGGCGAAGATGGCCGGCCAGCTGATCGTCGGCATCGCCTTCGCCGTGCTCTCCCTGCAGTTCGCGGACCTGCGCGGGCTCACCCCCGCCTCCACGAAGCTCTCCTTCATCACCGACTTCGGCTGGGCCATCGGGCCGGTGCTGTTCGTGGTCTGGGCGCTCTTCATGATCCTGGCCATGTCCAACGGCGTGAACCTGACGGACGGTCTGGACGGCCTGGCCACCGGCGCGTCGGTGATGGTCTTCGGCGCGTACACGTTCATCGGCCTGTGGCAGTTCCAGGAGTCCTGCGCCAACGCGGTCACCCTGACCAACCCCAACGCCTGCTTCGAGGTCCGCGACCCGCTCGACCTCGCGGTCGTCGCCTCCGCCCTCATGGGTGCCTGCTTCGGCTTCCTGTGGTGGAACACCTCGCCGGCCAAGATCTTCATGGGCGACACCGGCTCGCTGGCGCTCGGCGGCGCGCTCGCCGGTCTCGCCATCTGCTCCCGTACCGAGCTGCTGCTCGCCCTGCTCGGCGGCCTGTTCGTGCTGATCACCATGTCGGTGGTCATCCAGGTCGGCTCGTTCAAGATGACCGGCAAGCGCGTCTTCCGGATGGCCCCGCTCCAGCACCACTTCGAACTCAAGGGGTGGTCGGAGGTCCTGGTCGTCGTCCGGTTCTGGATCATCCAGGGCATGTGCGTGATCGTGGGCCTGGGCCTCTTCTACGCGGGATGGGCATCCGAAAAGTGAGCTGGAACGGCAAGAGGGTCACCGTCGCGGGTCTCGGGGTCTCCGGGATCCCGGCCGCCCGCGCCCTGCACGGCCTGGGCGCCGTCGTGACCGTCGTCAACGACGGCGACGACGAGCGCTCCCGGGCGCAGGCCGAGGAGCTGCGGGCCGAGGGGATCACCGTCCGCCTCGGTGACGGCGACACCCTGCCGGAAGGCAGCGAACTGGTCGTCACCGCCCCCGGCTGGCGGCCCGACAAGCCGCTCTTCGCGGCCGCCGCCCAGGCGGGCGTGGAGGTCTGGGGCGACGTCGAGCTCGCCTGGCGGCTGCGTGAGACCCCGCCGGGAAGGACTCCCGCTCCCTGGCTCGCCGTGACCGGCACCAACGGCAAGACCACGACCGTGCGGATGCTCGCCTCGATCCTCCAGGCCGCGGGGCTGCGGACCGCCGCCGTCGGGAACATCGGGGTCTCCCTCCTCGACGCCGTCCTCGGCGAGGAGACGTACGACGTCCTCGCCGTCGAGCTCTCCAGCTACCAGCTCCACTGGGCCCCGAGCCTGCGGGCCCACTCGGCCGCGGTGCTCAACCTGGCGCCCGATCACCTCGACTGGCACGGCAGCATGGAGGCGTACGCCGCCGACAAGGGCCGGATCTACGAGGGCAACACCGTGGCCTGCGTCTACAACGTGGCCGACAAGGTCACCGAGGACCTGGTCCGCGAGGCGGACGTCGAGGAGGGCTGCCGGGCCATCGGCTTCACCCTCGGCACCCCCGGCCCGTCCCAGCTCGGCGTCGTCGAGGGCATCCTCGTCGACCGGGCCTTCGTCGAGAACCGGCAGAAGCAGGCCCAGGAGCTCGCCGAGGTCGCCGACGTCCAGCCGCCGGCCCCGCACAACATCGCCAACGCGCTCGCCGCGGCCGCCCTCGCCCGCGCCTTCGGCGTCGAGCCGAAGGCCGTACGGGACGGGCTGCGGGCCTTCCGGCCCGACCCGCACCGCATCGAACTGGTCGAGGAGATCCAGGGCGTCGTCTACGTCGACGACTCCAAGGCGACCAACACCCATGCCGCGGAAGCCTCGTTGGCGGCCTACGACCCGATCGTCTGGATCGCCGGCGGCCTCGCCAAGGGCGCCGCCTTCGACGAGATCGTGGCCAACTCGGCGAAGCGCCTGCGCGGTGTCGTCCTCATCGGCGCCGACCGTGCGCTGATCCGCGAAGCCCTGGCGCGACACGCCCCCGAGGTCCCGGTCGTGGACCTCGACCGGACCGACACTGGGGCGATGTCCGCGGCGGTCGAGGAGGCGTCCCGGCTCGCGCAGCCTGGCGACACGGTCCTGCTGGCCCCGGCCTGCGCCTCGATGGACATGTTCACCAATTACAACAAGCGGGGCGAGGCCTTCGCGGACGCCGTCCGTGCCCTCGCCGCGGCCGGGCGCGACTGACCTGACCAGCAAGGAGGTCCGGCAGCGCCGGGCACGACTGGAGGGGACAGCGACCATGCCGAGCAGAACCGCCGGGACCCGCCGGCCCTCCGCCGTCCGCGGCGGAGGCCGCGTTCCCGCGCCGCCGCGCGCCTCCCGCGCCGGCGGCGTACGGCGGATGTACGAGCAGGCGCGGCGGGCCTGGGACCGGCCTCTCACCGCGTACTACGTCATCCTCGGCGCCGCCCTGCTCATCACCGCGCTCGGCCTGGTGATGGTCTACAGCGCCTCGATGATCACGGCGCTCCGGTACGACCTCGTGCCCTCGTACTTCTTCCGCAAGCAGTTCTTCGCCGCCGTCCTCGGCGCGGTGCTGCTCCTGGTGGCGTCCCGGATGCCCGTGAAGCTGCACCGGGCGCTCGCGTACCCGATCCTCGTCGGTGCGGTCTTCCTGATGGTGCTCGTGCAGATCCCGGGGATAGGGCGGGCGGTCGGCGGCAACCAGAACTGGATCTCGCTGGGCGGCCCGTTCATGCTGCAGCCCAGCGAGTTCGGCAAGCTGGCGCTCATCCTGTGGGGCGCCGACCTGCTGGCCCGCAAGCAGGACATGAAACTGCTCACGCAGTGGAAGCACATGCTCGTGCCGCTGGTGCCCGCGGCGTTCCTGCTGCTCGGGCTCATCATGCTCGGCGGGGACATGGGCACGGCGATCGTGCTGACCGCGATCCTCTTCGGGCTGCTGTGGACGGCCGGCGCCCCCACCAGGCTCTTCGTCGGCGTGCTGGCGGTGGCCGGGGCCATCGGATATCTGCTGATCACGACGAGCGACAACCGGCTGAAGCGGTTCGCCTGCATCGGCGCCACCGACCCCGGCGGAGAGGGCGCGCCCTGTCTCCAGGCCGCCCACGGGATCTATGCTCTGGCCTCGGGCGGATGGTTCGGTTCCGGACTGGGTGCCAGTGTGGAAAAATGGGGCCAACTACCCGAAGCGCACACCGACTTCATCTTCGCCGTCACCGGGGAGGAACTGGGTCTGGCGGGGACGCTGTCGGTACTCGCCCTGTTCGCGGCTCTAGGCTATGCGGGTATCCGCGTGGCCGGACGCACGGAGGACCCCTTCGTGAGGTACGCCGCGGGAGGTGTGACCACGTGGATCACGGCCCAGGCCGTGATCAACATCGGTGCGGTGCTCGGTCTGCTGCCGATCGCCGGGGTCCCGCTCCCGCTGTTCTCCTACGGAGGGTCGGCCCTGCTGCCGACCATGTTCGCCGTCGGGCTCCTCATCGCCTTCGCGCGACAGGAACCCGCCGCGAGAGCGGCCCTGGCCATGCGGCGCCCCGGCTGGGGTAGGCGGGCCGGGGTGAGATGGAAGTCGATGCGACGGCGCGTCAAGAAGCGTCCGTCCGGAGAGCGGTGAATTTCGGTGCATGTCGTACTCGCCGGTGGGGGGACCGCCGGCCACATCGAGCCCGCGCTCGCCCTCGCGGACGCCCTGCGCAGGCAGGACCCGAGCGTGGGCATCACGGCGCTCGGCACGGAGAAGGGCCTGGAGACCCGACTCGTCCCCGAGCGGGGCTACGAGCTGGCGCTCATCCCTGCCGTGCCGCTGCCGCGCAAGCCCACCCCTGAGCTGATCACCGTCCCCGGACGGCTGCGCGGCACCATCAAGGCGGCCGAGCAGATCCTGGAGCGCACCAAGGCGGACTGTGTGGTCGGCTTCGGCGGCTACGTGGCCCTGCCCGGCTATCTCGCGGCCAAGCGCCTCGGAGTGCCGATCGTGGTCCACGAGGCCAACGCCCGGCCGGGCCTGGCCAACAAGATCGGCTCGCGGTACGCGGCCGGGGTCGCCGTCGCGACGCCGGACTCGAAGCTCCGCAACGCCCGTTACATCGGCATCCCGCTGCGGCACACCATCGCCACCCTCGACCGGGCCCGGGTCCGGCCCGAGGCGCGCGCCGCCTTCGGTCTCGACCCGAACCTGCCGACGCTGCTCGTCTCCGGCGGCTCGCAGGGCGCACGCCGGCTCAACGAGGTCGTCCAGCAGATCGCGCCCGTGCTCCAGCGCTCCGGCATCCAGATCCTGCACGCGGTCGGCCCGAAGAACGAGCTGCCGCGTGTCGACAACATGCCCGGCATGCCGCCGTACGTCCCGGTACCGTACGTGGACCGGATGGACCTCGCGTACGCGGCGGCGGACATGATGCTCTGCCGCGCGGGCGCGATGACCGTCGCCGAGCTCTCCGCCGTCGGGCTGCCCGCCGCCTACGTCCCGCTGCCCATCGGCAACGGCGAACAGCGGCTCAACGCCCAGCCGGTGGTCAAGGCGGGCGGCGGGCTGCTCGTCGACGACGCGGAGCTGTCGCCGCAGTGGGTGCAGGGCAACGTCCTGCCCGTGCTGGCGGATCCGCACCGGCTGTACGAGATGTCCCGCGCCGCCGCCGAGTTCGGCCGCAGGGACGCCGACGACCTGCTCGTCGGCATGGTGTACGACGCGATCGCAGGGCGCTGAGGCGAGCGCGCCGAAGGGCGCGCGGTCCGTCGGCGCGCACGGAGCGCCCGGAGGCGAGTGAGCCTCGATGGGAAGGAGAGTGGACGTGTCCGGACCGACGACCGCGGAGAAGCGCGGCACGAGCGACCCGAAGGGGTCGTCGGACCGGCCGGTGGGGACGGGCGCCCGGGACAGTGGATTCCGGGTGCCCGGGCCGCGGGCCCTGCTGGTGGCGCTCGCTCTCGTCCTGATCGGGTCCGGCACGGTCTGGGCACTCTACGGCTCGTCCTGGCTGCGCCTGGAGCGCGTGTCGACCTCCGGAACACGGATTCTGACACCCCGTGAGGTCGAGACGGCCGCCGCCGTGCCGATCGGTTCCCCGCTCGTCTCGGTCGACACCGACGCCATCGAGGCACGACTGCTCCGGGGACTGCCCCGTATCGACACCGTCGAGGTCACTCGGTCCTGGCCGGATGGAATCGGTCTGAAAGTGACGGAACGAAAGCCGGTCCTGGTGGTGGAAAAGGGCGGAAAGTTCACGGAAGTGGACGCCACCGGAACGCGATTCGCCACCGTGGACAAAGCGCCCCCAGGCGTACCCGAACTCGTGCTGAAGGCCGCCTCCGCGCCGAGCCTGCGCCGCTTCGACGAGGACCGGCTCCTGCTCGAGGCGGTGGGCGTGGCGGGCGAACTCCCGGAGAAAATCGCCCGGGACACTCGTGTCGTGGAGATCACCTCGTACGACTCCGTCACCCTGGAGCTCGGCGGCGGTCGTACGGTCTTCTGGGGCAGCGGCGAGGAGGGTGCCGTCAAGGCCCGTGTACTCACCGCCCTGATGAAGGCCATGCCCAAAGCGGGGCACTTCGATGTAAGCGCCCCCACAGCCCCCGCCACCTCGGGGAGTTGACGCCCATTCCCGCTGGCCAGCACCCTGGTTGGCCAGCGCTACGGGTGATCACATAGGGTGAAAAGAAAAACGGGAGGTTCGGCGTGTTCGTTGAACGTGCGCCACTTGTCGACTTAGTGTCCTGTTCGGAAGAGTCCAGCGAACAGAGACACTGGTAACCCTAAACTTCAACGTTAGGGTTTGGGTCGGCGTTTCGGACCGTCCCATCGGCATCCGTCGTCGCAGCGCGACTACCACCGCGAAGCGGCGACACGTAACTCGAGGCGAGAGGCCTTCGACGTGGCAGCACCGCAGAACTACCTCGCAGTCATCAAGGTCATCGGTGTCGGCGGCGGTGGTGTCAATGCCATCAACCGAATGATCGAGGTCGGTCTCAAGGGCGTCGAGTTCATCGCGATCAACACCGACGCGCAAGCGCTGTTGATGAGCGACGCCGACGTCAAGCTCGACGTCGGCCGTGAACTCACCCGTGGCCTCGGGGCCGGGGCGAACCCGGCAGTCGGTCGCAAGGCGGCAGAGGACCACCGTGAGGAGATCGAGGAGGTCCTCAAGGGGGCCGACATGGTCTTCGTGACCGCCGGCGAAGGTGGCGGCACCGGCACCGGCGGCGCACCCGTCGTGGCCAACATCGCGCGCTCGCTCGGCGCCCTGACGATCGGTGTGGTCACCCGGCCGTTCACCTTCGAGGGACGCCGTCGGGCCAACCAGGCGGAGGACGGCATCGCCGAGCTCCGCGAAGAGGTCGACACCCTCATCGTCATCCCGAACGACCGGCTGCTCTCGATCTCGGACCGCCAGGTCTCCGTGCTCGACGCCTTCAAGTCGGCCGACCAGGTGCTGCTGAGCGGTGTGCAGGGCATCACCGACCTCATCACCACCCCCGGTCTGATCAACCTCGACTTCGCCGACGTCAAGTCGGTCATGTCCGAGGCCGGTTCGGCCCTCATGGGCATCGGCTCCGCCCGCGGCGACGACCGCGCGGTCGCGGCGGCCGAGATGGCGATCTCCTCGCCGCTCCTGGAGGCGTCCATCGACGGCGCCCGTGGCGTGCTGCTCTCCATCTCCGGCGGTTCGGACCTCGGTCTCTTCGAGATCAACGAGGCCGCGCAGCTGGTGAGCGAGGCCGCCCACCCCGAGGCCAACATCATCTTCGGTGCCGTCATCGACGACGCCCTGGGCGACGAGGTACGGGTCACGGTCATCGCGGCCGGCTTCGACGGCGGTCAGCCGCCGACCCGCCGCGACAACATCCTCAGCTCGGCCTCGGCCAAGCGCGAGGAGCCGGCCCCCGCGCCGCGCGCCACCGAGCGCCCGCTCGGCGGCCTCGGCACCGTCGCCCCCCGGGACGAGCCGGCCGCCCCGGCCGAGCCTGCGGCCCCCGCGGTCTCCGCCGAGACCACGCTGCCGCCGACCGTCCCCCCGGTCGTCCCGCCGGCCCGCCCGTACCCGGACACCCAGGCCGAAGAGCTGGACGTTCCGGACTTCTTGAAGTGATAGAGCAGCTCGAACCCGTGAGCGGCGCGCATTTCGCCTTCACCGACAGGTGGGGCGGGGTGAGCGCCGTTCCGTACGAGGAGCTCAACCTCGGCGGCGCGGTGGGGGACGACCCCGAGGCCGTGCTCGTCAACCGGGCCCGGGCGGCCGGGGCCCTGGGCCTCGACCCCGGGCGTGTCGTCTGGATGAACCAGGTGCACGGCCCGGATGTCGCGGTGGTCGACGGACCCTGGGGGGACCGGCCGGTTCCCCAGGTCGACGCGATCGTCACCACCCGGCGCGGACTCGCCCTCGCGGTCCTCACCGCCGACTGCACACCGGTCCTGCTCGCCGATCCCGTCGCCGGAGTCGCGGCCGCCGCCCACGCCGGGCGGCCGGGGATGATCGCCGGGGTCGTGCCGGCCGCCGTGCGGGCCATGATCGAACTCGGCGCCGAACCGGCCCGGATCACCGCCCGTACCGGCCCCGCCGTCTGCGGGCGCTGCTACGAGGTGCCGGAGGCGATGCGCGCCGAGGTGGCCGCCGTCGAGCCGGCCGCCTTCGCCGAGACGAGCTGGGGCACCCCGGCCGTCGACGTCACCGCCGGGGTCCACGCCCAGTTGGAGCGGCTCGGCATCCGGGACCGGCAGGCGAGCGAGGTCTGCACCCGCGAGTCGGGTGACCACTACTCGTACCGCCGCGATCGCACCACAGGGCGACTCGCGGGATATGTCTGGTTGGACGGATATGACGGACCGTAAGTCGGAACTCGCCGAGAACCTGGCGCGGGTGGAGGAACGTATCTCTGCCGCCTGCGCCTCCGCCGGCCGCAAGCGGTCGGAGGTGACCCTGATCGTGGTCACCAAGACCTACCCGGCGAGCGACGTGCGCATCCTGCACGAACTCGGTGTACGGGACGTCGCCGAGAACCGCGACCAGGACGCCGCCCCCAAGGCCGCGGCCTGCGCGGATCTGGACCTCCGCTGGCACTTCGTCGGCCAGTTGCAGACGAACAAGGTCCGTTCTGTGACGAGTTATGCGGATGTCGTGCAGTCCGTCGACCGGTTGAAGCTGGTCACCGCTCTCGCCGCGGCGGCGGAGAAGTCGGGGCGCGAGCTCGGCTGCCTCGTCCAGGTCGCGCTCGACGCAGAGTCGGGCGAGCGCGGAGAGCGCGGCGGCGTGTCGCCGGACCGCGTCGAGGAGTTGGCCGCCGCGGTGGAGGCCGCACCCGGGCTGAGGCTCGACGGACTGATGACCGTCGCGCCGCTCGCCGGTCCCTTCGCGGGCCGCCAACGTGCGGCGTTCGACCGCCTGATGGATTTGTCGACTCTCCTGCGCGCGACCCGTCCGGCTGCGAACATGGTGTCCGCGGGAATGAGCGCGGACCTCGAGGACGCTGTGGCGGCCGGAGCGACACATGTACGCATCGGTACGGCGGTACTGGGTGTCCGCCCCAGGCTCGGGTAACGTCGCCAAGCAAGTCGGACCACAGCAGAAAATATGGTCATTCCCGCCGGTCGGCGGGCAGACCTCGTGGATCACGGGCACTTGGTGACGAGGCCGATCCACCACAGAGCGGAGGACTCAGAGAATGGCCGGCGCGATGCGCAAGATGGCGGTCTACCTCGGCCTCGTGGAGGACGATGGGTACGACGGCCGGGGCTTCGACCCCGACGACGACTTCGAACCCGAGCTGGAACCGGAACCCGAGCGCGAGCGGCGCCATCAGCCCCCGCGACAGCTGGAGCGCGAGGAGCCGGTACGTGTGGTGCAGCAGCCCGCGCCGCGCGAGCCGGTCGCTCACGCCGCCTCGCTATCCGCCGAAAGCGGACGTCCGGCTCGAATCGCCCCCGTGGCGTCCATCACACCCGAACGCCCGAGCCTGGAGAAGAACGCACCGGTGATCATGCCCAAGGTCGTGTCCGAGCGGGAGCCGTACCGCATCACCACGCTGCACCCGAGGACCTACAACGAAGCCCGTACCATCGGGGAACACTTCCGTGAGGGCACTCCGGTGATCATGAACCTCACGGAGATGGACGACACGGACGCGAAGCGACTTGTCGACTTTGCCGCCGGACTCGTCTTCGGGCTCCATGGCAGCATTGAGCGCGTGACGCAGAAGGTGTTCCTGTTGTCGCCTGCTAACGTCGATGTCACGGCGGAGGACAAGGCCCGGATCGCAGAGGGCGGATTCTTCAACCAGAGCTGAGAAAACGAAGACCGGAACGGCCGGCCGCAAGGCCGGGCAAGTGAGAGCACGAGAGCCAGGGGAGAGGGAAGCGCGGGATGGGCGTCGCACTACAAGTGGTCTACATCGCTCTGATGTGCTTCCTCATCGTGCTGATCTTCCGGCTCGTCATGGACTACGTCTTTCAGTTCGCACGTTCATGGCAACCCGGTAAGGCGATGGTGGTCGTTCTGGAGGCCACCTACACTGTCACCGATCCACCGCTCAAGCTTCTGCGGCGGTTCATCCCGCCGTTGCGTCTCGGGGGCGTGGCACTTGACCTGTCCTTCTTCGTTCTGATGATCATCGTCTACATCCTGATCTCCATCGTGAGCGGCTTCGCGAGGTGAATGTGGACGATACGGTCTTGCCGACTGCCGACGACTACGTAGAGGTGAAGAAGAGATGCCGCTGACCCCCGAGGACGTGCGGAACAAGCAGTTCACGACCGTCCGCCTTCGAGAAGGCTATGACGAGGACGAGGTCGATGCCTTCCTCGACGAGGTCGAAGCCGAACTGACCCGCCTGCTCCGCGAGAACGAGGACCTGCGGGCCAAGCTGGCCGCGGCGACGCGTGCCGCTGCGCAGAACCAGCAGCAGCAGGGCATGCGCAAGCCCCCGGAGCAGCAGGATCGTCCCGTCGGTCCCGGCGCCCCGGTGCCCGCCGCCATATCCGGACCGCCCGTCCAGCAGCAGCCCCCGCAGATGGGCCCGCCGCAGCTGCCGTCCGGTGCGCCCCAGCTTCCCGCCGGTCCCGGTGGCCACGGCCCCGGCCCGATGCAGGGTGGCCCGATGGGCCCCGGCCCGATGCAGGGCGGCCCGATGGGTCAGCCGATGGGCGGCCCCATGGGTCACCCCCAGCAGCAGATGCAGCAGCCGATGCAGCAGCCCCAGCAGGGCCCCGGTGGCGACAGCGCCGCCCGTGTCCTCTCGCTGGCCCAGCAGACGGCCGACCAGGCGATCGCGGAGGCCCGTTCCGAGGCCAACAAGATCGTCGGCGAGGCGCGCTCGCGCGCCGAGGGCCTGGAGCGGGACGCCCGCGCCAAGGCTGACGCGCTGGAGCGGGACGCGCAGGAGAAGCACCGCGTCGCGATGGGCTCCCTGGAGTCCGCTCGCGCGACGCTGGAGCGCAAGGTCGAGGACCTGCGCGGCTTCGAGCGCGAGTACCGCACGCGTCTGAAGTCGTACCTGGAGTCGCAGCTGCGCCAGCTGGAGACCCAGGCGGACGACTCGCTGGCTCCGCCGCGTACGCCGGCCACGGCCTCCCTGCCGCCGTCGCCCTCGATGGCCTCGGCGGGCGCGGGTGCGCCGTCGTACGGCGGCAACGGCTCGATGGGCGGCCCGCCGTCCATGGGCGGTGCCCCGTCCTACGGTGGCCAGCAGCAGATGTCGCCGGCGATGACCCAGCCGATGGCTCCGGTCCGCCCGCAGGCGCCGCAGCCGATGCAGCAGGCGCCGGCGCCGATGCGCGGCTTCCTGATCGACGAGGACGACAACTGACGGCGGCGGTTCGCGCGGTGAGCGCGTAGCCGTCGGCAGGCTGAAGGCCGGGCCCCTGGGAAACCAGGGGCCCGGCCTTTTTGCGTGGGCATGGGCGCGGACGGGGGTGGTGACCCACGGTCCTGCGGGGGCACGGAGAAGCCCGGCCCCCCTGTGGGGGCCGGGCTTCTCGGTGCCGCTGGTTACGCCTTGCGGAGGCTGAAGGTCAGGGACAGGCCTTCGTCCGTGAACGGGGTGCCGAACGTGGTGTCCGGGGCGGTCGGGGCGAAGTCCGTCGCCAGGACCTCGTCCGCGATCAGCTCCGCGTGGGCCGTCAGGGCCTCCGTCGTCTCGGGGGACTCCGACGCCCAGCGCAGGGCGATCCGGTCCGCCACGTCCAGGCCGCTGTTCTTGCGGGCCTCCTGGATCAGGCGGATCGCGTCACGGGCCAGGCCCGCCTTCCGCAGCTCCGGGGTGATCTCCAGGTCCAGGGCGACCGTCGCGCCCGCGTCCGAGGCGACCGACCAGCCCTCACGGGGCGTCTCCGTGATGATGATCTCCTCGGGGGTGACGAAGATCGTCTCGCCGTTCACGTCCAGCGTCGCCTCGCCCGCCTGGCGCAGCGCCAGCGACAGCTCCGCCGCGTCCGCCGCCGCGACCGCCTTCGCCACGTCCTGGACGCCCTTGCCGAAGCGCTTGCCGAGCGCGCGGAAGTTCGCCTTCGCCGTCGTGTCGACCAGCGAGCCGCCGACCTCGGAGAGGGAGGCCACGGACGTGACGTTCAGCTCCTCCGTGATCTGGGCCTGCAGCTCCGGGGAGAGCTCGGTGAAGCCCGTCGCCGCCACCAGGGCGCGGGAGAGCGGCTGGCGGGTCTTGACGCCCGACTCCGCCCGCGTCGCCCGGCCCAGCTCGACCAGGCGGCGGACCAGGGTCATCCGGGTCGAGAGCGCCGGGTCGACCAGGGACGCGTCCGGCTCCGGCCACGTCGAGAGGTGGACCGACTCCGGGGCGTCCGGCGTCACCGGGACCACGAGGTCCTGCCAGACCCGCTCCGTGATGAACGGGGTCAGCGGGGCCATCAGCCGCGTGACCGTCTCCACCACGTCGTGCAGGGTCCGCAGCGCCGCCTTGTCGCCCTGCCAGAACCGGCGGCGCGAGCGCCGCACGTACCAGTTCGACAGGTCGTCCACGAACGCCGAGACGAGCTTGCCCGCCCGCTGCGTGTCGTACGACTCCAGCGCCTGTGTGACCTCGGAGACCAGCGTGTTCAGCTCGGACAGGAGCCACTTGTCCAGGACCGTGCGGTCCGCCGGCGCCGGGTCGGCCGCGCTCGGCGCCCAGCCGGACGTACGGGCGTACAGCGCCTGGAAGGCGACCGTGTTCCAGTAGGTGAGGAGGGTCTTCCGCACCACCTCCTGGATCGTGCCGTGGCCCACCCTGCGCGCCGCCCACGGGGAGCCGCCGGCCGCCATGAACCAGCGGACCGCGTCCGCGCCGTGCTGGTCCATCAGCGGGATCGGCTGCAGGATGTTGCCCAGGTGCTTGGACATCTTGCGGCCGTCCTCGGCGAGGATGTGGCCCAGGCAGACCACGTTCTCGTACGACGACTTGTCGAAGACCAGCGTGCCGACCGCCATCAGCGTGTAGAACCACCCACGCGTCTGGTCGATGGCCTCGGAGATGAACTGCGCCGGGTACCGGGACTCGAAGAGTTCCTTGTTCTTGTACGGGTAGCCCCACTGGGCGAACGGCATCGAGCCCGAGTCGTACCAGGCGTCGATGACCTCCGGCACGCGCGTCGCCGTCTTGGAGCAGCTCGGGCAGGGGAAGGTCACCGCGTCGATGTACGGGCGGTGCGGGTCGAGCTCCGACTGGTCGGAGCCCGTCAGCTCGGTCAGCTCGGCGCGCGAGCCCACGCACGTCAGGTGGCCGTCCTCGCAGCGCCACAGCGGCAGCGGCGTGCCCCAGTAGCGGCTCCGGGAGAGCGCCCAGTCGATGTTGTTGTTCAGCCAGTCGCCGAAGCGGCCGTGCTTGACCGAGTCCGGGAACCAGTTCGTCTTCTCGTTCTCTTCGAGAAGGCGGTCCTTCACGGCGGTCGTGCGGATGTACCAGGACGGCTGCGCGTAGTAGAGCAGGGCCGTGTGGCAGCGCCAGCAGTGCGGGTAGCTGTGCTCGTACGGGATGTGCTTGAAGAGCAGGCCGCGCGCGTCCAGGTCGGCGGTCAGCTGCTCGTCGGCCTTCTTGAAGAAGACGCCGCCGACCAGCGGTACGTCCTCCTCGAAGGTGCCGTCGGGGCGGACCGGGTTCACGACCGGCAGGCCGTAGGCGCGGCAGACCTTGAGGTCGTCCTCACCGAAGGCGGGGGACTGGTGGACCAGACCCGTGCCGTCCTCGGTCGTGACGTACTCCGCGTTGACCACGTAGTGCGCCTCGGAGGGGAACTCGACGAGCTCGAAGGGGCGCTGGTACGTCCAGCGCTCCATCTCGGCGCCCGTGAAGGACTCGCCCGTGGTGACCCAGCCCTCGCCGAGCGCCTTCTCCACCAGCGGCGCGGCGACGACGAGCTTCTCCTCGCCGTCGGTCGCGACGACGTAGGTGACCTCGGGGTGCGCGGCGACCGCCGTGTTGGAGACCAGGGTCCAGGGGGTCGTCGTCCAGACCAGGAGCGCCGCCTGGCCGGCCAGCGGGCCGGAGGTCAGCGGGAACCGGACGAAGACGGAGGGGTCGACGACCGTCTCGTACCCCTGGGCCAGCTCGTGGTCCGAGAGGCCGGTGCCGCAGCGCGGGCACCAGGGGGCGACGCGGTGGTCCTGGACGAGCAGGCCCTTGTCGAAGATCTGCTTGAGCGACCACCAGACCGACTCGATGTACTCGGGGTCCATCGTCCGGTACGCGTCGTCCAGGTCGACCCAGTAGCCCATGCGCGTCGTGAGCTCGGCGAAGGCGTCGGTGTGGCGGGTCACGGACTCGCGGCACTTGTCGTTGAACGCGGCGATGCCGTATTCCTCGATGTCCTTCTTGCCGGAGAAGCCGAGTTCCTTCTCGACGGCGAGCTCGACCGGGAGGCCGTGGCAGTCCCAGCCGGCCTTGCGGGCCACGTGGTAGCCGCGCATGGTCCGGAAGCGGGGGAAGACGTCCTTGAAGACGCGGGCCTCGATGTGGTGGGCGCCGGGCATGCCGTTGGCGGTCGGCGGGCCCTCGTAGAACACCCACTCGGGGCGGCCCTCGGACTGCTCCAGGGTCTTGGCGAAGATCTTGCTCTCGCGCCAGAAATCGAGCACGGCGTGCTCGAGCGCGGGCAGGTCGACCTGGGCGGGCACCTGGCGGTACTGCGGCGGTTTCATCGGCGAGCTTCCTCCGGCGGACTGCTTCGTTTCCGTCCGGAGGGACGAGAGCGCCGTGCTGCGCGGCTCCCGCGGTACCACCCTCCTTGGCCCCGGACGGTGTCGTCCGTGGCCCCCTCATTGGGGTCGCGATGCCGGTTCTAGTCGCCTGACGGCTTTCTTCCGGCGGCTCCGGGGTGATCCTTCACATCGGGCTGGCCCCCGGGCTCTCACCGTCCCCGGGTCGCTCATGGCTGCGTACGACGCTACTCGTCCCCATCCAAGCCTTTCGCTCAGCCCAGTGTACGGGGCCGGAAGCCGCTCGGCAGACCGCTTTTCCGGCGGCGCGCGGGGCGGCCGGACATGACCCGAATGGCCATACGGCCCTGGCCGGACTTCACCGGCCGCCGCGGGGCGGATTACGGGGCGGGGAGCTGGGCACAACGGATGCAGACTCGCCGTGCCGGCGGCATGGGGCGGGTGCGAACGGCGGCGTGCCCCGTTGCCGCGGGCCTTGGGCCGATTTATCGTCCCAGCACGATTCGCGAGCAAGATCACAAAATGTGAAGGGGCCGCGACATGGTGGCGAAGAAGACCGCCGCGAAGAAGACCTCGACCGCCGGATCCACCGGTGTGGACGGGGCGGCCAAGGACGTCACCGGCAAGAAGACGACGGTCGCGAAGAAGGCGGCGGCGAAGAAGGCCCCGGCACGCGGGACGACGAAGAGCACGGCGAAGAGCACGGAGAAGGCCGAGGCCACCCCGGCGAAGACGTCCGCCAGGAAGACCACCGCGAAGAAGACCTCCGCCGGGAAGACCCCGGCCTCCGAGGCGGCCGCCACGAAGGCTCCGCCGACGAAGGAGACCTCGGCGGCCGAGAAGGCCCCGGCCGCCGGCAGGACGGTCGCGAAGAAGACCGCGGCCGAGAAGACCGCAGCCAAGAAGAAGGCCGCATCCGCGGCGCACGTGAAGCAGACAGGAGCCGCGACAGTGGCAGCTAAGAAGACCGCGGGTGGCGTCACGACGGCAGACGGCGAGGCCGCGGTCCCTCCGGCGCGCGCCGGTGAGCTCGCCGTACGCCCCGGTGAGGACCCCTGGACGCCCGCGGAGGTCGCGGAGGCCCGGGCCGGGCTGGAGAGCGAGGTCCTCCGCCTGCGGGCCGAGCTGCTCCACTCCCAGGAGGAGCTGACCGGCCTCATGCGGGACTCCGGGGACGGCGCGGGGGACGACCAGGCCGACACCGGCACCAAGAACATCACCCGCGAGCACGAGCTCGCCCTGGCCGCCAACGCCCGCGAGATGCTGGAACAGTCCGAGCACGCCCTGGAGCGCCTCGACGCGGGCACGTACGGCCTCTGCGAGGTGTGCGGCAAGCCGATCGGCAAGGCGCGCATGCAGGCGTTCCCGAGGGCCACCCTCTGCGTCGAGGACAAGCAGAAGCAGGAGCGCCGCGGCTGACGGCCCCGAAGGGGTGTGCCGTACCCTCGTGCACAGTCAGGGCACCTAGGTTGAGGGACTCACGTGGCAGAGGCGGAGCGCATCATCGGTACGCCGGATTCAGACGCGGACGGCTCGGGCGGCGAGGCCGCCGCCCCGGTCGCGGACGAGCGGCCGAAGGGCCGGCGCAAGATCGTCGCGCTGCTGGTCGTGGCGCTCTTCGCGTATCTGCTCGACCTCGGAAGCAAGATGCTCGTGGTCGCCGAGCTGGAGGGCCACGAGCCGATCCAGGTGATCGGTGACGTGCTGAGGTTCGAGGCGATCCGGAACCCGGGCGCCGCCTTCGGCATGGGTGAGGCCTTCACGATCATCTTCACCTTCATCGCGGCGGCGGTGATCGTGGTGATCATCCGGCTCGCGCGCAAGCTGTACAGCACGTGGTGGGCGGTCGCGCTCGGTCTGCTGCTCGGCGGTGCCCTGGGCAACCTGACCGACCGGATCTTCCGCTCGCCGGGCGTCTTCGAGGGCGCGGTCGTGGACTTCATCGCGCCCGCGCACTTCGCCGTCTTCAACCTCGCGGACTCGGCGATCGTCTGCGGCGGCTTCCTGATCGTCATCCTGTCGTTCCGGGGCCTGGACCCCGACGGCACCGTCCACAAGGACTGACAAGGCATACTCGACGGGTGAGTACGAGTCCCGAGATCCGCACCCTGCCCGTTCCCGATGGCCTGGAGGGCGAGCGCGTCGACGCCGCCATCGCCCGGATGTTCGGGTTCTCCCGCACGAAGGCGGCGGAGCTGGCCGCCTCCGGCAAGGTCCAGGTCGACGGCGCCGTCGTCGGCAAGTCCGAGCGGGTCAGCGGCGGCGCTTGGCTCGAGGTCGAGATGCCCGGCGCCCCGGCTCCGGTGCAGATCGTGGCCGAGCCTGTCGAGGGCATGGAGATCATCCACGACGACGACGACATCGTCGTGATCATGAAGCCGATCGGGGTCGCCGCGCACCCGAGCCCCGGCTGGACCGGGACGACGGTCATCGGCGGCCTCGCCGCCGCCGGGTACCGCATCTCCACCTCCGGCGCCGCCGAGCGCCAGGGGATCGTGCACCGCCTCGACGTCGGTACGTCGGGTCTCATGGTCGTCGCCAAGTCCGAGCGGGCGTACACGCTGCTCAAGGCGCAGTTCAAGGAGCGGGTCGTCGACAAGCGCTACCACGCGCTGGTCCAGGGGCACCCGGACCCGATGAGCGGCACGATCGACGCCCCGATCGGGCGACACCCCCAGCACGACTACAAGTGGGCCGTCACCGCCGAGGGCAAGCCCTCGGTGACGCACTACGACCTGATCGAGGCCTACCGCGCGGCCTCGCTGCTGGACATCAAGCTGGAGACCGGCCGTACGCACCAGATCCGCGTGCACATGTCGGCCCACCGCCACCCCTGCGTCGGCGACCTCACCTACGGCGCGGACCCGACGATGGCCAAGCGGCTCGGACTGACGCGCCAGTGGCTGCACGCCGTGCGCCTCGGCTTCGAGCACCCGTCGGACGGGCGCTGGGTCGAGTTCGAGAGCACGTACCCGGCGGACCTGCAGAACGCCCTGGACCGGATCGCGGCGGAGAGCGCATGAGCACCGGATACGCGGTCCGCGAGGCGATCGGCCCGGACGACCGGGAGGCCTGCTTCACGGTGCGCCGCGAGGTCTTCGTCGTCGAGCAGAACGTGCCGCAGGACATCGAGTACGACCGTTACGACGAGACCGCCGTCCACGTCCTCGCCGTGCGCGAGGACGGGCTGCCGCTGGGCACCGGCCGGCTGCTGCACGGAGCCGACGCGCTGGGCAAGACCGGCGGGGACGCCTCGGTCGGCTCGCTCGGCCGGCTCGCCGTCTCCAAGGCCGCGCGCGGCCTCGGGGTCGGCGCGGCGCTGGTCCGCGCGATCGAGGACGCGGCGCGCGCGCGTGGCCTGACGGCCGTCGACCTGCACGCCCAGACCCATGCGCTCGGCTTCTACGAGCGGCTCGGCTACGAGGTGTACGGCCCCGAGTTCCCGGACGCGGGCATCCCGCACCGCGCGATGCGGCGGGCGCTCTAGGAGGCGAGACACCCCCTGGGGCTTGGCGGGCGGCGCCCTGCTCCGATCGGTCCGGTCCAGCCGGTCCGGTCCGGTGGCGGGGTGCAGGGGCACATGGGGTGGTCCGGGGTGATTCGTCCCCCGGCGTGGCAGGGTTGAGGTCCGATCATCGACCGTGCCTGCCCGCCGCCAGGCCGGAAGGGCGCCCCCGTGGACCAATTGGCCCTGCTGTTCGTGCTGTTGCTCGGCGCCGTGCTCACGGTGCCGCTCGGGGACCGGCTCGGACTGCCCGCCCCGGTGCTCATGACCGTCGTCGGAGTCGTGTTCGCGTTCCTGCCCTTCGTACCGAACGTCGACATCCCGCCCGAGTACATCCTCCCGCTCGTCCTGCCACCGCTGCTCTACGCCTCGGTCCAGCGCACCTCCTGGCGGCAGTTCGCGGCCAACCGGCGGCCCATCTTCCTGCTGGCCGTCGCCCTGGTCTTCGTCACCACGGCCGCCGTCGCCGCCACCGCGAACGCGCTCGTCCCCGGGCTGCCCCTCGCCGCCGCCGTCGCGCTCGGCGCCCTCGTCGCCCCGCCCGACCCGGTCGCCGCGACCGCCGTCGCCGGGTCGCTCGGGCTGCCGCGGCGGCTGATCTCGATCCTGGAGGGGGAGGGGCTGTTCAACGACGTCACCGCGATCGTCCTGTACCACGTGGCGATCTCGGCGGTCGTCGGCGGCAGCTTCAGCTGGGAGGGCGCGGGCCTGGAACTGGTCCTCTCCGCCGTGGTGGCCGTCGCCGTCGGGCTCGTCCTCGGCTGGCTCAGCAACAAGCTCATGGGGATCCTCGGAGAGGCCACCCTGCAGACCGGGCTCACCCTCCTCGTCCCGTTCGTCGCCTACGTCCTCGCCGAGGAGCTGCGCGGCTCCGGCGTCCTCGCCGTGCTGGTCGTCGCCCTCTATCTCGCGGAGAACGCGCTCGACGCCGACGACGTGATGGGCCGGCTCGCCGGACAGACCTTCTGGGAGATCGTCGACACCCTCGTCACCGGCATCGCCTTCGGGCTCATCGGCCTGGAGCTCCACAACGTCTTCGGCACGGCCGACAACCGGCTCGGCGAGATGCTCGGCTGGGGCGCGGTCGTGGCCGGTGTCGTGATCGGCGTACGGCTGCTGTGGCTGCTGCCCGCCACCTGGCTGGCCAAGCGGCTGCACACCCGGCGCGACTACGACGAGCAGATCCCCGTCAGCTGGCGGGAGACCGTCGTCATGTGGTGGGCCGGAATGCGCGGAGTGGCGTCCGTGGCGCTCGCTCTCGCCATTCCGTTCCGTACGGACGACGGCTCGCCGTTCCCCGCGCGGGACCAGATCATCTTCATCGCCTTCTGTGTGATCATGGTCACACTCCTGCTCCAGGGGCTCACCCTGCCCTGGCTGGTCAGGCGGCTCGGCGTGCAGGCCGACACGGACGCCGAACGGGCCCTGGAACGCGAGCTGGCACTGCGCGCGGCCAAGGCGGCCCGGCGCCGGCTGAAGCAGATCGAGGAGCTCGAGGAGCTGCCGGAGGAGGTCCAGGAGCGGCTCCAGCGCGGGGCGTTCGACATCGGGGCGCGGATCAGCCCGGAGATGGTGGACGAGGAACGGCGGGCCGCCTTCGTCGAGCGCGCCGGGCGCCTCAAGGCCGTCCAGCGGATCCAGCGGGAGATGATGTCGGCCGCCCGGCACGAGGTGCTCGCGGCGCGCAGCGAGCCGGGCGCCGATCCCGAGGTGGTGGACCGGGTGCTGCGCCAGCTGGACGTCCGCAGCATGCGGTGACCCGGGACCGCTCGCGCCGCCGTACCGGACCTCCGGCCGTCCCGCCGCTCCCGCTCCCGCCCTCGGTTCTCATGCTCCCGGCTCTCCCGCTCTCAGCCGCGGCCGGTCCGCGTGGGCTCGTCGCCGTTGGTGTACACGGCCGGATGGTCCGCCACGCGCGGCGACGGCACCGCGGACGAGGTCGCGATCCGCGGCAGGGCGTGCGGCTGCTTCTCCGCCAGCCAGGCCACGAGGCCCTCCCGCACGGTGCACCGCACCGTCCAGAGGTCGTCCGCGTCCTTGGCGGTGACCACCACCCGTACCTGGATCGTGCTGGGCGTGGTGTCCGTGACCGCCAGGCTCCAGTCGCGGCCGTCCCAGGCCCGGCACTGCGCCAGGATCTCCTCGGTCCTCAGGCGCATCGCGTCGAGTGGCGCGGAGTGGTCGAGATGGAGGAGGACCGCCCCCGTCATCTGCGCCCCGCCGCGCGACCAGTTCTCGAAGGGCTTGCCGGTGAAGTACGAGACCGGCATGGTGATCCGGCGCTCGTCCCAGGTCCGTACCGCGAGGAACGTCAGCGTGACCTCCTCGACCACGCCCCACTCGCCGTCGACGACCACGGTGTCGCCGATCCGCACCATGTCGCCGAAGGCGATCTGGAAGCCGGCGAAGAGGTTGCCGAGGGTGGACTGGGCGGCGACGCCCGCGACGATGCCGATGATGCCTGCGGAGGCCAGCATCGAGGTCCCGACGGTGCTGAGCGCGGGGAAGGTCAGCAGCGCCGCGGCCACGGCGACCACGGCGACGACCGCCGTCACGATGCGGGTGATGAGCGTGACCTGGGTGCGCACCCGGCGGACCCGGGCCGGGTCGCGGGTGGCGGAGGCGTACCGGGCGAAGGTGGCCTCGACCACGGCCGAGGCGATGTGGATGACCAGCCACGCGCCGGAGCCGATGAGGATCAGGGAGAGGATCTGGCCGATGCCCGCCGCGTGTTCCTCGACCGGGCTCCACTTCGTCTGGCGGTAGGTGCCGCGCAGGAGCGAGGCGAGCAGGACCGCCTGGAGCGGTGGCCGGCAGCGGCGCAGCAGCCCCCAGAGCGGGGTCTCGCGGTGATGGGCGTCGGCCCGGCGCAGCAGCACGTCGACGGCCCAGCCGACGAGCGCCGTGAGCAGGAGCGCCCCTCCGACGACGAGGAGCGGGCGCAGCGCGGTGTCCATGTGATCGAGACCTCCGTGTCTCCGGCTCGGTGGGCCCGGCTGGCAGGATGGACCGCATGGACATCATGCTTTTCCACTCGACCTACGGCTTGCGTCCGGCGGTGGAGTCCGCGGCCGAGCGGCTGCGGTCCGCCGGGCATCAGGTTCGGGTGCCCGACCTCTTCGGGGGCCAAACCGCGGAGACGGTCGAGGAGGGGATGGAGCTCCAGAAGTCGATCGGCAAGGACGAGCTGCTGCGGCGTGCCGTCCTCGCTGCCGCGCCCTACTCGGACCGCGGTCTCGTCTACGCCGGCTTCTCCTTCGGCGCCTCGGTGGCGCAGACCCTGGCCCTGGGGGACGAGAAGGCGCGCGGTCTGCTGCTGCTCCACGGCACCTCGGACATCGCCGAGAGCGCGGCCGTCGACGACCTTCCCGTACAGCTGCACATCGCCGACCCGGACCCCTTCGAGTCGCACGACTGGCTGACGTCCTGGTACCTGCGGATGGGGAAGGCGGGGGCGGACGTGGAGGTCTACCGCTACCCGGGCGCCGGGCACCTGTTCACCGACCCGGACCTGCCGGACTGGGACGAGGCGGCGGCCGAGCGGACCTGGGCGGTCGCGCTGGCGTTCATCGAGAGCCTGTAGGACCGAGGGTTCCGGACATACGGAAAGGGTGCGGCGGGGGCTCTCCCGCCGCACCCTTCACGTCCTGCGGTGTGTCAGCCCGCGCGGTACGCGGTCCACATGCTGCCCATCCGCGTGACCTGGCCCGCGGTGAACTGGTACATGCACGCGTCGTACGTGTAGTCCATGAAGTTGTGGATCGGGTCCACACCGGTCTTGTTGGCGCAGCTGTCACGCCCGGTCGGGCACTCGTACGCCGGGCTCTTCTCGGCCGGGGTGTCGCTCACCGAGTCGCCGCTGCCGCTGCAGCCGCCCTGGAACGTGTGGTAGAGCCCCAGCCAGTGGCCGACCTCGTGGGTCGCGGTGTCGCCCTCGTTGTAGTTGGCCGCGGAGCCGCCCGGCAGCGAGGAGTCGAGGACGACCACACCGTCCATGGACGGGCTGGAGTTGTACGAGGACGGGAAGGTCGCCCAGCCGAGCAGACCGCCGCCGAGCTTGGCGGTGTAGAAGTTCAGCGCGCCGGCGCCGCCCTTGCGCAGCGTCTGCTTCATCTGCTTCTCGGCCGTGGAGCCGGACGACAGGTTGTACCAGGTGGCGTTGTCCGTGTAGTCGGTCGAGGCGAGCGTGAACTGGAAG
Organism: Streptomyces sp. NPDC013457; assembly: GCF_043089925.1. NCBI lineage: Bacteria > Bacillati > Actinomycetota > Actinomycetes > Kitasatosporales > Streptomycetaceae > Streptomyces > Streptomyces sp. NPDC013457. The sequence continues at coordinate 328,919 of NZ_JBICBL010000003.1, forward strand.
TTGGTGTTCACGTTGCCGGTGCCCTGGCCGCCGTAGGCCGCGTTGAGCACGGCCATCTGGTTGTTGATCGCGGTGGCGCTCAGCTTGCCGGTGGTGCCGCTGTGGATGACGTGGAAGTAGACCGGGATGTTCACCACGGCGGCGGTGGCGTTCATGCCGCTCGCGCGGACCGACTCGAGTCTCTTCTTCAGGTCCGCGTCCATGGCCTTGGCCTGGGCGGCGGAGAGCTCGTTGGGCTCGTGGCCGTGGTTGTCGGCGCCACGGGACTTGCGGGCGCCGGAGAGGGCCTCCGCACCGTCCGCGCACTCCTCGGCGGAGACGCCGGCGGCGGAGGTGGTGGTGGCCGGGGCGGCCGCCGGGGCGGAGAGCGGGGCCAGGGCCAGAGTTCCGGCCATGACCGCGGTGCCGAGCAGACGACGTGACATACGCGGCGATATACGAACAAGAGCACGCACAGGTGACTCCTCGCGGGGGGTTCGTGGAGAGGGGATTCCTCGCCACCGCGGGGAGATTACGGGTCCATGTCAGAAGCTGTTGAGCATGGAACAAGCCCAATCATCCGTGGGGCAAACCGGGTTATCAGGAAGAAGAACTTTTGCCGGTTCCGGAGTTTGAGACGCGGACGTAACGAGCCAGGGGACGGAGGCGGGTGGTGTGTCCGGATTCGATCGCCCCGGACTCACCACCCGCCGTGATGATGTGATCTCCCGTTAACAGGAGGGATCATGGCCGAAAATCGACCCTGCGGTCATCTCATCGCACCGGCTGGTACACGCGCTCGACGCGCTGGGTTCCGTTCCGCGTCCGGTACGAGCGCGCCCACGCGGTCGTCGCGTCCGCCTTCGTCTTGTCGGAGACCGTGTAGTAGTCCATCTGGGAGTGCTCGGCCGTGACGTCCAGGACGCCGTAGCCGTGGTTGTCCATGTCCACCCACTTCACATGGCGGTTGGCGGCCTTGATCGCCCCGGCGGCCACCAGGGAGAGCGTGCCCGGCGCCACGTGGAGCAGGTCGTCGATGTTGTCCGAGGTCACCGAGGTCACCACGAACTCGGTCGCCGCCGACTGCGACAGCGGGTAGGTCGCCGCCTTCACCGGCACGTCGGTGGCCCAGGCCATGTGGATGTCACCGGTCAGGAAGACGGTGTTCCGTACGGACCGCTGCGTCAGATGCGCGAGCAGCTCCTTGCGGTCGTCCGTGTAGCCGTCCCACTGGTCGACGTTGATCGCGAGCCCCTCCTTCGGCAGGCCGAGCAGTTCGGCGAGCGGACCGAGGAGCTGGGCCGGCAGCGAGCCGAAGGCGACCGGCGAGATCATCACCGAGGTGCCGACCAGCTTCCAGGTGGCGTCCGAGCTCGCGAGCCCCGACTTCAGCCAGTCGAGCTGCGCGCGGCCGGTGATCGTGCGCTCCGGGTCGTCGACCGAGCCGCTGCCGATCTTGGCCTGCTGGGAGCGGAACGACCGCAGGTCGAGCAGGTGCAGATCGGCCAGTTTGCCGAAGCGCAGCCGCCGGTAGACCGTGCCCTCGGTGGAGGCGCGGACCGGCATCCACTCGAAGTACGCCTGCTTCGCGGCGGCGACCCGTGCCGCCCACTCGCCCTCGGCGCCCGGCGTGTGGTTCTCCGCGCCCCCCGACCAGGCGTCGTTGGCCACCTCGTGGTCGTCCCAGATCGCGATCACGGGGTGGGCCGCGTGCAGCGCCTGGAGGTCGGTGTCCGTCTTGTACGTGGCGTGCCGCAGGCGGTAGTCGGCGAGTGAGACGATCTCGTGCTTCGGCTCGTGCTGCCGTACGGAGTACGCGGCGTCCGGGTAGGAACCGGCCGCGTACTCGTAGATGTAGTCGCCGAGATGGAGGATCGCGTCCAGGTCCGCGCGGGCGGCGAGATGGCGGTACGCGGAGAAGTGGCCGGCCTCCCAGTTGGCGCAGGAGACCACGCCGAACCGGACGCCCGGGGTGGCGGCGTCGGTCGCCGGAGTGGTGCGGGTTCGGGCCACGGGGGAGACGGTGCCGCCCGCCGTGAAGCGGAACCAGTAGGCGGTCGCGGGGCGCAGGCCCCGGACGTCCACCTTCACCGTGTGGTCCGAGGCGGCCGTCGCGGCCGTGGTGCCGCGGGCCACGGTCCGGGCGAACTCCCGGTCCTCGGCGACCTCCCAGCCGACGGTGACGTCGGCGCCTCTGCCCGAGCCGGGCGTGGCGTCGGAGGTGGGGGTGACGCGCGTCCAGAGCAGGACACCGTCGGGCAGCGGGTCGCCGGAGGCGACACCGTGGAGGAAGACGGGGGCCTCGGAGCCCGCGAGCGCGGGAGAGGCGGCGCCCACCAGGACCGGGGTGGCGACGGCCGTGACGGCGGCGGCCTTCACGACGGTGCGGCGGGTGGGCGCGGAGGATATGTGTCGACTGGTCACGGGCAGTCAGATTACTGACCGGTATGCCGAACAGGCAGGCGAAATCCGGAAAGTTCGCGCACTCGTCGCCCCGAGGTCGTGATCCCTCGGACACCTCGGGACCGGCCGGACGGATCGGGAGCGTCCGGATGCCCTGGGACCCTCCGGACGAACGGCGGGTCCGCGGGAGCGAACTCCCGCGGACCCGTACCGTCGGCCGGGCGAACCGGCCGTCGCCCGATGTCAGCCCTTGAGTGCCGGGGTGAGCGCCGCGTTGAACTCCTCCACCGTCAGCGGCGGGTTCTTGCTGCCCGCGACCGTCAGCGCCTTGCCGTCCATCTTCAGCGTCGGAGTGCCGGTCACCCCGCTCTTGTCGAAGGCGGCGGACATCTTCATCGCCCAGGCGTCGAAGGTGCCGTTCTCCACGTTCTTCTTGAACTCCGCGTTCCCCTTCAGCGCCGGGACCGAGTCCGCGACCTCCAGGAGGTAGGAGTCCTTGGCGAACTTGTCCTGGCTCTCCTCCGGGTGGAACTGGGTGGAGTACAGCGCCGCCTTGTACTTCATGAACGCCTCGGGGCTCACGTTCAGCGCCGCGCCCAGCGCCGAGAGGGCGTTCTTCGAGCCCTCCCCCTGGTCGGCGTTGTCGATGAAGGTGGCGCCGACGTACTTCAGCCTGTACTTGCCGGCCTCCACGTCCTTGTCGACGGTCGAGCCGACCTGCTGCTCGAACTGCGCGCACACCGGGCAGCGCGAGTCCTCGTAGATCTCCAGGGTCTTCTTCGCGGACGGCTTGCCGACGACGACCGTCGTGCCGTCCGTGCCCTCGGTGTTCTTGGGCGCGGTGACGTTCGACGCCTCGGCCGCCGCCTCCCAGTGGGACGGCTTGTTGGCCTGGACGACGGCGTAGCCGACTCCGCCGGCGACCGCCAGGACGGCGACGGCCGACACGGCGACGGTCACCTGGCGGCGGACCTTCTCCTTCTTGGCCTGGCGTTCGCGCTCGACGCGCAGCCGCTCGCGGGCGGCAGCCTTGTTGGACTGGCTGTTGCGTGCGCTCATGATCGTGATCTCCGTGAGAGTCGAAAGCCCGGAAAGGGCGAAAAGGGGACTGCGAGGGCTCAGGCGAGGACGAAGCCCGGCCGCGGCGGTCCCCGCCGTCCGACGGAGTGCACGAGAAGGCGGGTACGACGGGACCGGCGCGGCCGGTCCAGGGGGCGCCCGCCGCGCCCACGGGTCGCGCGCGGGGTGCCGAAGAGCGCGACGACGAGCATCAGGGGGCGGAACGCGAAGGCGGCCACCGCGGAGAGCAGCCGGGCGAGCGCCCGCTCGCCGTGCCGAAGCCAGGCCGCCGCGAACAGGCCGACCGACACATGGGCGGCGAGCAGCAGCCACGGCAGGGCCGGGGCGGGGGAGCTCAGCAGGGCGGCCGCGGTCCCGCCCTCGGGGGCGGCGACGCCCGGCAGCGGAGTGCCGAGGGCGCCGCCGCACAGCACGTCCACGCCCACCGAGCGCAGCGAACCGGCGACCGGGCCGCCGGACGGGCCGTAACAGACTGTCTGACCGGCGGTGAAGACCGTGTCGGCCGCCAGCTCCAGCGGGACGAGCAGCCCGGCGATCGGCCAGAAGCGACGCTCCCGGCCGGCCAGGGCGTACGCGACGGCGAAGACGCCGACCGTGAGCAGCCCCACGGTGAGGAGGGGCAGCGGCACCTGGGACAGCAGCACGTGCGAGCCCGCGGACAGCGTCACGACCAGTGCCGTGAAGAGCGCCGCCCGCAGCCCCCTGAGCCGCGTCCCTGATATGTCCATAGCGGAGGAAGTCTGCCACGCCCGCCCGTAAGAGGCCCCTAAGGGCGAGCTGTGAGAAGGGTCGCCGAGCCGCGGACCGGCCTACAGACCCGGGATCCGGCCGTTGCGGAACAGGTCCACGAAGATCTGGTGGTCCGCACGCGCGCGTGCCCCGTAGCCGTGCGCGAAGTCGACCAGCAGCTCCGCGAAGCCGTTCTCGTCGGCCGCGATCGCCGCGTCGATGGCCCGCTCGGTGGAGAACGGCACCAGGGAGTGACCGCTGGAGTCGTCGGCCGCCGCGTGCATCGTCGCCGTCGCCCGCCCCAGGTCGGCCACGGTCGCCGCGATCTCCGCCGGGTCGTCGATGTCCGACCAGTCCAGGTCCACCGCGTACGGCGAGACCTCGGCGACCAGCTGCCCGGAGCCGTCCAGCTCCGTCCAGCCCAGCCACGGGTCGGCGTGCGCCTGCAGGGCCCGCTGGGAGATGACCGTGCGGTGGCCCTCGTGCTGGAAGTACTCCCGCACCGCCGCGTCCGTGACATGGCGGGACACCGCCGGCGTCTGCGCCTGCTTCATGTAGATCACGACGTCGTTCTCCAGGGCGTCGCTGTTGCCCTCCAGGAGGATGTTGTACGACGGGAGACCGGCCGAGCCGATGCCGATCCCGCGCCGCCCCACGACGTCCTTGACCCGGTACGAGTCGGGGCGCGCGAGCGAGGACTCCGGCAGGGTCTCCAGATAGCCGTCGAAGGCCGCCAGGACCTTGTAGCGGGTCGCCGCGTCCAGCTCGACCGAGCCGCCGCCGGAGGAGAAGCGGCGCTCGAACTCGCGGATCTCGGTCATCGAGTCCAGGAGCCCGAACCGGGTCAGCGAGCGGGCGACGCGCAGGGCGTCCAGGAGGGGCCCCTCGGCGGTGTCCAGGGTGAAGGGCGGCAGCTCGTCGTCCTTGGCTCCGGTTGCCAGGGCGTGGACCCGCTCGCGGTAGGCGGCGGCGTATATCCGGACCAGCTCCGTGATCTGCTCGTCGCTGAGCGCCTTCGTGTAGCCGATCAGGGCGAGCGAGGCGGAGAGCCGCTTCAGGTCCCAGGTGAAGGGGCCGACGTACGCCTCGTCGAAGTCGTTGACGTTGAAGATCAGCCGGCCGTTGGCGTCCATGTACGTGCCGAAGTTCTCCGCGTGCAGATCGCCGTGGATCCACACCCGGCCGGTCCGCTCGTCCAGATACGGCCCGCCGGGCACGCCCCCGTCCGCCCGCCCTTCGTGCTCCGCCTCCAGGTCCGCGTAGAAGAGGCACGCCGTGCCCCGGTAGAAGGCGAAGGCGGAGCCGGCCATCTTCCGGAACTTCACGCGGAAGGCGGCCGGATCGGCCGCGAGGAGCTCTCCGAAGGCGGTGTCGAAGACGGTGAGGATCTGCTCACCGCGCGCGGCGGCGGTGGGCTGGGGGACCGACATCGAGGGTGCCTCCTGGTGAAAGACTGTTCATGACAATTGGGACAGGGCGTCCCTGACGTCCAACGGGCGACGGTACCGCCGAGTGCCCGCGGCCTGTCAGTCCGGAGACGTAGACTTCCACGCTGTCCCCCCAGAATTTCATCGGAGGCATGCCGTCGTGACCAAGCCGCCCTTCACGCACCTTCACGTACACACCCAGTACTCGCTGCTGGACGGTGCCGCGCGGCTCAAGGACATGTTCGAGGCGTGCAACGAGATGGGCATGACCCACATCGCCATGTCCGACCACGGCAACCTCCACGGGGCGTACGACTTCTTCCACTCGGCCAAGAAGGCCGGCGTGACGCCGATCATCGGCATCGAGGCGTACGTCGCCCCGGAGTCCCGGCGGAACAAGCGGAAGATCCAGTGGGGCCAGCCGCACCAGAAGCGGGACGACGTCTCCGGTTCGGGTGGCTACACCCACAAGACGATCTGGGCGGCGAACAGCACAGGACTGCACAACCTCTTCCGCCTCTCCTCCGACGCGTACGCCGAGGGCTGGCTCCAGAAGTGGCCCCGGATGGACAAGGAGACCATCTCCCAGTGGTCCGAGGGGCTCATCGCCTCCACCGGCTGCCCCTCCGGCGAGCTGCAGACCCGGCTGCGCCTCGGCCAGTTCGACGAGGCCCTGAAGTCCGCCTCCGAGTACCAGGACATCTTCGGCAAGGACCGGTACTTCCTGGAGCTGATGGACCACGGCATCGAGATCGAGCGGCGCGTCCGCGACGGGCTCCTGGAGATCGGCAAGAAGCTCGGCATCCCGCCGCTGGTCACCAACGACTCGCACTACACGTACGCGCACGAGGCGACCGCCCACGACGCGCTGCTGTGCATCCAGACCGGCAAGAACCTCTCCGACCCGGACCGCTTCAAGTTCGACGGCACGGGCTACTACCTGAAGTCCACGGACGAGATGTACGCCGTCGACTCCTCGGACGCCTGGCAGGAGGGCTGCCGCAACACGCTGCTCGTCGCCGAGCAGGTCAGCACCGACGGCATGTTCGTCGAGAAGAACCTCATGCCGAAGTTCGACATCCCCGAGGGCTACACCGAGGTCTCCTGGTTCCGCGAGGAGACCATGCGCGGCATGCACCGCCGCTTCCCGGGCGGTATCCCCGACGACCGCATGAAGCAGGTCGAGTACGAGATGGACACCATCATCTCGATGGGCTTCCCCGGCTACTTCCTCGTCGTCGCCGACTTCATCATGTGGGCCAAGAAGCAGGGCATCGCCGTCGGCCCCGGCCGAGGCTCCGCGGCCGGCTCGATCGTCGCGTACGCCATGGGCATCACCGACCTCGACCCGATCCCGCACGGACTGATCTTCGAGCGGTTCCTCAACCCCGAGCGCGTCTCCATGCCCGATGTCGACATCGACTTCGACGAGCGCCGGCGCGTCGAGGTGATCCGGTACGTGACGGAGAAGTACGGCTCCGACAAGGTCGCCATGATCGGCACGTACGGCAAGATCAAGGCGAAGAACGCCATCAAGGACTCGGCCCGCGTCCTCGGCTACCCGTACGCCATGGGCGACCGGCTCACCAAGGCGATGCCCGCCGACGTCCTCGGCAAGGGCATCGACCTCAACGGCATCACCGACCCCTCCCACCCGCGCTACAGCGAGGCGGGCGAGATCCGGGCGATGTACGAGAACGAGCCCGACGTGAAGAAGGTCATCGACACCGCCAAGGGCGTGGAGGGCCTCGTCCGGCAGATGGGTGTGCACGCGGCCGGCGTGATCATGTCCAGCGAGCCCATCGTCGACCACGCCCCGATCTGGGTGCGGCACACGGACGGCGTGACCATCACGCAGTGGGACTACCCCCAGTGCGAGTCGCTCGGCCTGCTGAAGATGGACTTCCTGGGCCTGCGGAACCTGACCATCATGGACGACGCCGTCAAGATGGTGAAGGCCAACAAGGGGCTCGACCTCGACCTCCTCGCCCTGCCGCTGGACGACCCGAAGACCTTCGAACTGCTCCAGCGCGGTGACACCCTCGGCGTCTTCCAGTTCGACGGCGGCCCCATGCGCTCGCTGCTGCGGCTGATGAAGCCCGACAACTTCGAAGACATCTCCGCCGTGTCCGCCCTGTACCGGCCGGGCCCGATGGGCATGAACTCGCACACGAACTACGCCCTGCGCAAGAACAAGCAGCAGGAGATCACCCCGATCCACCCCGAGCTGGAGAAGCCGCTCCAAGAAGTGCTCGCGGTCACCTACGGCCTGATCGTCTACCAGGAGCAGGTGCAGAAGGCCGCCCAGATCATCGCCGGGTACTCCCTCGGCGAGGCCGACATCCTCCGGCGGGTGATGGGCAAGAAGAAGCCCGAGGAGCTGGCGAAGAACTTCGTCCTCTTCCAGAAGGGCGCCCGGGAGAAGGGCTACAGCGACGAGGCCATCCAGGCCCTGTGGGACGTCCTGGTCCCCTTCGCCGGCTACGCCTTCAACAAGGCGCACTCCGCCGCGTACGGCCTGGTCTCCTACTGGACGGCGTACCTCAAGGCCAACTACCCGGCCGAGTACATGGCCGGTCTGCTGACCTCGGTGAAGGACGACAAGGACAAGTCCGCGGTCTATCTGAACGAGTGCCGCCGCATGGGCATCAAGGTCCTGCCGCCGAACGTCAACGAGTCCGAGTCGAACTTCGCCGCCCAGGGCGACGACGTGATCCTCTTCGGCCTCTCCGCCGTCCGCAACGTCGGTACCAACGTCGTCGAGTCGATCATCAAGTCGCGCAAGGCCAAGGGGAAGTACTCCACGTTCCCCGACTTCCTCGACAAGGTCGAGGCGGTCGTCTGCAACAAGCGGACCATCGAGTCGCTGATCAAGGCCGGCGCCTTCGACGAGATGGGCCACACCCGCAAGAGCCTGGTCGCCCACCACGAGCCGATGATCGACAACGTGGTCGCGGTCAAGCGCAAGGAGGCCGAGGGACAGTTCGACCTCTTCGGCGGCATGGGCGACGAGGCGAGCGACGAGCCCGGCTTCGGCCTGGACGTGGAGTTCTCCGACCTCGAGTGGGAGAAGTCCTACCTGCTCGCCCAGGAGCGCGAGATGCTCGGCCTCTACGTCTCCGACCACCCGCTCTTCGGCATCGAGCACGTCCTCTCGGACAAGACGGACGCGGCGATCTCCCAGCTGACCGGCGGCGAGCACTCCGACGGCGCGGTCGTCACCATCGGCGGCATCATCTCCGGCCTCCAGCGCAAGATGACCAAGCAGGGCAACGCCTGGGCCATCGCCACCGTCGAGGACCTGGCCGGCTCCATCGAGTGCATGTTCTTCCCGGCCACGTACCAGCTGGTGTCCACCCAGCTCGTCGAGGACACGGTCGTCTTCGTCAAGGGACGCCTCGACAAGCGCGAGGACGTGCCCCGGCTGGTCGCCATGGAGCTGATGGTCCCCGACCTGTCGAACGCCGGGACCAACGCGCCCGTGATCCTCACCATCCCGACCGTGAAGGTCACCCCGCCGATGGTCAGCCGGCTCGGCGAGATCCTCGGCCACCACAAGGGCAACACCGAGGTACGGATCAAACTCCAGGGCCCGCGCACGACCACCGTCCTGCGGCTCGACCGGCACCGGGTCCAGCCCGACCCCGCGCTCTTCGGCGACCTGAAGGTGCTGCTCGGCCCGTCCTGTCTGGCCGGCTGACGCCCGGAACCCGGCGGTGACGCCGGGGCCGCACGCGCGGAAGGGGCGCGCCCGTCGTCACGGGTGCGCCCCTTCCGGGGTTTACGCGCGATCAGTTGTGACCGAAGCGCTTCTGCCGGCCCTTGCGGGCCATGTCGCCGGGAGTCACCTGGGAGGCGCGCTGCTCGGCCTGCGACTCCATCGAGGACTGCTGCGCCTGCTGGGCGCCGCGCTCGGCCTGCGAGGACTGCTGACTGCGGTTCTGCTTTCGATTCTTGGCCATGGTGATGCCTCCTCAAAGGGATCTCGGGGCCAGGGCCGCTGTCAGACTCACACATGGGGTGAACCGTCGCATTTTGGATCATTACCGACAGTGAGTGGAGTGCCGGGAGGTCGCGGAGTGATATTCGCCACGCCGATGATCCAGTTCCGACGGTCTACCTCCCCACGTTCGGGCAGACTCGAAGGAAATCCGAAGCAACTTCCGATCCCGAGGTTCCCGAAAGAGGGTGGAACACGTGGACCGCTGCGTCGTTCTGGTGGACGCCGGCTATCTGCTGGGCGCCGCCGCGAGCCTTCTCGCCGGGGAACCGGCCCGCTCCCGGATCACCGTCGACCACGCCGCCCTCATCCAGGGCCTGCGCGAACGAGCCGAGGCGGACACCGAACAGCCCCTGCTCCGTATCTACTGGTTCGACGGCGCACCCGACCGCGTGCCCCAGCCGGAGCACCGCAGGCTGCGCGTGATGCCCCGGGTCACCGTCCGGCTCGGCGCCCTGACCCGCAGCGACGGCCGCTGGGCACAGAAGGGCGTCGACGCCGCGATGCACGCCGAGCTCACCGAGCTGGCCAGGAACCGGGCCTGCTCCGACGTGGTCCTGGTGACCGGCGACGGCGATCTGCTGCCGGGCCTGATGTCCGCCAAGGAGCACGGCGTCGCCGTCCACCTCTGGGCGGTGCAGGCCGCCGACGGCGACTACAACCAGTCCGAGGACCTCGTCGCCGAGGCCGACGAACGCCGCGTCCTCGACCGGGCCTGGATCACCCGGGCCGTCCGGGCCAAGGACCTCAGCGGGCTCTGCGCGCCCCCGCCCGCCCCGCGCCCCGAGATCGCCGCCATCCTCTCCGCCCCGCTGCCCGAGTCGGCGCTCGCCGCCTCCGCCGAGCGCGCCGCCGCGGCGGCGGCCGCGGAAGCCGCCTCCGTGCACAACGGGGCGTCGGCCCCCGCCGACTCCGCGCCCGCGGACACCGAGGGCGGACCGGCGTCCGCCGTTCCGGCCCCGGCCGCGGGCCGGGGCGTCCCCACACCCAAGGACCTCGCCGGACTGCGCGGGCCCGGCGGCCCCGCCGCCCCGCCGGCCACCAACGCCACGCTCCGCTGGTCCTCCGACAAGGGCTGGATCGAGCGCCCCGGCGGCGCGCTCGGCGAGCCGCCCGAGACGGCCTCCCTGCCCACCCTCGCCCAGCTCACCAGCGCCGAGCAGCGATGGGCCGACCGAGAGGAGGACATCACCACCGTCGGCGGCGACCCCTTCGAGGTCGGGCAGGTGTTCGCCCGCCGCTGGATGGAGCGGCTCCCCGAGCAGAGCCACGTCCAGAAGCTCTCCGTGATGTACCCGAGGATCCCGCACCGCATCGACGGCGAACTGCTCCGCTACGCGGCCAGGTTCGGCCTGCTCGCGCACAAGGACGACCAGATCGACGAGCACGACCGGTACGCGATCCGGGCGGGGTTCTGGCGCGAGATCGACGTCCGGGCCGCCGCGGAACGCGCCCCCGCGGGGGAGTAGGCCGGGGGACCCCGTAGGCTCATCCCTCGTGAGTACGGTGTGCGTGGTGCGGGATCTGGTCAAGACGTACCCCGCCGCGCGCGCCCGCAGGGGGGCGCCCGCGACCCCCGAGATCCGCGCCACCGACGGCATCAGCCTCGATGTCCGCGGCGGCGAGATCTTCGGTCTGCTCGGGCCGAACGGCGCCGGGAAGTCGACGCTGGTCCGCCAGCTGACCGGGCTGATGCGCCCCGACTCCGGAACGGTCGAGCTGCTCGGCCACGATCTCGTACGCCATCCGGAACGCGCCGCGCGCCTGCTCGCCTACCTCGGACAGGAGTCGACCGCGCTCGACGAGCTGACGGTCGCGCTCGCCGCCGAGACCACCGGGCGGCTGCGCGGGCTGACCGCACGGGACGCGCGCGCCGCGACGGACGCCGTCCTGGAGGAGCTGGGCCTCACCGAGCTCGCCGGCCGCGCGCTGAAGAAGCTCTCGGGCGGACAGCGGCGGCTCGCCTGCGTCGCGACCGCCCTGGTGGGAGAGCGGCCGGTCCTGGTCCTCGACGAACCCACCACCGGCATGGACCCGATCGCCCGGCGGGCCGTCTGGTCCGCCGTCGACCGGCGGCGCGCCGAGCACGGCACCACCGTGCTGCTCGTCACCCACAACGTGATCGAGGCCGAGACCGTACTGGACCGGGTCGCCGTCCTGGAGCGGGGCCGGGTCATCGCCTGCGACACGCCGGCCGGGCTCAAGGAACGCGTCGCGGGCGAGATCCGGGTCGATCTGGTGTGGCGCGAGCGCGCCCCGCTGGACGTGCCCGAGGTCGCCGCGCTGCGCGGACTCGCCCAGGAGTCGGGCCGGCGCTGGACGCTCCGGCTCGCCCCGGACGAGGCGCGGGCGACGGTGGCGGCCGTGACGGGCGGGGCGGCGTTCGCGGCCCTGGACGACTTCACACTGGCCACGCCGAGCCTGGAGGACGTGTATCTGGCGCTGGGCGGCGAGACGCAGGGGCTGGTCAAGGCGTGAGGAGCTGTACGGAGTGAGTATCGTGCCCGCCCAGGCCGCGTCGGCGTCGGGACCGGCGCCGGGACAGGCATCGGCCGAGGGCCCGGCGGCCCGGGCCGCGGGAGCGGCGGCCGGGAACCCGGTCGCGGCCGCGCCGCTCGCGCCGCGCGCCCGGCTGCTGCCCGCACTCGCAGCCGTCTACCGCGCACAGCTGTCGCGTGCCCGGGTCTCCCGCATACCGCTGCTCTTCGTGGCGACGTTCCAGTCCGTGGGGATCATGGTCCTGATGCGGGGTGTCGTCGACGGCGGGTCGGAGGCGCGCGCCGTCGTGGCGGGCTCGTCGGTGCTCGTGGTCGCGTTCGTCGCGCTCAACCTGCTCGCCCAGTACTTCGGGCAGCTGCGGGCGACCGGCGGCCTCGACCACTACGCCACGCTGCCGGTGCCGCCCGCCGCGGTCGTCCTCGGAGCGGCGGGGGCGTACGCCTCCTTCACGGTGCCGGGGACCGTGGTGACCGCGGTCATCGGCTCGCTGCTCTTCGGGCTGCCGCTCGGTCACCTGTGGATCCTCGCGGCGGTCGTGCCGCTGGCGGGAGCCGCGCTGGCCGGTCTCGGGGCGGCGCTCGGGCTGCTCGCACCGCGTCAGGAGCTCGCGACGCTGCTCGGCCAGCTGGGCATGTCGGCCGCGCTGCTGCTCGGTGTGCTGCCGGCGGACCGGCTGCCTGGACCCATCGGCTGGGCACGGGACCTGCTGCCGTCGACGTACGGCGTGGAGGCGCTGGCCCGGACGTTCGACGCGCACCCGGACTGGGCGGCGGTCGGGCTCGACCTCGCGGTCTGCGGGGCGGTCGGGGTGGTCTCGCTCGCGGTGGCGACCTGGGCGTACCGGCGGGCGGCGGTCCGCTGAGGCGGGTCGTTCCCGTACCTGGCACGATGGCGGTGTGACCGCACCTCTGACACCGCCTCACCAGCCGCCGAACGACGCCGTGCCGCCGCACGGCTGGCCGGCGCACCATCCGCCGAAGCACTCCGGGGACGGTGCCCCGAGCGTGGCCAAGGAGCTCCGGCAGGCCGGGGTGGTGGCCGCGGTCTCGGCGGTCGCCGGGGCGGCGCTGGGACTGCTGTGGCTGTGGCTGGCGCCGCGCGTTCCGCTGATCTCGGACGGCAAGGCGGTGTTCCTGCGGAACAGCGAGGGCGAGTCGGCGGTCGGGGCGGACGGGACGTTCGTCCTGCTGGCGCTCGGTTTCGGCGCGGTGGCGGCGGCGCTCGTCTTCCTGTTCCACCGGCACGGCGGCGTGGCGCTGGTGCTCGCGCTGGCGGCGGGCGGGGTGCTCGGGTCACTGCTCGGCTGGGGCGTGGGCACGGCCCTGGGACCCACGCACGACGTGGTCGCGCACGCGCGCGAGGTGGGGGCCGGGGTGCAGTTCGACGCTCCGCTGAAGCTGCAGATGTGGGCGGGGGCGATGCTCGCGTGGCCGCTCGCGGCGATGGTCGTCCACCTCTCCCTGACCGCGCTCTTCGGCCCGAGGGACCCGGAACCGGACTGGCCCGAGGAGTCCTGACCCGCCAAGAGGAGTCCTGACCCGCCTGGGCCTGGAGGCCTGGGCCGGGCCCGAGGGCTCGGACCGGTCGCTACGCGCGGCCGATGGGGGCGAGGACGGCCGTGGTGAGGCTGGTCAGATCCTGGGGGGCGAGTTCGACCTCCAGGCCACGGCGGCCCGCCGAGACACAGATCGTGGCGTGCGCCGAGGCCGAGGCGTCCAGGACCGTGCGCAGGCGCTTGCGCTGGCCCAGCGGGGAGATGCCGCCACGGACGTAGCCCGTCGTACGTTCCGCCAGGGCGGGATCCGCCATCGCCGCGCGTTTGCCGCCGACCGCCGAGGCCAGGGCCTTCAGGTCCAGCTGCCCGGCGACCGGGACGACCGCGACCGTCAGTTCGCCGTCGACGTCCGCGACCAGCGTCTTGAAGACCCGGTCGGGCGAGACGCCGAGGGCCTCCGCCGCCTCCTCGCCGTACGAGGGCGACGCCGGGTCGTGGTCGTAGGAGTGGACGGTGAACGTCACGCCGGCCGTCGTCAGGGCCACCGTCGCCGGGGTGCCGCCCGTCTGCTTCTTCTGCTTCTTCGCCACCGCGCTCCTCCGTCAGTTCGGGCTCGTCGGCGCCCGGGTCAGCTCCACCGCCGGCAGCGACGGCAGATGCCGCAGCACGGCCGTCTCCGACCGGAGCAGCGTCAGCTCCTCCCGCAGCCGCGTCGCCGTGTCCGGTGCCTGCAGCAGCCGCTGCTTCGACGGGATGTCGAGCACCGCGGCCGCCGCGACGAGGTAGGACACCACCGACGGGTCGTCCGGCAGTTCGCTCGTCGTCAGCGACCGCTCCCGCGCCCCCGCCAGCCGCTTCTGGTAGCTCCTGAACGCCCGCAGCACACCCTCCGCGAGCGTGCCCGCCTCGTCGCCCTGCTCCTCCGGGATCTCCTCGACCTCGGCGACCAGGAACGGCCCCGTCGCGTCCACCGACAGCAGCTTCACCCGGGTCGTCCCCGTCGCCATCACCTCGAAGCTGCCGTTCGACCGCTCCCGGATCGTCGCCGCGTCGGCGATGCAGCCGACCCGGTGGAACGCCTGGATCGGGTCGGGGCCGAAGCCCGCGGCGGGCCCCTTCTCCGGCAGCGCCGTCTGGTCCGGCATCCCCGGCGCCGTCGGCGCGACCTCACGGCCGTCGCGGATCGCGACGACGGCGAACCGGCGCGGTTCCGACTCGTCGGTCTTGAGCAGCTCGCGCATCATGGCGCGATACCGCTCCTCGAACACGTTCAGGGGCAGCACGAGGCCCGGGAACAGCACCGCGTTGAGCGGGAAGAGTGGCAGGCTGGCGGTGGTCACAGCGGTCAAGAGTAATGGCCGTCGGGCGCACCCCGTCAGGCCCGTCCGGCTCCGGCTCCGCGCAGTGCCCTCGTGCGGCCCGCCTCGGCCCGCACCAGGTCCCTCGTCTCCAGGAAGGCCGCGAGCGGATCCTCCTCGACGAGCCCCCAGGGAAAGGTCGTCGCGTACGGACCGATCTTGCGGAACTCCTCCAGCGCGTCCGCCCAGCGTCCCCGCCTGACCAGCACGTACACCAGCAGATTGCGGACCTCGGCCGCCCACGGGTCGCCCTCGGGGAACTCCGCGGACAGTGCGATGCCCCGGTCCGCCGCGGCGTCCGTCCGGTCGTCGTGGACCGGGCCGTCGCCGGCGAGGAGCCGGGCGAAGGCCGCGTTGACCGGGAGCGCCCGGGCCAGGGAGCCCGGCGGCGCGTCCGCGGCGGCCTCCTCCGCGAAGTCGAAGCACTCGTGGTGCGAGCCGTACCACTGGGCCGACAGATACCGCAGCGCGGCGACATGGCAGCCGTAGTGGTGCGGTGAGCGCCGCACGGCCTGCTCCCACAGCGCCTCGAAGGCCGTGTGCCCGGCATGGGTGCCCCGAGCGTGGTCCAGGGCGAGCCGCCACGGCACCGGGTCGCGCGGCGAGGCCTCGGCGGCCGCGTCGATCAGCGGTCCGAGTTCGCGCAGCCGCTCGGAGCGGGCCGGCGACTCCCAGGCCCTGCGCACCGCCAGCTCCGCCTTGACGAGCAGGGCGTCCGGGTCGCGGGGCGAGACGGCCAGCCAGTGGGCCAGCCACCCGTCACGGCTGTACGCGAAGGTGGCGAGCCGCGCCACGTACCGGTCGCGCTTCTCCCATTCGGCCGCGTCCCGGGTCGTCGCGAGCAGCTTCGCGGCGGGTTCGGGGTCGGCGAGCGCCGCCGCCACCAGGGCCGGGGCGAGCCTGTCGTCCGGCGCGTCGAGCAGCACGTCGTCGTCCGGCGGCAGGGCGGCGTCGAGCCGCGGTGCAAGCCGGAGCATCCGGGCGGTGCCGATCAGGGCGCGGAGCAGAGACATCGTGCGGACCATTCAAAAACCGCAGGTGGGGGCGGCGCCAGTGGGGGACTGTGAAGCTTTGGTAGCGGCAGGAAAGTTGTCCTGCGGGAGGTCAAGACAGCGTAAAGAAAGGGGTGGGAGTCGGCACAATCCGCCCCCCACGCCCCATCCGTCACCCCCGTCGCAACAGCCTCGACGCTCCCGCCGCCACCGTCGTCGCCAGCACCCAGCCGAGCAGGATGAGCGCCGTCGCGACCCACTGCCAGAGGCCTTCCAGCCGCCAGTAGCCGTCCTGGCCGAGATTGATCACCGGCAGCAGCAGATCCAGCGCGTACAGCGTGGCGTTCCAGTGGGGCGACTCCTCCGCCTTCAGCGGCACCGGGTCGTGCCGCGAGAACGCCAGCGCCCCGGCCGCCCAGAGCACCGCCATCCACAGCGCCGCCCGGCCCGGCCGGTAGCCGTACGCCACCGTCCAGTCCTGGAGATAGCCCCAGAGCTTCCCGGCCACCGGCAGCGTCTCCCGGCGCCGCCGCTGCTTGGCGAGCAGTACGACCCGGGCGTCCGCGTCCTCCCCGCTGTTGCGCAGCACCGTCGCCAGCCGCTCGTACGGCTCCGGGGCGTACTCCGGGGTCGCCGCCGCCACCCACTCCAGACGGCGCGTCAGCGGGAAGTGTCCGTACGGCACGAGGTTCTCGTAGACGAAGCCGTTCATGGAGAGGCCGCCCGGGCCCGGCCAGCTCGTGGACAGGTCGATCAGCGTCACCACCCGGGCGCCGTTGAGCACCACCCGCCCCTCCTCCGGGCGCTCCCCGTTGAACCGCAGCTCCGGCGTGGCGATCCGGCGCAGCGACACCTCCTCCCGGCTCGCACCGTTCAGCATGAACCGCGCGTAGTGCAGGTCCACCGCGTCGCCGAACCGTCCGTCGTCGAGGCGCACCCCGCCGTGGCACTCCACCGGTTTTCGCCGGGCGCCGCGCACCGGGGTGTACCCCACGCCGTACGGGGGAGTGGCCGTCGAGTTCCCCGAGCCCTCGTACACCCACGCCGCGTTCAGATAGAGCGAGCGCTCCACCGTCAGCTGCGGCGCGTTCAGCGCGCGGCGCTGCTGCGCGCCGCGCAGCACGCTGCCCCGCAGGCTCAGCGACACGCCCACCTTCGCCCCGCGCAGGCTCAGCTCGCCGTACGTCTCGATCAGCTCGGCCTGGAGGTCCTGCGCCACCACCAGCCCGTCCGCCGTGATCGCCCGGCCGCGCCGGTCGGGCCACACCCGGATCTGGTTGATCAGCAGATCGGTGCCTATCTGCGCGTCCGTCAGCCGGATCCCGCGCTGAACGCGGCAGCGCGGCAGATGCAGATCCCCCTCCGTGTGCAGCCGCGCCGCCTCGAGGCGCGGGATCGCGCACTCCACCATCCGCACCGTGCCGAAACGCGCCTCCGGCAGCACGATCTCCTGGTCGAAACGGCAGCGGTTCCATTCCACGTACGGGTCGATCGTCCCGCCGGCCAGATTGAGCACGCCGGTGATCCGCACGCCGCGCAGCTTCAGCGCCGCGACCCGCCCGGCCCGGGCCTGCGGGCCGTCGAGCAGCAGCAGCGCCACCACCTCGGCCCGCACACTGCGCTGCTCGCCCCACGCCTCCGCCCCGAACGGGTCGTCCCGTGCCGCGTCCCCCTCGCTCAGATCACAGCTCCTGCCGATCCGGAAAGCCCGCCACATGGCCCGCTCCGGGCTCGTCAGACCGTCCGGCATTCCGTCCTCGTGCGGCTCGGTCACTGCCGCCCCCTCGCTTTCCACGAACCCGCTTCCCTGGATTCGTACAGCCGTTCTTCCCGCTGAGTGACGGACTGAACGCTAACGGTCAGCTGTGGCGACTAGACGCCACTGTGGCTCGTATCAGCCAGTGATACGGACGTCCGACGCTTGTGGGGCGTCTGCGAGAATTGACCCGTGATCTCTCGTATCGACCTGCGCGGCGACGCCCTCCCCGAGGGTGGCGCACTGCGCGACCTGCTGCCCCGTGCCGAGTTCGACGTGGAAGCCGCCCTGGAGAAGGTGCGGCCCATCTGCGAGGACGTCCATCATCGGGGCGACGCGGCACTGGTCGAGTACGCGGAGAAGTTCGACGGCGTGAGGCTGGAGCACGTCCGCGTGCCGGCCGAGGCGCTCGGCGCGGCCCTGGAGCAGCTCGACCCGGCCGTCCGCGCGGCCCTGGAGGAGTCCATCCGGCGGACCAGGATCGTCCACCGCGCCCAGCGCCGTACGACGCACACCACCCAGGTCGTGCCCGGCGGCACGGTCACCGAGAAGTGGATCCCCGTCCAGCGCGTCGGCCTCTACGCGCCCGGCGGCCGCTCCGTGTACCCCTCCTCCGTGATCATGAACGTCGTCCCGGCGCAGGAAGCGGGCGTGGAGTCCGTCGCGCTCGCGTCCCCGCCGCAGAAGGAGTTCGGCGGGCTGCCGCACCCCACGATCCTCGCCGCCTGCGCACTGCTCGGCGTCGACGAGGTGTACGCGGCCGGAGGCGCCCAGGCCGTCGCGATGTTCGCGTACGGCACCGAGTCCTGCGCCCCCGCCAACATGGTCACCGGCCCCGGCAACATCTGGGTCGCCGCCGCCAAGCGGTACTTCACCGGCCGGATCGGCATCGACGCCGAGGCCGGGCCGACCGAGATCGCGATCCTCGCGGACTCCACGGCCGACCCGGTGCACGTCGCCGCCGACCTCATCAGCCAGGCCGAGCACGACCCGATGGCCGCCGCCGTCCTCGTCACCGACTCCGAGGAGCTGGCCGAGGCCACCGAGGCCGAGCTGAAGACCCAGGTCGCGGCCACCAAGCACATCGACGACCGGGTCGTCCCCGCCCTCGCCGGCAAGCAGTCCGCGATCGTCCTCGTCAGGGACCTGGAGGACGGCCTCAAGGTCGTCGACGCGTACGGCGCCGAGCACCTGGAGATCCAGACCGCCGACGCCGCCGCGCGCGCCGAGCGCGTCCGCAACGCGGGCGCGATCTTCGTCGGCCCCTGGGCCCCCGTCTCCCTCGGCGACTACTGCGCCGGATCCAACCACGTACTGCCCACCGGCGGGTGCGCCTGCCACTCCTCGGGCCTGTCCGTGCAGTCCTTCCTGCGCGGCGTCCACATCGTGGACTACACCCGGGACGCCCTCGCCGAGGTCACCCACCACGTGGTCACCCTCGCCGAGGCCGAGGACCTGCCCGCGCACGGTGCCGCGCTCAAGGCCCGGTTCGGTTGGAAGGTGCCAGAAAGCAAGTGACCTCGAACGACACCATCCGGATCGACGACCTTCCGATCCGCGACGAGCTGAAGGGCAAGTCCCCCTACGGCGCGCCCCAGCTCGACGTCCCCGTGCAGCTGAACACCAACGAGAACCCGTACCCGCTGCCCGAGCCCCTCGTGGCCCGGATCGCGGAGCGGGTCGCCGAAGCCGCCCGCGGCCTCAACCGCTACCCCGACCGGGACGCGATCGAGCTGCGCACCGAGCTCGCCCGCTACCTCACCCGTACCGGAAAACACCCCGTCGCCGTCGGGAACGTCTGGGCCGCCAACGGTTCCAACGAGGTCCTCCAGCAGCTGCTGCAGACCTTCGGCGGCCCCGGCCGCACCGCCATCGGCTTCGAGCCCTCGTACTCGATGCACGCGCTGATCGCGCGCGGCACCGGCACCGGCTGGATCTCGGGGCCGCGCAACGACGACTTCACCATCGACGTCGAGGCGGCCGGGAAGGCGATCGCCGAGAACCGGCCCGACGTCGTCTTCGTCACCTCGCCCAACAACCCCACCGGCACGGCGGTGGAGGCCGAGACGGTCCTCGCCCTCTACGAGGCCGCCCAGGCGGCCAAGCCCTCGCTCGTCGTCGTCGACGAGGCGTACGTCGAGTTCAGCCACCGGGACTCACTCCTGCCGCTGATCGAGGGCCGGCCGAACCTGGTCGTCTCCCGCACCATGTCCAAGGCCTTCGGCGCGGCCGGTCTGCGCCTGGGCTACCTCGCCGCGCACCCGGCCGTGGTCGACGCCGTGCAGCTCGTACGGCTGCCGTACCACCTCTCCGCCGTCACCCAGGCCACCGCCCTCGCCGCCCTGGAGCACACCGATACGCTCCTCGGGTACGTCGAGCAGCTCAAGACCGAGCGGGACCGCCTCGTCACCGAGCTGCGGGCGATCGGCTACGAGGTCACCGAGTCCGACGCCAACTTCGTCCAGTTCGGCCACTTCGACGGAGTCGAGGGCTCCCACGAGGCCTGGGCGAAGATCCTCGACCGGGGTGTCCTGGTCCGGGACAACGGCGTACCGGGCTGGCTGCGGGTCACCGCCGGCACCCCCGAAGAGAATGACGCGTTCCTCGATGCGGTTCGCGCACTGAAGAAGGAGCAGAGCTCATGAGCCGCGTTGGCAGAGTCGAGCGCACCACCAAGGAGACCTCCGTCGTCGTCGAGATCGACCTCGACGGCACCGGCAAGGTCGATGTCGCCACCGGCGTCGGGTTCTACGACCACATGCTCGACCAGCTCGGCCGCCACGGGCTCTTCGACCTCACCGTCAAGACCGACGGCGACCTGCACATCGACTCGCACCACACCATCGAGGACACCGCCCTCGCCCTCGGCGCCGCCTTCAAGCAGGCGCTCGGCGACAAGGTCGGCATCTACCGCTTCGGCAACTGCACCGTCCCGCTGGACGAGTCGCTCGCCCAGGTGACCGTCGACCTCTCCGGCCGCCCGTACCTGGTGCACACCGAGCCCGAGAACATGGCGCCGATGATCGGCTCCTACGACACGACCATGACCCGTCACATCTTCGAGTCCTTCGTGGCGCAGGCGCAGATCGCGCTCCACATCCACGTGCCGTACGGGCGCAACGCCCACCACATCGTGGAGTGCCAGTTCAAGGCGCTGGCCCGGGCCCTGCGCTACGCCTCCGAGCGCGACCCGCGCGCGGCCGGCATCCTGCCTTCCACGAAGGGCGCGCTCTAACTCCATGACCGGCCTCTCCACCATCCTCATCGTCGTCGGTCTCTTCCTCGCCGGCGGTGTGTACTCCTTCTCCAAGCAGGAGCTGCCCAAGGGCGTGATCGTCCTCCTCGCCGTCGCCTCCGCGATGTGCCTGGTCGCGGGCGTCCTCCGGATTCAGGGGATCTGGGAATGAGCACTGCGCGTACTTCCAAGAAGGTCGTCGTCTTCGACTACGGCTTCGGCAACGTCCGCTCCGCCGAGCGGGCCCTCGCCCATGTCGGCGCCGAGGTCGAGATCACCCGCGACTACGACAGGGCCATGAACGCCGACGGACTCCTCGTCCCCGGCGTCGGCGCCTTCTCCGCCTGCATGAAGGGCCTCAAGGAGGCCCGCGGCGAGTGGGTCGTCGACCGCCGCCTCTCCGGCGGCCGCCCCGTCATGGGGATCTGCGTCGGCATGCAGATCCTCTTCGCCCGGGGCATCGAGCACGGCGTGGAGACCGAGGGCCTCGACGAGTGGCCCGGTACGGTCGAGCCGCTGAAGGCCCCGGTCGTGCCCCACATGGGCTGGAACACCGTCGAGGCGCCCGAGGACAGCGAGCTGTTCGCGGGCCTCGACGCCGACGCCCGGTTCTACTTCGTGCACTCCTACGGAGTGCGGGAGTGGACCCTGGAGGTCGGCAACCCGAACATGCGTGCCCCCAAGGTCACCTGGGCCACCCACGGCGAGCCGTTCGTCGCGGCCGTCGAGAACGGCGCCCTGTGGGCGA
Source organism: Streptomyces sp. NPDC013457 (assembly GCF_043089925.1). NCBI lineage: Bacteria > Bacillati > Actinomycetota > Actinomycetes > Kitasatosporales > Streptomycetaceae > Streptomyces > Streptomyces sp. NPDC013457. The sequence continues at coordinate 350,620 of NZ_JBICBL010000003.1, forward strand.
CCCAGTTCCACCCCGAGAAGTCCGGCGACGCCGGAGCGCAGCTGCTCACCAACTGGATCGGAACCCTGTGACTGTGTCTTCTGACAGCGTGCTCGAACTCCTCCCCGCCGTCGACGTCCGCGACGGCCAGGCCGTCCGCCTGGTGCACGGGGAGTCCGGTACGGAGACCTCCTACGGCTCCCCGCTGGAGGCCGCTCTCGCCTGGCAGCGCTCCGGCGCCGAGTGGCTGCACCTGGTCGACCTGGACGCCGCCTTCGGCACCGGCGACAACCGTGAGCTGATCGCCGAGGTCGCCAAGGCGATGGACATCAAGGTCGAGCTCTCCGGCGGCATCCGCGACGACGCCTCGCTCGCCGCCGCCCTCGCCACCGGCTGCACCCGCGTCAACCTGGGCACCGCCGCGCTGGAGACCCCCGAGTGGGTCGCCAAGGTCATCGCCGAGCACGGCGACAAGATCGCCGTCGGCCTCGACGTGCGCGGCACGACCCTGCGCGGCCGCGGCTGGACCCGCGACGGCGGCGACCTCTACGAGACGCTCGCCCGCCTCGACTCCGAGGGCTGCTCCCGCTACGTCGTCACCGACATCGCCAAGGACGGCACGCTCCAGGGCCCCAACCTGGAGCTGCTGAAGAACGTCTGCGCCGCCACCGACAAGCCCGTCGTCGCCTCCGGGGGCGTGTCCTCCCTGGACGACCTGCGCGCCCTGTCCGGGCTCGTCCCGCTGGGGGTCGAGGGCGCGATCGTCGGCAAGGCGCTGTACGCCGAGGCGTTCACCCTGGAGGAGGCGCTGGAGGCGGTGGCTTCCGTATGAGCGACGGCGTGAAGAAGGTCGTCACCGGCGCCCCCTGGGAGGAGCAGTTCGGCTACTCCCGCGCGGTGGAGCTGCCGAACGGCCTGGTCCTCGTCGCCGGCTGTACGTCGGTGGTCGGCGGCCAGATCGCCGGCGGAGGCCCGTACGAGCAGGCCGTCAACTCGTTCAACGTGGCCTTCGACGCCCTCAAGAAGCTCGGTCTGGGCCCGGAGGACGTCGTCCGGACCCGGATGTACATCACGCACGCGCGGGACGTGGAGGAGGTCGGCCGCGCCCACAAGGAGCTGTTCGACGCCGTCCGCCCGGCCGCTTCGATGATCATCGTCTCCGGCTTCGTCGACCCGAGCCTGGTCGTCGAGGTCGAGGTCGAGGCCTACCGGAGTGGTGCGGAATGAGCCTCGCCGTACGGGTGATCCCCTGCCTGGACGTGGACAACGGCCGCGTCGTGAAGGGCGTCAACTTCCAGAACCTGCGTGACGCGGGCGACCCCGTCGAGATGGCGAAGCTGTACGACGCCGAGGGCGCCGACGAGCTGACCTTCCTCGACATCACCGCCTCCTCCGGCAACCGGGAGACGACCTACGACGTGGTGCGCCGCACCGCCGAGCAGGTCTTCATCCCGCTGACCGTGGGCGGCGGGGTGCGTGCGGCGGAGGACGTCGACAAGCTGCTGCGCGCCGGTGCCGACAAGGTGGGCGTGAACACGGCCGCCATCGCCCGGCCCGAGCTGATCCGCGAGATCGCGGAGCGCTTCGGCCGCCAGGTGCTCGTCCTCTCCGTGGACGCCCGGCGTACGGCCTCCGGGGCGTTCGAGGTGACGACGCACGGCGGTCGCAAGGGCACCGGCATCGACGCCGTCGAGTGGGCGCACCGGGCCGCCGAGCTGGGCGCGGGCGAGATCCTGCTCAACTCGATGGACGCGGACGGAACGAAGGACGGCTACGACACCGAGATGATCGCGGCCGTGCGCAGGCACGTGACCGTGCCGGTGATCGCTTCCGGCGGCGCCGGCCGGCTGTCCGACTTCCCGCCGGCCATCGAGGCGGGCGCGGACGCGGTGCTGGCCGCCTCGGTGTTCCACTTCGGCGACCTGCGGATCTCCGAGGTCAAGGGCGCACTGCGGGACGCGGGCCACGCGGTCCGCTGAGCAGCGCTTCCAGGAAGGCCCCCGGTCGGGGGCCTTTCTTTCCGAAAGATGTGCAGGATTATTTGTGCAATTTCAGTTGTGCAAGGTTTCTTTCGCATCTACGGTCGTGGGCATGACCTCGCAGGAGAACCGCCGGATCACCGATCTCGGCACCCTCAAGGCCCTCTCGCACCCGCTGCGGATGCGCCTCTACCGCGCCCTCTTCGTCGCCCGCACCGCCACCGCGTCCCAGCTCGCCGACCAGGTCGACGAGGCGGTCTCCCTCGTCAGCTATCACCTGCGCAAACTGGCCGAGCACGACCTCATCGAGGAGGCGCCGGGACACTCCGCCGACGGCCGCGAGCGCTGGTGGCAGCCCAGCTCGTACGGCGTCTCCATCCGGGACGAGGACGTCCGGAGCACACCCGAGCTGGTCGCCGCCGGCGACGCCCTCGGACGCACGATCAACGAGCAGCGGTCCGAACTCCACCGCCGCTTCCTCGACGAGCGGCTCACCTGGTCCGACGAGTGGCGCTCCGCCTCCATCAGCTCCGAGTGGCTGCCCCGCCTGACCGCGTCCGAACTCGCCGCGCTCGGCGGGGAGCTCGACGAGCTGCTCAAGAAGTACGACCAGGCCGCCCGCGCCGCCGAGCGGGCCGGTGACACCGACGGCCGCGAGAACGTCGCCATCCACCTCCACGGCTTCCCCTACCGCTCATGACGGCGCTCACCGCCGTCCGAGCCGCCCGGCCCGCCCACCGCGACCCGAACGTCCTGCGCTGGCTCGGCGCCTACAGCGCCTCCACCCTCGGCGACAGCGTCTACCACCTCGCCCTCTCCTGGTCCGCCGTACGCGGCGGCACCCCCGCCGAGGCCGGGCTCGTCATGGCCGTCAGCGCCGTGCCGCGAGCCCTGCTCATGCTCGGCGGGGGAGTGATCGCCGACCGCTTCGGGCCGCGCCGGGTCGTGGTCCTCTCCGACACCGTCCGCTGCCTGGTCGTCCTCGGTGTGGCCGCCCTCGTGCTCCTCACGAGCCCGGCCCTCTGGGCGCTGGCCGCCGTCGCCCTCGTCTTCGGCGCCGTCGACGCCGTCTTCCTGCCGGCCGTCGGCGCGCTGCCGCCCCGGATCGCCCCCCGCGAGGAGCTCGCCCGCGTCCAGGGGATGCGCGGGCTCGCCTATCGCGCCGGGCTCGTCCTCGGCGCCCCGTTCGGCGGCCTTGCCGTCGCCCTCGGCGGACCGGCGGCCGCGTTCGGAGCCGCAGGGCTCCTCTTCGCCTTCTCCCTGCCCCTGCTCCTGAGGCTCCGGATCGCCCCGCTGCCCGGCGACGAGCCCGTCCGCGACGGCACCGCACTGCGCGACCTCGCCGACGGACTGCGCTACATCCGCCGGCACCGCGTCCTCGGCCCGCTGATGATCGTCGTCGCGCTCAGCGACCTCGGCTTCGTCGGCCCCCTCAACGTCGGGCTCGCACTCCTCGCCGACCGGCGCGGCTGGGGCGCCGCGGGCATCGGCTGGGTCCTCGCCGGATTCGGCGCCGGAGCGGCCGCCGCCTCGCTGCTGCTGACCGTGCGGGGCCGGATACCCCGCGCCGGGGCCGTCATGGCCTGGACGATCACCCTCGGTGCGGGCTCGATCGGCGCCCTCGCCCACGTACCGCAGCTGCCCGTCGCCGTCGCCGTGTCCGTCTCCGTCGGCCTGCTCGCGGGACTCAGCGGCGCGCTCTGCGGCGCGCTCACCCAGACGGAGTGCGACCCGGCGTACCTCGGGAGGGTGACAGCCGTCTCCAGCTTCTTCAGCCTCGGCGTCGCCCCGCTGAGCTTCCCCCTCACCGGGGCGGCGATCGGCCTGTGGGGACTCGCCCCGGTGTACACCGCCAGCGCCGCGGTCTGCGCGCTCGGCGGCGTGTACGGACTCTCCGTACGGGCCCTGCGCCGCGCGGAACTGCCCCGACGGGACGCCGCCCGACCGTCCGGGGGCTAGATGCCCAGCTGCTTCGTCTCGTGCAGGCGGTCGATCGCGTCCTGGTCCCCGTCCAGCTCCACCTTCGCCTGGTCCTGGCGGCCGAAGACGAACATCGTCAGCTCGCCCGGCTCCCCGGAGACCGTCACCACCGGGGTGCCGCGGTGGGCCACCGCCGTCTGGCCGTTCGGGCGGCGCAGCACCAGGCCCACCGGGGCCCTGCGGCCCAGCAGCTTCGCGCCCTTCTCCAGACGGGACCAGAGGGCGTCCGAGAAGACCGGGTCCAGCTCGCGCGCCGACCACTCCGGCTGGGCGCGCCGCACGTCCTCCGCGTGGACATAGAACTCGACGATGTTCGCCCCCTCGTCCACCTGCTTGATCGTGAACGGGGACATCCGCGGCGGCCCCGTGCGGATGAGCCGGATCAGCTCCTCGTAGGGCTTCTCCGCGAACTCCGCCTGCACCCGGTCGAGCCGCGCCTTCAACACCGGTACGACCGTTCCGGCGGCCGCGTCCGGACGGCGTTCGCGCACCACCACATGGGCCGCGAGGTCACGGGTCAGCCAGCCCTCGCAGAGTGTCGGGGCATCGGGCCCGGCCGCCTCCAACAGGTCGGCGAGCAGAAGGCGTTCACGCTTCGCATGGGTCGACATGCTCGCCAGCGTACGGCCGCCGCCCGCGGTCCGCCCAGTGGACGGTCATCCGGACGCACCCGCCGGTCACGGCACAATGGCCCCATGAGCAGCAATCTCGACCCGGCCATCGCCGCCCGCCTCAAGCGCAGCCCGGACGGCCTCGTCCCGGCCATCGCCCAGCAGTACGACACCGGCGAGGTGCTGATGCTCGGCTGGATGGACGACGAGGCCCTCCACCGCACCCTCACCACCGGCCGCTGCACCTACTGGTCGCGCAGCCGCCAGGAGTACTGGGTCAAGGGCGACACCTCCGGCCACGTCCAGCACGTCAAGTCCGTCGCGCTCGACTGCGACGCCGACACCGTGCTCGTCAAGGTCGACCAGATCGGCGCCGCCTGCCACACCGGCGCGCGGACCTGTTTCGACGCCGACGTCCTGCCCCTGGGCAAGTAGGGTCTGGCGCCATGGATCTCGAGACCTTCCGCAAGCTGGCGGCAGACCGCCGTGTCATCCCCGTCAGCCGCCGCCTCCTCGCGGACGGGGACACCCCGGTCGCGCTCTACCGGAAGCTCGCCGCCGAGCGCCCCGGCACGTTCCTCCTCGAATCCGCCGAGAACGGCCGCTCCTGGTCGCGCTACTCCTTCATCGGGGTCCGCAGCGACGCCGCCCTCACCGTCCGCGACGGCCGCGCGCACTGGCTGGGCACCCCGCCCGTCGGCGTACCCACGGACGGCGACCCGCTCGCCGCGCTCCGCGCCACCGTCGAGGCCCTCCACACTCCGCGCGACCTCGCCTCCGGCATGCCGCCCTTCACCGGCGGCATGGTCGGCTACCTCGGCTACGACGTCGTCCGCCGCCTGGAGCGCATCGGCGACTCCACCCGGGACGACCTGGAACTCCCCGAGCTGACCATGCTGCTCACCAGCGACCTCGCCGTCCTGGACCACTGGGACGGCACGGTCCTGCTGATCGCCAACGCGATCAACCACAACGACCTGGAGACCGGGGTCGACGAGGCGTACGCCGGCGCCGTCGCCCGGCTCGACGCCATGCAGGCCGACCTGGCCCGCCCCGTCGCCTCCGTGCCCGCCGCGCTCCCGCCGTCCGAGCTGCCGGAGTTCTCCGCCCTCTGGGGCGGCCAGGCCTACCAGGACGCCGTCGAGGACATCAAGGAGCGGATCCGGGCCGGCGAGGCCTTCCAGGTGGTCCCCTCGCAGCGCTTCGAGACCCCCTGCCACGCCTCGGCGCTCGACGTCTACCGGGTCCTGCGGGCCACCAACCCGTCCCCGTACATGTACCTCTTCCGCTTCGAGAACGGCTTCGACGTCGTCGGATCCAGCCCCGAGGCGCTGGTCAAGGTCGAGGACGGGCAGGCGATGGTGCACCCCATCGCCGGCACCCGGCACCGCGGCGCGACCCCGCAGGAGGACCACGACCTCGCCGAGGAACTGCTCGCCGACCCCAAGGAGAGGGCCGAGCACCTGATGCTCGTCGACCTCGGCCGCAACGACCTTGGCCGGGTCTGCGAGCCGGGTTCGGTGGAGGTCGTCGACTTCATGTCGATCGAGCGGTACTCGCACGTCATGCACATCGTCTCGACCGTGACCGGACGGGTCGCCGAGGGGCGGACCGCCTTCGACGTCCTCACCGCCTGCTTCCCCGCCGGCACGCTGTCCGGCGCGCCGAAGCCGCGCGCCATGCAGATCATCGAGGAGCTCGAACCCTCCCGGCGCGGACTGTACGGCGGCTGCGTCGGCTACCTCGACTTCGCCGGCGACTCCGACACCGCGATCGCCATCCGTACGGCCCTGCTGCGTGACGGCACCGCGTACGTGCAGGCGGGAGCGGGTGTCGTCGCCGATTCCGACCCGGTCGCGGAGGACAACGAGTGCCGCAACAAGGCCGCCGCCGTGCTCCGTGCCGTGCACACCGCCAACCGGATGAACGGCGCGTGACGGCGTAAGGGATAGTGGGGTACGTGAGTGCTGTTCCCGTACCCCAGCCCCGAGCCGCTCGCGCGGACGGCGCCGCCGCCGCGTCCGGCGGCCGCCGCAGCCTGGCCGCGGCTCTCCTGCTCGGCGCCCTCGGTGCCACCGTCGTACTGCTGTCCGCGGGCCAGATCTGGGCCGAGGGCACGGCGTCGGTCGGCGGCGGCACGGTGCCCGTCGAGGCCGACGGCGGCGCCGTCACCGGCGTACCGACGGCGCTCGCGATCGTCGGCCTCGCCGCGCTCGTCGCCGTCTTCGCCGTCCGCCGCGCCGGCCGCACCCTGGTCTCCGGCCTCCTCGCGCTCAGCGGCGCGGGAGCGGCGGCCGCCGCGTTCCTCGGCGCGTCCGACGGCGCCGCGCTGGACGCCGAGGCGGCCCGGATCTCCGGCGACACCGCGGCGACGGTCGCGGGCCTCACGCACACCGCGTGGCCGTACGTCACGGCCGGCGGCGCGCTGCTGATCCTCGTCGCGGGGCTGCTCGCGCTGCGGTTCGGCACGCGCTGGCCGACGATGGGCGGACGGTACGAGCGGACCGGCACGCCCCGTGCGGCGCGCCGGGCCCCGGCCGTGTCGCCGGACCGGCCCGAGGACCTGTGGAAGGCCCTGGACCGCGGCGAGGACCCGACGCGCGAGGGATGATCGCGGAGGCCGGACGCGACGCGTGATCGTCGCACCACCCCGATTCATCCTCGCGCCCCTGTGTGCGGGACAATGAACCACGAGTGTCCGCGCACGCGAGACCTCACCATCGAGCCACCGAGCAACAGCAACGAGGAGCAACTCATGGCGGGCAGCGCCCACGGACACACCCCGGCCGCCTGGACCGGTGTCATCATCTCCTTCATCGGCTTCTGCGTCGCCGGAGTCTTCATGGTGGCCGCCAACGTGGCCGGCTTCTGGGCCGGCATGGCCGTCGTCCTGCTGGGCGGCGTGATCGGCCTGGCGATGAAGGTGGCGGGCCTGGGCATGCCGAAGGAGTCGGCGGCGGTCGCCGCGGCCCGCGAGACGGCGACGGCGAAGGCGCGCGCCGTCTGAGGGACGACGTACGCGACGCGACCAGCGACACGCGCGAAGGCGCAGTCCGGCGGGGCCGGGCTGCGCCTTCGCGCGTGAGGCGCGAGAATCACCGCGTGGACGCCAACCCCGAGCCCTTCTCGCACGCAGATCCCGCGGCCGCTTCGGCGGCGCCCCCTGCGGCAGCCGGCTCCGGCAGAGCCGTGCCGGCTCCTGCCGCCGGATCTCCGGACGAGCCCGGGCCCCCGTCCCCGCCGCGCGCGAACCCGGCCGAGCCCGTCCACGGGGCGGCCGCGGCGGGTCCGGCCGGGGACTTCCGGGGTCCAGGGAGCCCGCCGTTCCACGGCGTGCTCGACGCGGCCGGGGCCCCGGGGCACGTTCCCGGGCAGCCCGAAGGGCCCGGCTGCCGGGCCGGGCGGGCCGTGGCGCGGCGTCTGCCGGTGCCGGTCGGGGTGCTCGGCGGGGCCGCCGTCGCCTTCGCGTACGTCGGGGCCGTCGATCCCAACGAGCCCGGGCACTATCCCGTCTGCCCGCTGCTCCGCTTCACCGGGCTGTACTGCCCCGGCTGCGGCGGCCTGCGCAGCGCCCACGCCTTCGTCCACGGCGACCTCGCCGCCGCGTTCGGCGCCAACGCCCTCGCCGTCGTCGGCTACGGCCTCTTCGCCGTCGTCATGGCCCTGTGGCTGATTCGCGCCGTACGCGGCGTGCCCATGAGGATCGGCGTCACCCCCGCCTGGGGGTGGGCGATCGGCGCCCTCCTCGCCCTCTTCACCCTTGTGCGGAACCTTCCGTTCGGCTCCGCGCTCGCCCCCTGATCCCGCACCGGAAGTCCCAGTGGGTGGGACGCATCTCTGCCGGATGCGAGTCCGGACCCTCGGTGCGGATACCATCGACATGGCTGAACCTGGTTCATCTGCACCACCGCCACCATCACCGTCCCGGAAGGGGGCCTCTCGCGTGAGTGTGCTCGACGAGATCATCGAAGGCGTGCGCGCCGACCTCGCAGAGCGGCAGGCGCGGGTCTCCCTCGACGAGCTCAAGGAGCGCGCCGCCAAGGCGCCGCAGGCCAAGGACGGCGTCGCCGCACTGCGCGGCGAGGGCGTCACCGTGATCTGCGAGGTCAAGCGCTCCAGCCCGTCCAAGGGCGCGCTCGCCGCGATCGCCGACCCGGCCGGTCTGGCCGCGGACTACGAGGCGGGCGGCGCCGCCGTCATCTCCGTGCTGACCGAGGAGCGCCGCTTCGGCGGCTCGCTCGCCGACCTGGAGGCCGTGCGTGCCCGGGTCGACATCCCGGTCCTGCGCAAGGACTTCATCGTCACGGCGTACCAGCTGTGGGAGGCCCGTGCCTACGGCGCCGACCTCGCCCTCCTGATCGTCGCCGCCCTCGAGCAGGAGGCCCTGGTCTCCCTGATCGAGCGCGCCGAGTCCATCGGCCTGACGCCGCTGGTCGAGGTCCACGACGAGGACGAGGTCGAGCGTGCCGTCGACGCCGGCGCCCGGATCATCGGCGTCAACGCGCGGAACCTCAAGACCCTCAAGGTCGACCGCTCCACCTTCGAGCGCGTCGCCCCCGAGATCCCGGCCGGCATCGTCAAGGTCGCCGAGTCCGGCGTCCGCGGGCCGCACGACCTCATCGCGTACGCCAACGCCGGCGCCGACGCGGTCCTGGTCGGCGAGTCCCTCGTGACCGGCCGCGACCCGAAGGCCGCCGTCGCCGACCTCGTCGCCGCCGGCGCCCACCCCGCCCTGCGCCACGGGCGGGGCTGACCCCGCCATGACCCCGCACCGCGCCACGCCCACCACCCAGGGCCTCGCCGCCCCGGGTGGGTCCGGCGCGCGCGCGGTGATCTCGATGCCCAGCCGTGCGCTGCGCACCCGCCTTCGTACCGCCGCCGCGCCCGCCCACGCCCCGCTGGCCCGGGGCTGCCGGCCGCGCGGCTGCCGCGCACCCGCCCGCCGTGTCCACGGCCGCCGGGTGCGGTATGTGATCGGTGACGAGCCGGGGCAGGTCAACGGCATGCGATGGCGCCCGCACCCCGCGCGCACCTTCACGACGGCCTGACTCCGGGCCCGCTCACGTTGTGGGCATTCGTTCCGCACGGCGGAACGGGTGGGCACAACGGAACGGCGCCCTGGCGGGCGCGTCCGCCCCGTGCCTGCCCCGCCCCGTGACCGTTCCGCCCTCGTGGGCGCCGGGCACCTGGAGCGGGCGCACCCGCAGGGGTGCCGTCCCGTGTGCCCACCCGTCCCGCCCCGGCGGGACGATTGCCCACACGCAGGGTGCGGGGGTCGCGCGCAGTACGTGACCACCGTCGAGCACGTCACCGGGGCATCCGCCCCGCGAGGAGCAGCCGCATGTCCAGCGAGTTCTTCATTCCGGACCCGGAGGGTCAGGTTCCGAACGCCGAGGGTTACTTCGGTGCCTTCGGCGGCAAGTTCATCCCGGAGGCGCTCGTCGCCGCCGTGGACGAGGTCGCCGTCGAGTACGACAAGGCCAAGGCCGACCCCGAGTTCGCCCGTGAGCTCAACGACCTGATGGTCGACTACACCGGCCGTCCGAGCGCCCTCACCGAGGTGCCCCGGTTCGCCGAGCACGCCGGTGGTGCCCGGGTGTTCCTCAAGCGCGAGGACCTCAACCACACCGGCTCGCACAAGATCAACAACGTCCTCGGCCAGGCCCTGCTCACCAAGCGCATGGGCAAGACCCGCGTCATCGCCGAGACCGGCGCCGGTCAGCACGGTGTCGCCACCGCCACCGCCTGCGCCCTCTTCGGGCTCGAGTGCACCATCTACATGGGCGAGATCGACACCCAGCGCCAGGCGCTGAACGTCGCCCGGATGCGCATGCTCGGCGCCGAGGTCGTGCCGGTGAAGTCCGGCAGCCGCACCCTCAAGGACGCCATCAACGAGGCGTTCCGCGACTGGGTCGCCAACGTCGACCGCACGCACTACCTCTTCGGCACCGTCGCCGGGCCGCACCCGTTCCCCGCCATGGTCCGCGACTTCCACCGCGTCATCGGCGTCGAGGCCCGCCGGCAGATCCTGGAGCGCGCGGGCCGCCTCCCGGACGCGGCCATCGCCTGCGTCGGCGGCGGATCGAACGCGATCGGCCTCTTCCACGCCTTCATCCCCGACGCCGACGTGCGCCTCATCGGCTGCGAGCCGGCCGGTCACGGCGTCGAGACCGGCGAGCACGCCGCCACGCTCACCGCCGGTGAGCCCGGCATCCTGCACGGCTCGCGGTCGTACGTCCTCCAGGACGACGAGGGCCAGATCACCGAGCCGTACTCCATCTCCGCCGGTCTGGACTACCCGGGCATCGGCCCGGAGCACTCCTACCTCAAGGACAGCGGCCGCGGCGAGTACCGCGCCGTCACCGACGACGCGGCCATGCAGGCCCTGCGGCTGCTCTCCCGTACCGAGGGCATCATCCCGGCCATCGAGTCCGCGCACGCGCTCGCCGGAGCCCTCGAGGTCGGCAGGGAGCTGGGCCCCGAGGGCCTGCTCGTCGTCAACCTCTCCGGACGTGGCGACAAGGACATGGACACCGCCGCCCGCTACTTCGGGCTGTACGACACCGACGCGGCCCCCGTCGAGGCCGACGCCGCCGCCGAGGACGGCGCGGGCGAGATCCGGAGGGACACCAAGTGAGCGGCAACATCCAGCTCCTCAGCGACACCCTGGCCAAGGCGAAGGCCGAGAACCGCGCCGCTCTCATCGCCTACCTCCCGGCCGGATTCCCCACCGTGGACGGCGGCATCGAGGCGATCAAGGCCGTCTTCGACGGCGGCGCCGACATCGTCGAGGTCGGCCTCCCGCACAGCGACCCGGTCCTGGACGGCCCCGTCATCCAGACCGCCGACGACATCGCCCTGCGCGGCGGTGTCAGGATCGCCGACGTGATGCGCACGGTCCGCGAGGCCTTCGAGGCCACCGGGAAGCCCGTCCTGGTCATGACGTACTGGAACCCGATCGACCGCTACGGCGTCGAGCGCTTCACCGAGGAGCTGGCCGCGGCCGGCGGCGCGGGCTGCATCCTGCCCGACCTGCCGGTCCAGGAGTCCGCCCAGTGGCGTGAGCACGCCGAGAAGCACGGGCTCGCGACCGTCTTCGTGGTCGCCCCGAGCAGCCAGGACGCCCGGCTCGCCACCATCACCGCCGCCGGCTCCGGCTTCGTCTACGCCGCCTCGCTCATGGGCGTCACCGGCACCCGGGAGTCCGTCGGCGCCGAGGCGGCCGACCTCGTCCGCCGCACCCGCGCCACCGCCGACCTGCCCGTCTGCGTCGGTCTCGGCGTCTCCAACGCCGAGCAGGCCAAGGAGGTCGCGGGCTTCGCCGACGGTGTCATCGTCGGCTCCGCCTTCGTCAAGCGGATGCTCGACGCCGACGGCGAGGCCGCCGGGCTCACCGCCGTAAGGGAACTGGCGGCCGAACTCGCCGAGGGCGTCCGTCGCGTTTCGTAACCCGTACGGGTGGATCTGTGACCGGGGAGGCGCGGACGCGCCTCCCCGGTTCGTTGCTGAGGGCGTGAGCCAGAAGAACAGTGACGGTAATCGGAGCGCGCGGGAGCGCCTCCAGCAGCAGCGTGAGCGCGAGAAGGCACGGGAGAAGCAGCGGCGCGTCCTGATCGTGTCGGCCGCGGTCGTCGGCGTCCTCGGCCTGGCGGCGGTCGCCGGGGTGATCGCCGCCAACACCGGGGGCGACGACGGCGGCTCGGACAAGGCGGGGCCGGTCGTCGCCCCGACCGGTTCGATCGAGGGGGACAAGCCCGCGATCCCCACGGGGGCGGAGGACGCCCCGTCCACGCTCGCGATCTGGGAGGACTTCCGCTGCCCGGCCTGCGCCTCCTTCGAGAACGCGTTCCGGGACACGATCCACGAGCTGGAGGCCTCGGGCGCGCTCAAGACCGACTACCACCTCGCGACCCTCATCGACCGGAACATGGGCGGCCAGGGCTCGCTCCGGGCGGCGAACGCGGCGGCCTGCGCCCAGGACGCCGGGAAGTTCACCGCGTACCACGACACGCTGTACATCAACCAGCCGCAGGAGACGGACGACGCCTTCGGCGACAACGCCAAGCTGATCGAGCTCGCGGCGAAGGTGCCGGGGCTCGACACGCCGGCCTTCCGCAGCTGCGTCGAGGACGGTACGCACGACAGCTGGGTCGGGAAGTCGAACGAGGCCTTCCAGAAGGGCGACTTCCAGGGCACGCCGTCGGTGCTGCTCAACGGAGAATCGATCTTCCCGTCGAAGGGGAGCGAGCAGATCTCCCCGGAGAACCTGAAGAAGTGGGTCGCCGAGGCCAACCAGGGCAAGAAGCCCGGCACGGCCTCGCCCTCGGCGGGCTGACGTCCACCGGGATGATCCCCTTAGTTACGCAGACGTTGCCGGGTGGGCTGCCGCCACGCCCGCCCGGCAAGGTAGCGTCGGTTCTGCCATGGACCTTGCCTACATTCCCAGCCCGTCGACCGGTGTCCTCCACCTCGGACCGGTCCCGCTGCGCGCCTACGCCTTCTGCATCATCATCGGTGTCTTCGTCGCCGTCTGGATCGGCAACAAGCGCTGGATCGCCCGGGGCGGCAAAGCCGGCACCGTGGCCGACATCGCCGTCTGGGCCGTGCCCTTCGGCCTCGTCGGCGGCCGGCTCTACCACGTCATCACCGACTACCAGCTCTACTTCAGCGAGGGCGAGAACTGGGTCGACGCCTTCAAGATCTGGGAGGGCGGCCTCGGTATCTGGGGCGCCATCGCGCTCGGCGCGGTGGGCGCCTGGATCGGCGCCCGCCGGCGCGGCATCCCGCTGCCCGCGTACGCGGACGCGATCGCTCCCGGCATCGCCCTCGCCCAGGCCATCGGCCGCTGGGGGAACTGGTTCAACCAGGAGCTGTACGGCAAGGAGACCACGCTCCCCTGGGGCCTGGAGATCTCCGCCGGCACGAACCGCGAGGCGGGGATCTACCACCCGACCTTCCTGTACGAGTCGCTCTGGTGCATCGGTGTCGCGCTCCTGGTCATCTGGGCCGACCGCCGGTTCCGGATGGGCCACGGCCGGGCGTTCGCGCTGTACGTCGCCGCGTACTGCGCGGGCCGGGGCTGGATCGAGTACATGCGGGTCGACGAGGCGCACCACATCCTCGGCCTCCGGCTGAACGTCTGGACCGCGATCGTCGTCTTCGTCCTTGCCGTGGCGTACATCGTGATCTCGTCGCGGCTCCGCCCGGGCCGGGAGGAGATCGTGGAGCCCGAGAAGGACAAGCCGGCCGGTGACGGCAAGGGAGCGGCCGCGACCGAGACCTCCCCGCTGGAGGGCGAGGGCGACGGTGAGACCGAGGGCGGGACCGCCCGGCGCGAGGCCGTGACCGACGAGCCGGACGACGCGCCCGCGAACGGCACGGAGTCCGCCGCCAAGGGCTGACCGGGCAGAATCGCGCCACAGGGCCGCCGGGACCGATGGGTTCCGGCGGCCCTGTGGCGTTCGGGCGGAAGCCCGGACCGTGGTCAGGCGCTTCGCGCCGACAGGGTCAGCACGCGGCGGGCGCCCTCGACGACCGCCGCGTCGACGAAACGGCCGTCCGGGAGGGCCAGTGCGCCCTCCTCCGTCTGGGAGGCCTTCACGACCTCCTCGGCCGCGGCGACCTCGTCGGGTGTGGGGAGGTAGGCCTGCTCGATGACCGGGAGCTGGCGGGGGTGGATCGCCGCCCGGCCGAGGAAGCCCATGGCCCGGCCGCGCGCGCAGCCGGCCGCCAGCGAGTCCAGGTCGCGGATGTCGGGGTGGACCGACTGGATCGGCGGAGGGAGGGCCGCCGCGCGGGCGGCGACCACGAGACGGCCGCGCGACCAGTCGAGCCCGCAGTCGTCGCGTACCCCCAGATCGGCGCGGAGGTCCGCCTCGCCGAGGGCGATGCCGTGGACGGAGGGATGGGCGGTGGCGATCGTGTACGCCCGTTCGACGGCGAGCGCGTTCTCCAGGAGCGCGTAGAGCGGGAGGCCGGAGGTGACCTCGGCGATCCGGTGGATGTCGGTGGCGTGTGTCACCTTGGGGACACGGAGACCACGGAGGCCGGGGAGGGGGGCCAGGGACGGGATGTCACGGGGGGAGTGGATGCGGACATGGATCGGTACGGGGTGGGGATCGGCGAGCAGATCGGCCGTGGCGGCGAGCGCGTACGCCTTGCGGTCCGGGGCCACCGCGTCCTCCAGATCGACGATCACCACGTCCGCGCCGGAGACCAGGGCCTTCTGGACGACGGCGGGGCGGTCCCCGGGGGCGTACAGCCAGGTGAGGGGGAAGTGCGTTCCACTCATACGGCTCCTTCACCGCGTAGGGCGCGGATCTCGGCCGGAGTGAGACCGAGCTCGGCGAGGACCTCGGCCGTGTCCGCGCCGTGCGGGCGTCCGGCCCAGCGGATCCCGCCGGGGGTCTCGGAGAGCCGGAAGAGGACGTTCTGCATACGGATCGGCCCCAGCTCGGGGTCGGGGACCTCCGTGACCGTGTCCAGGGCGCGGAACTGCGGATCCTCCATCACGTCCCGGACGTCGTAGACGGGCGCGATCGCCGCCTCCGCCTTCTCGAAGGCGGCCATCGCCTCTTCGCGGGTGTGGCGGGCGATCCAGGTGCCGACCGCCTCGTCGAGCTCGTCCGCGTGGGCGGCCCGGCCGGCTCCGTCGGCGAACCAGGGCTCGTCGATCAGCTCGGGTCGGCCGACCAGCCGGAGCACGCGCTCGGCGATCGACTGGGCGGAGGTGGAGACGGCGACCCAGGATTCGTCGGACGTGCGGTACGTGTTGCGGGGGGCGTTGTTGCGGGAGCGGTTTCCGGTGCGGGGCTGGACATAACCGAGCTGGTCGTACCAGAGGGGGTGGGGGCCGATGACGGCGAGCATCGGTTCGATGATGGCCATGTCGACGATCTGGCCGCGGCCCGTGGCCGTCCTGGCGGTGAGCGCGGTCATTACGGCGTACGCGGTGGCCAGGGCGGCGATCGAGTCGGCGAGGCCGAAGGGGGGCAGGGTGGGCGGACCGTCGGGTTCGCCGGTGATGGCGGCGAAGCCGCTCATCGCCTCGGCCAGGGTGCCGAAGCCGGGACGGTGGGAGTACGGGCCGGACTGGCCGAAGCCGGTGACCCGGGCGAGGACGAGCCCGGGGTTGGCGGCGGACAGCTTCTCCCAGCCCAGACCCCAGCGCTCCAGGGTGCCGGGGCGGAAGTTCTCCACGATCACGTCCGCGTCGGCGGCCAGCCGCAGCAGGGTGTCCCGGCCGCCGGGGGAGGAGAGATCGAGGGTGATGGTCCGCTTGTTGCGGCCGAGGACCTTCCACCAGAGACCGACCCCGTCCTTGGCGGGTCCGTGACCGCGGGACGGATCGGGCTTGCGGGGGTGCTCGACCTTGATCACGTCGGCCCCGAAGTCGCCGAGCATCATCGCCGCGAGCGGGCCGGCGAAGAGGGTGGCGAGATCCAGGACGCGCAGTCCGTCGAGGGGAGGCGCGGTGTCGGGGGTACGGGCGGTCATACGGCGTCGACCTCCTGGCCGTCGAGAGAGTCGTGGGCCGCGTCGATCTCGGGGCGGTACGGCATCGAGGACGAGGCGCCTTCGTGCTGGACGGAGAGCGCCGCCGCGGTCGAGGCCCAGGCCATGGCCTCGCGGACGGGCCGCCCCTCGCCGAGGGCGACGGCGAGCGCGCCCACGAAGGTGTCGCCCGCGGCGGTGGTGTCCACGGCACGGACGCGGGGCGCGGGGACCGCGAACGGCTCGGTGCCGCGGGACGCGTAGAGGGAGCCGGCCGCGCCGAGCGTGATGACCACCTCGGGGACCTGGGCGAGCAGGGCGACGGCGGCGGAGCGCGGGTCGGCGACGCCGGTGAGCGCGGCGGCCTCGTGCTCGTTGGGGACCAGGAGGTCGGTGGCGGCGAGGAGTTCGGGAGGCAGTGGCTGCGCAGGGGCGGGGGTGAGGACGGTGCGGACGCCGAGGCGACGGGCGGTGACGGCGCCTTCGACGACCACGGGGAGGGGGAGTTCGAGCTGGAGGAGCAGGGTTCCGGCGTTGGTGATCAGGGCCTCGTCGCCGTGGTCGAGGGAGGCGACGGTGCCGTTGGCGCCGGGGACGACCACGATCGCGTTGCCGCCCTCGTCGTCGACGACGATGTGCGCGGTACCGGAGGGGCCCTCGACGGTGCGCAGCAGGTCGGTGTCGACCCCGGAGGCCTCGAGCGCCGCCCGGAGCCGTCCGCCGAAGTCGTCGGTGCCGACCGCGCCGATCATCGACACGTCGGCGCCGGCCCTGGCCGCGGCGACCGCCTGGTTGGCCCCCTTGCCTCCGGGAATCGTCCGGAACTCCCTTCCGGTGACGGTCTCTCCGAGCGCGGGGGCCCGGGGGACGAAGGCGACGAGGTCCATGTTGGTGCTGCCGAGCACCACGATGCTGGTCATGGGCGTACTGCCTCCAGATACGTCAGTTCGGCCAGGGTGTCGAAGCCGGTCCCGTCGAAGGTCGGGATCGAGGTGGAGAGCCGGTTCTTGAGCGGGGCGGTCCAGCGCTCGGGCAGCCGGTCGGGGTGGCCGGCGAGGAGACCGGCGACGGAACCGGCGGTGGCGCCGTTGGAGTCGGTGTCCCAGCCGCCGGAGACCGCCGCGCAGATGGTGCGCGAGAAGTCGCCGTCGCCATGGGTGAGGGCGGCGGCGAGGAGGGCGGAGTTCGGGACGGCATGGACCCAGTGATACCCGCCGAGGGCGGCGTGGAGCCGGTCCACGACGGCGTCGAAGTCGGGGGTCGCGCGGGCCGCCTCGATGCCGAGGCGGACGGCGCAAGCGAGCCGCGAGCGGGGCGGGATCACGGCGAGACCCGCGGCCAGGGCCTGGTGGACGTCGGCGGTGCCGCCCGCGGCGGCGGCGATCGTCGCGGCGACGAACCGGGCGCCGTGGACGCCGTTCGCGGTGTGGGTGAGCGCCGCGTCCCGGTGCGCCTGCTCGGCGGCGGCCCCGGGGTCCCCGGGGTTCGTCCAGCCGTGGACGTCGGCGCGGATCTGGGCGCCGATCCACTCGCGGAAGGGGTTGCGGTGGACGGCGGTCAGCGGGGGTTCGATGCCGTCGAGGAGGTTGCGGTAGGCGACGCGCTCGGCGGTGAAGGTACGGCCGGCGGGGAGTTCGTCGAGCCAGAGTCGGGCGACGTCGGCGGTGGAGAAGCCGCGGCCGTACCGCCGGAGGAGCAGCAGGTTGAGGAGGGGGTAGTTGAGGTCGTCGTCCTCGGGCATGCCGTCGATGTTCTCGGCGAGCGAGGTGGCCGCGGAGCGGCGGTTCCACGGGTGGGCGGCGAGCAGTTCCGCGGGGACGCCGGTCGCGGTGAACCAGGTGGTGAGGGGCCAGTTTCCGGCGGCGCGGGCAAGGGCGCGGATGGCGGGGAGGGGGAGCTTCTCGACGGGCTTGCCGAGGAGACAGCCGGCGGCGCGGCCGAGCCAGGCGGCGTGCAGCCGGTCGACCGGGCGGCGGCCTCCCGCCACCCCGGGCCTTCCCGGGTCCCCGGCCGGTCCGTCGGCTCCGGACCCGTCTCCCCGGGATCGCGGGGCCTCGCGCGCGGAGATCGCCCGGTTGTCCCCGGTGCGCGGAGGCGGGCTGCCGTGGGTGGGTCGGAGCCGGTCGTCGCGCGGGGCGCCGTGGGTGGGTCGGAGCCGGCCGTCCGGCGGGGCGCCGGGGGCGAAGGCCCCCGGCTCGTCGGGGTCGGGTGAAGGCAGGGCGGCGAGTTCGGAGAGAAGGGTCTCGGCCAGCGCACGGAGGTCCGGGCGCGGGGTCGGGGAGGCGCCGGCCGTCAGGGGGGCGGGGTGGCCGCCCGCCCGATGCCAGCGGGCGGCGATGGCCGTCGCGTCGCGGCCGTCCTCCGCGGCCTGGCGGAGCTCGTGGCCGACGAGGTCCTCCGGCTGGACCCAGGTGACGCGCAGGGTCATCGGACGGCCGCGCTCGTGAGGGTCGCGTACGCGGACTCGTGGGCCCGGCGGCGGGCCGTGTCGCGGGCGAAGACCTCGTGCGCGACGGCCGTCAGCGCCCGCGCCGGGGCGTGCAGGTCCAGCCGGCTCGCCTCGGCGACCTGCTTCGCCCAGGCGGCCGGTACCGCGGACTCGCCGGCCAGGGCGCCGGCGATCGCGCCCGCCATCGTCGCGATCGAGTCGCAGTCCCGCCCGTAGTTGACCGCGCCCAGGACCGTACGACGGTAGTCTCCGCCGCCGACGAGCAACATCCCCAGAGCGATCGGGAGCTCCTCGATCGCGTGCAGCCGCGACGGGCGGCGCGCCCCGAGCGACGGCGCGCGGTAGTCGGGGCCGACCGTGTCGAACGGCGCCACGGCCTGGCGCAGAGGCACGAGGGCGGACTCGAAGTCCGTGTGCCGGGCGGCGACTTCGGCGACCGACTCGATCGCCGCGCGGGTGCCGTCCTTGGCCAGGGCGCCGGCGGCGGTCACGACCGACCCGGGGGTCGCGCCCGGTGCGCACGCCGCCGCCACCGCCGCCGCGAACACCCCCGCCGCCTCCCGGCCGTACGAGGACTGGTGCGGCGCCGCGATGTCCAGCGCCTCCGCGTACGCCGCCTCCGGGTGTGCCGCGTTGATCAGACCCACAGGCGCCATGTACATCGCCGCACCGCAGTTGACGATGTTTCCGCTGCCCGCCTCGCGCGGATCGACATGGCCGTAGTGGAGCCGGGCCACCAGCCACTTCTCCGCCAGGAAGATCCGCTGGAGGGGGAGCGCCTCCGCTTCGAGTTCGGGGATCCAGACCGGGTTGCCGATGAGTTCGGGAACGAGGTGGTCCGCCACCGCGTACGCGTCGAGATGGTCACGCACCTTCTCGTACACCCTGATCAGGGCGTGGGTCATCAAGGTGTCGTCGGTGACGTGTCCGTCGCCCTTGTGGTACGGCGCGATGGGACGGGCCGTGCGCCAGGCGTCCCCGTTCCAGGGACCGACGACGCCGGTGACCCGGCCGCCGTGGCGCTCGACGATCTGCTCGGGGGTGTAGCCCTCCACGGGGCCGCCGAGGGCGTCGCCGACGGCGGCCCCGAGGAGACTTCCGGTGATCCGGTCATCCAGTGTGGGAGTCATGTCGGAATTGTCCACCCGGGGTGGCCAGTTCCGTGTCTCCGAGCAGCCCGGCGAGTTCGACGAGATCCGTGCCCGCGAGGCGGGGGAGCGCGCAGCCTGCGAGCCTGCGGCAGGCCTCCCGCCAGGTGACGGGAAGGGCGTCGGTGCCGCCGAGCGCACCGGTGAGCGCGCCCGCGAGCGCGGGGGCGGAGTCCGCGACACGCGAGAGACAGGCGGCGGCGGGTACGGCCCCGGCCGCCTCGCCGCGCGCCGCGAGCGCGAGGGCCAGCGCGACCGGGACGGTCTCGGCAGCGGCGATGCCGTAGCTGTAGACGTGGTCGACGATCTGGTGCTCCAGGAGGGGGACCAGCTCGAAGGCGCTCGTGACGTCCTGCGCCATCTTCACCGCCTGCTGGGCGTTGCGGCCGATCTCGGTGGTGGGCGGGAGTTGGGCGAGCGCCGCCGCCACGGCCTCGTCGACGGTGGCGCCGCCGAGGGCGGCGGCGACGGCGGCGGCCATCGCGCGGGCGCCGTGGACGCCGTCGCCGTCCTGGGTGTACCGGGCGTCGAACTCGGCGAGTTCGGCGGCCGCGACCGGGTCTCCCGGGTGGACGATCGCGAGCACGGCGGCGCGGACGCAGGCGGCGTCGTCGAAGTAGTGCGGATTGTCATGGCCGGTGGCGGGGGGACGCAGGCCGGTGGCGAGGTTGCCGAGCCCGGCGCGCACGGAGATGCGGGCCCGCAGCGGCAGGACGGCGGACTCCACCTCGGGGGCGCGGTCGGCGGCGGCCGCGACCTGGCTCGCGAGGGAGTTCCAGGCGAGGTCGACGGCGGCGCGCAGACGGCGCTCCGGCGGAAGGGTGGCGAAGAGCGGGCCGGACGCGGCGAGGACGGCCTCGGCGGTGAAGACCGCCCATTCGGCGTCGTCGGAGGGGCCGAGACGGAGGGGTTCGGGGGGCTGGTTGAGGGCGATGGGGACGGGGAGGGTGGTGGTGGCGTTCTGTTCGGCGAAGGTGTCGAGTTCGCGGGTGAGGCGGCGGGTCCACTCGGGCATGCGGGCGGCGCGGTGGCGGGCGGCGGGCCAGCCGGCGGCGTCGCCCGCGGCGAGGCCGAGGAGGAGGCCGGCGATCTTGGCGGGGCCGGGGCGTCTGTCCTGGGCACCGGCACCGGGCCCGCCCTCGGGGCTGCCGTGGGCGCCGGCCTTGTCCTGGGGGCCGCGCTCGTGGCCCGAGCCCAGCCTCACCCGGACTTCGTCCGAGGGGACCCCCACCGCCCCGGCGGAGCGAACGCCCACGGCCGGCGAGGCGGAGTGGGGGCCGAGCGAGAGGGTCGAGCCCGAGCCGTAGGTGCGGTGGGTGGGGTCCGTGGTGGTCATGCCGCCTCCTCCTCGTCCGCCGTCAGCAGGTCCGCGATGTCCAGCACGTGGTAGCCCCGCATCGACGGGAGGCAGCTGCCCGTCACCGGGGCGATCGCCGTCGCCCATTCCTCCGGGATCGCCGATACGCCCGACGCGGCGCCCGCGAGCGCGCCCGCCACGGCCGCCGTCGTGTCGGCGTCGCGGCCCATGTTCACCGCCATGAGCACCGCCGTACGGAAGTCGCCGCGGGCCGCCGCGAAGGCGCCGAACGCGAGGCCCACCGCCTCCGGGGCGAGGTCCGTCCACGGGTAGCCGCCGATGACCACCGCCGAGCGGACCGTCCGTTCGCGGACCAGCGGATCGGGGTCCACCCGTTGGGCCGCCACCACCGCGCGGCGCATCGAGCGGGCCGTCCAGGAGTCCATCGGGACCACCGAGAGCGCCGCCGCGATGACCGAGGTCACCGACGCGCCGCCCATCGCCGCCGCGACACCCGCCGCGACCGCCTGGCCGCCGTAGATGCCCTCGCCGTCGTGGCTCACCGTGCCGTCGATGGCGACCAGCCGGGCCGCCTCCGCCGGACGGCCCGCGGCGAAGACCCCGAACGGCGCGGCCCGCATCGCCAGACCGTCCGACCACGCGTGCCGGTGCTGGGCCGAGATGGGCGCGGCAAGGCCCCGCCGGAGGTTCTCCAGGGTGCCGCGCTCGCTGAAGCCCGCCCCGCGGAACGGGCCCTCGTCCAGGTCCGCGATCCAGTGGTGCCAGGCCCGTTCCACGTGCCGGACGGTCAGCGCCGAGCCGTGCCGGGCGAGCAGCAGCCCCGAGAAGATCGCGTACTCGGTGTCGTCCGTGCCGGACGGACGGTCCGTCACGAAGCCCTCGATCCGGCCCCAGCGGCGGCGGATCTCCGACGGGCGCATGTTCTCGGCCGGCGCGCCGAGCGCGTCACCGACCGCGAGGCCGAGCAGGGCGCCCCGCGCGCGCCCGCGCGCATCGCATGCCGTCGTTGCCGTCTCGCTCACCATCTCGCACCCCTTTCACGGTTCCTGAATCTGTGCCACATCGGGAGGCGATGACGTCGCAGAAACGTCTCTGTCACCCGGCTGACACCCCGCCAGAAGAGCAAGGTCAGCCTTAGTAAGTACGGCCTGCCTTGCTGGCGCGCCCCTTACATCGGGCGTATTTTCGAGGGTGTTGGGGGCGGCGGGTGCAGCCCGGCCCGCCGGAGAAGACAGGGGAGAGGCATGTCCATCATCGAAGTCCAGGCACCACTGCACGAGGCCCACCGCGACAACCACACGCACCGCGATGTGAACGGCGGCTGGCTTCGCCCGGCGGTGTTCGGCGCCATGGACGGACTGGTCTCCAACCTCGCGCTGATGACCGGTGTCGCGGGCGGCGCGGTGTCGCAGCAGACCATCGTCATCACCGGCCTCGCCGGACTCGCGGCCGGCGCCTTCTCCATGGCGGCCGGCGAGTACACCTCCGTCGCCTCGCAGCGCGAACTCGTCCAGGCGGAACTGGACGTCGAGCGGCGTCAGTTGCGCAAGCACCCGGTCGACGAGATGGAGGAGCTCGCCGCGCTGTACGTGTCCCGCGGTGTCGAGCCCGCGCTCGCCCGCGAGGTCGCGATGCAGCTCTCCCGTGACCCGGAGCAGGCGCTGGAGATCCACGCCCGCGAGGAGCTGGGCATCGACCCCGACGACCTTCCGTCGCCGATGACCGCCGCCGTCTCGTCCTTCGCCTCGTTCGCGCTCGGCGCCCTGCTTCCCGTACTGCCCTATCTGCTCGGCGCGAGCGCGCTGTGGCCGGCCGTGCTGCTGGCGCTCCTCGGGCTCTTCGGCTGCGGCGCGCTGGTCGCCCGGGTGACGGCGCGCAGCTGGTGGTTCAGCGGACTGCGTCAGCTCGTGCTCGGTGGCGCCGCCGCGGCTCTCACGTACGGACTCGGCATGCTCTTCGGGGCTGCGCTCTGACCTCGCAGCCCCGCCCCTGCGTACCCCCATGGAAGGCCCTCGCCCTGCGGTGAGGGCCTTCCGCGTGCATGCTGGCTGTGACGTATATCCCCTGGGCGGATCGGCCGCCCGGTGAGACACTATGCACAGCGCGACATATGTAGCCGTTACTCGGCGGTTTCGAATCCATGACCACCGGGCATGAGGCGTAAGCGCCGCGGGCAATGAGGCTCGCTCTGCGTCGGGTCTACCGACCCCCCTTGAGATGGGTCTGCCGACCCCCTTGAGAACCACCCTTAGACCCCACACTTCACGCGTGAACCACCATCACCGCTCCGTGTCAGCGGTGTCCGCATGTTGGAATGAGCTATCCACTTCGCGAGAAGCCAGCCATCATGTAACCTGCACGAAATTTCGCGGAGGGCCAACGTCGTCCCTCGGCAGCTGCATATGCCACGACGACGACGGGAGAGCCGATGCGTTCCGACGCCTGGTCGCCCATGGACGGTCGCCCCGCTCCGCAGGGGATGTACGACCCCCGTAACGAACACGACGCCTGTGGTGTCGGGTTCGTGGCCACCCTGACCGGTGTTGCCAGCCACGCCCTGGTCGAGCAGGCGCTGACCGTACTGCGCAATCTCGAGCACCGCGGCGCCACCGGCTCCGAGCCCGACTCCGGAGACGGCGCCGGCATCCTGCTCCAGGTTCCCGACGCCTTCCTGCGCGAGGTCACCGACTTCGACCTCCCCGCCGCCGGCGCCTACGCCGTCGGCATCGCCTTCCTCCCTGCCGACGGCTCCGCACAGGCCGTCTCGCAGATCGAGACGATCGCGTCCGAGGAGGGTCTGAACGTCCTCGGCTGGCGCGAGGTCCCCGTCGCCCCCGAGCTGCTCGGCGCCTCCGCCCGCTCCACCATGCCGGTCTTCCGTCAGCTCTTCGTCGCCGACGGCACGAGCACGGGCATCGCGCTGGACCGCAAGGCGTTCGTGCTGCGCAAGCGCGCCGAGCGTGAGGCCGGGACGTACTTCCCGTCGCTCTCCGCCCGCACCATCGTCTACAAGGGCATGCTGACCACCGGCCAGCTGGAGCCCTTCTTCCCGGACCTGTCGGACCGCCGCTGCGCCACCGCCGTGGCCCTGGTCCACTCCCGGTTCTCCACCAACACCTTCCCGAGCTGGCCGCTGGCCCACCCGTACCGCTTCGTCGCCCACAACGGTGAGATCAACACCGTCAAGGGCAACCGGAACTGGATGACCGCCCGCGAGGCCCAGCTCGACTCCACCGTCTTCGGTGAGGGCTCGCTGGACCGGATCTTCCCGATCTGCACCCCGGACGCCTCCGACTCGGCCTCCTTCGACGAGGTCCTGGAGCTGCTCCACCTCGGAGGCCGCTCCCTGCCCCACGCGGTCCTGATGATGGTCCCGGAGGCGTGGGAGAACCACGAGTCCATGGACCCGGCCCGGCGCGCCTTCTACCAGTACCACTCCACGATGATGGAGCCCTGGGACGGCCCGGCCTGTGTCACCTTCACCGACGGCGTCCAGGTCGGCGCGGTCCTGGACCGCAACGGTCTGCGCCCCGGCCGCTACTGGGTCACCGACGAGGGCCTCGTCGTCCTCTCCTCCGAGGTCGGCGTCCTCGACATCGACCCCGCCAAGGTCGTCCGCAAGGGCCGCCTCCAGCCCGGCAAGATGTTCCTCGTCGACACCGCCGAGCACCGGATCGTCGAGGACGACGAGATCAAGGCCGGCCTCGCCGCCGAGAAGCCGTACGCCGAGTGGCTGGAGACCGGGGAGATCGAGCTCTCCGACCTGCCCGAGCGCGAGCACATCGTGCACACCCACGCCTCGGTCACCCGCCGCCAGCAGACCTTCGGCTACACCGAGGAAGAGCTGCGCGTCATCCTCGCCCCGATGGCCCGCACCGGTGGCGAGCCGCTCGGCTCCATGGGCACCGACTCGCCGATCGCGGCGCTGTCCGAGCGCCCCCGGCTGCTCTTCGACTACTTCACCCAGCTCTTCGCGCAGGTCACCAACCCGCCGCTGGACGCCATCCGCGAGGAGCTCGTCACCTCGCTGCACTCCTCGCTGGGCCCGCAGGGCAACCTGCTCGACCCCACCGCCGCGTCGTGCCGCAGCGTCACGCTGCCCTTCCCGGTGATCGACAACGACGAGCTGGCCAAGCTCATCCACATCAACGCCGACGGCGACATGCCCGGCATGAAGGCCGCGACCCTCTCCGGCCTGTACCGGGTCTCCGGCGGAGGCGACGCGCTCGCCGCCCGCATCGAGGAGATCTGCGCCGAGGCCGACGCGGCGATCGAGGGCGGCGCCCACCTGCTCGTCCTCTCGGACCGGCACTCCGACGCCGAGCACGCGCCGATCCCGTCGCTGCTGCTCACCGCGGCCGTCCACCACCACCTCATCCGCACCAAGCAGCGCACCAGGGTGGGCCTGCTGGTCGAGGCCGGCGACGTCCGCGAGGTCCACCACGTGGCCCTCCTCATCGGCTACGGCGCCGCCGCCGTCAACCCGTACCTGGCGATGGAGTCGGTCGAGGACCTGGTCCGCGCCGGCACCTTCATCGAGGGCCTCGAGCCCGAGCAGGCCATCCGGAACCTGATCTACGCCCTCGGCAAGGGCGTCCTCAAGGTCATGTCCAAGATGGGCATCTCGACCGTCGCCTCCTACCGCGGCGCCCAGGTCTTCGAGGCCGTCGGCCTCGACACCGCCTTCGTCGAGAAGTACTTCAACGGCACGGCCACCAAGATCGGCGGCGCCGGTCTCGACGTCGTCGCCAAGGAGGTCGCCGCCCGCCACGCCAAGGCGTACCCCGCCTCCGGCGTCCCCTCCGCGCACCGCGCGCTGGAGATCGGCGGCGAGTACCAGTGGCGCCGCGAGGGCGAGCCCCACCTGTTCGACCCGGAGACCGTCTTCCGCCTGCAGCACGCCACGCGCAACAAGCGGTACGACATCTTCAAGAAGTACACGGACCGGGTGAACGAGCAGTCCGAGCGTCTGATGACGCTCCGCGGTCTCTTCGGCTTCGCCGAAGGCCGGGAAGCGATCTCCATCGACGAGGTCGAGCCGGTCTCCGAGATCGTCAAGCGGTTCTCGACGGGCGCCATGTCGTACGGCTCCATCTCCCGCGAGGCGCACGAGACCCTCGCCATCGCCATGAACCAGCTGGGCGGCAAGTCCAACACCGGTGAGGGCGGCGAGGACCCGGAGCGCCTGTACGACCCGGCGCGCCGCTCCTCCATCAAGCAGGTCGCCTCCGGCCGCTTCGGCGTGACGAGCGAGTACCTGGTCAACGCGGACGACATCCAGATCAAGATGGCCCAGGGCGCCAAGCCCGGCGAGGGCGGCCAGCTGCCCGGCCACAAGGTCTACCCGTGGGTCGCCAAGACCCGGCACTCCACCCCGGGCGTCGGTCTGATCTCCCCGCCGCCGCACCACGACATCTACTCCATCGAGGACCTGGCTCAGCTGATCCACGACCTCAAGAACGCCAACCCGGCCGCGCGTATCCACGTGAAGCTGGTGTCGGAGGTCGGTGTCGGCACGGTCGCCGCCGGTGTCTCCAAGGCGCACGCGGACGTCGTCCTGATCTCCGGCCACGACGGCGGCACGGGCGCCTCCCCGCTCACCTCGCTGAAGCACGCGGGCGGTCCCTGGGAGCTCGGCCTCGCCGAGACCCAGCAGACGCTGCTGCTCAACGGCCTGCGCGACCGGATCGTCGTGCAGACCGACGGCCAGCTCAAGACCGGCCGTGACGTCGTCATCGCCGCACTGCTCGGCGCCGAGGAGTTCGGTTTCGCGACCGCTCCGCTCGTCGTCTCCGGCTGCGTCATGATGCGCGTCTGCCACCTGGACACCTGCCCGGTCGGCATCGCCACGCAGAACCCGGTCCTGCGCGACCGCTTCTCCGGCAAGGCCGAGTTCGTCGTGAACTTCTTCGAGTTCATCGCCGAGGAGGTCCGCGAGATCCTCGCCGAGCTGGGCTTCCGTACGCTCGAAGAGGCCGTCGGCCACGCCGAGCTGCTCGACACCAGCCGCGCCGTGACGCACTGGAAGGCGCAGGGCCTGGACCTGGCCCCGCTCTTCCACGTGCCCGAGCTGCCCGAGGGCGCGGTCCGCCACGCCCTGATCGAGCAGGACCACGGTCTGGAGAAGGCCCTCGACAACGAGCTGATCGAACTCGCCGCCGAGGCGCTGGGCGCGGCGACGGCCGAGGAGGCCCAGCCGGTCCGGGCCCAGGTCGCGATCCGCAACATCAACCGGACGGTCGGCACCATGCTCGGCCACGAGGTGACGAAGAAGTTCGGCGGCGCGGGCCTGCCGGCCGACACCATCGACATCACCTTCACCGGCTCCGCCGGCCAGTCGTTCGGCGCGTTCCTGCCGGCCGGTGTCACGCTCCGCCTGGAGGGCGACGCCAACGACTACGTCGGCAAGGGCCTCTCCGGTGGCCGTGTCGTCGTCCGCCCGGACCGCGGCGCCGACCACCTGGCCGAGTACTCGACCATCGCGGGCAACACCATCGCGTACGGCGCGACCGGCGGTGAGCTGTTCCTGCGGGGCCGCACCGGCGAGCGCTTCTGCGTCCGCAACTCCGGCGCGCTGGTCGTCTCGGAGGGCGTGGGCGACCACGGCTGCGAGTACATGACCGGCGGCACGGCGGTCGTCCTCGGCGAGACGGGCCGCAACTTCGCGGCCGGCATGTCGGGCGGCGTCGCGTACGTCGTCGACCTCGACCGGGACAACGTCAACTCCGGCAACCTGTCCGCCGTGGAGGCGCTCGACGACGCCGACCGGCAGTGGCTGCACGACGTCGTGCGCCGCCACCACGAGGAGACCGGTTCGACGGTCGCGGAGAAGCTCCTTGCCGACTGGTCCGTGAACGCGGAGCGCTTCAGCAAGATCATCCCGACCACGTACAAGGCAGTGCTCGCCGCCAAGGACGCCGCTGAGCTCGCAGGTCTCTCCGAGGCCGAGACCACCGAGAAGATGATGGAGGCGGCGACCCATGGCTGACCCCAAGGGCTTCCTGACCACCGGGCGCGAAGTCGCCAAGACCCGTCCGGTGGGCGAGCGCGTCAAGGACTTCAACGAGGTCTACGTCCCCGGCTCCCTGCTGCCGATCATCAGCAAGCAGGCCGGCCGCTGCATGGACTGCGGCATCCCGTTCTGCCACAACGGCTGCCCGCTCGGGAACCTGATCCCCGAGTGGAACGACTACGCCTACCGCGAGGACTGGGCGCAGGCGTCCGAGCGGCTGCACGCGACCAACAACTTCCCGGAGTTCACCGGCCGTCTGTGCCCGGCTCCGTGCGAGGCGGCGTGTGTGCTCGGCATCAACCAGCCGGCCGTCACCATCAAGAACGTCGAAGTCTCGATCATCGACAAGGCGTGGGACAGCAACGACGTCAAGCCGCAGGCGCCCGAGCGCCTGTCCGGCAAGACCGTCGCCGTGATCGGCTCGGGCCCGGCGGGTCTCGCCGCCGCCCAGCAGCTGACGCGGGCGGGCCACACGGTCGCCGTGTTCGAGCGCGCGGACCGGATCGGCGGACTGCTGCGGTACGGCATCCCCGAGTTCAAGATGGAGAAGCGGCACATCAACCGCCGCATCGAGCAGATGCGCGCGGAGGGCACCAAGTTCCGTACGGGTGTCGAGATCGGCCGCGACATCACGGCGACGGACCTGCGCAAGCGGTACGACGCCGTGGTCGTCGCGGCGGGCGCCACGACCGCGCGTGACCTGCCGGTCCCGGGCCGCGAGCTGTCCGGCATCCACCAGGCGATGGAGTACCTGCCGCTCTCCA
Organism: Streptomyces sp. NPDC013457; assembly: GCF_043089925.1. Lineage (NCBI taxonomy): Bacteria > Bacillati > Actinomycetota > Actinomycetes > Kitasatosporales > Streptomycetaceae > Streptomyces > Streptomyces sp. NPDC013457. The sequence goes on from NZ_JBICBL010000003.1 coordinate 379,353, forward strand.
ACAAGGTCGTCGAGGGCGACTTCGTGACCCCGCCGATCACGGCCGAGGGCAAGCACGTGGTCGTCATCGGCGGCGGCGACACGGGCGCGGACTGCGTGGGCACCGCCCACCGCCAGGGCGCGGCCTCGGTCACGCAGCTGGAGATCATGCCGCGACCGGGCGACGAGCGGGCGGCCGGCCAGCCGTGGCCGACGTTCCCGATGCTGTACAAGGTCACCTCGGCGCACGAGGAGGGCGGCGAGCGGGTCTACTCCGTCTCCACCACCCACTTCGAGGGCGACGAGGACGGCAACGTCCAGTTCCTGCACCTGGTCGAGGTCGAGTTCGTCGAGGGCAAGCTGACGCAGAAGCCCGGCACGGAGCGGAAGATCCCGGCGCAGCTGGTGACGCTCGCGATGGGCTTCACGGGGACGGACGTCGAGAACGGCCTGGTCGGGCAGTTTGGTCTAGACCTCGATGAGCGGGGTAACATCGCCCGTGACGCGGACTTCGCCACCAACGTCGGTGGTGTGTTCGTGGCCGGTGACGCCGGCCGCGGCCAGTCGCTGATCGTCTGGGCGATCGCCGAGGGCCGCTCGGCCGCCCGCGGAGTCGACCGCTTCCTGACGGGTGCGAGTGACCTCCCGGCCCCGATCCGCCCGACGGACCGAGCCCTGACGGTCTGACCGTCCCGTCCCCAAGACGTCCCGTACAACGACGTACGGAACTGAGCGCGGCGCCCCCCGAATGTCCCCGACCGGACGACTGGGAGGGCGCCGCGGCGCGTTCTGCCACCGGTCGTTCCCGGGTGTCAGGTGCCCTCTCGCCTCGCCCGCCCCCGCTTCGACCGTCCCCGCCTTGTGAAGCGGACTGGCGGTCCGTATGCTCGAGTCATACGGACCGCCAGTCCGCTTTGCTTCTCTCCGGCGGTCCGGAGAGCTGTGCCGTCGAGCAGAACGGAAGCCCCGATCATGACGACCCCCATGACGCCCGAGGAGCTGTACCGCCACGGTCTGCGGCTGCTCCTGGACAAGAACATCGCCGGCTGGGTGGACCTGTGGCACGAGGGCGGTGTCATGGAGTTCCCCTTCGCGCCCCCTGGCCGGCCCACCCGCCTGGAGGGGCGGGAGGCCGTCGCGGAGTACATGCGCCACTACCCCGACCACATCGACCTCCACGACTTCCCCGACGTGACCGTCCACCGGACCGCCGCCGCCGAGACGATCGTGGTCGAGATGCGCGGGGTCGGACGTCTGGTGGAGACCGGCGCCCCCTTCGACATGACCTACATCGCCGTGGTGACCGTCAGGGACGGGCTCATCACCTCCTACCGCGACTACTGGAACCCCCTCGCCGTGGCCGAGCCCGGAGCCGACTTCGCCGGAGCGGCCCGATGAGCGGCGGCCCCGGCTCCTGCCGCGTCCCTCGCGCGGCCCTGGTCGTGGGGGCCACCGGGACCACCGGCAGCCGTGTCGTCGCCCGGCTGGTCGCGGACGGCCGTCGCGTCAGGGCCGCGAGCCGGGGCGCGACCCCGGTGGCGGGTGCCGAGGCGGTACGTTTCGACTGGGGTGCGCCCGGTACCTGGGGCGAGGCCCTGGCCGGTGTCGACCGGGTCTATCTGGTCCCGCCCATCGGCTCGTCCGAGCCCGCCGCGGTGATGCTGCCCTTCCTCCGCCGGGCCCGTACGGCAGGTGTCTCCCGCGCGGTGCTGCTCAGTTCGTCCGCGATCCCCGCGGGCGGCCCGGCGGTGGGGCAGGTCCACGAGGCGCTGCCCGGCCTGTTCGAGGAGTGGGCGGTGCTGCGGCCCTCCTGGTTCATGCAGAACTTCGTCGGCTCCATGCCCCATGCGCGCAGCATCCGCGAGGGCGGCGCCATTCTGACGGCCACGGGGGACGGCCGGGTCGGGTTCGTCGACGCGGAGGACATCGCCGCCGTCGCCGTACGTGCCCTGACGGACGAACAGGCCCCGAACGCCGACCTGATCCTCACCGGGCCCGAGACGCTCAGCTACGACGACGTCGCCGGGGCCATCAGCGAGGTCACCGGCCGCCCCGTGGTGCACCGACGGCTGACGTCGGACCAGCTGCGCGACCGCTGGGCCGCCGAGATCCCGCTGGAGTTCGCCACCATGCTGGCCGGGATGGACCGCGCCATCGCGGACGGGGCGGAGGACCGCACCTCGGACACCGTCCGGCGTCTCACCGGACGCCCTCCGGGCACACTGCGCGCCTTCCTCGAACGGGAGGCGACCGGGTAGGGCCCGCCGCCCCGCCTTCTCGCCGGCCGCCCGGCAGCGCGTATCGTCGACCGACTCGACGACACGACGAGAACCGCTTCACCCACGAGGAGGGTCCGTGGCCCAGCGCGCAGAACGCGCGGACGCCGTGCGCAACCGGGAGGCGGTCCTGGCCGCCGCCGACGAGCTCTTCGCCGTCAGCACCAGCCCCACGAGCGTGTCGATGGACGACATCGCCGCGGCCGCCGGGGTCGGCAAGGGCACCCTCTTCCGGCGCTTCGGCGACCGGGCCGGCCTGATCGGCGCCCTCATCGCCTCCCGCCTCGAACCGCTGCGGCGGACGGTCGCCGAGGTACGGGAGGCGGGGGCCGCCTCACCGCGCCGACAGGTGAAGGATCTCCTCGACGTCTCGCTGCGGTTCAAGATCGAGAACCGTAACCTGATGTCGGCGGCCGAGGACGCCGGGCTCAGCAGCCCCTACCGGGCGGAGCACTACGACTCCTGGCACGAGATCCTGCGCGCGGCACTGGAGCGGGTGCCCGGCGTCCACGACGCGGAGTTCACCGCCCACGCCCTGCTGGCCACGATCCGGGCCGATCTGGTGGTGCACCTGATCGACGACCGCGGAATGCCGCCGGAAGCCCTGCGGGCCGCGCTCGCCGCCCACGTGGACGCCCTCCTGGGACCCCCGGGGGACGAGGACTGACCTCCTGGCCGCTCATCCGGTGGGGGTGCGACGGTCCGTGGGGACAGACGGAGGCGCGGTACGCGTCGTGTGCCGCGCCGATGCCCGTCGGGCGTAGGAGGCCGGTACGGGGAACGGGATCGTGGTGTCCAGCGGACGGTTCGGCGTGGTCGGTCTCACCCGCACAGGCCGGCGAGCCAGCCCGCGGCGCCCGCCAGGGCCGCGTCCGCCTCGGGGAGCACGCCGCGCGCCCCCAGGAAGCCGTGGAACATGCCGGTGTGCAGCCGCACTTCGGCGCGGACCCCCGCCGAGGAGAGCCGGCGGGCGTAGGCCAGGCCCTCGTCCCGGAGCGGGTCGCAGTCCGCGAGGACCACGAGCGTCGGAGGGAGGCCGGTGAGGTCGGCCGCGAGGCCGGGGGAGGCGGCGACCGGATCGCCGGCCGGGCCGACGTACTGCTCCCAGTACCAGCGCATATGGGCCGTGGTGTGGAAGAAGCCCTCGGCGTACGCCTCCGCCGAGAGGGAGTCGAGCCGGTGGTCGAGGGCCGGGTAGAAGAGGAGCTGGCCCGCGACCGGTGGGCCGCCACTGTCCCTGGCGCGCAGGGCCGCGCCCGCCGCGAGGTTGGCGCCGCTGGAGTCGCCCGCCAGGATCAGGGGGCCTCCGTAACGGGCGGCGGCCCACTCCAGGACCGCGTACACATCGTCCTCGGCGGCCGGGAAGCGGTGCTCGGGCGCGCGCCGGTAGTCCACGGAGACCACCGAGGCCCCCGCCCGTACGGCCAGTTCACGGCAGAGTCCGTCGTGGGTGTCGAGGTCGCACAGAACCCACCCGCCGCCGTGCGCGAAGACGACGACGGGACGGGGGTCGAGCGCGGAGCCCGGCCCGGCGCCGTACAGACGTACGCGGACGCCGTTCGCCGCCGTCTCGTGCCGTGGCGGGACCTGCCGCACGCCCGCCCGGGCCGCCGCCCGTAGCGCCAGGGGCGAGCCCGGGGGCGGGAAGTTCGCCGACATCGCCTCGCAGAGCGCCCGGGCCGCCGGTGTCAGGGGATCGGTCATCCGGCCGTCAGCTCCCGCGCGCGGAAGTGCGGGATGACCCGCTCGCCCCACTGCCGGATGGTCTCCATGCAGACCTCCTGCGGGACCGTGCCCATCTGGATCAGGCACATCACCTCGTCGACGCCGATCTCGCGCAGCCGCTCGACGTAGGCGATCGCGGTGCCGGCGTCCCCGTAGGCGTGGTCGGTGTTGTACGGGCCGGTGTCGACCGGGCGGGCCGGGACGTTCGCCTCGTGGAGCCGGGCGACCAGCTCCTCGCGTCGCCGTTCGAGCGCGGCCGTGTGGTCGTCGTCCTCGGCATGGCCGGTGGGTGCCGGGGCGTCGCCGTACCAGTGGGCGATCGACTCGGCGAAGAAGCGCTGGCCGCGCGTGCCGAGGCGCAGCGCGCGCTCCGCGTCGTCCAGGACGATCGTGGGGCAGAGCGCCGAGAAGTGGTCGTTGACCTCGGTGGAGACGAGCCGCGAGCCGTCGCGTACGGCGATGGCGTCGTCGTACACCTTCCGCATCGCACGGACGTCGTCCGCGCCCGCGAACCCCAGCACCAGTGCTCCGATGCCGAGTTCGGCGGCCCGCTTGAGGGTGTCGTGCTTGGAGCAGGCCATGAAGAGGGGCGGGTGCGGGTCCTGCACGGGGCGGGGAAGGACCGCGCCCGGGCCGATGTCGATCGAGCCGTGCCACTCGAACCGCTCCTCGCGCCAGGCCCGGGAGAAGATCCGCAGAGCCTCCTCCATCTGCGGATACGTGTCCTCCTGGCGCACTCCGTACATGCGCATCTCCTGGCGGGTCGCCCCCCGGCCGGCGCCGATGTCCACCCGGCCGCCGCTGAGGACGTCGAGCATGGCGGCGCGCTCGGCCACCCGTACCGGGTGCTGGTAGCCGAACGGCATGGTGACGACGCCGTGGCCGATCCGGATGCGCTCGGTGCGGGCGGCGACCCAGGACAGGAAGATCTCGGACGCGCTCATGTGGGCGTACTGGGTGAGGGAGTGGTGCTCGACGGCCCAGATGCGGTCGAAGCCCATCCTCTCCGCGTGGACGGCCTGTGCGACGCAGTCGTGGATGACCTGGCGTTCGCGTGCGGGGGTCGGGTCGACGAGCTGGGCTTCGAAGATCATGGAGAACTTCACGGTGAACTCCTCTATGCCGAATAGAAATACTTCTAGCAGGCATAGGTGGGGTGCGGAAGGGAGTCGTAGACTTCGGTCCGTGGCGGACAAGACGACGGCGGGGCGGGGTGCGGAGCCGGATAACCCCCGTTTCCCGGCGACCAGTTGGGCGGTGCTCGGACTGCTCTCCTTCGGCCGGGAGCTGTCCGGCTACGACCTCAAGAAGTGGGCCGACCAGTCGCTGCGCTTCTTCTACTGGAGCCCGTCGTTCAGCCAGATCTACAGCGAGCTGAAGCGCCTGGAGCAGGCCGGATTCGCCACCTCGCGGACGGTCGCCCAGGAGACGGGGAGCCGTGACAAGCGGGTCTACCGGATCACGGACGAGGGGATGACCGCCGTCCGCGCCTGGGCCCGCACCGCGGCCGTCGACCCGCCGGTGCTCAAGCACGGTCCCATGCTCAGGCTCTGGCTCGGACACCTCCTCGAACCCGAGCAGATGGGTGAAGTCCTGCGCCACCACCGGGAGTTCGCCGAGGAGATGCGCCGGCGCGCGGAGGCCGACGTGGAGGGCGCGAAGGCCGAGGAGGCCTGGGAGTACCCGATGCTGACCCTCACCTGGGCCGAGCGGTACTACGCCGCCGAGCGCGATCTGGCGGACGCCATGCTCGCGGACATCGAGGACCTGCGGAAGAGGAGGCTGTGATGACGACAGAGATCGAGCAGTGGTGGGCCGAGGGCGAGCGGATCACGCTCACCGTCTCCGGAGTCCCGCGCGAGGTGTTCGTCCGCCGGGCCGGCAGCGGACCCGTGATGACGCTCCTCCACGGGTTTCCCAGCTCGTCGCACGACTGGGCGCGGGCGGCCCCCGCTCTCGCCGCCCGCCACACCCTCCTCATGCCGGACTTCCTCGGCTTCGGCGCCAGCGAGAAGCCGGCCGACCACACGTACTCGATCCACGAACAGGCCGACCTGGTGGCCGCGCTGTGGCAGCACGAAGCGGTGCGCTCGACGCATCTCGTGGCCCACGACTACGGCACCACCGTGGCCCAGGAACTCGTCGCCCGCCGCGCCGAGGGAGCGTCGAAGAGCGAGATCACGAGTCTGACGCTGCTGAACGGCGGCATCTACCCCGAGCTCCACCGGCCGGAACCGGCCCAGTCCGCGCTGCTCGACCCCGAACTCGGCCCCCAGCTCAGCGCCGCGCTGAGCGCCGAACTCCTCGCCGCCGCCCTCGCCCCGACGTTCGCCGAGGGGTACGACGCGAGCGCCGACGTGGCCGCGATGTGGGAGGGCCTCGGCCGGGACGACGGCCACCGGAACGCCCATCTCCTGATCCGGTACATCGACGACCGGACCGCCCACCGTGACCGCTGGGTCGAGGCCATGGAGACCGGTGACCTTGCCAAGGCGTTCGTCTGGGGCCTGCTCGACCCCATTTCGGGGGCCCACATCGCCGAGCGGATCGCCGAGCGCATGCCGGACGCCACCCTCCACGCCCTGGCCGACGTCGGCCACTGGCCCCCGCTGGAGGCCCCGGACCGCGTCGCCTCCCTGATCCTCGCCGCGGTGGGTGACCGGTGACGACGGCCCCCGGAACACGTGCGGCGCGGCGGGGCTGGTCACGTACGCTCGGGAACGTATCGGGAGGAGTCCGCGCGGCAGCGGCCGCGCGGGTCCTGGGGGAGGGGAGCCGTCGATGGCACTGAGTCTGCGCAAGGTCGAGGAGACCGCACCGGCCCTGGTGAGTCTCTACAAGTCGGCGGGGGTCTCCCTGCGCAAGCACGGCCTGGACGGGCAGCGCGTCGCCGTCTATCTCGTGCTCGACTACTCCGGCTCGATGAAGCCGTACTACAAGGACGGCAGCGTCCAGGCGCTGGCCGACCGGGTGCTGGGTCTCTCGGCCAACCTGGACGACGACGGGCGGGTGCCCGTGGTCTTCTTCTCCACCGACATCGACGCCGAGACCGACATCGAACTCGCCGACCACCAGGGGCGGATCGACCGGATCGTCGCCGGGCTCGGCCACATGGGCAAGACCAGCTACCACCTGGCGATGGACGCGGTCATCGACCACTACCTCGACAGCGGCGCCACCGCGCCGGCGCTCGTCGTCTTCCAGACCGACGGCGGACCGATCAACAAACTGGCCGCCGAGCGGTACGTCTGCAAGGCGGCGAAACTGCCGCTCTTCTGGCAGTTCATCGGCTTCGGCGACCCCGGCAGCCGGCAGTTCGAATTCCTGCGCAAGCTCGACGAGTTGGCGGTGCCGGACAGGCGGCCCGTCGACAACGCCGGGTTCTTCCACGCCGGAACGGACCCGCGCAGGGTCCCGGACGCCGAGCTGTACGACCGGATCGTCTCCGAGTTCCCGGCCTGGCTCTCCGCCGCCCGGGCCGCCGCCATCGTCCGCCCGTGAGACGCCGGAGGCCCGGGAACCGCGGGAAACCCGCTGGCTCGTGCGGTGTCGACCACGTGATAGTGGCGGCATGGCATCTCTTGTGCGACACGTGACGTTCGACTGCTCCGACGCGTACGGCCTGGCGGCCTTCTGGGCCGAGGCCCTGGACGGAAAGGTGTCCGACGAGGACGCACCCGGTGACCCCGAGGCGCTGGTCCACTCCGCGGGTGCGGACCTGCTCTTCATCCAGGTGCCCGAGGGGAAGACGGTCAAGAACCGGGTCCACCTGGACCTGCGGCCGGAGGACCGCGGCCGGGACGCGGAGGTCGAGCGGCTGCTGGCCATCGGCGCCACGATGGTCGGCGACCACCGGAACGCGGACGGCACGGGCTGGGCCACGCTGGCCGACCCCGAGGGCAACGAGTTCTGCGTGGAGCGGTCGGCCGCCGAGCGCGGGGAGTAGTCGGGGCCGGAGATCCGGGCCGGAGTCGACGGGGCCGGGGATCCCGGCCGGCGTCCCGGTCCCGGCAGAGGAGTAATCCAGACAGAAGGTGTCGGGTACCCGGTGTTTCCTGGAGTCATGGGAGACACCGGAACCACGACTACCTGGGCGGCCTTCGAAGCCGCCGAGCCCGCCTTCGCCGCGACCGTGCGCGAACGCTTCGGGCAGTACACCCACCACTCGCTCGCCACCGTACGGAAGGACGGCTCGCCGCGGCTCAGCGGCATCGAGGCCGACTTCCGGGGGGACGAGCTGTGGCTCGGCATGATGCCGAACTCCCGCAAGGCGCTCGACCTTCGCCGTGACGGTCGCTTCGCGCTGCTCGCCAACCCGGGCTCGGGGACGGACATGGGCGGCGGCGACGTCCGGATCTCGGGCCGTGCCGTCGAGATCACCGATCCGGGGGCGCTGGAGCGGTACGCGGAGGCCGTGGGCATGCCACTGCCGTTCCATGTCTTCCGGGTGGAGGTGACGGAGGTGGTCCGCACCGTCGTCGAGGGCGACGACCTGGTCGTCCGCACCTGGTCACCGGGGCGGAGGCTGCGGACGATCCGGCGCGGTACGGACGACAGTCCGCCGCGCGAACAGTCATGAGCCGCCGTACGTGTCGAGGACACGGGCCCGGCACCAGGACGGGGCGCCCCAGGCGTCCCTGAGCGGCCGGGCCTTGCGGAGCCAGAGGGAGAGGTCGAGCTCCTCGGTGTAGCCGACGGCGCCATGGATCTGCAGGGCCGTCCGGGCGGCGGCGTAGGCGGCCTCGCCGGCCGTGACCTTGGCGGCCGCGAGATCGGTGCTCGCGAAGGTGAGCGCCGCTCCGAAGACCAGGGGGCGGGCGAACTCCAGCGCGATCAGGGTGTCGGCCAGCCGGTGCTTGACCGCCTGGAAGGAGCCGATCTCCGTACCGAACTGGCGCCGCTGCTTCGCGTACGCCACGGTCCGGTCGAGCAGCGTCAGGCCGACGCCGAGCGCCTGGGAGGCGGTCGCCAGCAGGGCCCAGTCCCGGGCGTGCGCGACGGCTGCCGTCACGGCGGGCCCCGCGGCCAGCACCTCCCCGCCGGGCGCGGGCCTGGCGAACCGGCGCGCGGGATCGGCGGAGACGCGTACACCCTCGTGGCCGCGGGCGATCCGGAGCTCGTCCGCCTCGACGGCGAGGACCAGGTCGGCGCGGTCCGCGTCCAGGGCGGCGCCGCGGGGCGGTGCGGGCGGCGCGCCCGTCGCCAGCGTCGCGATCGTCCCGCCCGCCGCGATCCCCGGGAGCAGACGCTTGGCAGGACCGTCCTCGCCCCGCCGCGCCAGCTCCGCGAGCAGCGCGGCGACCGCCACCGTCTCGACCGCCGGGCCCGGTACCCCGTGCCTCCCCAACTCCACGAACGCCGTCGCCAGTTCGACCGGCAGCGGGCCCACGCCCTCGTACGGCTCCGGCACCGCGAGCGCGAAGACGCCCGCCTCGGCGAGGCGTGACCACAGGGCGCGGCCCGGCGACGGATCGTCCGCCGCCCAGGCCCGGATCGCGGCCGGCGTCCCCGCCGCCGACAGCATCGCGTCCAGCGAGCGCGCGAAGGCGCGCTGCTCCTTCGTCGCCAGGAATCGCATCAGCGCCGCCCCTTCGGCAGGCCGAGCAGCCGCTCGGCGATGATGTCGCGCTGGATCTCGTTGGTGCCGGCGTAGATCGGGCCCGCGAGGGAGAAGACGTACCCCTCGCCCCACGCGCCGTCCGCCGACTCCGCCTCGTCGCCCAGCAGGTCGAGCGCCGTCTCGTGCAGCGCGATGTCGTACTCCGACCAGAAGACCTTGTTCAGGCTCGACTCCGCCCCGATGGCCGCCCCCGCCGCGAACCGTGCGGCGGCGCCAGCCGTGAAGAGCTGGTAGGCCCGAGCCCCGATCACCGCGTCCGCGACCCGGTCGCGAAGCCCCGGACCCTCCCCGCCCTCGCGCCAGAGCCGTACGAGCCGGTCGGCGGCGGCGAGGAAGCGGCCGGGGGAGCGGAGCATCAGCCCGCGCTCGTTGCCCGTCGTGGACATCGCGATCCGCCAGCCCTGGCCGGGCTCCCCGATCACGTCCTCGTCCGGCACGAAGACCTCGTCGAGGAAGAGCTCGGCGAAGGCCGGCTTCCCGTCGAGCCGCCCGATCGGCCGGACCGTCACCCCGGGCGCCCGCAGGTCGAACATCAGATACGTCAGCCCCCGGTGCGGCCGTGCGGGGTCCGTCTCCGGGTCGGTGCGGAAGATGCCGAACGCCCGGTCCGCGAAGGCCGCCCGCGAGGACCAGGTCTTCTGCCCGGACAGCAGCCAGCCGCCCCGCGTCCGTACCGCGCGCGAGGTGAGCGAGGCCAGGTCGGAGCCCGACTCCGGCTCCGACCAGGCCTGCGCCCAGACGACCTCGCCGGTCGCCATCGACGGCAGCACGCGGGCCCGCTGCTCCTCCGTGGCGTGGTCGAAGAGGGTCGGGGCGAGGAGGCTGATGCCGTTCTGCGTGACCCGGCCCGGCGCCCCCGCCGCGTAGTACTCCTCCTCGAAGACCAGCCAACGGAAGATGTCGGCGTCCCGGCCGCCGTACCGCTCGGGCCAGGAGACGACCGACCAGCGGCCGGCGGCGAGCTCCGCCTCCCAGGCGCGGTGCGCGGCGAAGCCCTCCTCCGTCTCCAGGGAGGGCAGCGGCTCGGCGGGCACACGGGCCCGCAGCCACTCCCGGGCCTCCGCGCGGAAGGCGTCCTCCTCGGCGCTGTGCGACGGGTCCATCGGGGCTCCTTCCCTAACAAGTGTTTGGTAGGTTAACGTACGGCCATGAGCAGCGCCATGAGCAGCGTCGAGGAGTTCCGCACCGAGATACGCGCCTGGCTGCGGGCCCACCTCGCGGGCGAGTTCGCCGCCCTCAAGGGACTCGGCGGCCCCGGCCGCGAGCACGAGGCCTTCCCCGAACGCCTCGCCTGGGAACGGCACCTGGCCGCCCACGGCTGGACCTGCGTCGGCTGGCCCACCGAGTACGGGGGGCGCGGGGCGAGCATCGAGGAGCAGATCGCCTTCCACGAGGAGTACGCCCTCGCCGACGCCCCCGCCCGCGTCAACCACATCGGTGAACAGCTGCTCGGCCCCACCCTCATCGACCACGGCACCGAGGAGCAGAAGGCCCGCTTCCTGCCCCCGATCCGAGCCGTCGAGGAGCTCTGGTGCCAGGGCTACAGCGAACCCGACGCCGGCTCCGACCTCGCCGCCGTCCGCACCCGCGCCCGCCGCGACGGCGACGACTGGGTGATCGACGGACAGAAGATCTGGACCTCGCTCGCCCACGAGTCGCAGTGGTGCTTCGTCGTCGCCCGCACCGAGCCGAGCTCCCGGCGCCACGCCGGACTCTCGTACCTCCTCGTCCCCCTGGACCGGCCGGGCGTGGAGATCCGGCCGATCGTCCAGCTCACCGGCACCAGCGAGTTCAACGAGGTCTACTTCGACGGCGCGCGGACCGCCGCCGCGAACGTCGTCGGCGCCCCCGGCGACGGCTGGCGCATCGCCATGGCCACCCTCGGCTACGAACGCGGCGTCTCCACCCTCGGCCAGCAGGTCGGATTCCGCCGCGAGCTGGAAGGGCTCATCGCGCTCGCCCGGAGCAACGGCGCCCTCGCCGACCCGCTGATCCGCGACCGGCTCGCCCGGGCCTGGGCCGGGCTCCAGGCCATGCGTGCGAGCGCCCGGCGCGGCACCGACCCCTCGACGGCCAAGCTCTACTGGTCGCACTGGCACCGCGACCTCGGCGAGCTGGCCATGGACGTCCGCGGCGCCGCCGCGACGGTCGTCGCCGCCGAACCCTACGAACTCGACGAGTGGCAGCGGCTGTTCCTCTTCTCCCGCGCCGACACCATCTACGCCGGATCCAGCGAGATCCAGCGCAACCTCATCGCCGAGCGGGTGCTCGGCCTCCCCAAGGAGCCGCGCCCATGATCCCGCCCGCCACCCCGCCCGCCACCCCGCCCCCGTACGTTCCCGGGCACGGACTGCTCACCGGCCGTACCGCCGTCATCACCGCCGCCGCCGGCGCCGGTATCGGCGGGGCCACCGCCCGGCGCTTCCTGGAGGAGGGCGCAAGGGTCCTGATCAGCGACGCGCACGCCCGCCGGCTCAAGGAGGCCGAGGCCGCCCTCGCCGCCGAGTTCGGCGCGGACCGGGTCGACGCGCTGCCCTGCGACGTCACCGACGAGGCCCAGGTGCAGGCCCTCTTCGACACCGCCGTACGGCTCCACGGCCGGCTCGACGCCGTCGTCAACAACGCCGGGCTCGGCGGCACCGCCGCGCTCGTCGACATGACCGACGCCCAGTGGAGCCGGGTCCTGGACGTCACCCTGAACGGCACCTTCCGCTGCACGCGCGCCGCCCTGCGCCACTTCGCGGAGGCGGATCACGGAGGTGTGATCGTCAACAACGCCTCCGTCGTCGGCTGGCGCGCCCAGGCGGGCCAGGCCCACTACGCCGCCGCCAAGGCCGGCGTCATGGCCCTCACCCGCTGCGCAGCCGTCGAGGCGGCGCCGTACGGCGTCCGCGTCAACGCCGTCGCCCCGTCCCTCGCCATGCACCCGCACCTGGTCAAGGTCACCTCCGCCGAGCTGCTCGCCGAACTCACCGCGGCCGAGGCCTTCGGGCGGTACGCCGAGCCCTGGGAGGTCGCCAACGTCATCGTCTTCCTCGCCGGCGCGTACTCCTCCTACATGACCGGCGAGACCGTCTCGGTCAGCAGTCAGCACGCCTAGGACCAGAATGGACGTGTGCCGAAGACAGTCAGCAGCGACAGCAAGAAGAAGCCCCCGGTGAGCGCCTCGCCCGAGCGCCGCAGGGAACTCCTGGACACCGCGGCCGAGGTGTTCGCCGCCCAGGGGTACAACGCCACGACCGTACGGAAGATCGCCGACGCCGCCGGCATGCTCGCCGGCAGCCTCTACTACCACTTCGATTCCAAGGAATCGATGCTCGACGAGATCCTCTCCACCTTCCTGACCGAGCTGTGGGAGGGGTACGACGCCGTCCTCGCCGCCGGACTCGGCCCCAGGGAGACCATCGAGGCCCTCGTCACCGAGTCCTTCCGGGAGATCGACCGGCACCGCGCCGCCGTCGCGATCTACCAGAAGGAGTCCAGGCACCTCGCCGACCAGCCCCGCTTCCACTACCTCTCGGACTCGCAGCAGAAGTTCGAGAAGGCGTGGCTGGGCACGCTGCAGCGTGGGGTCGAGGCCGGGACCTTCCGGGCCGACCTCGACATCCGGCTCACCTACCGGTTCGTGCGCGACACCGTCTGGGTCGCCGCGTCCTGGTACCGCCCGGGCGGACAGCACAGCCCGGACGAGATCGCCCGCCAGTACCTGTCGATGGTCCTGGACGGAATCGCCGTACGTTCCTAGCCGTCTGGAGGAGTTGTCATGGCCGAGGCCTACATCGTCGAAGCGGTCCGCACCCCGGTGGGCCGCCGCAAGGGAGGCCTGGCCTCCGCCCACCCGGCGGACCTCGGCGCGCACGTCCTGAAGGCGCTCGTCGCCCGCTCGGGCATCGACCCCTCCGCCGTCGAGGACGTCGTCTTCGGCTGCCTCGACACCGTGGGCCCGCAGGCCGGCGACATCGCCCGTACGGCATGGCTGGCGGCGGGCCTGCCCGAGGAGGTCCCCGGCGTCACGATCGACCGCCAGTGCGGCTCCTCGCAGCAGGCCGTGCACTTCGCGGCGCAGGGCGTGCTCTCCGGCACGCAGGACCTGGTCGTGGCCGGCGGCACCCAGAACATGTCGATGATCCCGATCGCCTTCGCCTCCCGGCAGGCCGCCGAGCCCCTCGGCCTGAGCGAGGGCCCCTACGCGGGCTCCCAGGGCTGGCGAGCCCGGTACGGAGACGTGCCCGTCAATCAGTTCCACGGCGCCGAGCTGATCGCGAAGAAGTGGGGCGTCACCCGCCGTGACCAGGAGGAGTTCGCCCTGCGGTCGCACGAGAGGGCGCTGCGTGCGATCGACGAGGGCCGCTTCGCGCGGGAGACCGTCGCCTACGGGGACGTGACCGTGGACGAGGGCCCGCGCCGGGACACCACCCTGGAGAAGATGGCCGCCCTGAAGCCCGTCGTCGAGGGCGGCACGATCACGGCGGCCTGCTCCTCCCAGGTCTCCGACGGCGCCGCTGCGATGCTCCTGGCGAGCGAGCGGGCCGTACGGGAACACGGCCTCACCCCGCGCGCCCGCGTCCACCACCTCTCGGTGCGCGGCGAGGACCCGATCCGGATGCTCTCCGCCCCGATCCCGGCCACCGCGTACGCCCTGAAGAAGACGGGCATGACCATCGACGACATGGACCTCGTCGAGATCAACGAGGCCTTCGCCCCGGTCGTCCTCGCCTGGCTGAAGGAGACGGGCGCCGACCCGGAGCGGGTGAACGTCAACGGCGGCGCGATCGCCCTGGGCCACCCCCTGGGCGCGACGGGTGTGAAGCTGATGACGACGCTGCTCCACGAGCTGGAACGCACGGGCGGCCGCTTCGGCCTCCAGACGATGTGCGAGGGCGGGGGCCAGGCCAACGTGACGATCATCGAGCGGCTCTGATCTTCGTACCGCCCCGGTGTGACCCTCGTCGCCGTCCCGCCCTCCGGGTGGGGCGGCGTGCTAAGGTTCCCTTGTTGCTAGTTGGTACCCATGAACTTTATGTGCGCCTGACGGGAATGTTCCTCAGGCGCGATTTTGTTTTCCGGACTCTCCGGGATGGGACCCTTACCTATTCAGGAGAAAATTATGGCCACCGGAACCGTGAAGTGGTTCAACTCGGAAAAGGGCTTCGGCTTCATCGAGCAGGACGGCGGCGGCGCCGACGTCTTCGCCCACTACTCCAACATCGCGACCTCCGGCTTCCGTGAGCTGCAGGAAGGCCAGAAGGTCACCTTCGACGTCACGCAGGGCCAGAAGGGCCCGCAGGCGGAGAACATCCTCCCGGCCTAATTGCCGGACGCGTTTCTCGCAGCCGGGGCCCGCACCGCGCAGGTGCGGGTCCCGGCTTGTGCTGTGCTCAGGCCAGGAAGGCATTTCCCATGACCCGCTCCGAAAGGCGGCCCCGCCGGGCCGCGGAATCCCGCTCCGGAAACCCGTCCGGAAATACCCGCCGTGGCTCCGCCGCCGCCCCCAAGGGCAAGGCCAAGGGCGCCGGGCGTGGCCGTGGACCGGCCTCGCCTCCGCCGCCGCGTGAGTTCACCCTGCCCGAGACGCTGACGCCCGCGCTCCCCTCCGTCGAGTCCTTCGACGCCCTCGACATGCCCGCGGCCCTGGTCAAGACGCTGAACGCGCAGGGCGTGACCGAGCCCTTCCCGATCCAGGGCGCGACCCTCCCGAACTCGCTCGCCGGCCGGGACATCCTCGGCCGCGGCCGCACCGGCTCCGGCAAGACCCTCGCCTTCGGCCTCGCCCTGCTCGCCCGCACCGCGGGCCGCCGCGCCGAGCCCAAGGCCCCGCTCGCCCTGGTCCTGGTGCCCACACGCGAGCTCGCCCAGCAGGTCACCGACGCCCTCGCCCCGTACGCCACCTCGGTCCAGCTCCGGCTCGCGACCGTCGTCGGCGGTCTGTCGATCACCAAGCAGGCCAACTCGCTGCGCCGTGGCGCCGAGGTCCTCGTCGCCACCCCCGGCCGTCTGAAGGACCTCATCGAGCGGGGCGACTGCCGGCTCGACCAGGTCGCGATCACGGTCCTGGACGAGGCCGACCAGATGGCCGACATGGGCTTCATGCCGCAGGTCACCGCGCTGCTCAAGCAGGTCGAGCCCGACGGCCAGCGGATGCTGTTCTCGGCGACCCTGGACCAGAACATCGACCGGCTCGTGAAGATGTTCCTCGACGACCCGGTGGTGCACTCCGTCGACCCGTCGGCCGGCGCCGTCACGACGATGGAGCACCACCTGCTCTACATCGCCGACGAGACCGACAAGAAGGCCGTCACGCTGAAGATCGCCGCCCGCGACGGCCGGACGATCCTCTTCCTGGACACCAAGCGTGCCGTGGACCGGCTGGTCAAGCGGCTGCTCGCCAGCGGCGTACGGGCCTCCGGCCTGCACGGCGGCCGCTCGCAGCCGCAGCGCAACCGCACCCTGGACCAGTTCAAGAACGGCCAGGTCACCGCGCTCGTGGCGACCAACGTGGCGGCACGCGGCATCCACGTCGACGACCTCGACCTGGTCGTGAACGTCGACCCGCCGATCGACCACAAGGACTACCTGCACCGCGGCGGCCGCACCGCCCGGGCCGGCGAGTCCGGCAGCGTGGTCACCCTCGTCCTGCCCGAGCAGAAGCGCGACATGGGCCGCCTGATGTCGAACGCCGGCATCAGCCCGCGTACGGCGCAGATCAAGTCCAGCGACGAGGAACTGACCCGCCTCACCGGCGCCCGTGAGCCCTCGGGCGTCCCGGTCGTCATCGAGGTCCCGCAGCCGGCCCAGCCCGCGCAGCCGCGGACGGGCGGCCAGCGCTCCCGCCGCGGTGGCGGCGGCGGCCGTTCCCGCTCGGGCGCCACCACCCGTACGGGTACGACCGGTTCGCGCACCGCCGCGGGCACGGGCGGCTCCCGTACGGGCACGGGCACGGGAGGCTCCCGTACGGGCACGGCAGGCGCCGCCGGCCGCACCCGCGGCTCCTCCGGCACCGCCGGCGGCGGCCGGGGCGGCCGCCGGGGCGGCGGAGCCGCGACGCAGGGCTAGCGGAGAGCCGGGCGGGTGCCCGGCTGGTCGACGAGTCGGTCCTGGAGCCTGGCCAGCGTGCCCAGCTCCAGGCCGAGCCCGTCGGTGAGGTAGCGGAACAGGCCGCCGTACCCCTTCCTCACCTCGTCGAGCGCGGTCCTCAGATACTCGGTCCGCACCTCCTGGAGGGGGATGATCAGATCCGGGTTCTGCATCAGACCGCCCTGCTTCAGGCCCTCCCGCACCTTCGCGTCGTACGCGGAACGGAAGGTGTTCGAAGCCAGATAGTCGCCGACGACCGTCTGCTCCGGCACGCCCAGGACCGTCAGGAGCAGGTAACTCGTCCAGCCCGTACGGTCCTTGCCCGAGGTGCAGTGGTACAGCGACGGCGTGGAGCCGGGACCGGCCAGCTCGCGGAGGGTGAGGCCGAGCTGGGCCCGGTTCGCCGCGCTCGTGACGAAGGTGCGGTACACCTCGTGCATGAACGCGGCCGCCCGGCCGCCGCCGAGCATCTGCTCCTGGCGCACCGGGTCGCGGGAGCCGATCGCCGCGAGCAGCTGCCCGAACAGACCGTTGTCGGTGACCTGCCGCGACACCGCGACGAGCCCGGACGGCAGCCGGTCCGCGCCGTCGTACTGGACCTCCAGCGGGATCCGGAAGTCGACGACCCGCCCCAGGCGCAGCCCGGCGAGGGTCGTCACGTCGGCGTCGGTCAGCTTGCTCAGCGCGTCGGCGCGGTACACCAGACCGTGCCGGACCCGGTCGCCCGTGTAGGTGAGGTAGCCGCCCAGGTCACGTACGTTGACCGCGCCCTGGAGCGGGATGTGGCGGACGGCCGCGGCGCGGGGACGGCTGCGGGGCGCCGCGACGGCCGGGGCGGCGGCCGCCGCGAAGGCGGCTGCGGTGGCGGTGCTCAGCAGTGCGCGTCTCGACAGTGGCATGACGGAACTCCCGTGGGAGATGAGGGTTCACCCTGGTGATGGCAGGGTGCGGAGCACGTGCTCGGCCTCGGACATGACCCGCAGGACGAGTTCCTCGCAGCTGGGGAGGTCCTCGATGACTCCCGCGACCTGTCCGGACGCCATGACACCGAGGTCGGTGCGGCCCTCGACCATGGACGCTCTGAGGAGCATGGGGGTGTTCGCGGCGAGCAGGACCTGGCTCCACGACAGGTCCTTGCCGTGTCTCATCGCGAGACCGTCGCGGACCATCCGCGACCAGGAGAGGCCCGAGATCCCGCGGAAGCCCGCCGCGCGGCGGACCGCCTGGACCAACGCCCTCACCCGGCCCGCCCGTTCGAGCGCGGCGACCATCTCCGTACGGAGCATCCGGTGGGGCAGTCCGTCGACGGCGGTGGTCACCGTCACGTCCCTGACCGTCGCCGCGAGGTACTTCGCCTTGACGGCGTCGGGGACGGTGGAGTCGGAGGTGAGGAGGAAGCGCGTGCCCATGGCGATGCCCGCGGCCCCGTAGGAGAGCGCGGCCACCAGACCGCGGCCGTCGTGGAATCCGCCAGCGGCGACCACCGGGATGCCGACCGCGTCGACGACCTGCGGCAGCAGGACCGTCGTGGCCACGTCGCCGGTGTGCCCGCCGCCCTCCCCGCCCTGCACGATCACGGCGTCCGCGCCCCAGGCCGCGACCTTCTCCGCGTGCCGCCGGGCCCCGATCGAGGGGATGACGACCACGCCCGCGTCCTTCAGCTCCGCGATCAGCTCGCGGGACGGGGCGAGCGCGAAGGAGGCGACCCGCACGCCCTCCTCGACGATGATCCGGACCCGCTCGCCGGCGTCGCCCGCGTCCGCGCGCAGATTGACCCCGAACGGCCGGTCCGTACGCGACTTCACCTCGCGGACCGCGGACCGCAGCTCCTCGACCGTCATCGTCGCGGAGGCGAGGATCCCGAGGGCGCCCGCTTCGGCCGTGGCCGTGACCAGGCGGGGGCCCGCGACCCAGCCCATACCGGTCTGGACGATCGGGTGGCGTACGCCGGTCAGCTCGGTGAGCGCCGTCCTCATCAGGCCCGGACCTCCCTCTCCCGCAGCCCCCTGGGGTCGATCACCTCGCGGATCAGCCGCAGCTCCTCGGCGGTCGGTTCGCGGGTGTACGGCACGTCGTCGCCGATCGCGAGGTCGAAGCCGGTGGCCCGCCGCACCTGGTCCACGGTGACGCCCGGGTGCAGGGAGGCGAGCCGCATCGAGCGGTCGGGCGTCTCGAAGTCGAAGACGCCGAGGTCGGAGACGACCCGGGGGATCCGGTGGAAGCGGCCCACCCCGGCGGCGGCCGCGCGGTCGTGTCCGACGCCGCTGACCATGTCCACGCGCTCGACGAAGACCCGCGGGGAGTGCTTCGGCACCCAGTAACTCACCGGGTTGTTGAGGGTGTTGACCGGTGCTCCGCGTACGCCGAGAAGTTGCCGGGAGGGCCGGGACCATTCGCCGATGCAGGAGATGTTCTGGTTGCCGTACCGGTCGATCTGGCTCGCGCCCATCATGACGTGCCTCTTGCCGCCGGTGACCATCGTCAGATGGCGGCGGTACGGCAGCCAGCCCTCGACCTCCCCGTCGAGGCCCACGAGCATCGCCTCGCCGTCGGTCAGCAGCAGTTCGGGGGCGAAGGAGCGTTTGGCGAGCCGGGCGCCGAAGGAGGAGACGGGGGCCATGGCGGCGGCGAGCACCTCGCCGCCGTCCCGCCAGGCCTCGGCGCAGGCGAGGACGCAGTACTCGGCGCGGGTGACGGTCGCGGTCGTGGTCACTGCTGCTCCTCGTGCCAGGTGCGTACGGCCTGCTGGTAGTCGTCCTCGCTCTTGCCGGAGAGGAAGCGCTCGGCGAACTCGGGCCAGGGGGTGGTCGCGTACAGCTTCTGGAAGGGTTCGTCGCGTCCGTGGTCGGGGGCGCAGGAGGTGAAGTGGGCGCCGTTCGGGGTCTCGACCACTCCGGTGACGCTGTGCCGGCTGACGAGCAGGGACTGCGGGGCGGTGCCGGGGTCGAACCGCTCGACGATCCGTTCGCACGAGACGTACGCGGTGTCGGCGGCTTCGCAGAAGAGGTCGTCGAAGTACGGGTCGGGGCCCAGGTACTGGCCGTTGCCGAGCCGGTCGGCGCGGTTGAGGTGGACGAAGGCGGCGTCCATGCGCAGGGCGGGGACGGCGACGAACGTCTCGCCGTCGTCGTACGGCGAGGTGATGGTGCGCAGCTCGGGGTTGACCGTCATCACGTCCGAGCCGAGCCCGGCCCGGACGGGCATGAAGGGCAGCCGGTTGGCCGCGGCGTGCAGACCCCACATGAACATCGCCTCGTCCAGCTCGGTCATGGTGAGGTCGCCGCGCTCGCGGGCGGCGCGGAAGTGGGGTTCGAGGGGGATGGAGTCCAGGGTGGTGAAGGCGGCCACCAGACGGCGGATCCGGCCCGCCGCGGCCAGCAGGCCCACGTCGGGTCCGCCGTAGGAGATCACCGTGAGATCGGTGATCTCGGACCGGAGCAACGCTCTGACCAGGGCCATCGGCTTGCGGCGCGAACCCCAGCCGCCGATGCCGATCGTCATGCCGGAGCGGAGCCGGCCCACCACCTCGTCGGGGGTCATGGTCTTGTCGGTCACGGGGAGCCCTCCTTGGCCTCGTCCTTGCCGAAGGTGTCGCGCACGCGGTCGGCGACCCCGCTGAGGTTGGCCTCGAAGGTGAAGCCCTGCTCGAAGCGGTAGCTGCGGCGCACGTCCACCGGGTCGATGCCGTTGATGGCGGCCTTGGCGAGCCGGATCAGGTAGCCGTCCTTCCGGGCGATCTCCGCCGCCAGCTCCAGCGCCGCGTCGAGGAGTTCCTCGCGCGGCACGACCTTCCAGACCGAGCCGTGGGCGTGCAGTTCGGCGGCGGTGGCGGTGCGCGAGGTGTAGTACAGCGCGCGCATCAGGTGCTGGGGGACGAGCCGGGCCAGATGGGTGGCGGCGCCGAGCGCGCCCCGGTCGAGTTCGGGCAGTCCGAAGGTGGCGTCCTCGGAGGCGACGATCGCGTCCGCGTTGCCGACGAGCCCGATGCCGCCGCCCAGACAGAAGCCGCCGACCGCGGCCACGACCGGCACCTCGCACTCGTACACGGCCGCGAACGCCTCAGCGCAGCCGTGGTTGGCGCCGATGAGACCGGCGTGGCCGGTGTCGCGCTGCATCTCCTTGATGTCGACCCCGGCGTTGAAACCGCGGCCCGCGGCCGCGAGGACGACGCAGCGGGTTCCCGGGTTCCGGCCGGCCGCGCGGACTGCGTCGGCGAGGTCGTACCAGCCCCGCACGGGAAGGGCGTTGACCGGTGGGAAGTCGACGGTGACGAGTGCGATGCCCTTGCCCGGGCTTGCGGTGGAGACACCCATGAGCGGATCAGCTACCTTTCCACCAAACATTTGTTAGGTGACTGCTTGGTGAGGAAAGGTAGCAGCCGATGGAGCTGGACGGGAGGGTCGCCGTCGTCACCGGCGGCACACGCGGGGTCGGCGCGGGCATCGCGCGGGCCCTCCTCGGGGCGGGCGCGAGCGTGGTCGTCTGCGCCCGCAGACCGCCGGACACGCCCGTCACGGAGGGGGGCCGGGAGGCCGCCTTCGTCCCCGTCGACCTGCGGGAACCCGCCGCCGTCGGCGCGCTCCTCGCCGGTGTCGGCGAGCACTACGGACGGCTGGACGTGCTGGTCAACAACGCGGGCGGCACGCCCTACCGGCTCCTGGGGGAGGGGGAGGCCGAACGGCACGCCCGGGTGGTGGAGTTGAACCTGGCCGTCCCGCTGCGGGTCTCGCTGGCCGCCCACGGACTGCTGCGGGCCTCGCGCGGCTCCGTCGTCATGATCGGCAGTGTCAGTGCCACGCGGCCCTCGCCGGGCACGGCCGCGTACGGCGCCGCGAAGGCCGGCCTGGAGAGTCTGGCGCGCTCGATGGCCGTGGAGTGGGCCCCGTACGTACGGGTGAACACCCTGGTCCTCGGGATGGTCCGGACCGAACTCTCCCATCTGCACTACGGGGACGAGGACGGGATCGCGGCCGTCGCCCGGACCGTGCCGCTCGGCCGGCTCGCCGAACCCTCGGACGTGGGGGAGGC
Source organism: Streptomyces sp. NPDC013457 (assembly GCF_043089925.1). Classification (NCBI taxonomy): domain Bacteria; kingdom Bacillati; phylum Actinomycetota; class Actinomycetes; order Kitasatosporales; family Streptomycetaceae; genus Streptomyces; species Streptomyces sp. NPDC013457. Next base: position 401,054 of record NZ_JBICBL010000003.1, read on the forward strand.
GGCGGTCTTCCTCGCCTCCGACCGGGCCTCGTACGTCTCGGGGGCCTCACTGCTGGTGCACGGGGGCGGCGAGCGCCCCGCCTTCCTGGATGCCGCAACTGCCAACAAGGAGAGCTGACATGGGACTGTGCGAGGGCCGGGTCGTGATCGTGACCGGAGCGGGAAGGGGTCTGGGGCGGGCGCATGCGCGCGCCTTCGCCGCCGAGGGGGCGAGGGTCGTCGTCAACGACCTGGGGGTGGGGCTCGACGGTTCCGCCGGGTCGGGCTCGCCCGCCGGGCAGGTGGTGGAGGAGATCCGTGCGGCGGGCGGCGAGGCCGTGGCGCACGGCGGCGACATCGCCACGGAGGAGGGGGCGGCCTCGCTGGTCGCCGCCGCCCTGGACGCCTTCGGGCGCCTCGACACCCTGGTCAACAACGCGGGCTTCCTGCGGGACCGGATGCTGGTGAACCTGGGCGAGGACGACTGGGACGCGGTGATGCGCGTCCATGTGAAGGGCCATTTCCTGCCGCTGCGGCACGCGGCGGCGTACTGGCGCGCGGAGGCCAAGGCGGGCCGCGAGCCGGTCGCCCGGGTCGTCAACACCACCTCGGGCGCGGGCCTGCTGGGCAGTGTCGGGCAGGGCAACTACGCGGCGGCCAAGGCCGGGATCATCGGTCTGACCCTGGTCGCGGCGGCGGAGACGGCCCGCTACGGCGTGCAGGTCAACGCCATCGCCCCGGCGGCCAGGACCCGGATGACGGAGGGGGCCTTCGCGGAGCTGGCGGGCGTACCGGAGGACGTCTCCCCGCTGGTCGTCTGGCTGGGCTCGGCCTCCTCGGCGGGGGTGACCGGCCGGGTCTTCGAGGCGGAGGGCGGCCGGATCACCGTCATGGAGGGCTGGCGTCCGGGCCCGACGGCCGACAAGGGCGCGCGGTGGAGTCCCGCGGAGGCGGGCGAGGCGGCGCTGAAGCTGCTGGCGGAGGCGGAGGTGCCGCAGCCCGTGTACGGCTCCGGGGGGTGAGCCATAACCCGTACGTGCGGTGGGCGTGACGCCCGGGTGGGGGCCGCACACGCGACCCCCACATCGCGCACATGAAGTCAACATCCAGCGAAATGAAGGGAGTTGGGCTGTCGTAGCCGCTTCTACGCGCGTCATCATCGGTGCATGCGAATCCCCCCACGATTCACCCTCATCGGCGGCGCCGCCGCCCTCGTCTCGACCCTCCTCCTGGGCGCCCCCGCCGGCGCGGCCGTCGCCCCGGCGGCTCCCGTGTCCGCCGCGTCCTCCTTCTCGACCGCCGCCGTCGGAGAGATCTGTCTCTCCGACCTCCCCTCCCAGGCCCACGACACCCTCCGCCTGATCGAAGGGGGCGGCCCCTTCCCGTACCCCCAGGACGGCACCGTCTTCCAGAACCGGGAAGGCGTCCTCCCGGGTCAGGCCGCCGGCTACTACCACGAGTACACGGTGGAGACCCCGGGCTCCCCCACCCGAGGAGCGCGCCGGATCGTGACCGGTGAGTCCCAGCAGGAGGACTACTACACGGCCGACCACTACGCCACGTTCGACCTCGTCGACCACGGCTGCTGAGCCGGTCCGACCCCCATCGGCTCCCGTTCCGCGGCCGGACCTTCCCCCATGCCGGCCGGCCGCGGACCGGGTGTTGGGCTGTCCGTAACCCGTCGGCCACCCACGGCTGCGAGGCTCCGAGGCGAACTGAAGTTGTCTGTACAACTTGGAGAACCTCATGGCGTCACTCGCCGCCGCGCCGCCGCTCTGGCTGCGCGACAACTGTCCCTGCGCGGAGTGCCGGGATCCCCGCAACGGCCAGAAGCTGTTCCAGATCACCGAACTCCCCGCCGGGCTCGCCGTCGGCACCGTGCGCGACACCCGCACCCCCGGCGGCGCCCCCGCCCGCGAGGTCGTCTGGGCCCCCGACGGCCACCGCTCGCTCTACACCGAGTCCTGGCTGGGCGCCCACCTCCCCGGCGCGGCGGCCGCCCCCGGCGACGGGCGCACCGAGGACGACAAGGAGCTGTGGGCCGCCGAGCGGTTCGCGGACGGCGTCCCCGAGGCCGACTGGGCCTCCTACACGTCCGACCCCGCCGTCCGCGCCGACCTGCTCGACGCCGTCCTCCGCCTCGGCTTCGCCCTCGTCCGCGACGTGCCCGTCCGCGACCGCCAGGTGCTCGACGTGGCCCGCACCTTCGGCCACGTACGCGTGACCAACTACGGCGAGATCTTCGAGGTCCGTGTCGAGGCCGACCCCAACAACCTCGCCTTCACCGGAGCGCGGATCACCCCGCACACCGACAACCCCTACCGCGATCCGGTCCCCACGCTCCAACTGCTGCACTGCCTCACCAACGCGGCGCAGGGCGGCGACTCCGGCCTCGTGGACGGGTTCCACGCGGCGGCCCTGCTGCGCGCCGAGGACCCGGAGGCGTACGAGATCCTCACCCGCGTCCCCGTCCCGTTCGCCTTCGCCGACGAGCGGACCGAACTCCGCGCCCACCGGCCCCTGATCGGCACCGACCCGACCGGACGGATCCGCGAGATCCGCTTCAACAACCGCTCCATCGGCACCCTGCGGCTGCCCGCCGACCTGCTCGCCGGCTTCTACACCGCCTACCGGCGCTTCGGCGAGCTGCTGCTCCGTCCCGAACTCCAGCTCGACTTCCGGCTCACCCCCGGCGACTGCCTGATCTTCGACAACACGCGCCTGCTGCACGCCCGGACCGCCTTCGCCGAGTCCGGCGACCGCCACCTCCAGGGCGCCTACGCCGACATCGACGGCCTCGCCTCCACCCTCGCCGTCCTGCGCCGGGAGGCCGTGTGACCACCGTGCACCCCCTCGACACCCTGGCCGCCCTCTTCGAGGGCGAGGGCAGCGCCGAGTACTTCGGCGAGGCCGTCACCCAGGCCGAGCACATGCTCCAGGCCGGGGCGCTCGCCGAGGCGGCCGACGCCCCGCCCCACCTGGTCGCCGCGGCGCTCCTGCACGACGTCGGCCACTTCCGGGGCGCGGTCACCGGACGCGACCTGATGGAGAACGGCACCGACAACCGGCACAGCCACACCGGGGCCGACTGGCTCGACCAGTGGTTCGGGCCCGAAGTCACCGAACCCGTACGGCTGCACGTCGCGGCCAAGCGGTACCTGTGCGCCGTCGAGCCCGGCTACCTCGCGCTGCTCTCGGAGGCCTCCGTCCACACCCTGGCCGTCCAGGGCGGGCCGATGACCGAGGAACAGGTCCGCGCCTTCGAGGCCCACCCGGGGGCCGCGGACGCCGTCGCCGTGCGCCGCTGGGACGAGCAGGCGAAGGATCCGGACCTGCCGACGCCCGGCTTCGAGCACTTCCGGCCCCTGCTGGCCCGACTGCTCCTCACGGGCTGAGTGCTCAGGAGCCGAGGCGGCGTCCGAGCGCGCTCGTCGCCGTCGAGCTCTGCATCGTGAACGCCACCGTCCCCGGCAGATAGCGGTCCTGCGACCACTCCACCGGGTTGCCCGCCGGGTCGGTCGAGTGCCGCCGCTCCCGCAGCAGCGACTCCCCGGCCCGGCAGCCCAGCAGCTCCGCGTCGTCCGCGTCGGCCGGCACCAGGTCGATGGTGTGCCGCGCGTCGGCGAACAGCACGCCGTGCAGCTCCAGTTGCTCCGAATGCGAGACCGTGTCCAGCGGCATCCCGGCCACCAACTCCCCGATCCGCTCCGGATACGTCGTCCGCTCCACCATCACCGGACTGCCCGCAAGCGTCCGCAGCCGTCGCACCCGGTAGACCGGCGCGCCCTCCCCGACACGGAGCTTCTCGGCCTCCTCCGCGTCCGCCGGGACCCGTTCGACGGCCACGATCCGGCCACCCGGCTCCTCGCCGAGCGAGCGCGCCCAGCGCGTGAAGGAGCGCAGCTCGCCGAAGCTGTGCAGCCGCGGACCGCCGAGGACCACCCGGCGCGAGCCGCGCCGCGAGGTGATCAGACCGTCGGTGCGCAGCGCGGCCAGCGCCTGCCGGACCGTACCCCTCGACACGCCGTAACGGCGGGCCAGTTCGTCCTCCGCCGGCAGCTTCGCCCCGGAGCCGTACTCGCCCGCCGTGATGGCGGTCCGCAGATCGGCGGCGACCTTCAGATACAGCGGCGTCCGCGCCCGTTCCTCACTCACACGCCCACCCTGTCATGCGCCCCGCTCACCCGACCAGAGAGCTCAGCAGCTCGGGGTCGACCTCGGTCAACGACTCCGCCAGCGTGACGCCTTCGGTCCCGGCGAAGGCCCCGAGCGGCTCCGTCGACGGCACCGCGAGGACGCGGCACCCGGCGGCGACGGCCGAGGCGACCCCCGTCGGGCTGTCCTCGACCGCCACGCACCGCCCCGGCTCGGCGCCGAGCGCCACGGCCGCCGCCAGATAGGGATCGGGCTCCGGCTTCGTCCGTACGGTGTCCTCCGCGCCGAACAGCGCGTCGAACCGGTGCCCGTCCAGAGTGCTCGCCACCTGGGCGACGACCGCGCGCGGCGAGGCCGAGACGAGCGCCGTCGGCACCCGGCTCTCGCGGAGCGCGGCGAGCAGCCGCAGCGCGCCCGGGCGGGGCGCGGCGGCCACCGAGAGCCGGCCGGCGAAGTCCGCGCCCAGCTCGGCGGCGAGTTCGGGCTCCGGCGCGTCCAGGTAGGTGTGGAGCAGGGCCGCCGTGTCCTCGACGGACCGTCCGGTCACCGCCGTCCGGCGCTCGCCGTCCAGGGCGCGGCCCCGGCGCGCGGCGGCGGCCGCGACGACGTCCAGCCAGACGCCCTCGGTGTCGACGAGGGTGCCGTCCATGTCGAAGAGCACCGCCTGCAGCCGCGTCACGCCGCACCGCCCGTCGGCGCGGTGGAGGCGAGCAGCACGGGCCGCTGCCGAGGACGGACGGAGACGTCCGTGCCCGGGGTCAGCCCGGCCGCCGCGTGCGTGGGGACATCCGCCTTGACGTCGGTGCCGTCGGCGAGAGTGATCCGCAGCCGGGTCGTCGGGCCGTGGAACGAGGTGCCGGTGACACGAGCGGGACCGCCCGCCGTCACCTCCAGCGCCTCGGGCCGCAGCAGCACCCGCACGTCACCCCTACCCTCCGGCCCCTCGACCGGCAGCCGGGCGCCGAGCACCTCGACGTGGCCGTCGCCGGACGCCCGGCCGGGGACGCGGTTCATGGTGCCGATGAACTCCGCGACGAAGTCCGTCGCGGGACGCTCGTACAACTCCGTCGGCGTGGCGCACTGTTCGAGCCGGCCGCCGTTCATCACGGCGACCCGGTCGGCCATCGACAGCGCCTCCTCCTGGTCGTGCGTGACGAACACGGTGGTGATGCCGAGCTCCAGCTGGAGCCGGCGGATCTCCTCCCGCAGCGTCACCCGCACCCGGGCGTCGAGCGCCGACAACGGCTCGTCGAGCAGCAGCAGCCGCGGGCGCAGCGCCAGCGCGCGGGCCAGCGCCACCCGCTGCTGCTGGCCGCCGGAGAGCTGGTGCGGGAAGCGGTCGCCGTGGCCGGCGAGGCCCACCAGGTCGAGCAGCTCGGCGGCGCGGGCGCGCCGCTCGGCGGCCCGCACCTTGCGCATCCGCAGCCCGAAGGCCACGTTGTCGGCGGCCGTGAGGTGCGGGAAGAGGCTGTACGACTGGAACACCATCGACGTGTCACGGCGGTTGGCGAGCACCGGCACGATGTCCTCGCCGTCGAGCAGCACCTGTCCCTCGTCGGGCCGCTCGAATCCGGCGAGCACGCGCAGCGCGGTCGTCTTGCCGCAGCCGGACGGGCCGAGCAGCGCGAGGAGCTCGCCGGGGGCGACGTCGAGGTCGAGGCCGTCGAGCGCGACGGCGGAGCCGAAGGACCGGCGCAGGCCGCGCAGCCGGAGAGCCGCTCCGGTCCGGGTGGGGGTGTCGGTCACGGTCATCGGGAGGTCTTTCCTCGGGAAGCGTCGGTGGCTTCGGGCGTACGGGAGGGGCGGGGTGAACGGCGGCGCCGGTTGCCCACGGTGGTCAGCGCGAGGAGCAGCACCCAGGTCAGCAGCAGGCTCAGCAGCGACACGGCCACCGAGAGCCGGGCGTCGGAGCCGGAGGCCTGCACGATCCACACCGCGAAGGGCTGGTAGCCGAGGAGCGAGGCGACCGTGAACTCGCCGAGCACCAGCGCCAGTGTCAGGAACGAAGCGCTCAGGAGCGCACCGCGCAGGTTGGGCAGCACGGCCGAGACCAGCGCCCGCGGCCAGGACGCGCCGCAGTCCCGCGCGGCCTCCACCAGCGTGCGGACGTCGACGGAGCGCAGGCCCGCGTCGAGCGCGCGGTAGACGAACGGCAGCGCCATCACCGCGTACGCGAGGACCAGGACGAAGGGGAAGTCCGGGTTCTGCACCGCCACGAACGTCTGGTACAGCGGCGTCGTGGACAGCTTCTCCGGGCCCCAGCGCAGGACGGTCCCGAGCCCGGCGGTCAGCGCCACCGGCGGCACCACCAGCGGCAGCGTGCAGACGACCTCCAGGACCGGCCGCAGCCGGGGCGCCGAGAGCCGGGCGGCGACCGCCGCGGGGACGGTGACCAGCAGGACGAGCGCGACGGTCGCCGCCGCGAGCGCCAGCGAGAGCAGCAGGCTGCCCGTGAAGCCGGGAGCGGTGAAGATCCGGGTGTACGAGGAGAGGGTGGGCCCCTGCCCGGGGATGTCCACGGTGAAGACGGCGGACGCGAGGAGCGGCACCAGGAAGTAGACCCCCGCGACCAGGAGGACGAAGGGGCGTCCTAGGCGAGCCATCGGGTGCTCCTTCGCTGGAGGGGGAGGTGGACGGCCATCACGAGCGCCGCGACGACGACCATGTCGAGGCTCAGCGCGAGCGCCACGTTCTCCTGGCCGACCAGGACGTTGCCGGAGAGCGCGTCCGCGATCTGCAGGGTGACCAGCGGTACGGAGCTGCCGACCATCGCGGCCGCCGTCGCGTACGCGGCGAACGCGCTGCCGAAGAGCAGGACGAACCCGCCGAGCAGGGACGGCAGGAGCACCGGGATGCCGACATGACGCCAGTACTGCCAGGCCGTCGCCCCGTTGTCGTGGGCCGCCTCGCGCCACTGGACGCGCAGTCCGTCGAGGGCGGGCGCCACGGTCAGCACCATCAGTGGCACCAGGAAGTACAGATAGGTCAGGGCGAGGCCCCAGAATCCGTACAGCGACCAGCCGTGGTCGGCGAGCCCGAGGCGGGTGGTGAGCACGCCCGCGTTGCCGAGGGTGGCGACGAACGCGAAGGCGAGCGGGACACCGCCGAAGTTGGCGAGCACACCGGACGCGGTGAGGACGGCCTCGCGGAGCGCCCGGCCGCGCGAGGAGACCACGGCATGGGCGAGGAACAGCCCGAAGAGCGTGCCGGCGGCGGCGGTGAGCGCGGAGAGTTCGACGCTGCCGATCAGGGCGGTGCGGTACGCGCCGTCCACGGACCGGGTCACGTTGTCGAGGCCGTACCCGCCGTCGGCGACGGTGAAGGCGCCGTCGGCCATGGCGAGCGCGGGCAGCCCGAAGGCGAGTGCGACGACCAGGAAGAGCGGCAGCGCGGCCAGCCACGCCGCCGGCCGCCCGCGCCGCCGTGCCCGGCGCACGGGGGCGGCCGGCGCGGGCGGGGCCACGGACGGAGGGGCGGTCGTGGGGGAGTCGTCGGCCATGGGGGAGCCGGCGGTCCCCGACCCCGCCGGGGCCACCCGCGCGGGGTGCGCGTGGGTGGCCCCGGACGGGGCGGTGGAGGGATGCGGAGTCATCGAGGCGTCACCCGGAGACGGCCGCGGCCCAGCCCTGCGAGAGGGTCTCCTTGGCCTTGGCGGTCTGCTGCTCGGTGGGGAACTCGGGGGTGCCCGCCACCTTCGGCAGCGCCGCGGCGGCCGTCCTGTCGATCGTGCCGTCGGCCTCCATGGCCGTCATCAGGACGGGCCGGGCGTAGCCCTTGAGCCACAGGTTCTGGCCCTCGGCGCTGTACAGGTACTCCTGCCACAGGCGGGCGGCCGCCGGGTGCGGGGCGTCCTTGTTGATCGCCTGCGAGTAGAACTGGGCGTAGACGCCGTCCGTGGGTACGGCGACCTTCCAGTCGACGCCCTTGGAGGCGAACTGCTCGGCGTAGCCGGCGTTCAGGTAGTCCCAGTCGATGGAGATGGGCGTCTCGCCCTTCTCCACGGTGGCGGGGGTCGACTCGACGGGGTTGTAGTTCCCGTTCTTCTTCAGCTTGCCGAAGAAGTCGATGCCCGGCTGGATGTCGTCGAACGAGCCGCCGTTCGCCAGCGCGGCCGCGTAGACGCCGCCGAAGGCCGAACCGGACTTCGTCGGGTTGCCGTTGAGGGCGACCTTGCCCTTGTACTCGGGCTTGAGCAGGTCGGCGAAGGTCTGCGGGCAGACCTTGACCCGCTTGGCGTCGCAGCCGATGGAGACGTAGCCGCCGTAGTCGTTGAACCAGCGGCCCTGGGCGTCGCGCTGCGTCCCGGGGATCTTGTCGAAGGCGGCGACCTTGTACGGGGCGGTGAGGCCCTGCTCGCCCGCGGCCTGGGCGAAGGACGCGCCGAGGTCGAGCACGTCGGGGGCGCGGTCCTGGCCCTTGCGGGACTTCACCGCGTTGATCTCGTCCTGGCTGGAGCCGTCGGGGTTCTCCACGTTCACCTTGATGCCGTACTTCGCGGTGAAGCCGTCGATGATCGCGCCGTAGTTAGCCCAGTCGCGCGGGATGGCGATCGCGTTGAGCGTGCCCTCCTTCTTCGCTGCGGCGACCAGGGCGTCCATGCCGCCGGCCTCGGTGGCGGTGGTGGCGGTGGCGAGGTTCTTCCCGTCGGCGCCGGCGGCGTCCTTCGTCGGGGCGGCGCCGCAGGCGGTGAGGGACAGGGCGGTCAGGCCGAGGGCGCCGAGCAGGACGGCGGCGCGGGCAGGGGAGGTCACGCGTACTCCATGAGGGAAGGGGAGCGGGGCCAAGATGTATGAACAACTGTTGTCCATACAACTCCTGCATTACGGGGGGTCGCGGTGACTCCTCGGTGAACGCGAGGAGAAGCCCGCCCTGCGATTCCCCGGCGGAACGGGGCGCTCGACCAGGCGCCAGGGGAGCCTGGGGGCAGGGGAGTCAGGGAGCAGGGGAGTCAGGGAGCCTGGGGTCAGGGGGCAGGGGTCAGGGGAGCCAGGGGGCAGGGGCCCCTGGGGTCAGGGGGCAGGGGTCAGGGGAGCCAGGGGGCAGGGGTCCCTGGGGTCAGGGGTCAGGTCAGGGGCCCCTGGGTTCAGGAGGCCCCTGGGTCAGGTGGCCTTGGGGCAGGGGTCCGAGGCGCCCCGGGGGCGCGGAGTGCCGCCCCCCGCTGTCAACGGCAGCGCGGCGTCGTCCACTCCAGGCGGGTCCTGGCCCGGGGGTCCGCGACGTACTCGACGGCGGCCAGCGCGGTGTCGCGGGCCGTCCCCTCCGGGTCGCCGTCGGCGAGGAGGCGCGCCAGGACCTCCACGGCCCGCGGATCCTGACGCATCGCCAGCCCCCGGGCGGCCTCGGCCACCGTGTCCTCGTCGTCGTCGGCGAGCCGCGCGACGAGCGCCTCCCGCAGAACCGGGGTGTCCTCGGGAACCTCCGCGAGCGCGAGCGTCGCCCAGTCCCGTACGCCGTGGTCGTGATCCCGGCTCAGCGCGATCAGCGTCGCCACCGCCTCGGGACGCCCGGCGGGCACCGGGCCCGTGAGCGCGCAGCCGAGCGCCCGCCGCACCTCTACGTCGGGATGCGAGGCGAGCGCGAGCAGCTCCGGCAGCGCCTGCGTGTCCCCGCACCGCCCGAGTGCGACGACGGCGGAGAGCGCAGGCTCCCGGGCGGCCCCCGGCGCGGTGCCGGGCGCCTCGCCGGGGCCCGAATCGGCCACCGTCGCCGGCCACGCCGCCGCCTTCGCGGCCTCCGTCTCCGCCCTGGCTCTCGCCACCTCCGCAGCCGTCCCGGCCTCCGCAGCGGTGCGCGTCCCCGCAGCGGTGCCCGTCCCCGCAGCCGTCCCCGTCCCCGCAGCCGTGCGCGTCCCCGCAGCCGTGCCCGTCCCCGCCTCCGTCCTCGTCCCCGCAGCCGTCCCGGCCTCCGCGGCCATCGCCGTCTGCGCGGCCGCCTCCGCCGCGAGCCTGCGCAGCACCGGGACGGCCTGCGGCGTGAAGCGGTCGAGGTCGCCCAGGACGCGGGCGCCCAGCGCCGCTCGCAGCGGACCCCCGCTCGCGCACCAGCCGGCCGCCACCCTGAAGGTCTCCTCGTCGTCGCGGTCGGCCAGCGCGCGGACCGCCTCCTGCCAGTCGTCCAGCTCGGGGTCCGCGCAGTTCAGGGCCCGGGTGGCGAGCTCCTCCGGGGAGACGCGCACACCGAGCGCCCGCTCCAGGAGCGTGGCGATCGCGGCGTGGCCGGTCTGCTGCTCGTTGCCCCGGCTCGGCGCGCCGTCCGCCCGCAGCACGTCGACGACGACGGTCACCCCGCCGTCCTCGCGCACGCGCCGCACCACGGTCTCCTCGGCCCCCTCGGGCCGGCCCGGGTCGAGCAGCCCGCGCCGCAGCTCCCCGGCGATGTCCACGCCGACCCAGCGGCGCGCCTCCCGCAGGGCGTCCTCGGCCGGGCCCGCCCCGTACTCCAGGAGCGCCCGCACGCTCGCGGCCGAACCGCGCCGTGCCGCGGCCACCAGCGGCGGGAGTCCGTCGGGCCCCGGCCGGCTCGGCGCGGCGCCGTGTTCGAGCAGGACCCGTACCGTCTCCGCGTGCCCGAGCCGCACCGCCCAGTCCAGGGCCGTGAATCCGTACGCCTCGGCCTGATCCGCCCGCGCGCCGCCCGCCAGCAGGGCCCGTACCACGTCCGCGTGGCCGCCGCAGGCCGCACCGCACAGCGGCAGGTCCCCCGCCTCCTCGCCGCTGCCCCGGCCGGGATCCGCCCCGGCCGCGAGCAGCAGCCGTACGATCCCCGGTTCGTTCGCGACGGCCGCCCGGTAGAGCGCCGTCTCCCCTTCGTCGTCCGTCTCGGGGGAGACCCCGCTCCGCAGGACGCGCACCACGGCGTCGTCCCCTTCGTGCATTGCCTCGAACAGCGTGCTCATCCACCGACCTTCACCCGCGGGGCGCGGACGGCGCAAATGAGAAACAGCCCCCCCGCGACCACCCGCCGGGACTACGTGTCGCACTCCAGGACCGCCTCGCACACCCCGCACCGGGCGCGCACCCGTCGGCCCGCCGGTACCCTCAGCCGCTGCCGGCACACCGGGCACGGGAAGGAGACGCGGGCCGAGGCCCCGCTCCCCTCGAAGGCGTACGAGGCGTCCTCCGCCGCCCGTCCGTAGCGGCGGTCCTTCGTGTACCGGTGCCGGGCCGCCCATCCCGCCGCGGCCAGCGGGGGCCGCCGGGCGTCGCGCGCCGCCTCCTCCCGCCCGCGGATCCACGCCTCGTACGCGCGGGGGCTGGTGAACCACGGCGAGGGGTCCTCCCCGAACACCTCGGCCCGCTTCGCCAGCACGTACCCGAACTCCTCCGGCGTCAGATATCCGAGCTTCTGGCTGGACATCCCGTCCTCCCGGAAGGCGTCGAGCAGCAGCCAGCCTGCCCCCAGATAGGCGGTCACCACATCGGTGAGGATCTCGTTGTCCCTGTTGCCGGGAAAGCCCAGGTCGAGGCGGTGGAGCAGCACGTGCGTGATCTCATGGGCCAGCGCCGCCCCGATGTCCCTGCGGTGGCCCCGGAAGCGGTCGTTCAGCTCCACGAAGTACTCGGGACCCGCAGCCAGTTCCACGCTCGCCGCGTGCTCCATCTCCCGGAAGCTCACGATCATCCGCGCCTCGGGCAGCCTCAGATGGTGCACGAGTGCCCCGGCCACGCGCTGGGCGCCGAGGTGGAGGTCCTCCTCGTCGGTGAATGCCACGGCCTGCGCGGACATGCTCGCCCCGTACCGCCGCACCCCGTCCGCCGACAGTCGCCGGTACAGCGCGGTGATCGAGGCCCGGACCGTGGCGAGGTGCGGGAACCCATGGACGACTTCGCTTCCGTTCGGCACGCCGCACCCCCTTGCCTCCACTGTACGAGGCCTCGCGGGAGCGCGGTGCTGGCCGAAATCGCGCCCTTGTGGCCCTCCCGGGGCGCTGCCCATAATCCCGACCAAGCCTTGACGGGCACATGCCATCAAGGCCAACCCCCCATGAAAGGCAGACACTTGAAGAAGAACAGGTTCGTCCGCGCCCTTCAGAGAATCGCCGCCGCCGGCGCCGTCGTCCTCGCGGCCGTCAGCCTCCAGCCCTCCAGCGCCTTCGCCGCGCCCGCCCCGGTCGTCGGCGGAACCCGCGCCGCCCAGGGCGAGTTCCCCTGGATGGTCCGGCTCTCCATGGGCTGTGGCGGCTCGATGCTGACGTCGCAGATCGTCCTCACCGCCGCCCACTGTGTGAACGGCTCCGGCAACAACACCAGCATCACCGCCACCGCCGGAGTCGTGGACCTCCAGTCCAGCAGCGCCATCAAGGTCCGGTCGACCAAGGTCCTCCAGGCCCCTGGCTACAACGGCCAGGGCAAGGACTGGGCCCTGATCAAGCTGGCCTCGCCGATCACCTCGGTGCCCACGCTCAAGATCGCCGAGACCACCGCGTACAACAGCGGCACGTTCACCGTCGCCGGCTGGGGTTCCACCCGTGAGGGCGGCGCGCAGCAGCGGTACCTGCGCAAGGCCACGGTCCCGTTCGTCTCGGACACCGACTGCAAGGCCGCCTACGGCAGCTCCCTCGTCGCCGGCGAGGAGATCTGCGCCGGCTACAACCAGGGCGGCGTCGACACCTGTCAGGGTGACTCCGGCGGCCCGATGTTCCGCCGCGACAACGCCGGCGCCTGGATCCAGGTCGGCATCGTGAGCTGGGGCGAGGGCTGCGCACGTCCGGGCCTCCCCGGCGTGTACACCGAGGTCTCGACCTTCGCCGCCCAGATCAAGTCCGCCGCGGCGACCCTCTAGCACGACCGGCACGACCGGCACGACCGGCACGACCGGCAAGACCCCGAGCGTGTACGGGGGCGGGGCCGCCGCCCCCGTACACGCTCGCCCCTCAACCGAGCCGCACGCCCGCCGCCCCGCCCTCCAGTTCGAGCACCCACACCTCGTTGACACCCTCCCGCAGCACGGGGCCCGGGACGAAGAGCGACTCCTGCGGGCCCGCGCTCCAGTACCGGCCGAGACAGAAGCCGTTCACCCAGACGAAGCCCCGCGTCCCGCCCGGCAGCGACAGCGCCGCGTCGCCCGGCCCGGACACCTCGACCTCCGCCCGGTGGAGCCCCGGCAGCCTCCCGGCGGTCACCGGACGGAACGGCACCTTCGCCACCGCCGCCGCCTCGAAGGCGTCGAGCCTCAGCCCCCGGGCCCGCACCCCGTGCACGTACTGCCGCTCGTGCCGGACCCCGCCCGTGATCCCCTTCGGCTCCGCCTGCCGCGGCCCGTAGTTGACCCGCCCCAGCGACTCCACCCACAGCTCCACCACCGCCGGCCCCGACACCGGCTCGGGCAGCACCGCGTCCTCCGACGTCAGCACGCCCGCCCGGACCCCGTCCACGTACACCACCGCACGGTCGCGCAGGCCGGAAACCGAGAACGGGTACGGCTGCCGGGGGCCGGGGACCTCCAGGCGGTAGCGCACCAGACCCCGGTCCACCCCCAGCTCCTCGAAGGTCGGCGGCACCGGCGTCTGCGACTCCTCGTCCCCGAGGACCTCCAGGACCTCCGTCAGGGGCGCCCACTCCGTCAGGGCGGCCTCCACCGGCCCGGCGATCCGCCGCGGCGGCGCCGGCACCTCGGGCAGCGGCCCCTCCGCGTACGCGGCGAGCACCTCACGGAACCGCCAGTACTTCTCCGTCGGCAGCCCCGCCTCGTCCACCGGCGCGTCGTAGTCGTACGAGGTCACCGTCGGCAGCAGCGCACCCTCGTGGAGCTCACCGGCCCGGTTCGCCCCCGCCCAGCCCGCGAAGTTCGTCCCCCCGTGCGCCATGTAGACGTTCACCGACGCCCCGCACTCCAGGATCTCCCGCAGCGCCGCCGCCGCGTCCGCCGCGTCCCGTAGGGAGTGCTCCGTGCCCCAGTGGTCGAACCAGCCGCACCAGAACTCCATGCACATCAGCGGCCCCGACGGCTGGTGCCGCCGCAGCACCGCGAACGCCTCCCGCGCGCCCGAGCCGAAGTTCGCCGTCGCGAGCACCCCCGGCACCGAACCGCCCGTCAGCATGTGGTCCTCCGGCCCGTCCGAGGTGAAGAGCGGGACCTCCACCCCGCAGTCGAGCAGCAGATCCGCGACATGGCGCAGATACCCCTGGTCCGAGCCGTAACTCCCGTACTCGTTCTCCACCTGGACCATGATCACCGGACCGCCGCGGCCGATCTGCCGCTCCACCACCTGCGGCAGCAGCCGGCGGAACCAGCGCTCCACATGCCCGAGGTACTCCGCGTCCTCCGTCCGCACCCGGCGCCCCAGGCGTCCCGTCAGCCAGTGCGGCAGCCCGCCGTTCTCCCACTCGGCGCAGATGTACGGCCCCGGCCGCACGATCGCCCACATCCCGGCCCGCGCCACCGCGTCCAGGAACCGGCCGAGCGCGCCCACGTCCCCGTACCGGCCGGGCTCCGGCTCGTACAGGTTCCACGGGACGTACGTCTCGACACAGTTGAGCCCCATCGCCCGGAGCATCTCCAGGCGATGTCCCCACTGCTCCTCGTGCACCCGGAAGTAGTGCAGCGCCCCCGACAGCAGCCGCACCGGCCGGCCGTCCAGCAGAAAGTCCTCGTCACCCACAGCGAACGTGCTCATGACGTCACCCTCGCCCTCTGGCGGCGGACGGGTCCATGGACAAAGATCGTCGCTGTTTGGACGGAAGAAAGGCAGGTACGGCGGATGTACCACACCTGGATGCGCTACTTCACACCCAGCCCGGTCCACCACCGACTCGGTCTCGTCTGCCTCGGCGTCGGGCTCCAGCACGGCGCCCTGCCCACCGTCGGCCCCCGCACCCTCGACCACCACGTGGCCGTCGTCGTCAGCGCCGGCAGCGGCTGGTACCGGGGCCCCGACGGGCGTCGCACCGCCATCACCGCGCCCGCCCTGATCTGGCTCACCCCCGGCGTACCCCACCACTACTCCGCCGACCCCGACACCGGCTGGGACGAGGCCTTCGTCGACTTCGCGGGACCCGCCACCGCCACGTACACCGAACTCGGCTACATCGAGCCCGACCGGCCCGTCGTCCCCCTCGCCGACGCCACCGCACCGCGCGCCGCCGTCGGCCGCATCGCCCGCGCCGCCCGCCGCGGCAACCCCCTCCTTGAGGTGGAGACCGGGGCCGCCGTCCACGAACTCCTGGTCGCCCTGCGCCGCGCCCGCGCCGACACCAACGCCGACGGCGACCCCGTCCTCACCGCCCTCGCCCGCGACGCCTTCCAGCCGCTCTCCGTCGCCGAGCACGCCGCCCGCCACGGCATGACCCAGGCCGAACTGCGGACCGCCGTCCGCCGCACCGCGGGCTGCAGCCCCAAGGACTACCTCCTCACCATCCGGCTCGGCCGTGCCAAGGAACTCCTCGCCGCCACCGAACTGCCCGTCGCCGCCGTCGCCCGCCGCGTCGGCTACGACGACCCCGCCTACTTCTCCCGGCTCTTCACCCGCCGGGTCGGCACCGCCCCCGTCCGCTTCCGCGAACAGCAGGGCCGGACCGTGCCCGGCGGCTGGAGCAACGTGATCCCGGATCCCGAACACCCGCCGACCCTTCGCTCCCGCTCCGTCTAAGCTCGCTGCTCATGAGCGAGATCGACGAGTCCGTCACTGCGGAACTGACCCGGCTGCGCGAGAGCATCGACAACATCGACGCGGCGGTCGTCCACATGCTCGCCGAACGCTTCAAATGCACCCAGCAGGTCGGCGTCCTCAAGGCGAAGCACGAGCTGCCGCCCGCCGACCCGGCCCGCGAGTCCCGCCAGATCGCCCGGCTGCGGGAGCTGGCCGAGAGCGCGAAACTGGACCCGGCGTTCGCGGAGAAGCTGCTGAACTTCATCATCGCGGAGGTCATCCGGCACCACGAGACGATCGCGGACGGAGCGCAACGATGAACCGGGTCACCGTCTTCACCCTCGGCGGGACGATCTCCGCGCGGGGCGGCGACGCCAGCCGGATGACGGGAGCCGAGGTCCTCGCCGGCCTCGGCGTCACCGACGCCGGCCTCTCCGTCGACCTGCGCGACTTCCGCCGGCTCCCCAGCTCCTCCCTCGCCTTCGAGGACCTCGCCGCCCTCGCCACCGAGGTCCGCGGGACCGTCGCCGCCGGCTCCGGCGTCGTCGTGGTCCAGGGCACCGACACCCTGGAGGAGACCGCCTTCCTCCTCGACCTGCTCTGCGAGACCGACCGGCCCGTCGTCGTCACCGGCGCCATGCGCCGCCCCGACCTGCCCGGCGCCGACGGCCCCGCCAACCTGGCCGCCGCGATCGCCGTCGCCGCCGACCCCGGCTGCGCGGGCCTCGGCGTCCTCGTCGTCCTCGCCGACGAGATCCACGCCGCCCGGCTCGTCCGCAAGACCCACACCACCTCCGTCGCCACCTTCGCCTCCCCGGGCGCCGGGCCGCTCGGCACCGTCGTCGAGGGCGAACCGCGCCTCCTGCTGCGCCCCACCGGCACCAGCGCCATCCACCCGCTCCGCTTCGACCCGGCGGTACGCGTCGCCCTGGTCACCCTCTCCCTCGGCGACCGCGGCGAGCTCCTCGAAGCGGTCGACTCCCGCTTCGACGGCCTCGTCGTCGCCGCCTTCGGCGCCGGCCACGTCCCGACGTGGCTCGTCGACCCCCTGGAACGGCTCGCGACCCGCATCCCCGTCGTCCTCGCCTCCCGCACCGGCGCCGGAGCGACCCTCAGCCGTACCTACCGCGGCCCCGGATCCGAGCACGACCTCCTCAAGCGCGGACTCGTCCCCGCGGGCCCGCTCGACCCCGCCAAGGCCCGCCTCCTCCTCCACGCGCTCCTCTCCACCGGTGCCAAGAGCCCGAGCGGATACGACCGCCCCGGCATCACCGCCGCCTACGCCCACGTCACCGGCGCCGGCCTCGCCTGACGGCGCCGCGCCGGGCTGACGGCGCAACCCCCGTGCCCCGCCGCCGCACCATCGGGCAGCATGGGCCCATGTCCGTACTGACGCGCGACGAAGCGCAGACCCGTGCCCGGCTCCTCGACGTCCAGCACTACACGGTCGACCTCGACCTCACCACCGGCGACGAGACCTTCGAATCCACCACGCTCATCCGGTTCACCGCCCGGACCGCGGGGGAGACGTTCGTCGAGCTGAAGCCCGTCACACTCCACTCCCTCCTGCTCGACGGCGAGCCCCTGGACCCCGCCTCCCTCGACGAGAACCGGGTCCCGCTGCGCCTCACGGAGGGCGAGCACGAGCTGCGCGCCGTCACGACCATGCGGTACTCCCGTACCGGTGAGGGCATGCACCGCTTCAAGGACCCCACCGACGGCGAGTCGTACGTCTACACCCAGCTCTTCATGGAAGACGTCCAGCGCGTCTTCGCCGCCTTCGACCAGCCCGACCTGAAGGCCGTCTTCGAGGTGAGCGTCAAGGCCCCCGAAGGCTGGACCGTCCTCGCCAACGGCATCACCGAGCAGCAGCCCGACGGCAGCTGGAAGGCCGCCGCCACCCCGCTGCTCTCCACGTACTTCGTCTGCGTCGCCGCCGGCCCCTGGCACTCCGTCCGCACCGAGCACGCCGGACTGCCCTTCGCCATCCACTGCCGCCGCTCCCTCGCGCCCCACCTCGACGCCGACGCCGACGAGATCCTCGACATCACCAAGGCCTGCTTCGACCGCTTCCACGAGAAGTTCGAGGAGCCGTACCCGTTCGACTCCTACGACCAGGCCTTCGTCCCCGAGTTCAACGCCGGCGCCATGGAGAACCCCGGCCTCGTCACCTTCCGCGACGAGTTCGTCTACCGCTCCGCCGTCACCGTCACCGAGCGCCAGACCCGCGCCATGGTCATCGCCCACGAGATGGCCCACATGTGGTTCGGCGACCTCGTCACCCTGCGCTGGTGGGACGACATCTGGCTGAACGAGTCCTTCGCCGAGTACATGGGCTACCAGACCGTCAACGAGGCGTGCTCCGACCGCTTCCCCGACACCTGGATCGACTTCGGCATCGAGCGCAAGGCCTGGGGCTACGACGCCGACCAGCGCCCCTCCACCCACCCCGTCGCCCCCGACCCGGACGCCGTGCCCGACACCGACTCCGCGCTCCTCAACTTCGACGGCATCTCCTACGCCAAGGGCGCCTCCGCGCTGCGCCAGCTCGTCGCCTGGATGGGCGAGAAGGACTTCCTCGCCGGCATCAACACCCACTTCAAGCGCCACCGGTTCGGCAACGCCACCCTCGCCGACTTCATCGACAGCCTCGCCTCCGCGACCGAACGCGACGTCCACGCCTGGGCCGAGCGGTGGCTGCGGACCACCGGGGTCGACACCCTCACGCCCGAGCTCGCCGGCGACGAGACCCGCACCACGCTCACCGTCCGGCACGACGGCAGCCGGCCGCACCGCATCGCCGTCGGCGTCTACGACCGCGACCTCGTCGACGGCCGACGCCTCGTCGCGCGCGAACGCCTGGAGACCGACGTCCCGCAGACCGCGCCCCTCGACCTCCCCGGACCGCGCCCCGCCCTCGTCGTCCTCAACGACGGCGACCTCACGTACGCCAAGGTCCGCCTGGACGAGACCTCGCTGGAGACCGCTCTGCGCGGCATCTCCGGCATCCCCGACGCCCTCACCCGCGCGCTCGTCTGGAACACCCTGCGCGACATGGTCCGCGACGGCGAACTGGACCCCCGCGACTACCTGGCCACGGCCGAGGCCCACCTCCCCGAGGAGTCCGACCTCGCCGTCGTGCAGGGCGTCCTCGCCTTCGCCCGCACCCAGATCGCCGACCACTACCTCGCCCCCGAGGACCGCCCCGCCGCGCTCGCGCAGCTCACCTCCCTGGCCCGCACCCTCATCCGCCACACCGAGGACGGCGAAGCCCCCGGCCTGCGCCTCACCGCCGTCCGTACGTTCATCAGCAGCGCCACACAGCCCGACGCCCTCGCCGGGTGGCTCGCCGACGGGACCGTCCCCGGCGGCCCGGAGCTCGACCCGGAGCTGCGCTGGCGCATCCTCGCCCGGCTCTCGGTCCTGGGCGCGGTCGACGGCGCCGTGATCGACCACGAGCTGGCGCGGGACGCGACCGCCACCGGCGAGGAGGGCGCGGCCCGCTGCCGGGCCGCCCTGCCGACGCCCGAGGCGAAGGAGGCCGCCTGGTCCGCCCTCTTCGACTCGGACGACCTGTCCAACTACCTGTTCACTGCGACGGCCCAGGGCTTCTGGCAGCCCGAACAGGCCGATCTGGTACGGGAGTACGTGACGCGCTTCTACCCCGCGGCCATCGCGCTCGGCGCCCGCAGGGGCGCCGCGATGGCCGCGGCGGCCGGCCGCTACGCGTTCCCCGCGTTCGCGATCGACCAGGAGTCGCTCGCGCTGGGCGAGTCCCACCTCGCGGACCCGGCCCTGACTCCTGCCCTCCACCGTAAGCTCGTCGACCAACTCGCCGACCTGCGAAGGGCCTTGACGGTCCGCACCGCCTGACGGACCGTGTGCCGGGGGCTCACCGCCCAGCGGCCCGCGGGCGAGCGGCCACCGGGGGACGGCGTCCTGTCAAGGACCCGTCCCCCGTTCGGGTTACTCCCGCGACATCGTCGGACAAACCCCCAGAACCCCCGGCAGGCTCGTGCCCATGCGTGCCGACCCCGCCCCACCCCTCGCCGCGACGGACACCGACGCCCTGCGCCCCCTCCTGGACACGGTCCTCGACGCACTCCGCGCGGGCGCGACCGCGCGCGGCGGTCCGATCCCCTCCGGCGGCCCGGACGAGGTCACCGCCCGCGTCCGGGAGGCACTGGGAGACCCGCTCCCCGCGCACGGCACCGACCCCACCGAGACCCTCCGCACGCTCACCCACGCGCTCGCCGAGGGGGCCGCGGACCCCGCTCATCCCCTCTGCGCCGCCCACCTCCACACGCCGCCCCTCGGGCTCGCCGCCGCCGCCGACCTCGCCGCGTCCGTGCTCAACCCGTCCATGGACTCCTGGGACCAGGCCCCCGCCGCCTCCGCCCTGGAAGCCCTGGTCACCGAAGCCCTGGCCGCGGCGGTCTACCCCGGGGGGCCCGACGGCACGGGACCCGAGAGCACGGGTCAGGACGGCACCGGACCAGGGCGCACCCGACCCGAGAGCACCGGACCCGGCAGCGCCCCCGCAGCGTCCCGCCCGCCCCGTCCCGACGCCCTCGTCACCACGGGCGGCACCGAGTCCAACCAGCTCGCGCTCCTCCTCGCCCGCGAGCGCCACGGCCCGGGCCACAGCGTCCAGACCGTCGTCGGCGCGAACGCCCACCACTCCTTCCGCCGCGCCGCCTGGCTCCTCGGCCTCCCCGAACCGGTGACCGTGCCCACCCCCAACGGCACCCTCGACCCCGTCGCCCTCGACGAGGCGCTCACCGACCTCCACGGCCCCCTCCTCGTCGCCGCGACCGCAGGGACCACCGACACCGGCCGCATCGACCCCCTCCCGCAGATCGCCGACCTCTGTGACGCCCACGGCGCCGAGCTGCACGTCGACGCCGCCTACGGCGGCCCCCTTCTCTTCAGCGAGACCCGCCACCCGCTCCTGGCCGGCCTCGACCGCGCCCGCACGGTCACCCTCGACCTGCACAAGCTGGGCTGGCAGCCGGCCGCCGCCGGACTCCTCGCCGTACGGGACGGGCGGGACCTCACGGTCCTCTCCCACACCGCCGACTACCTCAACGCGGCCGACGACACGGAGGCCGGCCTCCCCGACCTCCTCGGACGCTCCCTGCGCACGACCCGCCGCCCCGACATCCTCAAGATCGCCGTCACCCTGCGCGCCCTCGGCAGGGACGGCATGGGCGCGCTCGTCGACCGGGTCTGCGACCTCGCCCAGCAGCTCGCCGACCTCGTCGAGAAGAGCCCGGACCTGGAGCTGTACGAGCGCCCGGCCCTGACCACCGTGCTGTTCCGGCCCGCCGGCGCCGACGACGCCACCGTCGCCGCGATCCGCCGCGCCCTCCTCGACGAGGGACGGGCGGTCCTCGGCCGGGCCCGCGCGGACGGCCGGCTCTGGCTCAAGGCCACCCTGCTCAACCCCCACGCCACCCCCGGCGACCTCCAAGACATCCTGGACCTCGTGGAAGGCAGCACCGACCGATGACCGGCACCCCCCAGCGCGACCTCGACCACCCCCATGACCTGGTGGGCATCGGCATCGGCCCCTTCAACCTCTCCCTCGCCGCGCTCGCCCAGGGCGTCCCCGGCGGTCTCGCCACCGCGTTCTTCGACCAGAACCCCGCCTTCCACTGGCACCCCGGCCTCCTCATCGAGGGCGCCACCCTCCAGGTCCCCTTCCTCGCCGACCTCGTGACCCTCGCCGACCCCGCCAGCCCCTGGTCGTTCCTCAACTACCTCCGCTCCCGCGACCGGCTCTTCCCCTTCTACTTCGCCGAGAAGTTCCACATCCAGCGCGCCGAGTACGACGCCTACTGCCGCTGGGTCAGCGCCCAGCTCCCCGGCCTGCACTTCGGCCACCAGGTCGACGCCGTCCGCTGGAACCCCGAACGCGCCCTGTTCGAGGTGGACTTCACCCAGCTCGACAAGGACGGCGAGGCCGAGGCGCTGGGCCGCGTGTACAGCCGCAACGTCGCCCTGGGCGTCGGCACCGAACCGTACGTACCCGAACCCCTCAAGCCGCTGGCCGACGCCCCGAACGTGCCGGTCCTCCACTCGGGCGACTATCTGGAACACCGCGAGCGGCTCCTCGCCGCCGAGCACGTCACGGTCATCGGATCCGGCCAGTCCGGCGCCGAGATCTTCCTCGACCTGCTGCGCGCCAGGCCCGCCGGAGCCGAGAAGATCCACTGGCTGGCCCGGACCGAGGCCTTCGCGCCCATGGAGTACTCCAAGCTCGGCCTGGAGCACTTCACCCCCGACTACACCCGCTACTTCCACGCGCTGCCCGAACAGACGCGCAACGAACTCGTCCCGCGCCAGTGGCAGTTGCACAAGGGCATCGACGCCGACACCATCGCCGCCATCCACGACGAGCTCTACCGGCGCACCCTCCACGGCGGCTGGCCCGACGCCGTCCTCACCCCGGGGGTGCGCGTCCGCACCGCCGGCCGCGTCGCCACCACCAAGGTCGAACTCCATCTGGAGCACCTGCAGCAGTCGACCCGCTCCCGGCTCACCACCGACGCCGTCGTCCTCGCCACCGGCTACCGCGAACGCCCCGTCGACCGGATGCTCGCCGGACTCGACCCGTATCTGCGCCACGACTCCGCCGGCCGGGCCAGGATCGACGACGACTTCCGGCTCGTCCTCGACGCGTCCGTCACCGGCTCCGTGTACGTACAGAACGCCGAGAAGCACACCCACGGCGTCGGCGCCCCCGACCTCGGACTCGCCGCCTGGCGCAGCGCCACCATCCTCAACTCGCTCACCGGCAAGGAGCCGTACCCGCTGCCGCGCCGCACCGCCTTCACCAGCTTCGGCCTGGAACGGCGAGAGGCGCCACGCATCCCGGCGCAGGGCCAGGCGATGACGCCTCTCACACAGAGCTGAACCGCCCTAGAAGACGGGGACACCGTCCCGGGTCAGCTTCCAGTCCACCGACGCGAACTGGCCCGGGTCGATCGATCCCTTCGCCTTCACCCACTGGATGATGGTGTTGCGGATCTCGTTCGAATCCGCCCACAGCTGCTGCGCCTTGGCGACGTGCGGGAAGGCGCCGCCCCCGCTGGCCCGGTAGTTGTTCACGGCGAGGACGAACTGCGCTGCCGGGTCGATCGGCTTCCCGCCGAAGGACAGGTTCACGATCCGCGAGCCGGCCGGCCTGGCGATGTCGATCTCGTACGTCACGCCGTACACGGCGTCGTAGTTGTAGTCCGGCGTGCCGTCCGCGTTCGTCAGCTTCGCCGTGTCCACGGGCGCGCCCGCCGGAGTCTGCACGTAGTACCGCGCCGAGAACTCCAGGTAGTCCTTGACCTGGGCGCCCGTGAGAAGACGCGCCTCCAGGGTGTTCTCGAAGACGTAGAGCCCGGCCGCGTCACGGATGGTGACCTGACCGGCCGGGATCGCCGCCGTACGGGAGAAGCAGGACGCCTGCGACAGGACCGGCAGGGCCGCGTACGCGCCGCCCGCCAGCGCCTCCTTCACCGTCTCCGCCTGGACGTGGTTGATCAGATCGATGATCGGCTCGTCCTTCCACGGCGCGTCGGCCGTGGCCATCGTCGCGCTGGAGGTGCCGATGATCTGGTTGACGTACGCGACGACCTTCTTGTGCTCGTCGGCGAGCAGGCCGACGATCTCCGGGTCCTCCTCCACGGTGTTGGAGTTCAGCACCTGGGCGCCGACCTTCTCGACGGTCCAGCGGCCCTTCTCCCACACCAGGTCGAAGTCGAACAGGGTCAGGCGCTGACCCCACTTGAGCGGCTCGGACAGCACGACGTCCTTGCCGGTCTCCTTGTTCTTCACCCGGTACTCGGGGATCTCCGTGTGGGCGTGGCCGACGAGGATCGCGTCGATACCGGCGACCTGCTCGGCGACGAGCCCGGCCGCGTTCTCGACGTGGGGGAGCTGGTCGCCGTACGAGGACGTGCCGCTGGAACCGCTGTGCGCCGACACGACCACGACGTCCGCGCCCATCGAGCGCAGCTTCGGCACCCACTTCGCCGCCTGCTCCTCCAGGCCCGGGAAGACCATCCTGCCGCCGACGTTGGCCTTGTCCCAGATCGCGATCCCCGGGTTGGTCAGACCGAGGACCGCGACCTTCACGTCCCGGCCGTGCGGGGTGCGCAGCCGGTGCATGCTGTACGGCGGGAAGGCCGGCCGCAGCGTCTTCGCGTCGAGCGCGTTGGCGCCGAGCAGCGGGAAGTCGCACTGCTCCTCGAACTTCCGCAGCACCGGTATGCCGTAGTTGAACTCGTGGTTGCCGAGCGCGGCGGCGTCGTACCCGATCGCGTTCATCGCCTGCGCCATCGGGTGCACGGGACCGCGGCGGGCGGTGATCGGGTCGACCTTGGCGTAGTAGTACGACAGCTGGGTGCCCTGGATCGTGTCGCCGGCGTCGATGAGGAGCGTGTTGCACCGCCCCTTCGCCTCGCGCACCTGGTCGACGAGGGTGGAGATCTTCGCGAGACCCACGTCGTTGTGCGCCTTGTCGTCGAACTCCTTGTCGGTGAAGTAGTCCCAGTTGAAGACGTTGCCGTGCAGGTCGGTGGTGCCCATCACGGTGAAGGAGTACCGCTCGGCCGGCTTGGGACGCGGTCCGCGGGCCTGGGCCGGGGCGGCGGCGACCCCCGTGGTGAGGGCGGCTCCGGCTCCGACGGCGACGGAGCTCTCCAGGAACGTCCGGCGGTTCAGCGGCATGTGTTCTCCTTGGTCCAGTGGTGCACAACGCGCGTAGATTCTGGCCCACCCGTCCCTCCGGCGACAGAGTTTTCGGGTCACGGAGTGGGAAAGTGTTCGGGATCGCAGCCACCGCCCGTACGAGGGAGCCCGACGTGACGACCCCACACCCGACCCCGGAGGCACCGCAGGTGGCGGTCCGCGGGGAGGCCCGACTCGACGTCGATCCGGAAGTCGCCCGAATCGGGGTGACGGTCAGCGCCCGCGGCACGGACCGGGCGGCGACCCTCTCCGACCTCACCCGGCGCAACACGCTCGCCCTCGACCTCGTGAAGTCCTACGGCGACGCCGTCGAGAAACTGGAGACCGGTGCCTTCTCCATCACCCCCGAGCCGGGCCGGCACGGTCGCGGCGAGCGGATCCGCGCCTACCAGGGCCGCGTCCACCTCACCGTGGAGCTGACCGACTTCACTGCCCTCGGCGAGCTCACCACCCGCCTCGCCGATCTCGAACTGACCCGGGTCGACGGCCCCTGGTGGGCGCTGCGCCCCGACTCCCCGTCCTACGCGGAGGCCCGTCGTACGGCGGTGCGAGAGGCGGTCGCGCGCGCCCGCGCGTACGCGGAGGCCCTCGGCACCTCCCTCGCCGCCCTCCTGGAACTCTCGGACACGGGCCTGGTCGCGCCCCAGGCGGCAGTGGGCGGCATGCGCATGGCCTTCGCGGCCGACGCCTCCGACGCGCCTCCTCCGCTGGACCTGGAACCCCAGCTCCAGACGGTCACCGCCGAGGTGACCGCCCGCTTCACGATGGCCCCTCCCGCCCTCTAGGACCACTCCCGAAACGCTCATCGGAGCACCCGCCCGCACAGATTCAAGACTTGTCAATAACCTTTCACGCGAAGGTTGTTGAACAGACATGCCCGGCCCCTCAACTACCCGCCGGTAAGCCCTAGGGTCGAACCATGCGCCGAGCGAAAATCGTTTGCACCCTGGGGCCCGCCACCGACTCGTATGACCAGATCAAGGCACTGGTCGAGGCCGGAATGGACGTCGCCCGCTTCAACCTCAGCCACGGCGGCTACGCCGAACACGAGGAGCGCTACCAGCACGTACGGAAAGCCTCCGACGAGACCGGCCGCAGCATCGGAGTCCTCGCCGACCTTCAAGGTCCGAAGATTCGCCTCGGCCGGTTCCGTGAAGGACCCGTACTCCTTGAACGCGGCGACGACTTCACCATCACCGTCGAGCCGACGGAGGGCGACCGCCACATCTGCGGCACCACCTACGACGGCCTCGCCGCCGACGTCACCGCCGGTGAGCGCATCCTCGTCGACGACGGCCGCGTCACCCTCGAAGTCACCTCCGTCGACGGACCCCGCGTCCACACCCGCGTCGTCGAGGGCGGAATGGTCTCCGACAACAAGGGCCTCAACCTGCCCGGAGTCGCCGTCTCCGTCCCCGCCCTCTCCGAGAAGGACATCGACGACCTCCGCTGGGCGCTGCGCACCGGAGCGGACGTCATCGCCCTCTCCTTCGTCCGCAGCGGCCGCGACATCGAGGACGTCCACCGCATCATGGACGAGGAGGGACGCCGACTCCCCGTCATCGCCAAGATCGAGAAGCCCCAGGCCGTCGAGAACATCGACGACATCGTCGCCGCCTTCGACGGCATCATGGTCGCCCGCGGCGACCTGGGCGTCGAGATGCCCCTCGAACAGGTCCCGATCGTCCAGAAGCGCGCCATCAAGCTCGCCAAGCGCAACGCCAAGCCGGTCATCGTCGCCACCCAGATGCTCGACTCGATGATCGACAACTCCCGGCCGACCCGAGCCGAGGCCAGCGACGTGGCCAACGCCGTCATCGACGGCACCGACGCCGTGATGCTCTCCGGCGAGACCAGCGTCGGCAAGTACCCCGTCGAGACCGTCCGCACCATGGGCCGGATCGTCGAGGCCGCGGAGGAGGACGTCCTCGCCAAGGGCCTGCCGCCGCTGACCGAGCGGAACAAGCCCCGCACCCAGGGCGGAGCGGTCGCCCGCGCCGCCGCCGAGATGGGCGACTTCCTCGGCGCCAAGTTCCTCGTCGCCTTCACCCAGTCCGGTGACACCGTCAAGCGCCTCTCCCGCTACCGCTCGCCCATCCCGCTGCTCGCCTTCACACCCGACCCCGCCACCCGCTCCCAGCTCAACCTCACCTGGGGCGTCGAGACCTTCCTCGGCCCCCACGTCGACTCCACCGACGCGATGGTCGCCCAGGTCGACGAGGAGCTCCTGCGCATCGGCCGCTGCCGGAAGGGCGACGTCGTCGTCATCACCGCCGGCTCCCCGCCCGGAGTCCCCGGCTCCACCAACCTCGTCCGTGTCCACCACATCGGCGAGGACGACAGCCCGAAGGAGTGACCACGGCGGCCCCGTCGCACGCCGACGCCCCTGTCCGAGCGCCAAGGTGACGCCATGTCACACCACCTCAGCGGACCCCGTCTGCGTTCCCCGATGGGCGATGCCCGCCTGGACCTGACCGACCTCTTCGCCTTCACCGTTCCCGGCGGGCGAACCGTTCTCATCATGAACGTCAACCCGGTCGCGCCCACCGGGGGCACCGCGTTCCACCCCGACGCGGTCTACCGCGTCAACGTCGACACCGACGGCGACAACCAGGCCGACATCGCCTTCAGCTTCACCTTCTCCGATCCCGCGGACGACGGCGAGCAGACCCTCGCCCTCCACCGCGCCACCGGCGTCGAGGCCCGCGCCCACGAGGCGGCCGGCACGCCGCTCTTCACCGACGTCCCCGTCTCCTTCGGCCGCGAGCTGTCCGTGACCGAGGCGGACGGCTACAAGGTCTCCGCCGGACTGCGCAGCGACCCCTTCTTCGCCGACCTCGACGGCATCGTCGCCGACTTCACGTGGACCGGGACCGACTGGGGCGCCGACAAGAACGTCTTCGGCATCGCCCTCGAGATGCCCGACGAGGCGCTCGGCGACAACCCCCGGATCGGGATCTGGGCCCGCGTCAGCCTCCACGTCGACGGCGAACTGAAGTCCGTCGACCGCGGGGCCCACCCCTCCCTCACCGCGTACCTGAACGCGGAGGAGGCCAAGGACGCCTACAACGAGGGGGAGCCGGCCGACGACTGGGCGACGTACCTCGAACCCTGGAAGGCGGCCCTCGCCCACACCGGCGGCTACACCCCCGAGGCGGCGGAGGAGGCGCTCCGCACGGTCCTCCCCGACGTCCTGCGCTACGACCGGAGCAAGCCCGCCGCCTACCCCAACGGGCGCACGCTCACGGACGACGTCACCTCGGCGCGGCTCGCGATGATCTCGGGCGGCAAGGTCACCTCGGACCACATCGGCCCCCACAAGGACCTCCTGCCGCACTTCCCGTACCTGGGGACGCCCCACTGAGGCGGCCGGTGTCCGTCGTGCGTGATCACCGGGTCGGGCGAAGATCGCCGACGAAAAGTTCGAACCTTTAAATCGAAGGTAGAGTGCCCCGGGTGGGATTCGAACCCACGCTGGATGGTGTTTGAGACCACTGCCTCTACCGCTGGGCTACCGGGGCATCCTTCGGAACGAAGATCGGCGGTCACCCGCCGTGCCCCCACCTTACAGGAGGTGGGTAGGCTCTTGGGGAGCTGTATCCGCCTTGGAAGAGGCCTTGAACGAGGAGCCCCCGTGACCGCCCCCGAGTCGCCCCAGCCCGCCGACGACGCCGACGTGTCGCACGTCCCGCCGCTGACGACCCGCGTCGTCATCGCCGAGGACGAGGCCCTCATCCGCCTCGACCTCAAAGAGATGCTCGAGGAAGAGGGGTACTCGGTCGTCGGTGAGGCCGGCGACGGCGCCCGGGCCGTCGAGCTCGCCCGGGAGCACCGGCCCGACCTCGTCATCCTGGACGTGAAGATGCCCGTCCTCGACGGCATCTCCGCCGCCGAGAAGATCGCCGGGGAGTCCATCGCCCCCGTCCTGATGCTCACCGCCTTCTCCCAGCGCGACCTCGTGGAGCGGGCGCGGGACGCCGGCGCCATGGCGTACCTGGTGAAGCCGTTCAGCAAGAGCGACGTCGTCCCGGCGATCGAGATGGCCGTGTCCCGTTTCGCGGAGCTGCGGGCGCTGGAGAAGGAGGTCGCCGACCTCTCCCAGCGGCTGGAGACGCGCAAGCTGGTGGACCGGGCGAAGAGCATCCTGCAGACGCAGTACGGCCTCACCGAGCCCGCCGCGTTCCGCTGGATCCAGAAGACGTCGATGGACCGGCGCATGTCGATGCAGCAGGTCGCCGAGGCGGTCATCGAGGACGCCGAGGAGAAGAAGGCGGCCAAGGGCCAGCAGTGACGCCGTAGCCGTACCGGTACGAGAAGGAGGCCCGCCCCACAACGCTGTGGGGCGGGCCTCCTCGTTCTCGGTGCCGGTGACTCAGTCCTCGCCGAGGTACGCCTTGCGCACGGACTCGTCGTGGAGCAGGTCCCGGCCGGTGCCGGACAGGACGACCTTGCCGATCTCCATGACGTGACCGTGGTCGGCCAGGGCGAGCGCGGCCTGGGCGTTCTGCTCGACGAGCAGGATGGTGGTGCCCTGGGCCTTGAGCTCGGCGATGGTCGCCATGATCTTCTGCATCATGATCGGGGAGAGACCCATGGAGGGCTCGTCGAGCATGAGCAGCTTGGGCTGGGACATGAGGGCACGGCCCATGGCGAGCATCTGCTGCTCGCCGCCGGAGAGGGTGCCCGCGGCCTGCTTGCGCCGCTCCCCGAGGATCGGGAAGAGGTCGTAGGCGCGCTGGACGTCCTTGGCGATGCCCGCGGTGTCCTTGCGGAGGAAGGCGCCGAGGAGGAGGTTCTCCTCGATCGTCATCCGGGGGAAGATGTGGCGTCCCTCGGGGGAGTGGGCCAGGCCGAGGGAGACGATCTTGTGCGCGGGCGTCTTCCGGAGCGACTTGCCCTCGAACTTGATCTGGCCGCCGACGGGCTTGAGCAGTCCGGAGAGGGTGCGCAGGGTGGTCGTCTTGCCGGCGCCGTTGGTGCCGATCAGGGTGACGACCTCGCCGGCCTCGACGGAGAACGAGATGCCCTTGACGGCCTCGATCTTGCCGTAGGCGACGCGCAGGTCCTCGACTTCGAGCAGTGCGGTCATGCGTCGTTCTCCTTGCCCGGACCGGTGGCCTTCGGGGTGTCCTCGGCCGCGGTCTCTGTGCTGTCCGTGGCGTCGCCGGCGGCCTCGTCGGCCTCGGAGGCCTCGTCGGCGTCGGCAGGCTCGGCGTCGGCGTCGGAGGGCTCGGGGTCGGCGTCCGTGTCGGTCGCCTCCTCCGAGGTGGCTTCCTCGGCGGCGGCCTCCTCCGCGGCGGCCTCCGCCGCCTCGACCTCGGCCACCTCTTCCTCGCCGGGCGCGCCCTCGAAGGGCTCCCCCAGGTAGGCGGCGATGACCCGCTCGTCGCTCTGGACGGTCTGGCTGTCGCCCTCCAGCAGCTTCTCGCCCTGGACGAGCACGGCGACCCGGTCGCAGAGGTTGAAGATGAAGCGCATGTCGTGCTCGATGACGAGCACGGCGACGCCCATGTCCCGGATGGCGAAGATGAGTTCCTCGGCGGCCCGGGTCTCCTGCGGGTTCATGCCGGCCGTCGGCTCGTCCAGGAGGATGAGGCCGGGGTCGCTCGCGAGCGCGCGGGCGATCTCGAGCTTGCGCTGCTCACCGTAGGGGAGGTTCTTCGCGAGGTGGTCGGCCTTGTGCTTCAGGCCGATGAACTCCAGGAGTTCGAGGGCTCGCGTCTCGGCCTCGTTCTCGGCCTTCTTGAAGCCGGGAAGGCGCAGCAGGGCGGACCAGAGGCCCTGCTTCATCCGGGTGTGGCGGCCGACCAGGACGTTCTCCAGGACGGTCATGTTGCTGAACAGCCGGATGTTCTGGAAGGTACGGGCGATGCCTGCGTCGGTGACCTTGAAGGACTTCGGCGGCAGGACGTTGCCCTTGTAGCGGACTTCGCCTTCGGTGGGGATGTAGAGGCCGGTGAGGCAGTTGAAGAACGTGGTCTTGCCGGCGCCGTTGGGGCCGATGAGACCGACGATCTCCCCGCTGTTGACGGTGAGGTTGACGTCGCGGACGGCGGTGAGGCCGCCGAAGCGCATCGTGACTCCGCGGGCGTCGAGCACGGGCTCGCGGTCCGGGACCGCCGGAGCGGTGTCCTTCGTCGTGGTGATGGTCGTCATGGTTCAGGCACCTGCCTTGGCGAGCGTGGCGGGCGCTTCGGCGTTCTCGTGGAACTCGAGCTGGTTGCGCCGGTTGGCGATGATGCCCTCGGGGCGGAACCGCATGAGCAGGATCAGCGCGAGACCGAAGGCGAGCAGCTGGTAGTCGCCCATGAACTGAAGCTTGTTCGGGATGAGGAAGAGCAGCGCCGCGCCGACCAGGGGACCGCTCATGGTGCCCATGCCGCCGAGGACGACGGCCGCGAGCAGGAAGGCGGAGTTGGGCGGGATGGGGCCGGCGAAGAGGTACTGCTCCGGGGTCACGGTGTAGGTGACGTGGGCCTGGACGGTGCCGGCGACACCGGCGAGAGAGGCGCCGAGGGCGAAGGCGATGAGCTTGACGCGGAAGCCGTTGATGCCCATGGCGAGTGCGGCGGTCTCGTCCTCGCGGATGGCGACCCAGGCGCGGCCGATACGGGAGTTGCCGCTCCGTCGGAAGACGAGGACGACGACCGCCATGATCAGCAGCATCAGGAAGAAGTAGTTGGCGAAGCGTCCGATGGTGAATCCGGCGATGGAGTGCTCCATGCCGAAGTCGAACCCGAAGATGTTGAGGTTCGGGATGGACGCGATGCCGTTGGAGCCGTTGGTGATGTCCGGACCGGAGGTGCCGTCCGTGTTCATCATCGTGATGCGGAAGATCTCACCGAAGCCGAGCGTCACGATGGCGAGGTAGTCGCCGCGCAGCCGCAGGGTCGGGGCGCCGATGAGGACACCGAAGATCAGCGAGGCTCCGGCGCCGACGAGCACGGCGGCCCAGAAGGGGAGGTGGATGCCGAGCGGGGAGGTCGGCGCGCCGGACACCAGGGCGGCCGCGTAGGCGCCGACGCCCAGGAAGGCGACGTAACCGAGGTCGAGCAGACCGGCGAGGCCGACGACGATGTTCAGGCCGAGGGCCACCGTCGCGAAGATCAGGATGTACACGCCGATGGTGGCGTACTGGTCGTCGGTCTGGGTGAAGGGGAACAGGGCCGCGGCGATGAACGCACCGGCGATGGTGAGGTTCTGGTGCTTCGACGTCAGCTGGGTGGCCTGCTGGATGAGGCCGGACTTGGTGAGCGCGGCGAAGCCGAAGCCGGCCGTGATCAGGAAGCCGATGAACGCCTCGTCGTACTCGGTGCCGATGCCGTAGGTGAAGACGCCCAGGCCGGCGGCGAGGATGCCGGTGATGATGAGGATCTCGACCGCGGACGGCAGCGGGGGCACCGGGCGGACCTGGCCCGCGGCGAAGGAGGCCTTGAAGGTCTGCCAGCCGTTGCCGAGCCGGTGACGGAACTGGGACCAGCCGTCGTCCTCGGGGTCCACGGCGTGGAGCTCGGGACGCTCGAAGGGCAGGGCCAGCGCGCCGATCAGGGCGAGCAGGGTGGCGACGCCGACGACGGCGCCACCGGGCTCCAGGTTGATCGGGCCGCCGAGCTGGACGCTGATCGAGACGATCGTGTACCAGGCGGTGGCGAAGGCGGCGAGCGCGGAGAACTTGATCGCCCCGTCGGCGCCGGCCGGGGTGAGCCAGCCGGTGCCCTTGACCCCGTACGAGGAGAGGCCGAACAGGACGGTGAGCAGGCCGGCCACGAGGACCTGCCACTGCAGTCCGCCCGGGTAGCCGTAGACGGTGAGGTCGCCGGGGAAGGCGGCCGTCCAGGTCCAGGAGAGGAAGCAGCTGACCACGGTGAGCGCGCCGCCGCCGAGGGCCAGGGCCCGTGCGGTGGTGGCGGGCAGGGGGAGGAGTCCGGTCGCCGTGGCGGTCGCGGGCTCGGGTGCGGCGGGGGCCGTCGTGTTCTCGGAAGTGGTGGTCATGGTGGTCACGCCCTGTCCGCGACGCGCTCGCCCAACAGACCCTGGGGCCTGAGGAGGAGGACGACGATGAGGAGTACGAACGCCCAGACATCGGCCCAGGACTGGCCGCCGAGCTGCTGCATGCCGGGGATGTGGTTGATGTAGGCGGTGGCCATGGTCTCGGCGATGCCGAGGACGAGTCCGCCGATCATCGCGCCGTAGATGTTGCCGATGCCGCCGAGGACCGCGGCGGTGAACGCCTTGAGTCCGAGGAGGAAGCCCATCTTGTAGTCGATCTGGCCGTACTTGAGGCCGTACGCGACGGCTCCGACGGCGGCGAACGACGCACCGAGCGCGAACGCGATCACGATGATGCGGTCGGTGTTGACGCCCATGAGGCGCGCGGTGTCCGGGTCCTGGGCCGTCGCCTGCATGCCGCGTCCGATGCGGGTGCGCATGACGAAGAAGGCGAGGAAGGCCATGCAGATCGGGGCGGCGACGACGAGGAAGACGTCACCGG
The DNA here is from genome assembly GCF_043089925.1 of Streptomyces sp. NPDC013457. Taxonomy (NCBI): domain Bacteria; kingdom Bacillati; phylum Actinomycetota; class Actinomycetes; order Kitasatosporales; family Streptomycetaceae; genus Streptomyces; species Streptomyces sp. NPDC013457. Next base: position 434,011 of record NZ_JBICBL010000003.1, read on the forward strand.
TTCCGATGGTGATCGGGCCGAGCTCGATCGGGCCGCCGGGGATCTGCGGGAACGTGCGGGCCGACTTGGCCTCCGGGTACCAGGCCCAGACGGCCTGCTGGAGGGCGAGCGAGAGACCGATGGCCGTGATGAGCGGGGCGAGCTTGGGCCCGCCGCGCAGCGGCCGGTAGGCGAAGCGTTCGGCGCCGACGGCTATGGTCGTGGCCACCAGGATGGCACCGATGATCATGAGGGGGAGCGCGATCCAGAGGCTGGTTCCTCCGGGGAGCATGAGCCAGACCGTCAGGGCCCCGAAGCCGCCGGTCATGAAGATCTCGCCATGGGCGAAGTTGATGAGCTGGACGATGCCGTAGACCATCGTGTAACCAACGGCGACCAGCCCGTACATGGATCCCAGTAGCAGGCCGTTGACCAGCTGCTGCGGCAGTTCGTTCACCGCATTGTCCTCCGAGACTTTCGACGGATGTGACACCGCGCGGGGCGCTGTGGTGCGGCGCCCCGCGCGGCGAAGGTGGTGCTGAGGGGTGAGGTGGAGCGGATCAGCCGCCGAAGGTGCCGGACTCGATCGGCTTGTGAGCGCCGTTCTCGACGCCGTACACGGTCAGCTGCTTGTTGGTGGTGTCACCGAACTCGTCGAAGGAGACCTTGCCGGTCACGCCCTCGAAGGAGATGGACTGCATCGCCTCGACGATCTTGGCGCGGGCGTCGGAGGGGAGCTTGCCGCCGTTGCCGTCGACGACCTTCTTGACGGCCTCGATGATGGCCCAGGTCGAGTCGTAGGAGTAGCCGCCGTACGCCTCGTACGCGTCCTTGTAGTTCTCGGCCTTGTAGTTGGCCAGGAACTCCTTGGCGGAGGGCAGCTGCTCGATCGGCGCGCCGACGGAGGTGGCGATGTCACCGTTGGAGGCGGCACCACCGAGCTTGATGTACTCGGCGCTGTAGAGGGCGTCGCCACCGACGACGACGACCTTGGCGCCGGCTTCCTTGATCTGCTTGGTCAGCGGGCCACCGGCCGGGTACTCGCCACCGTAGTAGACGACGTCGGCGCCGGAGCTCTTGACCTTCGTCGCGACGGCGCTGAAGTCCTTGGTGTCGGGGTTGACGTGGTCGGTGCCGACGACCTTGCCGCCGAGCTTCTCGAACTCGCCCTTGAAGGTGGCGGCGAGGCCGGCACCGTAGGTCTTCTTGTCGTCGATGATGAAGGCCTTGGTCTTCTTGGCCTTGTTGACGACGTACTGGGCGGCGAACGGGCCCTGGATGGCGTCGGTGGTGGCGGTGCGGAAGTAGGACTTGTAGGTCCGCTTCTTGTCACCGCTGTTCCAGTTGGGGCCCTGGCTCAGCGAGGGGTTGGTGTTGGCCGGGGAGACCTGCACCAGGTTCGCGTCCTGGAAGACCTTCTGCATCGACTCGGCGACGGAGGAGTTCAGGGGGCCGACGACGCCGAGCACCTCCTTGTCGGCGACCAGCTTGGTGGCGTTCTGCTGGCCGGAGGAGGGCTGGGCCTGGTCGTCGAGGGACTCCAGCTTGAAGGTGACGCCCTTGACGTACTCCTTCTTGTTGGCCGTCTTGACCGCGAGGTCGGCCGAGTTCTTGATGCCGAGACCGAGCGCGGAGAGGTCGCCGGTCAGGGGCGCGTCGAGGCCGATGACGACGGTCGTGTTGCCGCCGCCGGCGGCGTCGCCGCCCTTGTCGTCGCGCGAACCGCAGGCGGTGAGGGTGAGTGCTCCCGCGGTGATCGCGGTGGTGAGGATGAGCAAGGAACGGTGTCGCACGATGAATCCTTTCCCTGGCGCGGCCCCCTCGAGCTGAGGCGGTGCCGTGAAGCATGGAGCTTGAGGTGCCGTTTGTGAATGCCGGGCCGTACTGGGATGACTGTGGTGAAGCCGAGGTCGTGCAGTGGACGCGCCCGGCGGCGCGGTGACTGGCCGTGACTCTAAGCGCAGGTGGAGGAGGTGGGGAGCGGCGAGGTCAGGATGTGACTGTCTTGTTATCGCCTGGGGGAGAGGAGGTGGACAGGGGGTGGGCAAAACAGGACAAAAGGGTCTGCAACGTGGTGTTCACATAGTGAGAACGCCCAGTTCCGCTAAGGGGCTTGAGTGGAACTTGCTCCTGTCGGACCGCTGGTGACGCTCTCCGGATATCGGACAGTCACTCAAACGTCAGCGGACAGAACCTGGGAGTGACCGCGCCGTTCTCCGGCCGGAGAATCCTCACGGAGTGTTACGGCGGCGGATGGCACGGGCAGGCGGCGGAGGCTGCTTCCCGTTCCCGGGCGGCCGGCCGCGCCCGGCTCATGTGCTCCGCTCTCGCGCGTCGTTGCGCCCGGTACGGGATGAGGTCGGTGCGGATGTCCGCCGCCGCGCGGGGCGGAGTCGCGCGGCGGGTCCGGCGCTGCCCGTGTGGCCTGCACGTGGGGTGGATGCCTTGCCTGTGAGGCCTCCGGGGGAACCTGCTCGCGGGGTGCAACAGGCCTTTCGTGCAAGGCAGTTGGTCGACAGCGCGGGGCAGGGGTACGCGCCCGCGGATGTGGCCGGGGGAAGGGGACGCGACGGTGATCCGGGTGGTGAACTGCGCGAATCGCCGTGACGGGAGAGGCTGTTGGTGCGTGAGGCGCCCGGGCGCAGGGGCGGGCGCGGGCCGGGCTGCGCGGCCTGAGGCGCGGGGCCGGTGTCGTCGGGCGGGGTGGTCGCGATGCCGGACCGGCGACTTCGGTGTCCGGGGGGCGAAATCCGCACGCCGTCCGCGGGAGGGGTCGCCCGGCGGGTCCGCGTTCGGAAGGCGAGGCCCGGCGTCCGGGAGCCGGTGTTCCGGGGCCCGGCTCGCTTCACCGGCCACGGTGCCCGGAACGGGAGGCTCCATGTCCTGCGGCCGGGGTGCCCGGGGGCCGATCCGGAATCGTCCCCGCTTCGGCGAAGGTGACTCCTGGTGACGGTACGCCGTGATCGCCCCGACGCGGAGACGGCCCGGGACGGTGGTGACCGTCCCGGGCCGCGTGAGAACGAGTGGTGCCCCCGGCGGGGGTGCCGGGCGCCGGGCGTGGTGCCCCGGGCTGGGTGCGCCCCAGGCCTGGGTTGTCGGGCGCCGACCGGGTTGTCAGGTGGCGACCGGGGGTCAGGCGCCGGCGCCGCTGCCGTCCGCGTTCGGGATGTTGTCGGCGTCCTTGGGCGAGACCTCACGGAGCAGGCACGTCAGCCGGGCCGAGCAGACCCGCTTCTCCTGCTCGTCGGTGATCACGATCTCGTACGTGGCCGTGGAACGGCCGCGGTGCACCGGCGTCGCGACACCCGTCACGAGCCCGCTGCGGACCCCGCGGTGGTGCGTGCAGTTCAGGTCCACGCCCACCGCGATCCTGGAGACACCGCCGTGCAGCATGGAGCCGATCGAGCCCAGGGTCTCGGCGAGGACGGCGGAGGCGCCGCCGTGCAGCAGACCGTACGGCTGGGTGTTGCCCTCCACCGGCATCGTGCCGACGACCTTCTCCGCGGAGGCCTCGATGATCTGCACGCCCATGCGGTTGCCGAGGTGTCCGGCCGAGAAGAGGGCGGGAAGGTCGACGCCGAGCGCGGCGTACTCGTCGATGACCTCCTGCGGGAACTTCACGTGATGCTGCTCGCCCATCGGCCCGGCTCCGTTCGTCTTCGTACGTCGTCGTGAACACCTGCCTGAGCGAACGCTTAGGCGTGCCGTGATTGTTCCAGACGGCCCCCGGGGGCGGTCCAGCCCCCCTGTCCGGGAGGTACGGCGATCAGCCCGCCGCCGGGACCAGCCGCACGATCACGGACTTGCTGGCCGGGGTGTTGCTGATGTCCGCCGTGGACTCCAGCGGCACCAGGACGTTCGTCTCCGGGTAGTACGCGGCCGCGCAGCCCCGCGCCGTCGGGTAGTGCACGACCCGGAAACCCGGCGCGCGCCGCTCGCTGCCGTCGGTCCACTCGCTGACCAGGTCCGTGTACGACCCGTCCGCCAGGCCCAGGGCCGCCGCGTCCTCGGGATGGACCATGACGACCCGGCGGCCGCCCTTGATCCCCCGGTAGCGGTCGTCGAGGCCGTAGATCGTGGTGTTGTACTGGTCGTGCGAGCGCAGGGTCTGGAGCAGCAGCCGGCCCTCCGGCACCTTCGGGTACTCGACGGGGGCGGCGGTGAAGTTGGCCTTGCCGGTGGCCGTGGGGAAGCGGCGCTCGTCGCGCGGGGCGTGCGGCAGCGCGAAGCCGCCCGGGTCGGCGGCGAGGCGGGCGTTGAAGTCCGTGAAGCCGGGCACCACGCGCGCGATGCGGTCGCGGATCGTGGCGTAGTCCTTCTCGAACTCCTCCCACGGCGTGGCCGAGCCGGCCCCGAGGACGGCACGGGCCATCCGGGCCACGATCGCCGGCTCGGAGAGCAGGTGCGGACTCGCGGGCGGCAGGTTGCCGCGCGAGGCGTGCACCAGGCCCATCGAGTCCTCGACGGTCACGAACTGCTTGCCGCTCGCCTGGACGTCCTTGTCGGTGCGGCCGAGCGTGGGAAGGATCAGCGCGCGCGTGCCGGTGACCGCGTGCGAGCGGTTCAGCTTCGTCGAGACGTGGACGGTCAGCCGCGCCCGGCGCATCGCCGCCTCGGTGACCTCGGTGTCCGGGGTCGCGCCGACGAAGTTGCCGCCCATGGCGAAGAAGACCTTCGCCTCGCCGTCGCGGAGCGCCTGGATCGAGCGGACCACGTCGAAGCCGTGATGGCGCGGCGAGACGATCCCGAACTCCTTGTCCAGGGCGTCCAGGAACGCGGGCGCGGGCCGCTCGAAGATCCCCATCGTGCGGTCGCCCTGCACGTTGGAGTGGCCGCGGACGGGGCAGACGCCGGCGCCGGGGCGGCCGATGTTGCCGCGCAGGAGAAGGAAGTTGACCACTTCGCGGATCGTCGGCACGGAGTGCTTGTGCTGGGTGAGGCCCATCGCCCAGCAGACGATGGTCCGCTCCGAGGCGAGGACCATCTCCAGGGCCCGCTCGATCTCGGACCGCTCCAGGCCCGTGGCCGCCAGCGTCTCGTCCCAGTCCGCGGCGCGCGCGGCCGAGGCGAACTCCTCGAATCCGTGCGTGTGCGCGTCGACGAACTCCGTGTCGACCGCCCCGTCCGTCTCCAGGATCAGCTTGTTCAGGAGCCGGAAGAGGGCCTGGTCGCCGCCGATGCGGATCTGCAGGAAGAGATCGTTCAGCGCCGCGCCCCGGAGCATGCCGGTCGCGGTCTGCGGGTTCTTGAACTTCTCCAGACCGGCCTCGGGCAGCGGATTCACCGAGATGATCTTCGCGCCGGCCGCCTTGGCCTTCTCCAGGGCGGAGAGCATCCGGGGGTGGTTCGTGCCCGGGTTCTGTCCGGCGACGACGATCAGGTCGGCCTGGTGGAGGTCCTCCAGGGAGACGCTGCCCTTGCCGATCCCGATGGTCTCGTTGAGCGCCGAGCCCGAGGACTCGTGGCACATGTTGGAGCAGTCCGGCAGGTTGTTCGTACCGAATTCGCGGGCGAAGAGCTGCAGCAGGAACGCGGCCTCGTTGCTGGTCCGCCCCGAGGTGTAGAAGAGCGCCTCGTCGGGGGAGGAGAGGGCGGTCAGCTCCTCGGCGATGATCGCGAACGCCCGTTCCCAGGTCACCGCCTCGTACCGCTCGGCGCCTTCCCCCCTGTACATGGGCTGAGTGATGCGGCCCTGCTGGCCCAGCCAGTACCCGCTCCGGTTCGCCAGGTCCGCCACGGGGTGCGCGGCGAAGAAGTCCGGGGTCACCCGGCGCAGCGTCGCCTCCTCGGCGACCGCCTTCGCCCCGTTCTCACAGAACTCCGCCACGTGCCGCTTGTCGCCCTCGGGCCAGGCGCATCCGGGACAGTCGAACCCGTCCTTCTGGTTGACCTTGAGCAGGGTCCGCGCGCTGCGCGCCACCCCCATCTGAGCCTGGGCGATCCTCAGGGTGTGCGCGACGGCGGCCAGGCCGGCCGCGGCGTGCTGCGGCGGCGCGACCTGCGGTGCGTCCTGGACCGGGTCGCCGGCGGGGGGCTTGCTGACCATCGCGCTCTCCCTTGAGCGGTCATCCTGTGTCGTACGTCTCCGATCCTGTCACGCGCCTCCGACAGCGCGGTGCCCGGACCGGGTGTGGAGGGGATTGTCGGTGGTCCGTGGCAGGATCGTGTACGTGGCCCAGACAGCATCGAAGAAGACCGAAGAAACCCGTCCCCGCCTGCTCCTCATGGACGGGCACTCGCTCGCGTACCGGGCGTTCTTCGCCCTGCCCGTCGAGAACTTCACGAGCGCGAGCGGACAGACGACGAACGCGATCTACGGCTTCGCGTCGATGCTGGCGAACACGCTGCGCGACGAGGCGCCCACGCACTTCGCCGTCGCGTTCGACGTGTCCCGCAAGACGTGGCGCTCGGCCGACTTCCCCGAGTACAAGGCGAATCGCTCCAAGACCCCGGACGAGTTCAAGGGGCAGGTCGAGCTGATCGGCGAGCTGCTCGACACCATGAACGCGGTGCGGTTCGCGGTCGACGGCTTCGAGGCCGACGACATCATCGCGACGCTCGCGACGCAGGCCGAGGCGGCCGGCTTCGAGGTCCTGATCGTCACGGGCGACCGGGACTCCTTCCAGCTGGTCACCGACCACGTGACCGTGCTCTACCCCACCAAGGGCGTCTCCGAGCTGACCCGCTTCACGCCGGAGAAGGTCCAGGAGAAGTACGGCCTCACCCCCTCGCAGTACCCCGACTTCGCCGCCCTGCGCGGCGACCCGTCCGACAACCTGCCCGGCATCCCGGGCGTCGGCGAGAAGACCGCGACGAAGTGGATCAACCAGTTCGGGTCCTTCGCGGAGCTGGTCGAGCGCGCCGACGAGGTCAAGGGCAAGGTCGGGCAGGCCCTGCGCGACCACCTGGAGTCGGTCAAGCTCAACCGCCACCTGACCGAGCTGGTCCGGGACGTCGAACTGCCCCGCACCGTCGCGGAGCTGGAGCGCGCGCCGTACGACCGGACCGCGCTCAAGGGCTTCCTGGAGGTCCTGGAGATCCGCAACCCGAGCCTGCGCGAGCGCCTGCTCGCGGTCGACCCCGGCGCGGAAGAAGAGGAAGCCCCGGTTCCCGACGCGGGCGTCGAGCTGGACGGCACCGCCCTCGGCACCGGCGAGCTGGCGCCCTGGCTGGAGGCTCACGCCGCGCAGCCCCTCGGTGTCGCGACCGTCGCCACCTGGGCCCTGGGCGCGGGCAACGTCAGCGAGGTCGCGCTGGCGGCGGCCGACGGCAAGGCGGCCTGGTTCGACACCACGCGCCTCGACGAGCAGGACGAGCGTGCCTTCGCGGCCTGGCTCGCCGACGCCGCCATGCCGAAGGTGATGCACAACGCCAAGGAGGCCCTGCGGGTCTTCCCCGAGCACGGCTGGCAGCTCGACGGCATCACGATGGACACCGCGCTCGCCGCCTACCTGGTCAAGCCCGGGCGCCGCTCCTTCGCCCTGGACGCGCTCTCCGTCGAGTACCTCCACCGCGAGCTGGCCCCGGCGGCCGCCGACGGGCAGCTCGCCTTCGGCACCGACGAGCACGCCGAGGCGGACGCCCTGATGGCGCAGGCGCGCGCGGTCCTCGATCTCGGAGAGGCGTTCGGCGAGAAGCTCGGCGAGGTCGGCGCGACCGAGCTGCTGCATGACGTGGAGCTGCCGACGTCCCTGCTCCTGGCCCGGATGGAGCGGCACGGCATCGCCGCCGACCGGGACCATCTGGAGGCCATGGAGCAGCAGTTCGCCGGAGCGGTGCAGCAGGCCGTGAAGGAGGCGCACGACTCGGTGGGCCACGAGTTCAACCTCGGCTCGCCCAAGCAGCTCCAGGAGGTCTTCTTCGGCGAGCTGAACCTGCCGAAGACGAAGAAGACCAAGACCGGCTACACCACGGACGCCGACGCGCTGGCCTGGCTGGCCGGACAGACCGAGCACGAACTGCCGGTGATCATGCTCCGCCACCGTGAGCAGGCGCGTCTGCGCTCCACGGTCGAGGGCCTGATCAAGACGGTCGCCGGCGACGGCCGCATCCACACCACCTTCAGCCAGACCGTGGCGGCGACGGGCCGGCTGTCCTCCACCGACCCGAACCTGCAGAACGTGCCGGTGCGCACCGACGAGGGCCGCGCCATCCGGCACGGCTTCGTCGTGGGCGAGGGCTTCGAGTCGCTGATGACGGCGGACTACAGCCAGATCGAACTGCGGGTCATGGCCCATCTCTCCGAGGACGAGGGCCTGATCGAGGCGTTCACCTCCGGCGAGGACCTGCACACCACGGTCGCCTCGCAGGTCTTCGGCGTCGAACGGTCCGCCGTCGACGCCGAGATGCGCCGCAAGATCAAGGCCATGTCCTACGGCCTCGCGTACGGCCTCTCGGCCTTCGGCCTCTCCCAGCAGCTGAACATCGAGCCGGGCGAGGCCCGTGCCCTGATGGACACGTACTTCGAGCGTTTCGGCGGGGTACGGGAGTACCTGCACCGGGTCGTCGACGAGGCCCGTGCCACGGGGTACACGGAGACGATGCTCGGCCGCCGCCGGTACCTCCCCGATCTGAACAGCGACAACCGCCAGCGCCGTGAGGCCGCCGAGCGGATGGCGCTGAACGCGCCGATCCAGGGCACGGCGGCGGACATCGTCAAGGTCGCGATGCTGAACGTGGACCGGGCGCTGACCGAGGCCGGGCTCGCCTCCCGCATGCTGCTCCAGGTCCACGACGAGATCGTGCTCGAAGTGGCCGCGGGCGAGCGGGAGCGGGTCGAGGCCATCCTCCGCGAGCAGATGGCCTCGGCGGTCTCCCTCCGAGCCCCCCTCGACGTCTCGGTCGGCGTGGGCCCGGACTGGGAGTCGGCGGCCCACTGACGCTCCCGGCGCGGGCGGGAGACCGCCCGCGCCGGAGAGGTCGCGCTCGCTGCCCTCCTGCGTCACGCCCGTCCGGCGCCGCGGCCGGATGCGCCCGTGTGCGGGCGTGCTCTACGGCGCCCCGGGCGGCCCGGGCGGAACGATTCTCCGCTTCCGCAGCCGGGTCAGCGAGGTCCCGGGCGGGAGCCGGCCGGGACCTCGTCCTCGGAGCGCTCGCCCACGCGGGGCTCGGCCGCCGTCGGCCGCATCCCGCGCAGCCGCATCCCCGCGCCGTACAGCACCAGGCCGACCGCGAGCCCCGCGCCGCCGCCGAAGCAGGCAGTCGGGACGATGTCCAGGGGCGTCTCGATCCGGCCCCAGTACGCGTACCAGCGCAGGCACCGGTGCACGATCCCGGCCAGGACGCAGGCGCCGATCAGCCCGCCCGCCAGCCACCGGCCCCGGGGGCTCAGGACCGGAACGCCGTCCGGCCGCGCGTCCCCTCCGGCGGCGCCGCGCAGCGCCCGCGCCGTGAACCACACCAGCAGCGCCAGCGCCAGCGCCGACCCTCCGTACTGCAGGTACAGATAGACCGGGAACCCGGCCACGATCGCGTCGAGGAACGGGATCGCGCGCGTGCCCCAGCGGTCGAGGTGGGTGAAGGAGTCCCAGACGACATGGGTCGAGGCCCCGATGGCCGCGGACACGCAGAACCACCCGGCGAGCGGCAGGAGCGCGCGGCCGTCCCAGGACCTCCCCCGGACGAACCCCCACACCCGTCCCTGCCACCGTCCCGGCAGCAGCGCCACCAAGGGCTCGCGCACCAACAGCCACACCGCCACCAGGGCGCCGGCGATGAGCAGATCGACCGTCACGACACCGACACCGGAGTGCGTGACGTCCCCGAAGAGCATCGCGCCCGGGATGGCGGTGGCCGCGAAATAGGTCATGTCGGGCGCGAACGACCCCGCCACCAGCGCGGAGGCGATCAACGGGCCGCGTCCGGTGCCGTCCCGGCGGATGCCCGGTAGCACCGCGGCGGCATGACTGAGCGTGAACGGCATCGGAACATCCCCCTCGAATCCACGCCGGCCGGGGAACGTCCCGGCGGCCGGCGGTCGGCGATCACGCCCAGTATGCGTGAGCGATCTCGACCCGGTCGTGGGCGGCCGAGAGGTGACGAAAGAGTGAAACACGGTCAAGGCTCGGTGTTCCGGGGCCCGTCGGTGTCATAGGGTCTCCTGAGGCCTCGCGCGGGGAGCGCGGAGTGGAGTCGAGGGGGAGGAACCAGACGTATGGCAGCGCAATTCGGCCGTCGGCTGCGCAGGGGGGCCACCAGCGGTGCCGTCGTGGCGGCGGCTGTGGCGGCACTGGCCGCCTCGCAGGGACCCGGTGCGGTCCCGCCGTCCGCGGACACAGCGGGCGGGGACCGGCCGGTCGGCGCCGGTGACGCGACGCTCCCGCCGGACGGATCGGCGACCGGCGACTCGCCGTACTACACCGACCTTCCGCCGCTGAACACCCCCAACAAGCCCGGCACTTCCATAGACCTGCCGATCGTCACCGGCCCCGCCGAGGCCGGCATACCCGCGACCGTGCTCTCCGCCTACAAGCGCGCGGAGCAGTCCATCCGGTCCAGCGACCCCGCCTGCCACCTTCCGTGGCAGCTCCTGGCCGGCATAGGCAAGGTCGAGTCCGGGCAGGCCCGCGGCGGACGTGTCGACGCCAACGGCACCACGCTCTCGCCGATCCTCGGCCCGAAGCTCGACGGTGTCGGCTTCGCGAACATCTCGGACACCGACAACGGCGCCTTCGACAACGACACGACGCACGACCGCGCCGTCGGCCCGATGCAGTTCATCCCCTCGACCTGGGCGACCTGGGGTCAGGACGCCAACGGCGACGGCCGCAAGGACCCCAACAACATCTACGACGCCGCGCAGGCCGCCGGGCTCTACCTCTGCGCCAACAACCGCGACCTCGCGGTCAAGGCCGATCTGGACCGGGCGATCCTCAGCTACAACCGCTCGACCGAGTACCTGCGCACCGTTCTCTCCTGGTTCGAGTACTACCAGCGCGGCACCCACCAGGTCCCGGACGGCACGGGAACACTGCCCGTCGACCGCAGCGACACTCCGAGCACCGGCCGCTCCCCGCAGCCCACGCCGACCGCGCCGGTGACCCCCTCGCCGTCGCCGACCCCTCAGAAGCCGAAGCCCACGCCGACGCCGAACCCGTCCGAGCCCGGCACCCCCAAGCCGACCCCGCCGGCGACCGTCGAGGTGGCGCGGATCAAGGACGCCGGCACCGGCACGCTGACGGTCGCCGCCGGCGGCACCTTCGCCGAGCGGCCCACCGTCGAGGCGCTGGACGCGAAGGGCAAGCCGGTCGCCGGTGTGAGCGTGCGCTTCGAGATCGTCGGCTCCACCGACTCCCACTTCGGCGGTGTGGCGAAGAGCGTGCAGGTCACCACCGGCTCCACGGGCCGTGCCGTCGCGCCGAACGTCCGGGCGGGCGAGCAGACGGGCACCTTCACGGTCCGGGCCACGGTCGTGGGCCGGGCACTGGCGCCCGTGGCGTTCACCGCGACCGTCACCGAGCGGACCGCCGACACGCTGGTCCGCGGTGACGACAAGGAGCTGACGGCCACCACCGGCGGCCGGTTCGCGGACCGCGTGCTGGTGAAGGCCACCCTCGACGGTGCCGCCGCCGCCTCGGTCGGCCTGACCGCCACCTTCATCACCTCGGCGGACGACCCGCAGGCCAACACCAAGGGCCCCTACTTCAAGGACGCCGACGGCAAGCCGCTGCGGACCCTCACGGTGAAGACGGACGCCAACGGGCTGCTCACCCTCCCCGACATCTACGCGGACGACCAGGTGGGCCCCTTCCTGCTCCGGCTGACGACGCCCGGTGGAGGCACCCTGACCATCGAGCTCAAGGTCACCGCCCCGGCCCCCGACCCGACCCCGACCCCGACGCCTGCCCCGACGTCCTCGTCGACCGGCTCGCCCGAGGCCACCCGGACCCCCTGAACGCCCCGTCGAGCAGCGCGCCCCCTCCGGAGGTCCTGCTCGGCCGCCGGCCCTCCGCCGCCCTCTCGTCCGCCCGGACGAGGGGGCGGCGCTCTGTGTTCTGAGTGCAACGTGTTCTCATCTCGCGGCCACGTTGCTACGGTGCCCCAGCCCTGACGCCGCATCAGATCGAGCACCGGGAGGCCGACCTTGCGCGCCCTCGTAGCCGCCGCCATCGGGCTGGTCCCAGTCCTCCTCGTCATCCTCCTCGTCTCCGTGGTCGACCTGCCGCCCGACGGGCCCACCTCGCCCAAGCCCCTCCTCACCGCCGACCCCGGCCCCAAGAAGTAGGAGGAGCCACGCCCATGCGCCGCCGCGCCAGCCTCGTCCTGCTCTCCTTCGCCGTGTTCTTCGCCGCGATGGCCCCCACCCTCCGCTGGTACGTCTTCCCCCGCGTGGCGAAGATCCCGCCGAACCAGTACCAGGAGATCGTCCTGGAGGCGAAGCCCGCCACCCTCGTCGACTACTCGACCCTCACGGCCAAGGAGGTCGAGAAGCTCACGATCATCCAGACGCTCAAGGGCAACGTGGAGGAGTCGAAGCGGATCGAGCGGAACGCCGGCCGCGACGTCGTCGTCTGGGACGCACTCACCTACATCACCGGCCCCGACGGCAAGATGGTCTCCAAGATCCCCGAGCGGTACATCTTCGACGCCCACACCCAGGACCCGGTCAACGCCACCGGGGCGATGGTCGACGGCGACGCCGTCCGGCGCGAGGGCATCGAGTTCAAATGGCCCTTCCTCACCGAGAAACGGGACTACCAGTACTACGACGCCCGCTCCCGCACCTCGGCCCCCATCCACTACAAGGGCACCCGCACCTTCCGGGGCATGGACGTCTACTACTTCGAGCAGACCATCCCCTGGACCAAGGTCCCCATGCCCAAGACGATGCCGATCGAGGGCGTCACCCCCGAGATGATCAGCCAGTCGGGCATGACCATCTGGTACACGACCAAGCGGATGTTCTGGGTCGACCCCGTCACCGGCGCCCCCGTCAACGGCGAGGAGATCCACAAGGAGGAGCTCCGCAACGAGAAGACCGACTGGAAAGTCACCGCCTTCTCCGGCCATGTGAAGATGCGCGAGGACTACATCCGCAGCACCGTCGAGCTGGTCAGGACGAACCGCACGGTAGTCCTCCTCGTCACCTCCTACCTCCCGTGGACGTTCGTCACTCTCTCCCTCCTCCTGCTCGCCCTCTCGCTCTGGCTGGAGGCCCGCGGCCGGCGCCCGGGACCGGACACCCCCGCTACCGCTCCCTCCTGAGCCGCGCGCTGGTGTGCCGCGTCGGCTCCGCCCCGGCCGGGTCCTCCGGCCACGGATGCCTGGGATAGCGGCCGCGCAGCTCCGCCCGCACGGCGCGGTAACCGTCCCGCCAGAACGAGGCCAGATCGGCGGTGACGGCCGCCGGCCGGCCGGCGGGGGAGAGAAGGTGGACCACGACCGGCGTCCCGCCGGCCACCCTCGGCGTCTCGGCGAGCCCGAACATCTCCTGCAGCTTCACCGCGAGGACCGGCTGCTCCCCGCCGTAGTCCACCCGGATCCGCGATCCGCTCGGCACCTGGATCCGCTCCGGCGCGAGCTCGTCGAGCCGGCCCGCCTCACCCGTCGCCCACGGCAGCAGCCGTCCCAGCGCCTGCCCCGCGTCGATCCGGGCGAGGTCCGCCCGCCGCCGGGCCCGGGAGAGCTCCGGCTCCAGCCACTCGTCCGCCCGGTCGAGCAGAGCCCCTTCCGCCATCTCGGGCCAGGGCTCTCCGATGACCCGGTGGAGGAAGGCGAGACGCAGTCGCAGCTCCTGGGACTCCCGGCTCCACCGCAGCAGCCCGAGCCCCTCGCGCCGCAACCCGTCCAGCAGTGCCGCCCGTACGCGCCCGGGGTCGGCACCGTCCCTCAGCGGACGCGCGGTCAGCTCGACGGCGCCCAGCCGCGACACCGACCGGGCCACCACGTCCCCTTCCTCCCAGTGGACCTCCTCGCCGGACGTGAGCAGATGCCCGGCCGCAGCACGCGCCACGTCCTCGTCCACCACGGCGGCCAGCCGCACCCTCGCCGTGGCGCTCCGTGCGGTCCGGTCCGCCACGGCGACGGCCAGCCACGGGGCGCTGCCGAGCCCCGACCCCTCGGCGAGTTCGGCACCCGTCCCCGACACCATCAGGAACCCGCCGCTCTCCCGAGCCCTGGCCACCCGCTCGGGAAAGGCGTACGCCGTCACAAGCCCGGCGACGACGTCCTCCCCGCCGCCTGCCGCGGCGCCGCCTCCGGCCCGCGGAGACTCCGGCCCCACCTCGGCGGCCGATCGCTCCAGACGCCGGGCCTCCGCCTTCCAGCGCGCTCCGTACCCGTCGGTGCCCCGCCGCGCCGTGCGCCAGGCCGCGGTCAGGTCGTCGCCGTACTCCCGGGGCGGCTCCTCGCTGAGCAGCGCGACCACCTCGGCCGCCCGCCGCGCACCGACCTCGGGCGCACCGTCGATCAGGGCCCTGGCCAGACGCGGGTGCACGCCGAGCCGGGACATCCGTACCCCCCGTTCCCTCGCGCGCCCCTCCTCGTCCACCGCCCCGATCGCCGTCAGTACGGAGCGCGCGGCCGCCATCGCCCCGGCCGGCGGTGTGTCGAGAAGTGCGAGTCCCTCCGCCGTGGGGTCGCCCCAGCAGGCCGTGCGCAGGGCGAACGAGGCCAGGTCCGCGATCTCGATCTCGGGGGAGGGGAAGCGGGAGCGGCGGCCGTCGTCCGCCTCCGCCCAGCAGCGGTACACGACCCCGGCCGCCTCCCGGCCGGAGCGGCCCGAGCGCTGCGTCGCGGCGGCGATCGACACCGGGACCGTGGCGAGCGACCCCAGGCCGCGGGCGTGGTCCGTCCGCGGCTCCCGCGCCAGTCCCGAGTCCACGACGATCCGCACCCCCGGCACGGTCAGGCTCGACTCCGCCACGGAGGTCGCCAGGATCACCCGGCGCCGCCCGCCGGGCTCCGCCCCGCGGAGCACCGCGTCCTGCACCGCCGCCGGCGCCCGCCCGTGCAGCTGGAACACATCGGCGTCGAGGTCCGCCAGCATCCCCGCCGTCCGTGCGATCTCCCCCGTGCCGGGAAGGAAACAGAGGACGTCGCCCTCGTGGCGTTCGCACGCGAGCCGTACCGTCGCCGCCACATGACGCAGCAGAGCGGGATCCACCCAGGTGCCGTGGGAGGGCCGGACACCTGCGGGCGGTGCGGCGAACCGGACGAGGTAACCGTGCGACTCGCCCTTGCTCCGGACGATCGGCGCCGGGCCGGTGCCGTCCAGGACCGTCAGGAGCTCCGCCCAGGCCTCGGCGTCCGTCGTGGCCGAGGCGGCGATCAGCTTGAGCTCGGGCCGCAGCGTGGCCCGGACGTCCACCAGGAACGCCATCGCCGTGTCGGCGTCCAGGTGACGCTCGTGGCACTCGTCGAGCAGCACCACGTCCACGCCGGCCAGCTCCGGATCACGCTGGAGCCGCTGGAGGAGGACACCGGTCGTCACCACCTCGACGCGGGTCCCGGGGCCGGTCCGCCGCTCACCGCGGACCGAGAAGCCGACGGCCTCGCCGACCTCCTGACCCAGCAGCCACGCCATCCGCCGTGCCGCCGCCCGCACCGCCATCCGGCGCGGCTCGGCCACCAGCACCCGCCGCCGCGGTCCGTCCCCTATGAGGCCCGCGAGCGCGAGCGGCACCAGCGTGGTCTTGCCGGTGCCGGGAGGCGCGTGCAGCACCGCCGTGCCGCGCTCCCCGAGCGCGGTCAGCAGCTCGGGCACGGCATGGCGGACGGGGAGACGGTCGAGTGCGTCGTGTCGGATCACGCACTCAGTCTCGTACGTCGCCCCGGGACGCGGTCACCGCTGTCCACAGGTCCTGTCCTCTTATATGAGGAACAGGAGGCGAGCGGCGTTCGTCAGTCCCGCTCGCAGACGAAGATCGCCGTACCCGGGATCAGGTTCCCCCGCAGCGGCGACCAGCCGCCCCACTCCTGGCTGTTCCACTCCGGCCACTCCGGCTCGACGAGATCCACCAGCCGGAAGCCGCCGGCGACCACGTCCCGCACCCGGTCGCCGATCGTCCGGTGGTGCTCCACGTACACGGCCTGCCCCTGCTCGTCCTGCTCGACGTAGGGGGTGCGGTCGAAGTAGGAGGCCGCGACCGACAGCCCCTCGGGACCCGGCTCGTCGGGGAAGGCCCAGCGGATCGGGTGCGTCACCGAGAAGACCCACCGGCCGCCCGGCCGCAGCACCCGGCGCACCTCGCGGAACACCTTCACCGGGTCCGCCACGAAGGGCACCGCGCCGTACGCCGAACAGGCCAGGTCGAAGGCGCCGTCCCGGAACGGCAGCGCTCCGGCGTCCGCCTCGACCAGCGGCACGTCGTCCCCGATCCGCAGCGCGTGCTGGAGCTGCCGGTGCGAGAGGTCGAGCGCCACCGGCCGCGCCCCCTGCGCCGCGAGCCAGCGCGAGCACTGCGCCGCCCCCGCGCCTACCTCCAGGATGTCGAGCCCCTTCAACGAGCCGGCCGGTCCGAGCAGCCCCGCCTCGGCCTCGTCGAGACCCTCCGGACCCCAGACGAAACGGTCGTCCCCGAGGAACGCCCCGTGCTCGCTCTGGTACTCGTCGGCGTTCCCGTCCCACCAGCCGCGGCTCGCCCGGCTGCTCTCCGCGTCACCCGCGTCACGCCGGGTCGCCGCAGGCTCGTACTCGGACCCGTCTTCCTGTTCGTACTCTTGGTTCATCTCGCCCGTCGATGTAGTTTGCGCACAGCGTCGCTGCGCGGCCCCGGCCAGGACGGCCTGGGGAGAGTTGAGTTGTGCCGGGTATAGGACGAACCGCCCCGCCTGCGCGCTTCGCGCATTGACCCTGTCCGGCTGCCCCCGTATGCTAAAGGTTGCGCTGCGGGCCTGCGCGCCTCAGACGGAGCAGGCCGCGCTCGCACGGTTGTATGTCCCCTCGGTTCTCGAGGCGCCCACCGGTCCATCCGGAAAGGCGCTTCATTGGCTGTCCGGCTTCTTCGGTGCGATACGGGCTCTCGGCGTAGCAGTACCTACGACTTTCTGTCCGTAACCGGAGCCCTTTCCCACATGACGAGCAGCACCGAGACCACCGCCACCACCCCGCAGGTTGCGGTCAACGACATCGGTAACGAGGAAGCCTTCCTCGCCGCGATCGACGAGACGATCAAGTACTTCAACGACGGCGACATCGTCGACGGCGTCATCGTGAAGGTCGACCGGGACGAGGTCCTGCTCGACATCGGTTACAAGACCGAAGGTGTCATCCCGAGCCGCGAGCTCTCGATCAAGCACGACGTCGACCCGAACGAGGTCGTCAAGGTCGGCGACGAGATCGAGGCCCTGGTTCTCCAGAAGGAGGACAAGGAAGGCCGCCTGATCCTCTCGAAGAAGCGTGCCCAGTACGAGCGCGCCTGGGGCACCATCGAGAAGATCAAGGAAGAGGACGGCATCGTCACCGGTACCGTCATCGAGGTCGTCAAGGGTGGTCTCATCCTCGACATCGGCCTCCGCGGCTTCCTCCCGGCCTCCCTGGTCGAGATGCGTCGCGTCCGCGACCTCCAGCCCTACGTGGGCAAGGAGCTCGAGGCGAAGATCATCGAGCTGGACAAGAACCGCAACAACGTGGTCCTGTCCCGCCGTGCCTGGCTGGAGCAGACCCAGTCCGAGGTTCGCCAGACCTTCCTCACGACCCTCCAGAAGGGTCAGGTCCGCTCCGGCGTCGTGTCCTCGATCGTCAACTTCGGTGCCTTCGTGGACCTGGGTGGCGTCGACGGTCTCGTGCACGTCTCCGAGCTGTCCTGGAAGCACATCGACCACCCGTCCGAGGTTGTCGAGGTCGGCCAGGAGGTCACCGTCGAGGTTCTCGACGTGGACATGGACCGCGAGCGCGTCTCCCTGTCGCTGAAGGCGACCCAGGAGGACCCGTGGCAGCAGTTCGCCCGTACCCACCAGATCGGCCAGGTCGTCCCGGGTAAGGTCACGAAGCTGGTTCCGTTCGGTGCGTTCGTCCGCGTGGACGAGGGCATCGAGGGTCTGGTCCACATCTCCGAGCTGGCCGAGCGCCACGTGGAGATCCCGGAGCAGGTCGTCCAGGTCAACGACGAGATCTTCGTCAAGGTCATCGACATCGACCTCGAGCGTCGCCGGATCTCGCTGTCCCTGAAGCAGGCCAACGAGTCTTTCGGTGCCGACCCGGCGTCGGTCGAGTTCGACCCGACCCTGTACGGCATGGCCGCGTCCTACGACGACCAGGGCAACTACATCTACCCCGAGGGCTTCGACCCCGAGACCAACGACTGGCTCGAGGGCTACGAGACCCAGCGCGAGGCCTGGGAGACCCAGTACGCCGAGGCGCAGCAGCGCTTCGAGCAGCACCAGGCTCAGGTCATCAAGTCCCGCGAGGCCGACGAGGCCGCCGCTGCCGAGGGTGGCGCCGCCGCTCCGGCCGGTGCCCCGGCGGGTGTCACGGGTGGCTCGTACTCCTCGGAGTCGGACGACAACTCCGGCGCCCTGGCGTCGGACGAGGCCCTGGCCGCCCTGCGCGAGAAGCTGGCCGGCGGCCAGAGCTGAATCAGCTCTGTCGCTAGGCACTAGCTAGCCAACGATCGAGGCCCGTTCCCCTCCGGGGGAGCGGGCCTCAGTCGTGTCCCGAGGGCTCCACGCGCGTCCTGCGCCGGTCCCACGCGGGCGTGCTCGCGTGCGCACACTCCGCTCACGAAAACCGGGCCACGGGGAATGCCCCTGCACCGGGGAGCGTTCTTCTCTAGGAACGCGAGGAGGAGCGGTAATCGTGCTTGATCCCCAGGATTTGTACGAATGGGACCAGAAGGGCCTGGCCGTCGTGGACATGGCCCTGGCGCAGGAGTCGGCCGGGCTGGTCATGCTCTACCACTTCGACGGCTACATCGACGCGGGTGAGACCGGCGAGCAGATCGTCGACCACCTGCTGGACACGCTGCCGCACCAGGTGGTGGCCCGCTTCGACCACGACCGGCTCGTGGACTACCGCGCACGCCGGCCGCTGCTCACCTTCCGGCGCGACCGCTGGACGTCGTACGAGACGCCCGCCATCGAGGTCCGCCTGGTCCAGGACGCCACCGGCGCCCCCTTCCTGCTGCTGTCCGGCCCCGAACCGGACGTGGAGTGGGAGCGGTTCGCCGTCGCCGTCCGCCAGATCGTCGAACGCCTCGGCGTCCGGCTCTCGGTGAACTTCCACGGCATTCCCATGGGCGTCCCCCACACCCGCCCCGTCGGCCTCACCCCGCACGGCAGCCGTACGGACCTCATGCCCGGCCACCGAAGCCCCTTCGACGAGGCCCAGGTCCCCGGCAGCGCCGAATCGCTCGTCGAGTTCCGGCTCACCGAATCCGGTCACGACACCCTCGGCGTCGCCGCCCACGTCCCGCACTACGTGGCCCGGTCCTCCTACCCCGACGCCGCGCTGACCGCCCTGGAGGCGATCACGGCCGCCACCGGCCTCGTCCTGCCCGGTGTCGCCCACACGCTGCGCACCGAGGCCCGACGCACACAGACCGAGATCGAGCGCCAGATCGGGGAGGGCGACGACGAGCTGACGGCCCTGGTCCAGGGCCTTGAGCACCAGTACGACGCGGCGGCCGGCGCCGAGACCCGCGGCAGCCTGGTCGCCGAGCCCGTCGACCTGCCGTCGGCGGACGAGCTCGGCCGCGAGTTCGAGCGCTTCCTCGCCGAGCGGGAGGGCGAGGCGTAGCCGGCGGACCGCGGGTCCTAAGCTGCCGCTCATGCTGAAGGTGGGCCTGACCGGCGGTATCGGCGCCGGCAAGAGTGAAGTGTCGCGGCTCCTCGTCTCGTACGGGGCCGTGCTGATCGACGCCGACAAGATCGCTCGCGAGGTCGTCGAGCCCGGGACTCCCGGGCTCGCGGCCGTCGTGGAGGCGTTCGGGGCGGAGATCCTGACCGACGGGGGCGTCCTGGACCGGCCGAAGCTCGGCTCGATCGTCTTCGCCGACGCCGACCGTCTGGCGACCCTGAACGCGATCGTCCATCCCCTGGTCGGCGCCCGCTCCGCCGAGCTGGAGAGCACGGCCGGAGCCGACGACGTCGTCGTCCACGACGTCCCCCTGCTCACCGAGAACGGCCTCGCGCCGCTCTACGACCTGGTGGTCGTCGTCGACGCGTCCCCGGAGACCCAGCTCGACCGGCTGGTACGGCTGCGAGGGATGGCCGAGAGCGAGGCGCGAGCCCGGATGGCGGCCCAGGCGACGCGCGAGCAGCGCCGGGCGATCGCGGACCTGGTCGTCGACAACGACGGGCCGCTGGACGCGCTGGAGCCCCAGGTGCGCAAGGTCTGGGACGAACTGACCCGGCGGGCCGCCGGGGAAACCCGGTAGAAAGCCGACAGGTCCGCGCGATGGGCCACGCCCGTGGCGGGGTAGGAATCGCGGGTACGGCGGTCGGATCTCCGGCGGTCACCACCGCGGCGGGCCGCGGCGAGAACCGTGGCGATGCCGTCCGTGCCGGAATCGGGTCCCGGCACGGAATACCGCTGTCGGGCCCGATGTTGAACCGCCGGAGACAGGGAAGGATGCCACCGTGGCCGAGAGGAACCCCGAGACCCACGTCATCGACTTCCGCGCCGCCGAGCAGCTCTTGGCAGCGCGGGACCCCCGCGGTGCCGTGAAGCTGCTCGACTCGGTGATCGCCGCTCATCCCGAGAACACCGCGGCTCGGCTGCTGCGCGCCCGCGCCTTCTTCGCCGCCGCCCAACTGCGCCCCGCCGAGCTGGAGTTCGAGCTGGTCCTGGAGCGCGAACCGGACAACGCGTTCGCGCACTTCGCCCTCGCCCGCACCTTCCAGCGCTCCGGTCGGCCCGACCAGGCCACCCGCCACTTCCGCCTCGCGGCCGCGCTCGACCCCAAGCCGGAGTACCTCCAGGCGGCCCGCTTCGGCGCCGAGGACTGACGCCCGGTACGGGTCGCGCGGCGCCGGGCGGTGTCAGCGGCGGCGGCGCGGGCCCGTGCCGCCGTGATCGGGCTCGTACGGCGGGATGTTCCGCCCTGGCTGCCAGTGCGGCCCCTGACGGATGTGGTGCAGCACCATCGACATGTCGACGGCGGCCACGACGAACAGCACCCCGCAGGCCGCCGCCCACCCGGGGCTGCCCACCAGTGCGAAGACCGTCGTGCCGAAGGCGGCCCAGAGCAGACCCCACAGACTCAGCCAGAACCGCATCCGCAGAGCACTGCGCGCGGTCGCCGGTTCACTGCCTGTACGCATGACGGTCGCATCTCCTACTGAGGGTCTACCCCCGGCGTGCGAGGGCGAACGTCACTCGAACGGGCGATATTCGGCTCGACGCGGCGTCGCTGGGAACGGGCGCCCGAGGGCCTTCGTTCTCCTGGGCATGAGCGGACGGATGCGTGAGGGACACCAAGGGACGGGGCCCGGAGCCATCACCCCCGACGGCTGCGCCGTCGACGTGTACCGGCGCCTCGGGGTGGGACGCGAGCCGGAGGTGATCGAGGCCGCCGTGCCGGCCGGTGCCTCCCTGCTCGAACTGGGCTGTGGCGCCGGGCGGGTGACGGGGCCTCTGGTCGACCGGGGTTTCGCCGTGACGGCGGTGGACGAGTCGGCGGAGATGCTGGAAGCGGTCAGGGAGCGCGTGCCGGGCGTGGAGACGGTGCACAGCCCGATCGAATCACTGCGCCTGGAGCGGCGGTTCGATGTGGTGATGCTCGCCTCCTTCCTGGTCCACACGGCCGAACACGCCGAACGGCAGGCACTGCTGGAGAGCTGCAGACGCCATGTCCGCGACGACGGCTGCGTCCTGATCCAGCGCGAGGGCGAAGGCTGGCACCGGGAGGTGCCGCGCGAGCGCGAGGACCCGGGCGGCTGCACGGTACGCATCGTGTCGTCCGACCCGGTCGGGGACGGCGTCGACTCCGTCCTCGCCGAGTACGTCTTCCCGGATCTGCGCTGGACCCAGAGGTTCCTCTCGCGGCCCCTGAGCGCGGCGGAGTTCGAGCGGTACCTGGGCGAGGCGGGGCTCGCGGTCGACGCCGTGCTGACGGACGACGGCACCTGGGTCAGGGCTCGTCCCGTGGCCCGGTGAGCGGACCGTGACCCGCTGAGAGAGTTCGCGCCGTGCACCGGAACGGCGATGAGTTTCCGGTGCCCCGCCCGTCTACCCCTGTGACAGCGAACGCACCGCCGACAGCAGGGGGATCACCCGTGACCACCGACATCGCAGCCGTCACCGCCGCCTCCGGGACCACCGCGGGCAAAAAGCGCCTGAGCCGCCGCGCCGACATCACCGTACGGGTCCTCCAGATCCTCCTCGCGCTCTTCTTCGCGATCCCGAGCGCCGCGCCGAAGCTGGTCGGACACTGGTCGGCCGCCGAGGCCTTCGACCGGATCGGCTGGGGCGACTGGCTGATGTACACGGTCGGCGCACTGGAACTGGCCGGGGCGGTGGCACTGCTGGTCCCGGTCCTCGCCGGCGCCGCGGCGACCGCGCTCATCGGCCTGATGATCGGGGCGTTCGTCACCCAGCTGACCGTGTTCGACGGCCAGAACGCCCTGACGCCGGTCCTCTTCGCCGTACCCCTCGCCGTCATCGCCTGGACCCGTCGCGACCGCAGCACGGAGCTTCTCGCGCGGATCCGCCGCCGGGCGTGACGCGCCGGCGGCCCGCGCGGCCCGCGGCCGCGGCTAGTGGACGACGCTGTAGCTGCGCCAGGGGAGCGTGTCCGGCGCGATGATGTCGCTCGTGTTGGTGGCGATGTAGATGTAGTCCCCCTGGCACTGCCTGTTGGTGTACAGCTTCAGGTCGAGCAGCGTGCGGTTCTCGACCCTCGTCACGCCGGACGGGGCGAGCCTGTGGCAGCCGTTGACCGAGGGGCTCGTCACGGTGATCACGACTTCGCGCGCGGTGTCGTACGTGAGCGTGCCCACCGCGGTGCGGCCGAGACCGGAGCAGCCCGCGACGGTGAGCATCAGGAGCGCGGCCCCGGCGGCGGTGCCGATACGCCGATGAACGGACATGGCGGTTCCTCGTCTGTCGGGCGAAGGCGGCAGAAGCCCTGTTCACGTCACCCTGCCGCCTGCGGGGCGGGCTGTCACCCGGTGCTGGTCCGCCCGGGCGAAGCGGCGCGAGGGCCCGTTGTCAGACCCCACCCGTAAGGTCGGAGATCCAGAAGGAATCCGTCGCGGAACGGGAGGTGACCGGCGCCATGACCCAGCACACCTGGCAGAGCTGTGCCGCCGTCTTCCTTCCGGCCTCGCTTCCCCGGGAGGGGCGGGTCGCCTTCTGGGCCCCGGACGGCGGCACGCTGCCCGGGGCCGCCGAGATCACCGAGCTCACCGTCGTACGGCGTCACGGCTCCGGAGTCCGCAGCCGCACCGTCCCCGCGAGGGTCCTCGGCATCGCCGAGGCCCTGCCGCACCTGGTCGCCGCCCGTCACCGCCCGGGCGCCCACCCGGCGGCCGCCTGCTGGGGCGCCGCCGCCCTGCACGCCCTGCATCTCGCCGCACGGGGCCGGCTGCTGCCCGGCCTCACCGCGGACGACCTGGACGCCTGGCGGGCGGGGCCGCTGGACGCCGACGATGTCGCCCATCTGAGGGCCGTCGCCGCCGCGATGCCACCCGAGGCCCACGCGGTGCCGTTCCCCGGCCGCAGTCCGCTCCAGCTGCCCGACCCGGAGGCGCTCGTGCGGGCCTTCCTCGACGCGGTCGCCGACACCCTGCCCCGTACCCCCGCCGCGGCCCACGCGGCCGGTGAGCCGTTCGCCGCGCGCGCCGCACAGCACCTGCCCCACGCGCGCGCGTGGGCGGCCGAGGCGGCGGCCGGCATGGACGCCGGCGTCCGGGTCTCACTCCGGCTCGACCTGAGCGGTTACCGACTCTTCGACGTCGCCGGGGACGGCGGTGACGAGCGGCGGGCCGCCGCGGCCCTCCTCCAGGTCCACAGCCTCGCCGACCCCACCCTCGTCATCGACGCCGCCGCACTCTGGGAGGGCGACGGCGACGAGCTCTTCGGACCGCGGGCCCGCGTCGACGCCGTCCTCGCGCTGCGCCGGGCGGCCCGCGTCTGGCCACCGCTCGGCGGGCTCCTGGAGCGCGACATCCCCGACGTCCTCGCCCTCACCGAGGACGAGCTGTACGAGCTGCTCGGCCCCGCCGCCGCACGCCTGGCGGACGCCGGGGTGGCCGTCCACTGGCCCCGCGAACTGGCCCGCTCGCTCACCGCCTCCGCCGTCGTACGGCCGCCGGCCGCCGCCCCGGGCTCGGCCACCGACGGCACCGCGTTCTTCGACAGCGAGGAACTGCTCCGCTTCAACTGGCAGCTGGCCCTCGACGGAGACCCGCTCACCGAGCGGGAGATGGACGCGCTCGCGGAGTCTCACCGGCCCATCGTGCGACTGCGCGACCAGTGGGTGGTCGTCGACCCCGACCTGGTCCGCAAGGCCCGCAAGCGCGAACTGGGCCTCCTGGAGCCCGTGGACGCGCTCGCGGTCGCCCTCAGCGGTACGGCCGAGGTGGACGGCGAGACCGTCCGCGCCGTGCCCGTGGGCACCCTCGCGACGCTCCGGGACCGGCTCGTCGCCGGGCCCGAGGAGGTCGAGGCACCCGCCGGACTGGACGCCACCCTGCGCGACTACCAGCTGCGCGGACTGGCCTGGCTCGACCTGATGACCTCGCTCGGCCTCGGCGGCTGCCTCGCCGACGACATGGGCCTCGGCAAGACCGTCACGCTCATCGCCCTCCATCTGCGCCGCGCCCGCCGCGCGCCCACCCTCGTCGTCTGCCCCGCCTCCCTGCTGGGCAACTGGCAGCGCGAGATCCAGCGCTTCGCCCCCGGTGTCCCCGTGCGCCGCTTCCACGGCCCCGACCGCTCCCTCGAAGGACTCGTCCCCGAATCCGGCACGGGCGGCTTCGTCCTCACCACCTACGGCACCCTCCGCACCAGCGCCCCTCACCTGGCCGAACAGGAGTGGGGGATGGTCGTCGCCGACGAGGCGCAGCACGTCAAGAACCCCTTCTCCGCCACCGCCAAGGCGCTGCGCACCATCCCCACGGCCGCCCGGGTCGCCCTCACGGGCACGCCGGTGGAGAACAACCTCTCCGAGCTGTGGTCCCTGCTCGACTGGACCACCCCCGGCCTCCTCGGCCCCCTCAAGGCCTTCCGGTCCCGCCACGCGCGCGCCGTCGAGAACAGCGAGGAGATCGAGAACCAGGAGGCCGTCGAGCGCCTCGCCCGGATCGTCCGGCCCTTCCTGCTGCGCCGCCGCAAGTCCGACCCCGGCATCGTCCCCGAGCTGCCGCCCAAGACCGAGTCCGACCACCCCGTGGCCCTGACCCGCGAGCAGGCCTCGCTCTACGAGGCGGTCGTCCGGGAGACCATGAGCCAGATCGAGGACGCGGAGGGCATGGCGCGCCGCGGTCTCGTCATGAAGCTGCTCACCTCCCTCAAGCAGATCTGCAACCACCCCGCCCAGTACCTGAAGGAGCACACGGCCGAGGGCGGCGGTACGGCCCGGCTCGCCGGCCGCTCCGGCAAGCTCGCGCTGCTCGACGAACTCCTCGACACGATCCTGGCCGAAGGCGGCTCGGTGCTCGTCTTCACCCAGTACGTCTCCATGGCCCGGCTGCTCGCCGACCATCTGGAGGCCCGGGCGATCCCGGCCCAACTGCTCCACGGAGGAACGCCGGTGGCCGAGCGCGAGCGGATGGTCGACCGCTTCCAGTCCGGCGACGTGCCCGTCTTCCTGCTGTCGCTGAAGGCGGCGGGCACCGGGCTCAACCTGACCCGCGCCGGCCATGTCGTCCACTTCGACCGCTGGTGGAACCCGGCCGTCGAGGAGCAGGCCACCGACCGGGCCTACCGGATCGGACAGACCCAGCCCGTCCAGGTCCACCGGCTGATCGCCGAGGGCACGGTGGAGGACTCCATCGCCGAGATGCTGCGCGCCAAGCGCGCCCTCGCCGACGCCGTTCTCGGCTCCGGAGAGGCCGCGCTGACCGAGCTCACCGACCGCGAGCTGGCGGACCTGGTGTCCCTGAGGAGGCCGGCATGAACGGCCGCTCCGGCTCCTCGCCGCGCCCCGCCCGCCGGCCAGTCGCCGGGAGGTTCGCCGGCCCGCGCCACGACGACCTGCGACGTACCTTCCCCGCCCTCGCCCCGCGCGAGGCGCCGGACGGCCGCTTCGCCGCCACCTGGTGGGGCAACGCCTGGGTGGAGGCCCTGGAGGACACCGCCCTCGACCCGGCACGGCTGGCGCGCGGCAAGGCGTACGCCGGGCGCGGGCACGTCGACGCCATCACGGTCACCCCCGGCCGGGTCATCGCCTACGTCCACGGCACGCGCCCCCGTCCGTACCGCACCGAGATCCGGCTGAGGACCCTCGGCGACGACGGCTGGGAGCAATTCCTCGACGAGGTCGCCGCGCGGCCCGACCACATCGCCGCCCTGCTCGACAAGGACGTCCCGCACGCACTGGAGGCCGTCACCGGTCTGCTGCCCGCGCCCGGAGACCTCGTCCCCGACTGCTCCTGCCCGGACGACGGGTTCCCCTGCAAGCACGCGGCAGCCCTCTGCTACCAGTCGGCGCGGCTCCTCGACGAGGACCCGTTCGTCCTCTTCCTGATGAGGGGCCGCGGTGAGCAGGAGATCCTCGCCGCCCTCACCCAGCGCAACGCGGCCCGTTCCGCCGCGGAGAAGACGGCGGCGGCGCCGCCGATGGCGACGGTCCCGGCTCGCGCCGCGTTCGCCCCCGACCCCGGCCGGGCCCTGCCGTCGCTGCCTCCGCCCCTGCCCGCGCCCGCGCGGCCGGGCCGTCCCCCCGTCTACCCGCCTGACCCCCACGCGCCCGATCCTCTCGCCCTGGACCTGCTCGCCACGGAGGCCGGGGCCCGCGCTCACGCCTTCCTGACCACCGGGCGCGATCCCGTCGCCGCGCTCACCCCCTGGCAGGACGCCGTGCGCCTCGCCGCCGCCCACCCGGGCTCCGGACTCACCGCCTCCACTCGCGCGCTCTACCGCGACCTCGCATACGCCCTGGACCGCACACCCACCGACCTCGCCCGGGCCGTCGCGGCCTGGCGGCAGGGCGGAGCCGCCGGACTCACCGTCCTCGAAGAGCCCTGGGACCCGCCCGCGGGGCCCTTCGACCGCGCCCGACCGGCGCTGCTCGCCGCCGACTTCCCGGCCTTCCGCCCCTGGCGCAACCGGTTGTCGACCCGCTCCCTGCAGCTCCGCCTCGGCCGCGACGGACTCTGGTACGGCTACGAGTCCGACGCCGACCGTGAGGACTGGTGGCCCCGCGGCACACCCGACGCCGACCCGGTCGGCGCGCTCACCGATCTGCTGGGCCGCTGACCGCCGGGCAGGACCCGAACCGTCTCACCCTGCCCTCTCCGTTCGAAGCCATTCCCACTCGATGGAGTGAAACCCGCCGACGGCCTGATCCGGCCTCGCCCGAATCGCGTTAATTGCGTTACGGGCGGATGCCCGTGAACACCTCCGGAAGGCAGGAAGCCATGAGGCACATTCGCCGAAGTGGTCTGGCCACACTGATGGTCACGGGTGGCGCGCTCGCGCTCTCGGCGGGCGCCGCGCACGCCGACGCCGGTGCACAGGGCGCCGCTGTCGGTTCGCCGGGCGTCGGCTCCGGCAACACCGTGCAGTTGCCGGTGCACGCCCCGGTCAACGTCTGCGGAAACACCGTCAACGTCGTCGGACTCCTCAACCCGGCGTTCGGCAACCGCTGTGCCAACACGAGCGCGTCCGGCGGCTACGGCTCGGACGCCGACGGCCCGGGCAGGGCCCACAAGGACCTGCCCGGCACGCCGCGCAGCGGGGGTCAGCACGGCGGCGGCTCCCAGCACGGCGGCTCCCAGCACGGTGGCGGCTCCCAGCACGGCGGCTCCCACGCCGGTTCGTCCCACGGCGGTTCGTCGAACGGGGGCGGGGCCACCGCCGAGGGCCACGCCCACGGCTCGCCCGGCGTGCTCTCCGGCAACGGACTCCAGCTGCCCATCGACCTCCCGGTCAACGTGAGCGGCAACTCCGTCAACGTCGTGGGCATCGGCAACCCGGCGTTCGGCAACACCTCGGTCAACGGCCCGTCCCAGCCCGAGGAGCCGGGCGAGGAGCCCAAGCCCACGCCGCCGCGGAACATCCCCCCGGTCCCCGAGACGGAGACCGAGGAGCCCGCCCCGGCGCCGCGCCCGCAGACCAGCTCGGTCGCGCTCGCCAGCACGGGTTCGGAGCTCGTCGGCTACGCGGCCCCGGCCGGCGCGGCCCTGCTGCTCGGCGGCGCACTCCTGTACCGCCGGGCGCGCGGCATGGGCGCGCAGGTCTGAGGCCCTCCGCGCGGTACCTCCCCGTCCTCACCCGGGGCGCCAGGCCCGGAGCACCGTCTCGATGGCGGGTGCCACCCTCGTCCGGGCCTGGTGCCGGGGAACACCGCGCATGAGCAGCGAGTCGTACTCGGTGTCGACATGCCGTACGGCGGCCCGCACCGCGGCCGTGACCGCGCCCCGGTCGAGCGCCCGCCCCGCCGCCGTACGTCCCACCCGGCCGCTGCCCTTGTGGGAGGCGTGGGCCGCGATCTCCGCGGCCCGGTCCAGCGGGCAGTGCGGGAAGAGCCGCAGGATCTCGGCCTCCAGCGCCGCCGTGACCTCCGTGTCCCGCTCCGCGCGCCGCGCCGCGTCCCGGACCCGGCGCCTCGCACGCGCCTCCGCGTCCGCCAGGCAGGCGGCCTCCGCCCGGGCGAGCGCGTCCTCCTCGACGAGGAGGCCCTGACGCTCGTACCGGGTGCGGCGCCGGTTGTGCCGGACCACCACCGCCCACAGCGCGCTGCCCTCCCGCGCCCGGCGGGTCAGGGCGGTGTCGCCCCGGCGCAGGAACACCAGATGGCCCAGGTCGGCGCAGTCGAGGCAGACGGGCGCGTTGAACTCGACGATCATCCGCTCGAGGGGCCCTTGACGGCACTCCGAGCAGCGGCGTCGCTTGAGCGGTTCGACGACGACGGGTGCGACCAGGTCCACGACGTCCCCCTTTCAGCGCGTGCCGGGAGCGGCGGCGGCGATGAACCGGTCGAGCGTCTCCTTCGCCTGCCGTGAACGGTGGGCGCGGTCCTCCTCGCCTGTCGCCTCGTGCACGCAGTTGGTCGTCTCGAAGGCCTGCTCGGCCAGTCGGCGGGTCTCCGCGTCCTCGCAGACCAACTGCACGCGGAAGAGCGCCTGTCGGGTGGCCGTGCGCTGACGGTACGAGGCGTAGCGCGACTCCTCCGCCCGGTCCGAGTCCGGATCCTCCACGGCGCGGAACCAGCGGTCGTTCTGGCTGCGCCGGTAGTCGACGACCGCTCCCGCGAAGGCGCTGTACGCCGCGATCCGCTCCTGCCGCAGCTGCTCGTCGCGGGCCAGCGCCGCCGTACGCTCCGCGGCCCGGCTCTCGAACCAGTGCGTGGCGATCACACCCAGCAGGGTTCCCGCCACGGCGATCAGTGCCGTCTCCATGCCCCGGTCACTCCTCCGCGTGCTCAAGTGGCCGCAATAATCGTTCGATTCACCGCCCCGGTCCCGGCTAGGGTCCGTCGCGTGGCAACGAAACTCAATCAGATCATCGCAGTGGAGAAGGGCGTCAAGTCCAGGGCGCAGCAGGACCTCACGTCGGCGCACCACGGGCTGCAGAAGCCCGCCCTGCTGGCGGGCATCTCCCGTACGTACCAGCCGAAGGACGAGGAGGGCGAGCAGCTTCCGCCCGAGTCCACGCTGGTGCAGGTGAAGGCCGAGGACGTACTGCGCGACACCGCACGGGCGTTGACGAGGCTGTTCGATGTGACCGCCACCAAGGACTGGGCCAACTGCGAGGCACGCGCCGACATCACGGTCGACGGGCGCGTCCTGGTGAGCCGGGTGCCCGTCGCGTACCTCCTCTTCCTGGAGAAGCAGCTGACGGACATCAACACCTTCGTGCGCAAGCTGCCGGTCCTCGACGCGGCCGAGTCGTGGACGCAGGACCCGTCGACCGACGCGTGGAAGACCGAGGTCGTGCGGACGGTCCGGACGAAGAAGGTGCCGCGCAACCACGTCAAGGCGGAGGCGACGGACAAGCACCCGGCCCAGGTCGAGGTCTACTACGAGGACGTGCCGGTCGGCTACTGGACCACCGTCAAATTCTCCGGGGCTCTGCCGGCCCGGCGGGTGAACGAGCTCCTGGAGCGGGTGGAGAAGCTCCAGCAGGCCGTGAAGTTCGCGCGTGAGGAGGCGAACAGCGCCGAGGTCACCGACCAGCGTGTCGGCGACGCCGTCTTCGGCTACCTCTTCGGGTAGCCGGGGACACCCATGAACTCCCCGGCCGCAGTGACGGCCGGGGTGCGCGAGGAGCGCAAAGCTGAAACTGAGGCTTGTCGTGAATCCGCGGTTCCAGTGGAGGTTCGAGTCCTCCTCCCGGCACTCTCCTGCCGGGGTGGCCCAACCAGGCAGAGGCAGACCGCGTCAATCTCAGACTATTGCTCCAGACTCAGCATGCGCCGCTCATCGCCGGATCGACCGGGCCCGGGCCCTGGTGCGTCGAAATGCCAGTTCGAATCTGGTCCGCCGAGCTCGATCGGCGGTGGTCCAACGGCAGGACGCGACGCAATGACGACTGACCCGGGTCCTCAAGTGTGCCGGCGTGTGATGTGAGCGGCATCGAACAGGGTCCGGGGGCAGGCTACGCCCTCGGACCCGCTCCGTTTCCGGAGCCGTGACGCCCTACGGCGTACGGGGCTTCGCCGGTACGCAGAGCCGGGCGAGGACGGCGGCGGTCAGGTAGGCGAGCGCGCCGACGGCCATGCTGACACGCACCCCCGCGCCGCCCCCGGCCGTGACGAGCAGGCTTCCGCCGAGCGCGACACCGGTGGCGCTGCCGATCTGCCGCGTGGTGTTGAAGAGCGCGGACGCGGTCCCCGAGTACGCCGGTGGAGCGGCGCCCATCACGGTGGCGGTCGAACCGGTGAGGGCGAAGGAGGTACCGAACCCCGCCGCCATCATCGGGGCCACCAGCAGGGCGTACGCGGGGTCGGCGCCGGTCGCGGCCCAGCCGGCCAGCCCCAGGGCGGCCAGGAGCATGCCGGTGACGACGAGCGGACGGTCGCCGGTGCGGCGGGCCAGCCGTCCGGACAGGACGGACGCGAACATGGTCATCGCCACGGCCGGGAAGAGCGCGAGACCCGTTTCGAGGGCGCTGTAGCCGCGATGCTGCTGGAACTCCAGGCTGGCGGTGAACACCATGCCGTAGAAGCCGAAGTTGAACAGCAGCCCGATGACGGCTCCGCCCCCCATGGCGCGGGACCGGAGCAGGTCCAGGGGCAGGGCGGGGGACCGGGCCAGCCGCTCGCGTACCGTGAACGCCACCGCGGCGAGGACGGCCAGGGCCAGTCCGCCGAGGACGACCGGGTCGGACCAGCCGCGCCTGCCGGCCTCGTTCAGTGCCCCCGTCAGCAGCGCCACCCCCGCGACGACCGCGACCTGGGCCGGCCAGTCCAGAGCCCGGGTGGCGCGCCGCGGCGAGCGCTCCACATGGCGCAGGGTCAGCAGCAGACACACCGCGCCGACGGGCAGGTTGATGAGGAACACCCAGCGCCAGCCCACGGTGGAGACGAGCAGTCCGCCCAGGAGGGGCCCGGCGGAGGCGGCGATGCCCGCCATCGAGCCCCAGAGTCCGAACGCCCGCGACCGGGCGGCCGGCGCCGGGTAGGCCTGCTGGAGCAGGGCGAGGGAGCCGGGCACGATCAGCGCCGCGCCGAGCCCCTCCACCAGCCGGGCCGCCACGAGGAAGGGCGTGCTGGGTGCGAGAGCGCAGGCGGCCGAGGACGCGATGAAGACGACGACGCCCGCGCAGAAGATCCGGCGGTTGCCGAGGCGGTCGCCCAGCGCGCCACCGGTCAGCAGAAACCCGGCGAAGACCAGGGTGTACCCGTCGGTGATCCACTGGATCCCGGTGAGCGAGGCCGACAGCTCCCGGCCGATCACCGGTACGGCGACGTTGAGGATCGTCACGTCCAGGATCACCATGAAGTACCCGGCGCACACGGCCAGGAGCGGCGCCAGGGACCGTCGCTCCGGCGTGGGTGACGACTTCCCGAACTCCACGGCCTCAACTCCCATCCGTCCGTGGAGGCCCATGTCACGGCCAGCGTAGGGGCAGGGCGGCCCTACTGCCGGTAGCCGCTCAGGAAGCGTCCGATGCGGCTGATCGCCGCGTCCAGGTCGTCGGCGTACGGGAGGGTCAGAATGCGGAAGTGGTCCGGACGTGGCCAGTTGAAGCCGGTGCCCTGGACCACCTGGATCTTCTCCCGCAGCAGCAGGTCGAGGACGAACTTCTCGTCGTCGTGGATCCTGTGCACCTTCGGGTCGAGGCGGGGGAAGGCGTAGAGCGCGCCCTTAGGCTTCACGCAGGAGACTCCGGGGATCTCGTTGAGCTTCTCCCAGGCCTTGTCGCGCTGCTCGTGGAGCCTGCCGCCCGGGGCGGTGAGCTCGTGGATCGACTGCCGGCCGCCGAGCGCCGCCTGGATGGCGTACTGGGCGGGGGCGTTCGGGCACAGCCGCATGGAGGCGAGCATGGTCAGCCCCTCCAGATAGCTCTTCGCGTGCTGCTGCGGGCCGCTGACGACCAGCCAGCCGGAGCGGAACCCCGCCACGCGGTACGTCTTGGAGAGCCCGCCGAAGGTGAGCACGACGAGGTCCGGGGCGAGGGAGGCGGCCGGATGGTGCACGGCCTCGTCGTAGACGATCTGGTCGTAGATCTCGTCGGCGAAGACCATCAGCCCGTGGCGGCGGGCGAGGTCGAGGATGCCCTCGACGATCTCACGGGGATAGACGGCGCCCGTGGGGTTGTTGGGGTTGATGATCACGACGGCCCGGGTACGGTCGGTGATCTTCGCCGCCATGTCGTCGAGGTCCGGGTACCAGTCGGCCGACTCGTCGCAGAGGTAGTGCACGGCCTTCCCGCCCGCGAGGGTGGTCGCCGCCGTCCACAGGGGGAAGTCGGGAGCGGGGATCAGTACCTCGTCGCCGTCCTCGAGCAGCGCCTGGACCGCCATGGAGACCAGTTCGGAGACGCCGTTGCCGAGGAAGACGTCATCGACGTCGACCTCGGGCAGGCCCATGGCCTGGTAGCGCTGGGCGACGGCGCGCCGGGCGGAGAGGATGCCGCGGGAGTCCGTGTAGCCGTGGGCCTTCGGGAGCATCCGGATCATGTCCTGGACGATCTCCTCGGGCGCCTCGAAGCCGAAGAGCGCGGGATTGCCCGTGTTGAGGCGCAGGACGCTGTGGCCCGCCTCCTCCAGGGCGTTGGCGTGCTCGATGACCGGGCCGCGAATCTCGTAGCAGACCTCGCTCAGCTTGCTCGACTGCCGGAACTCCATGCGACGACCTCCCCAGAAGTATTGATGCTTGGTTTTACCAAGTTAGAGCTTGGAAAGTCCAACAACTTGTCTAGACTGCGTCGCATGCCACGTCAGCCACGACACCCGCGCCGCCGGAGCTACGACCAGTACTGCGCCTCCGCGCGCGCCCTCGACGCCGTCGGCGACCGCTGGACGCTGCTGATCGTCCGCGAACTCCTCGCCGGGCCGCGCCGCTACACGGATCTCCACGCCGATCTCCCGGGCGTCAGCACGGACATGCTGGCCGGGCGGCTCAAGGACATGGAGGGCACCGGACTCGTCACGCGCCGCCGCCTGCCGCCACCCGTGTCGGCGTACGTGTACGAACTCACCCCGCGCGGACGCGGACTGCTGCCGGTCCTGCGTGCCCTGGCGGAGTGGGGCGCGCAGGACCTGGACGCGCCGCGCCCGACCGACGCCGTACGCGCCCACTGGTTCGCGATCCCGCTGCTCCGAGCCCTGGAGGGCGTGGTGACAGGGGTCGTACAAGTGACGCTGGACGAGGGCGCGTTCCATGTACGGATCGAGGGCGACGGTGGTGTCTCCTACGCGGACGGGCCCGCCGAGAGCCCGGACGCGCACCTGCGGACGGACACCGCGACCTGCCGGGCCCTGGCCGGCGGGGAGCTGAGCCTCGCGGAAGCGGTCGCGGCGGGACGGGCGCGGCTGGATCAGACCGTACCGACCGGCTGAGATCGTTCGGCCGGGCCCCCTCCGCCGGGTTACCGTATGGCCGGTTTCCGCTGTCGTGAACAACACGACCGCATCGGGGAGTTGGAGGGGTGGCCATGAGAACGGGCATATTCGGGGCGCGGCTGCGCAAGAGCCTGGTCGTCGCTGGCACGGTCGCCGCTGTGGCGGTCGTCCCGTCCGCCGCGCTCGCCACACCGGGCACCGGGGTGAGCGGCACCGTGCTGGCCAAGGGCACCTCCGACGGCAGGCTGAAGATCAAGCCGCCCAAGGGCGACACCGACGTCACCGTCCGCACCGTCACCATTGCGCCGGGCGGCTCCACCGGCTGGCACCACCACCCCGGCCAGCTCATCGCCGTCGTCCAGTCCGGCACCCTGACCCGCACCCTCGACGACTGCTCGGTCGAGACCACTCCCGCGGGCGAGGCGTTCATCGAACCGGCAGGGCGCAGGCACGTGCACATCGGACGCAACCTCGGCGCCGAACCCGTCGTCCTCTACGTCACCTACGTGCTGCCCGAAGGCGCCCCGCTCTCCGTCGACGAGCCCGCGCCGGAGTGCGCGCAGGACTGACGCCCCTGCGGCGAACCGCCGTACGCGTGTGGCAAGGTCACGTCCGTGCGATTCGAAGCGATCACCTGGGAGCGGCTCTCCGAGACCCTGGCCGCGCATGTCGACGGCGCCACCCCCGGTGACGGGAGCGCCTGGCTCAAACTCGCCATCGACGGCGCACCCGCGGCACCGACCGGCGAGACCGCGGAGCGGATCGCGCAGGCGCTGCGGCTGCGCGGACGGTCCGTGCTCGTCGTCGGCACCGGAGGGTTCCTGCGGCCCGCGTCCCTCCGGTACGAGCACGGGAAGCAGGACCCCGACTCGTACTACGGCGAGTGGTTCGACACCGGCGCGCTGTGGCGCGAGGTGTTCGGCCCCCTGGAGGCGGGCGGCACGGGGCGCGTCCTGCCCGACCTGTGGGACCCGGTCACCGACCGCGCCACCCGCAGCCCCTACGTGGAACTGCCGCCCGGTGGAGTGCTCGTGGTGCACGGGCCCTTCCTCCTCGGGCACTGGTTCCCCTTCGACACCACCGTCCATCTGCGCCTCTCGCCCGGAGCCCTCGCCCGCCGCAGTGGGGAGCCCTGGACCCTGCCCGCCTTCGAGCGGTACGAGAACGAGGTCGGGCCGTCCGACGCGGCCGACGTGGTCGTCCGCGCCGACGACCCGCGCCATCCGGCCTGGACGGGGCTCCCCGGCCAGGACCTGCCCTGAGCGGTGCCCCGGGGGCCAGGGCCGGCCTCCCCGGTCCGCCGGGATCCCCTAGGGAGTGTCTGCCCTCGGCGGCCGCCCGCCCACGCGGGCGTCTCCTAGGGGTGCGCCGTCAGCGGCCGCCCGCCCACCACGGTCACCGCCTCCGCTCCGGCCCGGCAGCCCGCCGCTGCCGCCTCTCTCGCGTCCGCGCCCGAGAGCCGGGCCGCCAGGAACGCCCCCGTGAACGCGTCACCCGCGCCCGTGGAGTCCACCGGCGACACCTCCGGAGCGGCGACACGGCCCGTGACCGCGCCGGACTCGGCGACCAGAGCACCCCCGGCGCCCAGGGTGACCGCGACCAGCGGGAACGCCCGGCTCAGTGCCACGGCCGCCTCCTCCGGCTCGGCGCACCCCGTGAGCAGCCGGGCCTCGTCGGCGTTCGGGAACAGGGCCTGCACCCCTTGAGCGGCCGCCAGGAACCGCTCCACGCCCCACTGCTTCAGGAACCCCACGGACGCCGGGTCCACACTCACCGGGATCCCCGCCTCCCGCGCGCCGCGCATCGCCCGCAGCGCCGCCGCACGGCTCGGCTCGGCGAAGAAGAGGTACCCCGACAGATGGAGGCGAGCCGCCCCGTCGAGGAACGCGTCGGACCAGTCGGCGGGGGAGAGGCGCAGCGCTGCTCCGCTGTCCGTCAGGAACGTCCGCTCCGCGCCCGCGTCGACCAGGGATATCACCGTCGCCGTGCCGACCTCGCCGTCCGGGACGAGCATCGGCCGCACGCCCGCCCGGCGGAGCGCCCTGTCGTGCCACCCCGCCTCGTCCGTGCCGACCCGGCCGAGCAGGGTCACCCCCACGCCGCCCGAACGCGCGGCCCAGCAGGCCACGTTGGCCCCGGCACCACCTGGCAGCCGCCGGATCTCGGCGGCCGTGTCGGTCGCCGGCGCCAGCGGTGTCCTGTGCCGGGCGACGATGTCGGTGACCACGTCGCCCACGACCAGCAGACCGCTCATGCGCCGACGCCGGCGTACGCGGCGGCGATCCGTGCCCCGAGGCCCACGTTCCCGCGCACCGCCGCCAGGTTCGCCTCCAGGGACGCCCCGTCCGTGTGCACCATCAGATACTCCAGCAGGAACGGCGTCACGGCCTGGCCCGTGATCCGCTTCTCCTTCACCGCCGCGAGGCCCTGGGCGAGAACCCGGTCGTGCAGCTCCGGGTCCAACTGCTCCGTCACCGGCACCGGGTTGGCGACGATCATCGCCCCAGGGGGCCCGCCCAGCGCGTCCTTGGCCCGCATCACCCCCGCCACCTCCTCGGGCGTGCGCAGCGTCCAGTCGACCGGCTCACCCGAGGAGGCCAGATAGAACCCCGGGAAGTGCTCCGTCCCGTACCCCACCACCGTCACGCCCAGGGTCTCCAGCCGCTGCAGCGTCGCGGGGACGTCGAGGATCGACTTGACCCCCGCGCACACCACGGTGACCCCGACCCGGGAGAGCAGCCGCAGGTCCGCCGACTCGTCCTGCGACTCGGTCCACTCCCGGTGCACGCCGCCGAGTCCGCCCGTCGCGAAGACCCGGATACCGGCGGCGTCCGCCAGCCACGCCGTCGCGGAGACCGTCGTCGCCCCCGTCGCCCCGGTCGCGAGCGCCGGTGCCAGGTCCCGGTGGCCCAGCTTCCGCACCGCCGGGTCCTCGGCGATCCGGGCCGACCCGCGCTCGTCGAGGCCGACATGGGCCACCCCGTCGATCACCGCGATCGTCGCCGGCACGGCGCCCCCGGCCCGTACCAGAGCCTCCAGCTCCCCGGCCACGGCCAGATTGCGCGGGCGCGGCAGACCGTGGGCGATGATCGTCGACTCCAGCGCGACGACGGGCCGGCCCTCGTGGAGCGCCTCCCGCACCTCTTCGTACACCTGTGTGGACATGTCCCATTTCTGGCGCGCTCACGCACCAGTCAAACCTGGGTGGCGAGGTTCAGCCACACCGCGGCAGGGCGGGCAGCCGCGCCGCGTCGACCACCTGGATCACCGCCCGGGAGCCGTCGGACTTCGCGTTGCCCCGGCTGTACGCGACCGCCAGCGCCCCGCCCCTGGCCTGCGCGTAGCCGTACGCGGGAGTGATCCGCGTGTACGAACCCGTGCCGAGGTCGAGCGCGTACGACGTCTCCGGGGTGCGCCAGGTGACCAGGCGGCCGCTGATCCTCAGCTGGTCCATGCCGTCGACGGCCGGTGACGTGGTGACGACCGCCGTGGGCCGCGCGTCCCCCTCCCGCCACACCATCAGGCGCGGTTCGGCCTCGCCCGCCACCCAGGCCCACGTGCCGCCACCGGACCCGCTGCCTCCGTTCCCTCCGTTCGTTCCGCCGTCGGCGACGACCGAGCGGACGTCCCGGAGCGCGGCCAGGGGGCCCGGGAGCTCGGCGGGCCTCCCGTCCCTGAGCGAGACGGCGGCCAGCCGGGTGCCGGATCCCGTGGACTCGCGCCAGACCAGCAGTCCGCCCACCGCGAAGGGTGCGTCGACGACGCCCGTGTGCAGGGGGCGGGGTGCGCCGCCCGAGGCGGTGGCCGCGAACACCGTGGCCTTGCCGTCGCCCACCCCCTGCGCCCAGTGGACGGTGCCGTCGCGGACGACGGGCTGGGGAAGCGGGCCCGGCCGGTCGGCCCGGGCGAGCCGCCGCGACGAGCCCGTCTCGGCGTCCCACACGTACAGACTCCACGGGCTGTCCAGCGTCCGTCCCTCCAGGACGGCGAACGCGGCCCACCGGCGGCCGTCGAAGTCGGCCGCGAGCAGCTGGTGCTCGACCGGGTCGGCGAGCGCCAGCAGGGTGCGCGGCGCGCCGCCGCCGCCCACCAGCGCCGCCCGTCTGCGGTCGGCGCCGCTGAGCTGGACGGCCGTCCAGCCGGGGCCGGTGTCGGTGAGCGTCGCCCGCTCGCCGGCCGGTGCCCGCAGCTCGCCCGCGGCGAGCACGGAGCGCCAGGCCGCCGGCAGCTCCACCTCGCACGCGGCGGCGAGCGCGGTCGGCCTGGGCGCGGGGGCGGACGCCTCGTGGGGCGCCGGTTCCGGGCCGCCGTGCCGCGTCGACGAGCACCCCGCGAGGAGGGTGCCCGCCAGCAGCAGGGTCAGCGCCGCCCGTGCGCCGACCGGGGAGCAGGACCTACCAGACGTACCCACGGCCGCCCATGATGGTGGTGATGGTGTCGGACGAGATGTGCGCCGACCTGGGTACGGAGCCCGCCCACGAGATCACGCTCGTGCTCACCCCGCCCACGGGGTCGAGGTAGTTGACCTGCCCGGCGGCGGTGTCCGCGTTGTACCCGTCGATCGCGACCCAGTGGAATATCTCCACGTTGGGGTGGCCGACGAGGTGGGGGCCGCCCGGTACCTCCCAGGCGTTGCCCGCTATCGCGTAGTCGTTGTCGGTGTTGTGGGTGATGTGCTGCCGGAAGTTCGCCTTGTCGGTGGCGGACGGCGTGTAGGGCAGCGCACGGGGTACGTAACCGGCGCCGGGGAGGCGGTGGTTCAGAGCGTCGGCCATGGGGTAGCCGGTGGGGCTCGGCACGTTGATGTTGACGCCGTACCAGGCGGTGCCGCTGGTGGTGGTCCGCAGGAGGTTGGCCGCGTCCTGCTGGGAGCGGCCGGCGACCTCGTCGGCGGCGGACTGGGCGATCACGAGGGTGGCCGGACCGCACCAGTACGAGGTCCTCTGGGACTGGTGGACGCCACCGGAGAGCTTGTAGCCGGCGAGCGCGCTCTGGGTGCGGATCCCGTCGAGCGCCCTGGACGCCTCCGCCTGCTTGGCGTCGCTCATTCTCTGCTGGGCCGGGGTCAGGCGCTGCGGCCCGAGGGTGTCGTACGCCGCCTTGTAGGAGGCGCCGGGGGCTATCGGTTCACGGGCCGAGGGCTCGGACGCGGCCTGCGCCGGGGGCGCGGCCGCGAGGACCGCGAGCAGCGCGGCGGCGGTCAGGACGGTGGCGGTGCGGGGGGCCTTGCGAGGGGTGAGGGACGACGCGGGCATCGCACTCTCCTGTCGGAGGTGGGGGAGGAGGTCACGGAGGGAGTTTGACGCGCGCACGCCAGGCACGACAGGGGGCTCGGAGGATTCCGTCCGACCAACATTGGGCGCACCAAAGGCGCCTGCGGCGACCTGCGGGAACATCGGTCCACCGACTGTCCCGCCGGCCCCGTTCTCCAGCTGTGCGGCGCCGGGACACAGGCCCCGGCGGTGTGCGCGTATGAGCGGTTCCGCCCCCGAGGGAGCCGAAGTGTTCATCTGCCACTTGTACGACGTCCGAGGGTCCGACTACGACCGGATCTACGCCGATTGGCCGCCTCCACCACTCCTACGGAATCGGTGGCCCGCCGCCGGCTCCCGCCCGACCGGCGCGGCGAAAGCCTCCACCCGATCGCGCCGGGATCACCGCGACGCCCCACCCGGGCCTCGCCGGGAGCGCCTGCCGGGTCCGCACGGCGGTGCGTCAGGCCGCACCTCGGATTTCGTCGCGGTCAGCCGATCCGGTGAAGTCGGCTGGTCAGGGGCGAAGCGGAGGGGATTGTTCCATCCGGTCCTGACGGTGGGGCCGCCCGGAGCCCCCGCTACAGTCACCGGCCATGACGACACATGACCAGCCCTCGTTCGCCGTCCACATCCCCGACGCGGAGCTCGAGCCCGAGCCGCTCGACCCCGCCCAGATCGTCTCGGGAACACCCGAGGTGACCGGCAAGGTCCTCTGGGAGTCCGCCGACGGCAAGCAGGTGCGCGGCATCTGGCAGATCACCCCCGGAGTGGTCACCGACACCGAGGCCGACGAGCTCTTCGTCGTCGTCAGCGGGCGGGCCTCCGTCGCCGTCGAGGGCGGCGCCACGCTGGAGATCGGGCCCGGTGACGCGTGCGTGCTGCGCGAGGGGGACCGGACCACCTGGACGGTCCATGAGACGCTGCGCAAGGCGTACCACATCAGCCTCTGACCCCCGGTGCGGTGAGGGGGCGCCGAGCCCGGTCGGACGCGGAGAGCCCGGTCGGACGCGGCGTCCGCTGCGGACCGACGCCGGACGCCCCCTCAGCCCCGCCGCAGCACGCCGCGCACCGCCAGCGCCGCCATCGGCAGCAACAGGCACGCGCCCACCAGGTTCAGCCAGCCGTAGCCCGCGCGCGCCACGATCAGCCCGGCCATCAGGCCGCCGAGGCCGGCCGCGGTGTTCATGATGAAGTCCGACAGGCCCTGAACGGCCGCCCGCGCGGCCTGCGGAACCGAGTCCGTCAGCAGCGCCGAGCCCGACACCAGGCCCGCCGACCAGCCCAGGCCGAGGACGAACAGGCCCGCCGCGGTCTGCCCGTGGCTGGGGCCCGCCGTGCCCGCGAGCAGCGCCGCCAGGGAGAGGAGCCCGACCGCGAGGCCGATGACGGAGAGCCGGCCGAGGCGGTCCGAAAGCCAGCCCATGACCGGGGAGAAGGCGTACATGCCGGCGATGTGTCCGCTGATCACGTGGCCGATCAGCTGGATGCCGGCGCCGTGGTGGCTCAGCGCCACCGGGGTCATCGACATGATCGAGACCATCGCGGTGTGCGAGGCGGTCACGGTGACCAGCGCCAGACGGGCCCCAGGGGACTTCCGTACGGCCCGCACGCCCGCCCTGAGGGAACGGCTCTCGGCCCCCTGGTCCTCCCCCGGAGCGGCCAGAGCGCGCGCCGTGAGCAGAGGGTCGGGGCGGAGCAGCAGTGCGACCACGAGCGCGGCGATCAGGAACGCGCCGGCCGCCCAGACGAAGGGGCCGGCCGTCGCCGGGATGCCGAGTCCGGCCACGCTCTCTCCGGCCGGCGCGGCGATGTTCGGGCCGAGGACGGCGCCGATCGTCGTGGCCCAGACGACGGTGGAGATGGCCCGGCCCCGGTGATGCGGTTCGACCAGGTCCGCCGCGGCGAACCGGGCGGCGAGGTTGGCCGAGGAGGCGGCGCCGAACCCGACCAGGCCGGCGAGGAGCAGGGGGAAGCTGTTCAGGACCGCCCCGAGGACGGCGACGCCGGCGCCCAGTGCCCCGATGAGATACGCCAGGACGAGTCCGGGGCGCCGCCCGCGCGCACCCATCAGCGCGGCCAGCGGCATGGCGAGCAGTGCGGGGCCGGCCACCGTGGCCGTCGAGGCGAGGCCCGACAGGGCCTCCGTGCCGCTCACCTCCTTGGCGAGGACGGCGGCGAGGGCGATGCCGGTGGCGATACCGAGCCCGCCGAGGATCTGCGTGGCGATCAGCACGGCCTGGACCCGTCGCCGGAGCGCCGGGGGCACGGGTGCCGCGACGGGGGTGGATATCTCCGCCGGACGTGCGGCGTCAGGGGCATCGGGGGCGTTGGTCACTGACGAGAGTGTGCCAGCCGGCCCCGCCCCTGAGAACGGTGCCCGCACGACCCGCGGTCGCCGCGCCTCAGAAGAGGGGCTGCGGAAGGACGCCCTCCAGGGCGAGCAGCGTCCGCTTCGTCTCCCGTCCGCCCCCGAAGCCGCCAATCCCGCCGTCGCTCTCCACCACCCGGTGGCACGGCACCACCACCGGCAGCGGATTGGCGCCCATCGCCGCGCCGACGGCCTGGGCGGCGCCCGGCTGCCCGACCCGCTTCGCCAGATCCCCGTACCCGACGACCGTCCCGAACGGCACACCCTCGGCCAGCTCGCGCAGCACCTGGCGGTTGAAGCCCGTCGTCAGCGTCCAGTCCAGGGCCAGGCCGAACGCGCGCCGGTCACCCTCGAAGTACTCCGCGAGCTGCCGTATCGGCTCGGCGAGCCGCCCCGACGCGCTCTCCACCGGCTCCGCGCCGAGCTGCCCCGCCAGCCGGGCGATCGCCGTCTCCCGGACCGTCCCGTCGGCGTGGAAGACCACGCTCACCAGACCGCGCTCGGTCGCCGCGAGCAGCAGCGGACCGATGCCGCTCGGCACGACCGCCCATTCCACCGTGGTGTCCATGACGATCACGGTACGACCGGGCACTGACATCACGGTCATCACGGCCCGGTCTCGTCTCGGTCTCACCGACGGCAATTCCCGGACCTCATGGTCGTACGGCCCGCCGCGCGCCATAATCTCGCCCCGGTAGGACTACTACTCAGCGGTACCGACTGTTTTCGGACGACGTGGGCACCACGGCTGGAGGTACAGACGCTCATGCAGGGCACGGTCGACGGATTCAGCTACGGCCTCGTCACCCCGGTCGCCGCCTACCTCATGGCCTGCCTCGGCGGCGCCCTGGGGCTGCGCTGCACGACGAGATCCCTGCGTCACCGCGACACCTTCAAAGCGGGCTGGCTCGCCCTGGGGGCGACGGCGATAGGCACGGGCATCTGGACGATGCACTTCATCGCGATGATGGGCTTCTCCGTCCGTCAGGCGCCGATCAGCTACGACCGCCCCATCACCTTCGCCAGCCTGGGCGTCGCCATCCTGATGGTCGGCATCGGCATCTTCATCGTCGGCCACCGCGGGGCCACCCCGCTCACCCTGGTCACGGGCGGCACCATCACCGGCCTGGGCGTCGCCACCATGCACTACCTCGGCATGGCGGGCATGAGACTCCAGGGGACCATCGACTACGACACCCCCACCGTCGCCCTCTCCGTCGTGATCGCCGTCGTCGCGGCCACGACCTCCCTCTGGGCGGCCGTCTCGGTCCATGGATTTCTGGCCAGCCTCGGCGCCAGCCTGGTGATGGGGCTCGCCGTCAGTGGTATGCACTACACCGCCATGGCGGCCGTCAACGTCCACGTGCACGATTCCGCCACCGTCGCGGGCGGCGGCGACACGGCCACCTCGCTGCTGCTCCCGATGCTGGTCGGCCCGGCCGTCTTCCTGCTCCTGGCCGCGGTCGTCGTCATGTTCGACCCGCTGCTCGTGATGGGCGACCCGGACTGGCAGCGCCCCTCCGCGCAGGGCCCCCACCGCCCCGGACTGCCGGCCCAGCGCCGCGCCCCCGCCTACGGCGAGCCGGCGAACTGGTCGGCCCGGCAGCCCGCCGGCCGGGGAGCCAGGGGAGGCCGGGGCGGCCGCGCGGACCGGGGAAGCCGCGGCGGCGCCAAGAGCGCGGGACGGGGCGCCCACCGCTCCCAGGAGTGGTGAGGAGCGGCCCCGAGAGAAGGCCCTGAGGCGTTCCCCGCCCGACTGTCAGTGGGGGGTCGTACGGTGGTTCCATGCGGCCTGTTTCCCAGATCGAACGTACGGTGGCGCCCTTCGAGGTCGTCAGTCCCTACCAGCCCAGCGGCGACCAGCCGACGGCGATCGCCGACCTCGAGCGGCGCGTCCGCGCCGGCGAGAAGGACGTCGTCCTCCTCGGGGCGACCGGCACCGGAAAGTCCGCGACCACCGCGTGGATGATCGAGAAGCTGCAGCGCCCCACCCTGGTGATGGCGCCGAACAAGACGCTGGCCGCCCAGCTGGCCAACGAGTTCCGCGAGCTCCTGCCGAACAACGCGGTCGAGTACTTCGTCTCGTACTACGACTACTACCAGCCCGAGGCGTACGTCCCGCAGTCGGACACCTACATCGAGAAGGACTCCTCGATCAACGAGGAGGTCGAGCGGCTCCGCCACTCCGCGACGAACTCGCTGCTCACCCGCAGGGACGTGGTCGTGGTCGCCTCCGTCTCCTGCATCTACGGCCTCGGCACGCCCCAGGAGTACGTGGACCGCATGGTCCCGCTCAAGGTCGGCGAGGAGATCGACCGCGACCAGCTGCTGCGCCGTTTCGTCGACATCCAGTACACGCGCAACGACCTGGCGTTCGCCCGGGGCACGTTCCGGGTCCGCGGCGACACCATCGAGATCTTCCCGGTCTACGAGGAGCTCGCCGTCCGCATCGAGATGTTCGGCGACGAGATCGAGGCGCTCTCCACGCTCCACCCGCTCACCGGCGAGGTCATCAGCGAGGACCGCGAGCTGTACGTCTTCCCTGCCAGCCACTACGTGGCGGGCCCCGAGCGCATGGAGAAGGCGGTCAACGGCATCGAGCGCGAGCTCGAGACGCGGCTCGCCGAGCTGGAGAAGCAGGGCAAGATGCTGGAGGCCCAGCGCCTGCGCATGCGCACCACGTACGACATCGAGATGATGCGCCAGATCGGCTCCTGCTCCGGCATCGAGAACTACTCGATGCACTTCGACGACCGCGAGCCCGGCTCCGCGCCCAACACGCTCCTCGACTACTTCCCCGAGGACTTCCTGCTCGTCATCGACGAGTCGCACGTCACCGTTCCGCAGATCGGAGCGATGTACGAGGGCGATGCCTCCCGCAAGCGGACCCTGGTCGACCACGGCTTCCGGCTGCCGTCCGCGCTCGACAACCGCCCGCTGAAGTGGGAGGAGTTCCAGCAGCGGATCGGCCAGACCGTCTACCTCTCGGCCACCCCCGGGACGTACGAGCTGTCGCGCGGCGACGGCTTCGTGGAGCAGATCATCCGCCCCACCGGCCTCGTCGACCCCGAGGTCGTCGTCAAGCCCACCGAGGGCCAGATCGACGACCTGGTCCACGAGATCCGGCTGCGGACCGAGCGGGACGAGCGGGTCCTCGTCACCACGCTCACCAAGAAGATGTCTGAGGACCTCACCGACTACTTCCTGGAGCTCGGCATCCAGGTCC
This sequence comes from Streptomyces sp. NPDC013457, assembly GCF_043089925.1. Lineage (NCBI taxonomy): Bacteria > Bacillati > Actinomycetota > Actinomycetes > Kitasatosporales > Streptomycetaceae > Streptomyces > Streptomyces sp. NPDC013457. The sequence goes on from NZ_JBICBL010000003.1 coordinate 478,894, forward strand.
GCTATCTGCACAGCGACGTCGACACCCTGCGCCGTATCGAGCTGCTGCGCGAGCTGCGGGCCGGCGAGTACGACGTCCTGGTCGGCATCAACCTGCTCCGTGAGGGTCTCGACCTGCCCGAGGTGTCGCTCGTCGCCATCCTCGACGCCGACAAGCAGGGCTTCCTGCGCTCCGGGACCTCGCTGATCCAGACCATCGGCCGCGCGGCGCGGAACGTCTCCGGACAGGTCCACATGTACGCGGACACCGTCACGCCGGCCATGGAGAAGGCCATCGACGAGACCAACCGGCGCCGCGAGAAGCAGATCGCGTACAACACCGCCAACGGCATCGACCCGCAGCCGCTGCGCAAGAAGATCAACGACATCGTGGCCACCATCGCCCGCGAGGAGGTCGACACCGAGCAGCTGCTCGGCACCGGCTACCGGCAGGCGAAGGACGGCAAGGGGGCCAAGGCGCACGTCCCCTCGCTCGCCGCGCACTCGACGAAGGGCCGGGCCAAGGGCGGCAAGGCGGGCTCCACGGTCGAGCTCGGAGACCGCCCGGCGACCGAACTGGCCGCGATCATCGAGGAGATGACGGACCGGATGCGCGCCGCCGCGGCGGAGCTGCAGTTCGAGGTGGCCGCCCGGCTCCGTGACGAGGTGGGAGAGCTGAAGAAGGAGTTGCGCCAGATGAAGGAGGCGGGACTCGCCTGACCTCCCGGGCTGCTCGGCACGCCCGGTGTGTTGCAAGACCGACACAAAACACGACCATGTCTGCTGCGTTGTCAGTGCCCCTGCGTAGGGTGCTGGGAAACCGCACGCACAGCAAGGCGGCCGCGGGGATCGCTAGGAGAGGGGACAGCGCGTGACGGTCAACATGACCAAGGGTCAGGCCATCAGCCTGGAGAAGCAGGGCGGGGGCGACCTGTCGTCCGTACGGATGGGGCTCGGCTGGCAGGCGGCGCCCCGGCGCGGTCTGTTCGGTTCGCGTACGCGCGAGGTCGACCTGGACGCCTCCGCGGTGCTCTTCGCCGACAAGCAGCCGGTGGACGTGGTCTTCTTCCGCCACCTGGTGAGCGACGACGGCTCGGTCCGGCACACCGGTGACAACCTGGTGGGCGGCGCCGGTCAGGGCGGCGACGACGAGTCGATCCTCGTCGACCTCCAGCGCGTGCCGGTCCACATCGACCAGATCGTCTTCACGGTGAACTCCTTCACCGGACAGACGTTCCAGGAGGTGCAGAACGCCTTCTGCCGGATCGTCGACGAGACGAACGGCCAGGAGCTCGCGCGCTACACCCTGGACGGCGGCGGCCAGTACACCGCGCAGATCATGGCGAAGGTGCACCGGGCGGGCTCCGGCTGGAAGATGACGGCCCTGGGCAACCCGGCCAACGGCCGGACGTTCCAGGACCTCATGCCCGCGATCCTGCCGCACCTCTAGACGGCACGGCAGACGCACCCACAGCTCCCGGAGGCGGCAGGCCACCGGGAGCTGTCCCACATGATCCACACGGAAGACACGGAAGACGCTGAGGGGACAGAGCCGATGACGGTCGAGCTGGTCCGGGGACAGAACCATCCCCTGCCCGACACCCGACTGGAGATCCGGGTCTCGGCCGGACATCCGGTCGTCGCCGGAGCCACCCTCGGCGACGAGGGGGGCCGGGTCCCCGGCGTCGAGTGGATCGCCCACCCGGGCTCGCCCTCGCTGCCCGGGGTCGAGGTCTCCCAGCAGGCCGCGGCCGACCACCGGCTCGCAATCGACCTCGAAGCGGTCCCGGCGGCCGTGCACCGCCTCTCGCTCCTCCTCGCCCTGCCCGTCGGCGTCGGCGGCCCGACCCGCTTCGGCACCGTCGCCGCCCCCTTCGTCGCCGTCACCGGCCTCGACGGCACCGAGATCGCCTCCTACACGATCACCGGCCTGGACCGTGAGTCGGCCGTCGTCGCCCTGGAGCTGTACCGCCGTCAGGGCGCCTGGAAGGTGCGGGCGATGGGCCAGGGGTACGAGGGCGGTCTCGCCGCCATGCTCGGCGACCAGGGCCTCGAGCGCCCGGCCGACCTGGCCGCCACGATCCTGGAGGCCGTCGCCAGGGGGATGGCCCGCTCGGTCTCCGCCCCGCCCCCGCGCGTCCCCGAGACCGAGCGCGTACGCCACTCGGCGCCGGCGGTCGCCCCGGAGACGACGGCCGCCGTGGACTCGTCCCCCACGCTGCCGGTGACCCCGCCCCCTCCGCCGCTGCCCTCCACGCCGCTGCCTTCCACTCCGGCGCCGTCCAGCCCCGCCCCGTCCGCCGGGAGCACGGGCGCCGGGAGCACGGGCGGCGGTCCCATCAGCTACGCCCATCCGGGCCGCCGTGCGGCCGCGCCCGAGCCCGAACCCCGGCAGGCACCCCCCGTCCCCGTCGCCGGGGACGCCGGTGGCTGGTCCATGGACGAGCGGCTCTACAACCAGGTCTGGGGCATGTTCGAGGACCTGGCCCGCACCACCGCCGCGTACCGCAGTGCATGCGACTTCGCCGAGTCCCGGCTCGACAAGGAGCTCGACGGCGTGCTCTCCGACCCGCGCAGCCGCATCGGCGGCGCGGGGGACGCCGCTCGCGAGGCGGCCCGCGCCCGGCACGACGAGCTCACCGGCCGCGCCCAGGAGGTCCTGGACCGGGACCTCGCCCAGCTCGCCGCGGAGTCCGAGGTCGTCGAACCGGCGCTGCCGCCCGCCTACGCCCGCTGGGACAACCCCGTCTGGCACGCCTACCGCGTCCCCATGGAGGCCCCCATGGCGCTGCGCCTGGGCGACCTCCACCTCCCCGAGCGCACGGACCTGCGCATCCCGATGCTGGTGAGGCTCCCGCTGGAGCGCGGCTTGTGGGTGGACTCCGGACGCGGGCGTTCCGAGGCGGCCGGACTGCTGGACGAGGCCGAGCTGCGCCGGCTCGCGCTGGACACCGCCGTCGCGCACGCGGCGCGGCTGCTCGCGGTGTACCCGCCGGGCGAGTTCACGGTCCATGTCGTCGACGCGGCGGGCTCGGGCGCGACGGCGCTCGCGCCGCTCGTCGAGGCGGGCGTCCTCGGGGGCCCGCCGGCGGTCGGAGCGGCTGGGGTCACGGCCGTCCTCGCCCGGCTCACCGAGCGCGTGGACCTGGTCCAGATGGCGCTGCGGGCCGGCGCCCCCGACGCGCTGCCGCCGGGCATGGACACGGCCGAGCAGCTGCTGATCGTCCATGACTTCCCGCACGGTTTCGACGACCGGGCGGTCAACCAGCTCCGCTACCTCGCGGACGAGGGCCCGGCGGTCGGGGTGCATCTGCTGATGGTCGCCGACCGCGAGGACGCCTCCGCGTACGGCCCGGTGCTCGACCCGCTGTGGCGGTCGCTGCTGCGGATCACTCCCGTACCGGACGACCACCTCGCCGATCCGTGGGTCGGCCACGCCTGGACGTACGAGCCGCCGCTGTTCCCGTCGGGGAGCCGGATACTGCCCCAGGTCCTCGCGCAGGTGGCCGAGGCCCGACGGCAGTGGGGCCGCTGACCTGCCGCCTTGGGATCTCTTTACCCTAGCCTTTACCTTTTCTTGGTTCTTCGGGTAGTCTTCTCGGTGCGGAGGGGAGTACTCCCCATGTGCGGCGTTCCCGTCAATACGGACGCACCCCGAGCGGGGTCGATCCCGGGGCGCCGGCCCGGCCCGTCCCGCGCGGACGGCCCGGGTGGAAGAGACCTCCGGCAGCGACGACGCTGATCAAGTAGCCGTACGACGCCGGAGGCGCAGTGGACGTTTCGACGACTCTCTGGGTGCTGACCATTCTCGGTCTGAGCGCCCTCATCGCTATCGACTTCTTCATCGGGCGCAAGCCCCATGACGTGTCGGTCAAGGAAGCCGGAATCTGGACGGTCGTCTGGATCGTGCTCGCCGTGCTCTTCGGCGTCGGCCTGGCCTTCTTCGGCAACGGTCAGGCGTCCGGTGAGTTCTTCGCCGGATTCATCACCGAGAAGTCGCTCAGTGTCGACAACCTCTTCGTCTTCGTACTGATCATGGCGAAGTTCTCGGTGCCCTCCCACCTCCAGCAGCGCGTGCTGCTCGTGGGTGTGCTGATCGCCCTGGTCCTGCGTGCGATCTTCATCGCCGCCGGCGCCACGATCATCGCCAGCTTCTCCTGGGTCTTCTACATCTTCGGCGCGTTCCTGATCTACACCGCCTGGAAGCTCATCCAGGAGGCGCGGGCCGGCGAGGACGAGGACGAGTGGGAGGAGAACCGTCTCCTCAAGTCGGTCGAGAAGCGGTTCGGCGTCGCGGACAAGTACCACGGCACGAAGCTCTTCATCAAGGTCAACGGCAAGCGGGTGCTGACGCCGCTGATGGTCGTCATGCTCGCCATCGGCACGACGGACGTCCTGTTCGCCCTCGACTCGATCCCGGCGATCTTCGGCCTGACCCAGGACCCGTACATCGTCTTCACCGCCAACGCCTTCGCCCTCATGGGTCTGCGTCAGCTGTACTTCCTGATCGGCGGCCTGCTGAAGAAGCTGGTCCACCTCAGCTACGGCCTGTCGGTGATCCTCGGCTTCATCGGCGTGAAGCTGGTACTGCACGCCCTGCACGAGTCCGGGGTCCACGTCCCCGAGATCTCCATCCCGTTCTCGCTCTCGGTCATCGGCGGCGTCCTGGTCATCACGACGATCACCAGCCTGATCGCCTCCAGGAAGCAGGCGGAGCGCGAGGCCGCCGAGGCCTCCACGACCCCCGCCGCGGAGGCCGGGGAGACCGAGAAGGACAGCGTCGGCGCCTGACCGCGTACGGCACGGAGAACCACGCACCGCGGCCGGTGCGGGCGGCACACCACCGCTCGCACCGGCCGCTGTGCTTCCCTACGCGGACACCTCCGCCGCAGCCTCCGCCGACACCTCCGCCGCAGCCTCCGCCGACGTCTCCGCCGACGTCTCCGCCGACGTCTTCGCCGGCGCGTTCGCCGGGGTCGAGGCCGGCAGCGTCTCCGGCAGCAGCGCGAAGCAGCCCAGGCTCACCAGCGCCACCACCGTCAGATACGCCGCCACGCCCCAGGGCGGCCCCGAGCCCCCGGACAGCGCCGTCGCCAGGATCGGTGTCAGCGCCCCGCCCAGGACGCCCGCCAGGTTGTAGCCGACCGCCGCTCCCGTACAGCGCACCCTCGGCTCGTAGAGCTCCGGGAGGTACGCGGCGACCACCGCGAACATGGTGATGAACGCGAGCAGGGAGCCCAGGAACCCGAGGAACATCAGCACCGGCCGCCCCGTGTGCAGCAGGGCCACCATGGGGAACATCGAGGCGGCGGAGGCCGCGCAGCCGGCGAGGCAGAGCGGACGACGGCCGTACCGGTCGCCCAGCATCGCCGCCAGCGGTGTCGTGGCGCCCTTGATCGCCACGGCCGCCATGATGCAGATCAGCATGGTCGTACGGTCGACCCCGAGCCGCTCGGTGCCGTAGGCGAGGGCCCAGGTGGAGACCGTGTAGAACACCGCGTACCCGACGGCGAGCGCGCCGGCGGTGAGCAGGACGAGCCGCCAGTGGTCCCGCGCCACCTCGGCGAGCGGGGCGCTCGCCCGCCGTCCGGTCGCGCTGAGCTCCTGGAACTGCGGTGTCTCGGCGAGCGAGGAGCGCAGCAGCAGCCCGCCCACCGCGAGCAGCCCGGCCGCCCAGAACGGCACGCGCCAGCCCCACTCCCGGAACTGGGCGTCGGTCAGCGCGGCGGACAGCGCCAGCATCACCCCGTTCGCCAGCAGGAAGCCGACTGCCGGGCCGACCTGCGGGAAGCTGGCCCACAGCGCCCGCCGCCGCTCCGGGGCGTGCTCGGCGGTGAGCAGGACCGCCCCGCCCCACTCGCCGCCCAGACCGAGGCCCTGCAGGAAGCGCAGCACGAGCAGCAGGACGGGGGCGGTGATGCCGATCGTCGCGTACGTGGGGACGAGGCCGACCGCGACCGTGGCACAGCCGGTCAGCACGAGCGAGGCGAACATGACCGGGCGCCGCCCGTACCGGTCGCCGACATGTCCGAAGAGCACGGAGCCGAGCGGCCGGGCGATGAAACCGACGGCGAAGGTGCCGAAGGCGGCCAGGGTCCCGGCGACGGGGGAGAAGGTCGGGAAGAAGAGCGGCCCGAGAACGAGCGCGGCGGCGGTCCCGTAGACGAAGAAGTCGAAGAACTCGATGGCCGTGCCCACGAGCGACGCGAGGGCGACCCGCCCCATGGAGGGGCCGTAGGCGGCCGCCGGGGCTTCGGCCGGGGCTTCGGGGGCCACCGGGCCGCCCGGGGGCGACGGGGGGTCCGGGGGTGTCGGTGGACGCGGAGAGTGACCGTGGTGCATGTCGCGCCAACTACCCGGCGTCCACCGGAGTTACGGGGGCGTGCGGGAGCACGCGGCCGCGGGCCGCGCGCCTCCCGAGGTCGGCGGGGTCGGGGCGGTCGCATCGACCGCGCGCCCGCCCGTCACGACCGCCCCCGAGGTGTCACCAGCCGCGTGCGCGCCACTCCGGCAGATGCGGGCGCTCGTCACCGAGCGTGGTGTCCTTGCCGTGTCCCGGGTAGACCCAGCTCTCGTCCGGCAGCACGGCGAAGAGCTTGGTCTCCACGTCCTCGATCAGGCTCGCGAAGGCCTTCGGGTCCTTCCAGGTGTTCCCGACGCCGCCCGGGAACAGGCAGTCGCCGGTGAAGACGTGCGGGTGGCCGTGCGGGTCGTCGTAGACCAGCGCGATCGAGCCGGGCGTGTGCCCGACCAGCCGGCGGGCGGTCAGCTCCACCCGGCCGACCTTGACCGTGTCGCCGTCCTCGACCCGGACGTCCGTCGGGACCGGGATGCCCTCGGCGTCGTACGCCCCCGCGTACGTCCGCGCCCCGGTCGCCGCGACCACCTCGGCGAGCGCCTGCCAGTGGTCTCCGTGCTGGTGGGTGGTGACGACGGACGCGATGCCGTCGTCACCGATCAGCGTGAGGAGCGTCTCGGCCTCGTTGGCCGCGTCGATCAGCAGCTGCTCGCCGGTCGCCCGGCAGCGCAGCAGATACGCGTTGTTGTCCATCGGACCGACCGCGACCTTGGAGATCATCAGGTCCGTCAGTTCGTGCACATCGGCGGGCCCGCCGACCTTCACCGCTCCGCTGTACGTCATGGGCTCAGCCTATCGCCGGGCACCGAAGGACGGGCCCCAACAGCCGGGACTACAGGGCCGGGAGCCGCGGAAGCGCGCCGCCCTCCACCTTGAGGGCGGAGCCGTCGCGACGGCCCGCGAGCCAGCCGAGCAGCTCGGGAGCGGGCCCCGAGACGGCCACCGAGCCGCCGTCGGCCCCGCCGCCGGTCGTCCACATCTCGCCGCTCTCCGACCGGAGGCCGGTCGACGGGACGTCCTTGTGGCCGGCGAACCGCTCCGCGAGGAAGTCGATCTCCCGCAGGACGAACTCCTCCGGCAGATCCTCCAGCTCGTAGCCGATCCCCAGGTCGACGTGGTGCAGGGCGACCTCGACCCAGCGGCGGAAGGGCACCCGCGCCGCCCGGTCCGTGACGCCGTTGCGCAGCTCCACGGTCCGCTGCCAGTCGGCGGGCTCGGCGCCCACGGCCTGGAAGCGCTCGCCCGTCTCTCGGATGTCGGCGAGCTGCTCGGCCGCCGGGCGGGGGGCGTCCCGCTCGATGTCGGCGTCGCGGGTGGCGGCGTCGGCGTACATCGGCCGGCCCTGGAGAACGTTCACCAGGGCGTCGGCGTTGCGGGCGACATGGGCCAGGACATGGCCGCGGGTCCAGCCGGGAAGCCGTGACGGCTCGGCGACGGCCGCGTTGTCCAGGGAGGCGGCTGCGCTCAGGAGCCGCTCGGTCGCTTCACGTACAGAGTCCAGGTCACGCACATGGTCGATCATGGGGCCGACCCTAGCGCCGCCACTCGTTCGGGTGAAGCGGTAGGAGTGAGGCCGGAAATCGAATGTGCGTGCTATAGGCTCGATGGAAGCATCCGGCATCCTTGGTTGTTGGGTACTCAGGATCATCCAGGCATATCTGTGACCCGCACTCTGTGCCTCCGCTCTCTCAAGAAAGGTGCGGACCGGCGTGGCCGACCGTCTCATCGTTCGTGGCGCTCGCGAGCACAACCTCAAGAACGTCTCGCTCGACCTCCCCCGCGACTCCCTGATCGTCTTCACCGGGCTGTCCGGGTCGGGCAAGTCCTCCCTCGCGTTCGACACGATCTTCGCCGAGGGACAGCGTCGGTACGTCGAGTCGCTCTCCTCGTACGCCCGGCAGTTCCTCGGCCAGATGGACAAGCCGGACGTCGACTTCATCGAGGGCCTCTCGCCCGCCGTCTCCATCGACCAGAAGTCGACCTCGCGCAACCCGCGCTCGACGGTCGGCACCATCACGGAGGTCTACGACTACCTCCGCCTTCTCTTCGCCCGGATCGGCAAGCCGCACTGTCCGGAGTGCAGCCGCCCCATCTCGCGCCAGTCGCCCCAGGCGATCGTCGACAAGGTCCTGGAGCTGCCCGAGGGCAGCCGCTTCCAGGTCCTCTCCCCGCTCGTGCGTGAGCGCAAGGGCGAGTTCGTCGACCTCTTCGCCGACCTCCAGACCAAGGGGTACAGCCGGGCGCGGGTGGACGGGCAGACGGTCCAGCTCAGCGAGCCGCCGACCCTGAAGAAGCAGGAGAAGCACACGATCGAGGTGGTCGTCGACCGTCTCACCGTGAAGGACAGCGCCAAGCGCCGGCTCACCGACTCCGTGGAGACCGCCCTCGGGCTCTCAGGCGGCATGGTCGTGCTCGACTTCGTCGACCTCGCCGAGGACGACCCCGAGCGCGAGCGGATGTTCTCGGAGCACCTCTACTGCCCGTACGACGACCTGTCCTTCGAGGAGCTCGAGCCCCGCTCCTTCTCCTTCAACTCGCCCTTCGGCGCCTGCCCGGACTGCACCGGCATCGGCACGCGCATGGAGGTCGACCCCGAGCTGATCGTCCCGGACGAGGACCGCTCGCTCGACGAGGGCGCGATCCACCCCTGGTCCCACGGCCACACCAAGGAGTACTTCGGCCGGCTCATCGGCGGCCTCTCCGAGGCCCTCGGCTTCCGTACGGACCTGCCGTACGCCGCGCTCCCCGCACGGGCCAAGAAGGCCCTGATGTACGGGCACAAGACCCAGGTCGAGGTCCGCTACCGCAACCGGTACGGACGGGAGCGGGCGTACACCACCCCGGCCTTCGAAGGCGCCGTCTCCTTCGTCAAGCGGCGGCACAGCGAGGCCGAGAGCGACTCCAGCCGTGAGCGCTTCGAGGGCTACATGCGCGAGGTGCCCTGCCCCACCTGTGAGGGCACCCGACTGAAGCCGATCGTCCTGGCCGTCACGGTCATGGAGAGGTCCATCGCCGAGGTCGCCGCGATGTCGATCAGCGAGTGCGCCGACTTCCTCGGCCGGCTGAAGCTCAACGCCCGTGACAAGAAGATCGCCGAGCGGGTCCTGAAGGAGGTCAACGAGCGCCTTCGGTTCCTCGTCGACGTCGGTCTCGACTACCTCTCCCTCAACCGCGCGGCCGGCACGCTCTCCGGCGGCGAGGCCCAGCGCATCCGGCTCGCCACCCAGATCGGCTCGGGCCTCGTCGGCGTGCTCTACGTCCTGGACGAGCCCTCCATCGGTCTCCACCAGCGCGACAACCACCGCCTCATCGAGACCCTGGTCCGGCTCCGGGACATGGGCAACACGCTCATCGTCGTCGAGCACGACGAGGACACCATCAACGTGGCCGACTGGGTCGTCGACATCGGCCCCGGCGCCGGTGAGCACGGCGGCAAGGTCGTCCACTCCGGCCCCTTGAAGGAGCTGCTCGCGAACGAGGAGTCGGTGACCGGGCAGTACCTCTCGGGACGCAGGGCCATCGGGATGCCGGACATCCGCCGCCCCGTGGACCCCTCACGCCGGCTCACCGTGCACGGCGCCCGTGAGAACAACCTGCGCGACATCGACGTCTCGTTCCCGCTGGGCGTCCTCACGGCCGTCACCGGAGTCTCCGGGTCCGGCAAGTCGACACTGGTCAACGACATCCTCTACACGCACCTGGCGCGCGAGCTCAACGGCGCCAAGTCGGTGCCCGGCCGGCACACGCGCGTGGACGGCGACGACCTCGTCGACAAGGTCGTGCACGTCGACCAGTCGCCGATCGGCCGCACCCCGCGGTCGAACCCGGCGACGTACACCGGGGTCTTCGACCACGTCCGCAGGCTGTTCGCCGAGACGATGGAGGCGAAGGTCCGCGGCTATCTGCCGGGCCGGTTCTCCTTCAACGTCAAGGGCGGCCGCTGCGAGAACTGCTCCGGCGACGGCACGATCAAGATCGAGATGAACTTCCTGCCGGACGTGTACGTCCCGTGCGAGGTCTGCCACGGCGCCCGGTACAACCGGGAGACCCTGGAGGTCCACTACAAGGGCAAGTCCATCGCCGAGGTCCTGGACATGCCGATCGAGGAGGCCCTGGACTTCTTCGAGGCGGTCCCGACCATCGCGCGCCACCTGCGCACGCTCAACGAGGTCGGGCTCGGGTACGTCCGGCTCGGCCAGTCCGCGCCGACGCTCTCGGGCGGTGAGGCACAGCGCGTGAAGCTCGCCTCCGAGCTCCAGAAGCGGTCGACGGGACGCACGGTCTACGTCCTGGACGAGCCGACGACGGGTCTGCACTTCGAGGACATCTCGAAGCTGATCAAGGTCCTGTCGGGTCTGGTCGACAAGGGGAACTCGGTGATCGTCATCGAGCACAACCTCGATGTCATCAAGACCGCGGACTGGGTCATCGACATGGGCCCGGAGGGCGGCAGCGGCGGTGGTCTGGTGATCGCCGAGGGCACGCCGGAGGAGGTCGCCTCGGTCCCGGCGAGCCACACCGGCAAGTTCCTCCGCGAGATCCTGGGCGCCGACCGGGTCAGCGACGCGACGGTGCCCGCGGCGCGCAAGGCGTCCGGCTCCGCGAAGAAGGCCCCCGCGAAGAAGGCGGCTGCGAAGAAGGTGGCCGCACCCGCGAAGAAGGCCGCGGCCAAGAAGACGGCGGCGCGGGCACGCAAGGCGTGACGGGACCGGGGTGGGGGGCGCCCGCGACGGGCGGTCCCCCCGCTCCGCCCCTTCCCGGACCGGGGCCGCGCCCCCGTCCGGGCTGCCTGCCAGGCCTGCGGGCCACCTGAAAGGCCTTTGGGCTACGTTCCCAGCTCGTGCGCGTACGGAGGTTCCGCGCCCGGGCGGGTGCAGGTGAGGGCGGCCGCCTTCGCCGCGTACGTCAGGAGCGCGGACCACGCCTCCGCGTCCAGGGAGTGCACCGGGCGGTCGCCCAGGCCGTGCAGGAGCGCCGCGTTCACCGTGTCGCCCGCACCGATCGTGTCCGCGATCTCGACCCGTACCGCCGGGACCGACACCTCGTACGACGGGGTGTGGACCGTCAGGCCCGCCGAACCCCGGGTCAGGACGACCGCCGAAGGCCCGCGTTCCAGCCAGCGCTCCGGCGTCGAGCCCAGCCAGGCCGCGTCCTCCTCCGAGAGCTTCAGCAGCGAGACGTACGGCAGCCAGGACGCGAAGCGCTCACGATAGGCGGCCGCGTCCGGGATCAGGCCCGGGCGGATGTTGGGGTCGAGCAGCGTCAGCGCCCCGCGCTCCGCCTCCCGCCGCAACAGCGCCTCATACGCGCTCGCACCCGGTTCGAGGGCCAGCGAGCACGTGCCGAACGCGACCGCCCGCACCCCGTCCGGCAGCCGCTCCGGCAGCGCGAAGAGCCGGTCGGCCGTGCCCTCGACGTAGAAGCCGTACTCCGCCGAGCCGTCCGCGCCCACCGAGGCGACCGCCAGCGTCGTAGGCTCCGGGCCGCGCTGGACGAGCCCGGTCTCCACCCCCGCCTCCCGCAGCCCGCCCATCAGCGCCTCGCCGAACGGGTCCGTCGAGACCCGCGAGCAGAAGGCGACCCCGGCGCCCAGCCGGCCGAGGGCCACGGCGGTGTTGTACGGCCCCCCGCCCCTGACGGGTACCAGCGCGGACAGCGGCCCGGCGGCGGCACCGTCGGGGACCAGATCGATCAGGGACTCACCGGCGACGACGATCACGCCGTGAACGTAACCCATGCCCCACCGGCCACGACAGCCCCCTCGCAGGCCGGTGCGGAGGCGCCGGTATCGTCGGTTCGGTCACCCCATGTCCCGATCGCACCCGTGGAGCGCTCATGTCCGGCCAGTCCAGCCGCCGCACCGTACTGAAGGGCGCCGCGCTCGCCGGTGCCGCCGGGCTGGGCGTCGCCGCCTGCTCCACGGATTCCAAGCTCGGACATGCCCAGGTCCCCACGCCGACCGCCCCGGTGACCCTCGGAGCCCCCGAGGAGGTGCCCGTCGGCGGCGCCAAGCTCTACCGCGAACAGCGCGTTCTGGTGAGCTGCCCGGCCGAGGGCCGGTACAAGGCCTTCAGCGCCCAGTGCACCCACGCGGGCTGCGTGCTCGACAAGATCGAGAACAACGAGGGCAACTGCCCCTGCCACGGCAGCCGCTTCGACGTGACCACCGGCAAGGCCCTCCAGGGCCCGGCGACGGTCCCGCTCCCCGAGGTCCCGGTCCGCGTCGAGGGCGGAAAGCTCGTCGCGGGCCCGGAGGCGTAGGAGCCCGGAGGGAGCAGGGCGGCCACCGCGTCTACGAGCAGTCCCAGCGCCTACGAGCAGCGCCTACGACCAGTCCCAGTCGATCCCCAGGAGCCCCGGCCGTACGCCCTGCTCCACCAGGTGCACCGCGCGGTGCCGCCCGCTCAGTGTCAGATCCGAGCGGCCACCGCGCGCCGCGCCCGCCGACGCCTGGGCGAAGCGCCGGCACCGTACCGGCAGCGCCGCCTCGTCGAACCGCACCTGCAGCACGTACTGCCCGCCGGCGAAGCTGAACCCCCGGACGTACTCCCCGCTCGGACCGCCGGTGCCGTCCTCGAAGCCGTAGCCGAAGAGGTACGTGTCCCCGGCCCGCAGCCGCGTGTCGAACAGCAGCTCCGCGACCAGCACACCCGTCTCGGCGTGCCACCGCACCCGCCCCGTCCGGCAGTTCTCCGTCGCCCGCACCACCACCCGCGACGGGTCGCAGCCCGGATCGCCGTGGTGGATGGCCAGATAGCGGTCGATCCCGTCCCGGTGCGCCCGCACCACGTGCTGGGAGTCCCGCCCCACCAGTTCCCGCCCCGCCCCGATCCGCACCCGCTCGTGGTGGCCGACCGTGTGCAGCCCCCCGTCGACCGGCGACTCCAGGCCGGCGAGCAGCTCCTCCACCGCCCCCGACGCCTCCACCAGCGAGCGGTACGAGCGGGCGGCCGGCCGCTCCACGTCACCGCGCGCCGCCGCGTCCTCGGCCAGCAGGCGGATCAGCGAGTTCCCGGGCAGCTGCAGCACCTCCTCCAGCGCGCGGACCGCCTTCATCGACTCCGGCCGCTGCGGCCGGCGTGCGCCCTGCTGCCAGTAACTGAGGCTGGTCACCCCGACCTTGACCCCCCGGTGGGCGAGATGGTGCTGCACCCGCTGGAGCGGCAGCCCCCGCACAGCGAAAGCCGTGCGCAGCGCCAGATGGAACGGCCCGGTGTGCAGCAACTGCGCCAGATCGGCCTCGGTGTGCCCCACGGGACTCCTCAGTGAACGTTCACGGTGAAGGGGGCGGGCCGCCGTGCCGCCGGGGGCCCGCCCGCAGGTGACGGCAGGGCGCGTGTTCACAACCGGGTCACACCGTTCACAGGCCGCCGTCACCCCGCATTGAAGCGTGTTGACCCGATCCGGACAACGTTCGATGCTCCAGGGCAGCGTCCGGACGCGCTCCTCCACCCCCCACACCCCCACACATCCCCACACCCCCCGTCTCGGGAGGAACGCGATGCGCAGTAGAAAGCTGTCCTTGGCGGCGCTCGCCGCTGCCGCCCTCTTCCTGCTCCCCATGACGTCGGCGACCGCCGCGCCGACGGGCGAGGACGTCTCCACCCAAGCGTCCCTCGCGTACAAGCGACTGAACATCACCATGCAGGCACAGCAGAAGACCAACTGGTGCTGGGCCGCCAGCGGCAACACGATCGCCACGTGGTTCGGCCGGAACTACAGCCAGAACCAGTTCTGCAACGCCGCCTTCAACCGCCAGCAGGGCTACGACTGCCCCAACGACCAGGCCACGCTCGGCAACGTGCAGACCGGCCTGCGCTGGGCGGGCGTCAGCCCCGGCTCGTACGTGACGGGCTGGCTGCGCTACTCGACCGTGCAGACCGAGATCAACGCCGACCGCCCGATCGAGACACGGATCCAGTGGGCGAGCGGCGGCGGTCACATGCACGTGATCTACGGCTACGACGACGCGAACAGCTGGGTGTACTGGGGCGACCCCTGGCCCTCCAGCGACCGCTACAACTGGGCCTCGCACGCCTGGTACGTGAACAACGGGTCGTTCTCCTGGACCCACTCGCTCTACCGGATAGGGGCGTGACGACGATGAAGGTGCACGTACGCGCGGCCGGCGCCGGACTCCTGTCCGCCGCCGCCCTCGTCGCCCTCGGCGCCGTGCCGGCCGCCGCGGCCGGCACGCCTCCTCCTGCGCCGACGCCGGAGAAGGCGGCGTCCGCCCCCGCGACCCTGGACACGCTCTCCCGGTTCTTCGCCCGCGACGGAGCCGTCGCCCGGGCGGCGGCGCGGCCCCGGATCGAGGGGGCGTCCGTCCCCGTGCGGGTCCTGTCCCCGGACTTCGTGGCCGGGAAGGCGGGGGCGCCCGTCGCCCGCGTCGAGTTCCACGCGAGCAAGGCGGTCGCCTCGGACGGGCAGACCGCCTCGCTGTGGACCGCGCGGGGGGCGGACGGGGCGTGGCAGGTGGTGAACATCGCCACCGGAGACGACGAGATCCGGTACGCGGTGCAGGGCGCGCGGGCCCTGCCAGGCGGGATCGTCTTCCGCGAGCCGCAGATCGACGCGTGGTACGTGCAGAAGGGCGCGAAGGTGCTGCCGCTGGACGAGGACGCGGTGCGGGCGGTGGGCCGGAACGGGACGAGCCTCGGCGCGTACCGGGAACGGGTCGTGACGGCGTACGGGGACAAGCTGCCGGCCTCCGCGTACGCGCGGAAGGGCGCGGCTGGCGGCTACGACGAGCCTGCCGCGGCCCAGGACGAGCCCTGGGTCACGGCGGCGTCCACGACGGCGGGCGCGGGCGCGGCACTGGCCTTGGGCCTGATCGCCACGCGTGCGTGGCGCCGCCGGGCCCGCCTGAGCGACCGCGCGTAGAGCCTGCTTCTTTCCCCACCCCGCCCCTTCCCGAACCGGGGGCAAGCCCCCAGGCCCCGTCCGGCCTTCGGCCGCGTCCTCAAGCGCCGGACGGGCTGAGATACGGGGCGCAGCCCCGCAATCCAGCCCCGTCGGCGCTTGAGGCGCGGGGTCCGGGGCGTAGCCCCGGTTACGGGAAGGGGCGGGGTGGGGAACGAGCCCCGCGCAGCGGCCCGCCCCCGCGCTCAGCGGGCCAGGTAGCCGCCGTCCACCGGCAGGACCACACCCGTGATGAAGGACGCCTCGTCCGAGGCCAGGAAGAGGATGGCCGCCGCCACCTCGTCCGGGGTGCCGAAGCGGTGCATGGGGTGGAGCTCGACGATCTCCGAGAGATACTCCGGGCCGCCCGGTTCCGTGCGGGCCGCCGCGACCCGCTCCGTCTCGATCGTGCCCGGAGCCACCGCGTTGACGCGGATCCCGCGCCCCGCCCACTCGACCGCCAGGTGCTTCGTCAGCCCCGAGGCCACGAACTTCGCCGGGCCGTAGACCGCCTGGCGGGCCTGGCCCGCCACCCCGGAGATCGACGAGGTGCAGACGATCGCCCCGCCGCTCTCCTGCCCGGCCATGACCTCGATCGCGTACTTGCAGGTCAGGAACATGCCCTTGCCGTCCACGGCCATGACCCGGTCCCAGTCCTCGCCGGTCGCCTCCGTGATGTCCGAGAGCGGGATCACCCCGGCGTTCGCCACCAGGACGTCGAGCCGCCCGAACCGCTCCACCGCCGTCGTGATCATCCGACGCGCGTCCTCCTCTCTCGCCACGTCCCCGACCACCGTCGCCATGCCGGGGTCGTCACCCAGCGTGGCCAGCCGCTCCGCGTTCACGTCCGTGGCCACCACCCGCGCGCCCTCGCGGGCGAACCGCAGCGCCGTCGCCCGCCCGATTCCGCTGGCCGCCCCCGTGATCACGCACACCCGGCCCGCGAGCCGCCGCGTCGCCCGTTCCGTCGTCTCCGTCGTCATGTCCGGCCAACGAGCGCACGCGGTCTGAGTGTCGGCCCCCGCCAGTAGGGTGGGGAGCATGGCCGACCCCTCCAGCTACCGCCCCAAGCCGGGGCAGATCCCCGACTCGCCGGGGGTCTACAAGTTCCGCGACGAGCACCGCCGGGTGATCTACGTCGGGAAGGCGAAGTCCCTGCGTCAGCGGCTGGCGAACTACTTCCAGCCGCTCGCGAGCCTGCACCCGCGCACGGCCACGATGGTCACCACGGCCGCCTCGGTGGAGTGGACCGTGGTCTCGACCGAGGTCGAGGCGCTCCAGCTGGAGTACTCCTGGATCAAGGAGTTCGACCCCCGGTTCAACGTCAAGTACCGCGACGACAAGAGCTATCCCTACCTCGCGGTGACCCTGAACGAGGAGTTCCCGCGCGTCCAGGTCATGCGCGGCCACAAGAAGAAGGGCGTCCGCTACTTCGGTCCGTACGCCCACGCCTGGGCCATCCGCGAGACCGTCGACCTGATGCTCCGCGTCTTCCCCGTACGGACCTGCTCCGCCGGTGTGTTCCGTAACGCCGCCTCAGCCGGGCGCCCCTGCCTCCTCGGCTACATCGGGAAGTGCTCCGCCCCCTGCGTGGGCCGGGTCGAGCCGGACGAGCACCGCGAACTGGCCGAGGAGTTCTGCGACTTCATGGCCGGCCGCACCGGCACGTACATCCGCCGCCTCGAGCAGCAGATGATGGAGGCGGCCGAGGAGATGGAGTACGAGAAGGCGGCCAGGCTCCGCGACGACATAGGGGCGCTGCGGCGCGCCATGGAGAAGAACGCCGTCGTCCTGGCCGACGCCACCGACGCCGACCTGATCGCGCTCGCCGAGGACGAGCTGGAGGCCGCCGTCCAGATCTTCCACGTCCGGGGAGGGCGGGTGCGCGGCCAGCGCGGCTGGGTCACCGACAAGGTGGAGGCGGTCTCCACGGCCGGCCTCGTGGAGCACGCGCTCCAGCAGCTGTACGGGGAGGAGAGCGGCGACGCGGTCCCCCGGGAGGTCCTCGTCCCGGCCGTGCCCGAGGACGCCGACGCCGTCACCCAGTGGCTGAGCGGCCGCCGGGGCTCGCAGGTCTCCCTCCGCGTCCCGCAGCGCGGCGACAAGAAGGACCTGATGGAGACGGTCGCGCGCAACGCCCAGCAGGCCCTGGTGCTGCACAAGACCAAGCGCGCCAGCGACCTGACGACCCGCTCCCGTGCCCTGGAGGAGATCGCCGAGGCACTGGACCTGGACTCCGCGCCGCTGCGGATCGAGTGCTTCGACATCTCGCACCTCCAGGGGCAGGACGTCGTGGCGTCCATGGTCGTCTTCGAGGACGGGCTGCCGCGCAAGAGCGAGTACCGCCGCTTCCAGATCAAGGGCTTCGAGGGGCAGGACGACGTCCGCTCGATGCACGAGGTGATCAGCCGCCGCTTCAAGCGCTACCTCGTCGAGAAGGAGAAGACGGGCGAGTGGGGCCCCGAGGGCGTGGCCGTCGACGCGGACGGTGACGCGGTGGACGCGCTGACGGACCCCGCCGGGCCCGTGGACGCGCTGACGGAGCCCGCGGGGCCCGTGGGCGCGCTGACGGCCCCTGCCGGGTCCGCGGGCGCGCTGACGGACCCCGCCGGGCCCGTGGACGCGCTGACGGCCCCTGCCGGGTCCGCCGGCGCCCCGGCGGACGGCAGCCGGGGCCAGGAGCTCTCGGCGGACCGTGTCCGCGTCCGCACGGACACGGACACCGCCGGCTCCGGTGAGGTGCCGGTCGACGACGGGCGTCCCAAGCGCTTCGCGTACCCGCCGCAGCTCGTCGTGGTCGACGGCGGCCAGCCCCAGGTCGCCGCCGCCCGGCGGGCCCTGGACGAGCTGGGCATCGACGACATCGCCGTCTGCGGCCTCGCCAAGCGGCTGGAGGAGGTCTGGCTGCCCGGCGACGACGATCCGGTCGTCCTACCCCGCTCCAGCGAGGGTCTCTACCTCCTCCAGCGGGTACGTGACACGGCTCACGACTTCGCCATCCGCTACCAGCGCTCGAAGCGGAACAAGCGCATCAGGACCAGCCCCCTGGACGCGATCCCCGGCCTCGGCGATACCCGCAAACAGGCGTTGATCAAGCATTTCGGCTCGGTGAAGCGGCTCAGGCAGGCGACAATCGAGCAGATCTGCGAGGTGCCCGGCATGGGCAGGAAGACGGCCGAGGCCGTCGCCGTGGCTCTCGCCCAGGCGGCCCCGGCCGCGCCCGCCGTGAATACGGCAACAGGAGAGATCATGGAAGACGACGGGGGCACCACCGCATGACCGAGCACGACCGCCAGACAGAGCAAGAAACGCAAGAAGAGCAGCGAGAAGACGGAGCAGGACACGTGAGTACGGGCACGAAGGAGGCCGGTGAGACCGCCGACACGGCGGCCATCCCCGAGCTGGTGATCATCTCCGGCATGTCCGGCGCCGGCCGGTCCACCGCGGCGAAGTGCCTGGAGGACCTCGGCTGGTTCGTCGTCGACAACCTGCCGCCCGCGCTGATCCCCACCATGGTGGAGCTCGGCGCCCGTTCCCAGGGCAACGTCGCCCGGATCGCCGTCGTCGTCGACGTCCGCGGCCGGCAGTTCTTCGACGCCCTGCGGGAGTCCCTGGCCGCGCTCGACGCCCAGCAGGTCACGCGGCGGATCGTCTTCCTGGAGTCCTCCGACGAGGCCCTGGTCCGGCGGTTCGAGTCGGTCCGCAGGCCGCACCCCCTCCAGGGCGACGGCCGCATCACCGACGGCATCGCCGCCGAGCGCGACCTGCTGCGCGAGCTGCGCGGCGACGCCGACCTGGTGATCGACACCTCCAGCCTCAACGTCCACGAACTGCGCGCCAAGATGGACGCCCAGTTCGCCGGCGAGGAGGAGCCGGAGCTGCGGGCCACCGTCATGTCCTTCGGGTTCAAGTACGGGCTGCCTGTCGACGCCGACCTCGTCGTCGACATGCGCTTCCTCCCCAACCCGCACTGGGTCCCCGAGCTGCGGCCCTACACCGGGCTCAACGAGGAGGTCTCGGCCTATGTCTTCAACCAGCCCGGGGCCAAGGAGTTCCTCGACCGCTACACCGAGCTGCTCCAGCTGATCGCCGCGGGCTACCGCCGCGAGGGCAAGCGGTACGTGACCATCGCCGTCGGCTGCACGGGCGGCAAGCACCGCTCCGTCGCCACGTCCGAGAAGCTCGCCGCCCGCCTCGCCGCGGAAGGGGTCGAGACCGTCGTCGTCCACCGGGACATGGGGCGCGAGTGAAGCCGTACCGTCGGCGTACGTCCACCCTCTCGGTGCGTACGCTCCGTAGGCGCGGCACCCAGCCCAAGGTCGTCGCGCTCGGCGGGGGCATGGGCCTGTCGGCCTCCCTCGCCGCACTGCGCCGCATCACGGGCGATCTGACCGCCGTCGTCACCGTCGCCGACGACGGCGGCTCCAGCGGCCGGCTCCGGGAGGAGCTGGGGGTGCTCCCGCCGGGCGATCTGCGCAAGGCGCTCGCCGCGCTCTGCGGGGACGACGACTGGGGGCAGACCTGGGCCCGGGTCATCCAGCACCGCTTCCAGTCCAAGGGGGACCTGCACGAGCACGCGGTCGGCAATCTGCTGATCGTCGCGCTCTGGGAGCAGCTGGGCGACCATGTCCTCGCTCTGGACCTGGTCGGCAAGCTGCTCGGCGCGCACGGCCGGGTGCTGCCGATGTCGGCCGTCCCGCTGGAGCTCCAGGCCCTGGTCAGGGGGCACGATCCGGACCGGCCGAACGATGTGGACACCGTCCGTGGTCAGGCCACGGTGGCGCTCACACCGGGTGAGGTGCAGTCGGTGCACCTCGTGCCGAACGATCCGCCGGCCGTGCCCGAGGCCGTCGCCGCGGTCCGGGACGCGGACTGGGTGGTGCTCGGCCCCGGCTCCTGGTTCTCCTCGGTGATTCCGCATCTCCTCGTGCCCGAACTGCTCGACGCGCTCACCGAGACCAAGGCCCGCAAGGTCCTCTCGCTCAACCTCGCGCCGCAGCCCGGAGAAACCGAGGGGTTCTCTCCGCAGCGTCATTTGGAGGTTTTGGGACGACACGCCCCTAAACTCGCCCTGGACGTGGTGCTGGCCGACGAGGCCGCCGTGCCCGACCGCGACTCTCTCGCCGACGCCGCCAAACGGCTCGGCGCCGCGGTCGAGCTGGCGCCGGTGGCCCGTGCCGACGGGCTCCCGAAGCACGATCCGGAGCTGTTGGCCGCCGCGTACGACCGTATTTTTCGGATGCATGGAAGGATCGGCCCATGGCGATGACGGCAGCGGTGAAGGACGAGATCTCCCGGCTCCCCGTCACCCGGACCTGCTGCAGGAAGGCAGAGGTCTCGTCGATCCTGCGGTTCGCCGGCGGTCTGCACCTGGTGAGCGGGCGGATCGTGATCGAGGCGGAGCTGGACACCGCGATGGCGGCGCGTCGGCTCAAGCGGGACATCCTGGAGATCTTCGGGCACAGCTCGGAGCTGATCGTGATGGCGCCCGGCGGTCTGCGGCGCGGCTCCCGCTTCGTGGTGCGCGTGGTGGCGGGCGGCGACCAGCTGGCCCGGCAGACGGGCCTGGTCGACGGCCGGGGCCGCCCGATCCGCGGCCTGCCCCCGCAGGTCGTCTCGGGCGCCACCTGCGACGCCGAGGCGGCCTGGCGCGGCGCCTTCCTGGCGCACGGCTCGCTCACCGAGCCCGGGCGCTCCTCCTCCCTGGAGGTGACCTGCCCCGGTCCGGAGGCCGCGCTCGCCCTGGTGGGCGCCGCGCGCCGGCTCAGCATCGCCGCGAAGGCCCGTGAGGTGCGGGGTGTGGACCGGGTGGTCGTCCGGGACGGGGACGCCATCGGGGCGCTGCTGACCCGGCTCGGCGCGCATGAGTCGGTGCTGGCCTGGGAGGAGCGGCGGATGCGCCGCGAGGTCCGGGCGACGGCGAACCGGCTGGCCAACTTCGACGACGCCAACCTGCGCCGCTCGGCGCGTGCGGCGGTCGCCGCGGGCGCCCGTGTGCAGCGTGCCCTGGAGATCCTCGGCGAGGAGGTGCCGGAGCACCTCGCCGCCGCGGGCAGGCTGCGCATGGAGCACAAGCAGGCCTCCCTGGAGGAGCTGGGCGCGCTCGCCGAGCCGCCGCTGACCAAGGACGCGGTCGCGGGGCGGATCCGCCGTCTGCTGGCCATGGCCGACAAGCGGGCGCAGGACCTGGGCATCCCCGGAACGGAGTCCAGCCTGACGGAGGAGCTGGACGACAGCCTCGTCGGCTGACCGATCCGGACGGCCCGACCCGGGCGCCCCGAACCGGCCCTCCGCCTGCCGCGTCGCTCAACTCACCGCTGCCGGTGCCTTTCTGAGGCACCGGCAGCACCCGTTCGGCCCGCATGGCACCCTTGACATGATCATGAACGATGATCAGCCTGGCGTCTGTTCACTTTCGTGGCAGACAACAGCAAGGGGGGCTTATGAGACGCAGAGCGGGAGCGATCCTCGCCGCGGCTTCACTGCTGATCGCGGGACTGGCGGCGACACCCGTCGCCGGAGCGCAACCTCGGAGCGCGAGCGCCGGCACCGACGGCGAAGCCGTCTCCGTATGGCGCGCGAAGGTCACCAAGGAACAGGTACCGCTGCTGCTCGAAGCGGGTACCGACGGCCATGAGCTGACGGAACAGGTGCCCGAGAAGGGCTCCGCCACGCTGGAGCTGTACCTCACCGGCGCACAGGCCGGGCAGCTGCGCGGCAAGGGCGTCGAACTCGCCGAGCACACCCTCTCCGCCAGGGCCGAGAAGCGGGTCGCGGGTGCCGGTGACGGCGTCTTCCGCCCGTACAGCGGTGCGGGCGGCCTCAA
This sequence comes from Streptomyces sp. NPDC013457, assembly GCF_043089925.1. Taxonomy (NCBI): domain Bacteria; kingdom Bacillati; phylum Actinomycetota; class Actinomycetes; order Kitasatosporales; family Streptomycetaceae; genus Streptomyces; species Streptomyces sp. NPDC013457. The sequence continues at coordinate 500,957 of NZ_JBICBL010000003.1, forward strand.
GCAGGAGATCCTGGCCACCTCGCAGGCCCACCCGGACCTCACGAAGGTCGTCTCCATCGGCCGGACGGTCAAGGGGCAGGACATCCTCGCCGTCAAGGTCACCAAGGGCGCCAAGAAGGTCAGGGACGGCTCGAGGCCCTCGACCCTCTACATGTCCAACCAGCACGCCCGTGAGTGGATCACTCCCGAGATGACGCGGCGGCTGCTCCACCACTACCTCGACGGGTACGGCACGGACCCGCGGATCACGAAGATCGTCGACTCCACCGAACTCTGGTTCGTGCTCTCCGCCAACCCGGACGGCTACGACTTCACCCACGCCGACCCCGCCAACCGCCAGTGGCGCAAGAACCTGCGCGACAACGACGGCGACGGCCGCGTGCAGTCCGGCGACGGCGTCGACCTCAACCGCAACTTCGCCTACAAGTGGGGCTACGACAACGAGGGTTCGTCGCCCGACCCGGCCGACGAGACCTACCGCGGCACCGGCCCGATGTCCGAGCCCGAGACGAAGGCTCTCGACGCCTTCCAGAAGCGAATCGGCTTCCGGTACGGCATCAACTACCACTCCGCCGCCCAGCTGCTGCTCTACGGCGTCGGCTGGCAGGTCGCCACCGACACCCCCGACGACGTCGTGCTCAAGTCGCTGGCCGGTACCCCGCAGAAGTCCGCCGTGCCGGGATACCGCCCGCAGGTCTCCTCCGAGCTCTACACCACCAACGGCGAGGCCGACGGACACGCGGCGAACGTCAACGGGATGCAGATGTTCACCCCTGAGATGTCGACCTGCGCCACCGCCTCCCGCGTCGACCCGAACGACGCCTGGGAGCCCGCCGACTGCGCCTCCGTCTTCACCTTCCCGGACGACGAGAAGCTGATCCAGGCGGAGTTCGCCAAGAACGTCCCGTTCGCGCTCGCCGTCGCCGAGACCGCCGCCCACCCGGACCGGCCCGTCTCCGTCACCGGCCTCGACGCGCCGGACTTCACCCCGCACACCTTCGCCACCTCCTACGCCCGCGGCGGCGACCAGGAGGTCTCCGTCACCGCCCGCAGGTCGCTGCGGTCCAAGGAGCTCAAGTACCGCGTCAACGGCGGCCGTACGCACTCCGAGCGCCTTCGGGCCTGGGAGGGCGGCGAGACGTACGGCGGCGAGGACAACCTCTACTTCGACCAGTACCGGGCCGAGGTCGAGGACGCCGACCCGGGCGACACCGTCGAGGTCTGGTTCACCGCCCGCACCCGTGAGGGCAGGACGACCTCCTCCGCCCCCTTCACCTACACCGTGGCCGAGCGGCCCCGCGGCGACGTGCTCGTCCTCGCCGAGGAGGGCGGCACCACCGCCGCCCGGCACACCGCCGCGTACCGGGCGGCGCTCGCCGGCACCGGCCGCTCCTCCGCCGTCTGGGACGTCGCCACCCAGGGCGCCCCCGACCCGCTCGGCGTGCTGAGCCACTTCCGTACGGTCGTCTGGTACACCGGCGCCGAGGAGCCCTCGGGCCCCGTCACGATGGCCGTACGGGACTACCTCAACGAGGGCGGCAAGCTCGTCAACGCCGGTGAGAAGTCCGGCGGACTCGTCGACATCGGCCGGGCGACGTCCAACGACTTCGCCCAGTACTACCTCGGCGCCTACCACCGGGCCGGACTGAACGGCCCGCCGTCCTTCGCCGGAGCCGGCGGATTCGGCGGCGCCACCGGCACCCTCGGCGGCGCGGCGGACAACCCGCTCGACAACGCCGGGGCGTACACCGTCACCTCGGACACCCTGAAGCCGCGGGAGTTCCCGCAGTTCGGCAGCAGCCGGTCCGCCGGCGACTACCCGGGCGTCCGCACCCCCTTCGAGCCGTACGAGGGCACGTCCTTCGCCGCCGTCCGGCACGTCGACGACACCTGGACGCGGCTCAGCCGCACCGTCGACCTCTCCGCCGTCACCGCGGCGGACGCGCCGAGCCTGCGCTTCCAGGTCAGCTACGACACCGAGCCCGGCTACGACAACCTCGTCGTCGAGGCCCACACCGTCGGCCAGGACGACTGGACCACGCTGCCCGACGCCAACGGCGGCACCTCCGCCGCCGAGCCGGCCGACTGCGGCGAGGGCTACTACGTCCAGGGCCACCCCTTCCTCGCCCACTACCTGACCGTCGGCGAGGACGGCTGCGCCACGACCGGCACCACCGGCGCCTGGCACGCCTTCACCGGCCCGTCCAACGGCTGGCGGCAGGCGTCGATCGACCTGAGTGCCTACGCGGGCAAGCAGGTCGAGCTGTCGATCTCGTACGTCTCGGACCCCGGGACCGGCGAGATGGGCGCCTTCGTCGACGACACCGCGCTCGTCGTCCGCGGCACGGCGGGCCAGAGCGAGGGCTTCGAGACCTCCCTCGGCGCCTGGTCCGTACCGGGTCCGCCGGCCGGCAGCCCCGGCAACGGCACCGAGTGGACCCGGTCCGCGGGGCTCTTCCACTCCCAGGCAGCGGTCACCACCCGTGACACCGTTCTCCTCGGTTTCGGCCTGGAGCACGTCACGAGTACGGCGCAGCGCACGGCACTCCTCCGCAAGGCGCTCGGCACGCTGCACGGCTGAGCGGGCACCCGCACCTTTGATCACAGTCAGTGATCGGGACGAAATGGGCACCGTGGCCCGAACCTGCCGGTAATAACGGGCCACGGTGCTTTCACTAGGCATTTCGACCGCACGCGATGTCACTCTGAGCCGATGAGAGAGGTAGGGTCGTAAGCGGTCGGGGACATCCCTAAAAAAGAATCTCGCCGGCGTCGAACCCGGCGTACTCTCACGAGGAGATCGGTTCGTGACGATCCGCGTAGGCATCAACGGCTTTGGCCGCATCGGTCGCAACTACTTCCGGGCGCTCCTTGAGCAGGGTGCCGACATCGAGATCGTGGCTGTCAACGACCTGGGTGACACCGCGACCACTGCTCACCTGCTGAAGTACGACACGATCCTGGGACGCCTCAAGGCCGAGGTCACCCACACCGCCGACACCATCACCGTCGACGGCCACACCATCAAGGTGCTCTCGGAGCGCAACCCGGCCGACATCCCCTGGGGCGAGCTGGGCGTCGACATCGTCATCGAGTCGACCGGCATCTTCACCAAGAAGGCCGACGCCGAGAAGCACATCGCCGGTGGCGCGAAGAAGGTCCTCATCTCGGCTCCGGCCAAGGACGAGGACATCACCATCGTCATGGGCGTCAACCAGGACAAGTACGAGCCGGCGAACCACCACGTCATCTCGAACGCGTCCTGCACCACCAACTGTGTGGCGCCGATGGCCAAGGTTCTCGACGAGAACTTCGGCATCGTCAAGGGCCTGATGACCACGGTCCACGCGTACACCAACGACCAGCGCATCCTGGACTTCCCGCACTCCGACCTGCGCCGCGCCCGCGCCGCCGCGGAGAACATCATCCCGACCACGACGGGCGCCGCCAAGGCCACCGCCCTGGTCCTCCCGCAGCTCAAGGGCAAGCTGGACGGCATCGCCATGCGCGTCCCGGTCCCGACCGGTTCGGCCACCGACCTGGTCGTCACGCTGCAGCGCGAGGTCACCAAGGACGAGGTCAACGCCGCGTTCAAGAAGGCCGCCGACGACGGCGACCTGAAGGGCATCCTCTTCTACACCGAGGACCCGATCGTCTCCTCGGACATCGTCAGCGACCCGGCCTCCTGCACCTTCGACTCCTCCCTGACCATGGTCCAGGAGGGCAACTCGGTGAAGATCCTCGGCTGGTACGACAACGAGTGGGGCTACTCGAACCGCCTCGTCGACCTCACCGTCTTCGTGGGCAACCAGCTCTAAAGCCTCCGGAACCGGCACCTCGATGTGAGTACAGGGCTCGGACAGCGCGATGATGCGCTGTGCGAGCCCTGTCTCGTGTGCTTCACCGCGTACCAAGGAGTCAGTAGAAGATGAAGACCATCGACGAGCTTCTCGCCGAAGGCGTCGCCGGCCAGCGCGTATTCGTCCGCGCCGACCTCAACGTGCCGCTCGACGGCACCACCATCACCGACGACGGCCGCATCCGCGCCGTCCTGCCCACGGTCAAGGCGCTCGCCGACGCCGGCGCCCGGGTCGTCGTCGCCTCGCACCTGGGCCGCCCCAAGGGTGCCCCGGACCCGGCGTTCTCCCTCGCCCCGGCCGCCGCGCGCCTCGGCGAACTGCTCGGCGCCGAGGTGGCGTTCGCGACCGACACGGTCGGCGAATCCGCCCGGTCGACCGTCGCCGGCCTCACCGACGGCCAGGTCGCCGTCGTCGAGAACCTCCGCTTCAACGCCGGCGAGACCTCCAAGGACGACGCCGAGCGCGGCGCGTTCGCGGACCAGCTGGCCGCCCTCGCCGATGTCTACGTCGGCGACGGCTTCGGCGCCGTGCACCGCAAGCACGCCTCGGTCTTCGACCTCCCGGCCCGGCTGCCGCACGCCGCCGGCTACCTCATCGCCACCGAGGTCGGCGTCCTGAAGAAGCTGACCGACGACGTCAAGCGTCCGTACGTGGTCGTCCTGGGCGGCGCCAAGGTCTCCGACAAGCTCGCCGTCATCGACGCGCTGCTCGGCAAGGCCGACCGTCTCCTCATCGGCGGCGGCATGGCGTACACCTTCCTCTACGCCCAGGGCCATGAGGTCGGCATCTCCCTGCTCCAGAAGGACCAGGTGGAGACCGTCAAGGAGTACATGAAGCGGGCCGAGGAGAACGGCGTCGAGCTCGTGCTCCCGGTCGACGTGCTCGTCTCCTCGGACTTCCCGGACCTGAAGACCAAGGCCCCGGCCGACTTCGAGACCGTCGACGCCGACAAGATCCCGTCGACGAAGGAGGGCCTCGACATCGGCCCGAAGACGCGTGAGCTGTACGCGTCGAAGCTGGCCGACGCCGAGACCGTCTTCTGGAACGGCCCCCTCGGTGTCTTCGAGCACCCCGACTACGCGGGCGGGACCAAGGCCGTCGCGCAGGCCCTGCTCGACAGCCCCGGCTTCACCGTCGTCGGCGGTGGCGACAGCGCCGCCGCGGTCCGCACCCTGGGCTTCGACGAGAATGCCTTCGGCCACATTTCGACCGGCGGCGGCGCCTCCCTCGAGTACCTCGAGGGCAAGACGCTCCCCGGCCTCGCCGCACTGGAGGACTGAACACCTGTGAGCAGCACCCGCACCCCGCTGATGGCGGGCAACTGGAAGATGAACCTCAACCACCTGGAGGCCATCGCCCACGTCCAGAAGCTCGCCTTCGCGCTGACCGACAAGGACTACGACGCCGTCGAGGTCGCGGTCCTGCCGCCCTTCACCGACCTGCGGTCCGTCCAGACCCTGGTCGACGGCGACAAGCTCAAGATCAAGTACGGCGCCCAGGACATCTCGGCGCACGACTCCGGTGCGTACACCGGCGAGATCTCGGGCCTCATGCTGTCCAAGCTGAAGTGCGCCTACGTCGCCGTGGGCCACTCCGAGCGCCGGCAGTACCACGCCGAGACGGACGAGATCTGCAACGCCAAGGTGAAGGCCGCGTTCAAGCACGGCATCACCCCGATCCTCTGCGTCGGCGAGGGCCTGGACGTCCGCAAGGCCGGACAGCAGGTCCAGTACACGCTCAACCAGCTCGACGGCGGTCTGAAGGACCTCCCGGCCGAGCAGGCCGAGTCCATCGTGATCGCGTACGAGCCGGTGTGGGCCATCGGTACCGGCGAGGTCGCCACCCCCGAGGACGCGCAGGAGGTCTGCGGGGCGATCCGCGGCCGTCTCGCGGAGCTGTACTCGCAGGAGCTGGCCGACAAGGTCCGCATCCAGTACGGCGGCTCGGTCAAGGCCGGAAACGTGGCCGCGATCATGGCGCAGCCCGATGTCGACGGTGCCCTGGTGGGCGGCGCGGCGCTGGACTCCGACGAGTTCGTCAAGATCGTCCGCTTCCGGGATCAGTGACCTGATCGGTGAGTAGGCGGTAGCGACGATCCGTCGTACCCTTGCGGGGGTCGGGCGCGAGATGCCCGGCCCCCGTCCGTATAAGTCCGAGGAAGTTGGTCCAGCCGTGGTTATGGGGTTCTCGATCGCCCTGATCGTCTTCAGCGCGCTGCTGATGCTGCTCGTGCTGATGCACAAGGGGAAGGGCGGCGGCCTCTCCGACATGTTCGGCGGTGGCATGCAGTCGTCCGTCGGTGGATCCTCGGTTGCCGAGCGCAACCTGGACCGCATCACCGTCGTGGTCGGTCTGCTGTGGTTCGCGTGCATTGTCGTACTTGCGCTTCTGATGAAGTTGGACGTGTAACTCCAATCACTGGACGCGCGTTGGGCCTTACGTAGACTGGGGCATCTTCGAGCACCATCACGCAGGGAGTTACGACCGTGGCAAGTGGCAACGCGATCCGGGGAAGCCGGGTCGGAGCGGGGCCGATGGGGGAGGCCGAGCGGGGCGAGTCGGCGCCGCGCCTCCGCATCTCCTTCTGGTGCTCGAACGGGCACGAGACGCAGCCGAGCTTCGCCAGTGACGCACAGGTTCCGGAGACGTGGGACTGCCCGCGCTGCGGCTTCCCGGCCGGTCAGGACCGGGACAACCCGCCGGACCCGCCGCGCACCGAGCCGTACAAGACGCACCTCGCGTACGTGCGTGAGCGGCGCAGCGACGCGGACGGCGAGGCGATCCTCGCGGAGGCGCTCGCCAAACTGCGCGGCGAGATCTGAGCGTGGTGTGACGGTGTGACGAACGGGCTCCGCCCGCGAACTCGGTTCGCGGGCGGAGCCCGTTCGCGTACGCCGCCCACTGTGGCGGTGGTTGCCGTTTCAGCGGTGGTTGCCGGGAATGTGCGCGGTGAGCGCCATCGCGGCGGTCGCCCGCGCGTACGTCAGCTGCGCCACGCGCGCGTAGAGGCAGTCCAGGATCAGCAGCACCGAATGCCGGGTGCCGAAGCCGCCGCGCCGGAAGCCGGTCTCGGCCGAGGTCGACGTCAGATGGAGCGAGGCGGCGCGGGCGACGGGGGAGCGGGGGTCGCCGGTCACCGCGACGGTCCGCGCGCCCCGTTCGGCCGCGAGCCGCAGCGGCGAGAGGACCTCGCGGGTCGCGCCCGAGTGGGAGAGCGCCACCACCGCGTCCGCGGGCGTGAGCAGCGCTGCCGAGGTCTCCGCGGCGTGGACCTCCGTCCAGCCGCGGGCGTCGCAGCCGATGCTGAAGAGCCGCGCCTCGGTCTCCAGGGCCACGACGCCGGAGGCGCCGACGCCGTAGACGTCGATGCGGCGGGCGTCGGCGAGGATCCGCGCGGCCCGCTCCAGCGCGTCGAGGTCCAGACGCTCGGCCGTGCGGCGCAGCGCCCCCAGGTCGGCCTGGGCGACGGCGGCGACGACCTGGTCGAGCGGATCGTCGGGGCCGATGTCCGGCCCCAGGGGCTGTTCCTGTCCGCCGCGTTCGTTCTCGCCGCGCTCCTGCGCGAGGGCGAGCAGCAACTCCTGGTACGAGCCGAGGCCGAGGGCGTGGCAGAAGCGGGTCACGGTCGCCTGGGACGTGCCGGTGCGGCGGCCCAGCTCCGCGGCGGAGACCCCGGCCACGCGGTCCGGAGCGTCGAGGACCCAGACGCCGACCTTGCGCAGAGAACCGGACATGCGGGGCAGTTCGGAGCGGATCAGCGTGGTGATCACGGGCGCGTTCCCTCCTGCCCTGCCTGGTGCGCGGGTCTTGTCGAGCGGTGAATCTATCAACCACCATGCGGGCTGATGAACGAATCCGGGATTCAGCCGTGCGTGCTCGGGATCGACGCCGGGGGCACGCGGACCAGGGCGCGGCTCGCCGACGCGGGGACGGGCGCGGTGCTCGGGGAGGGCGTGGGCGGCGCGGGGAACGTGCTGAGCGTCGCCTCCGCCGATCTCGTACGGAACCTGGCGCGGGCCGTGCGGGGCGCCGTGCCGCGCGGCGGGGCGGGCGCGGTCGTCTCCGTCGTCGCCGGCTTCGCGGGCGGCGGGCCCGGTGGAGGGGTCGAGAAGGCCGGTTCGGCGCTCGCCGCGGCGCTGTCCGGTGTCGGCGTGGCCCCGGACCGGGTCGAGGTCGTGGGGGACGCGGACATCGCCTTCGCCTCCGGGCCGGGCGCCCCGGCGGACGGGCTCGTGCTGATCGCGGGCACCGGCGCCGCCGCCGCGCGGGTGGAGCGGCGCAGGGTGGTTCGGACCGCGGACGGGGACGGCTGGCTCCTCGGCGACGCGGGCAGCGGGTACTGGCTCGGGCGAGAGGCGCTCCGAGCGGTCCTGCGCTCGCTGGACGGCCGCGGCCCGGCCACGAGCCTCACGGAGGCGGTCGGGGAGGTGTGCGGGGCACTGACCAAGGAGGCCGTCGTCGGGTACGGATTCGGCGGCCACCCCGTACGTCTCGCGGCGCTCAGCCCCCTCGTGGTGGAGGCGGCACGGACCGGGGACGCGACGGCGGGCTCCCTCCTCGACCGCGCGGCGGACGAACTGGCGTCCACCATCGGCGCGTTGGCGCCGTGTCCGGGCGAGCCGCTGGTCGTCACGGGAGGCCTGCTGGGGCCTGGCGGCCCGCTGCTGCCGCGTTTCGCCGAGCGGGTGGAGGCGGCGGGTCTGGTCCCGTCCCCGGTGCCGGACGGTCTGGCGGGCGCGGTGGCCCTGGCCCGGCTCCGGTAGGCGGCAGCGGTCCGGAGGCGGCTCAGTCGGTGCTGTCCGGACCCGGTTCGGGCTTCGTGTGGAGGATGGCGCGGGCCTGTTCCGCCGCGCGGGCGGTGCTTTCGGAGACGTGGTCGAGGAAGCGGGCGATGTTCTCGAGGCGGTTGCCGACGGGGGTGCCGGAGCCGAGGACGCCGACGCCCTGCCGCGCGATGTCGCTTATGTGGGCGGTGGAGCGGGCGCTGGCCATCATCGACTGGTACCAGACGTCGTCGTCCACGACGTAGCGCTCGCGGCGGCGTTCGTCGCGCTCCCGGCGGATCATGCCCTGGCCTTCGAGGAACGTGACGGCCTTGGAGACGGACGCCGGACTGACCTGGAGACGTCCGGCGAGTTCGGACGCGGTGAGGCTGCCCGAGTCGGCGAGGCAGAGAGAGGCCATCACCCGGGACATCATCTTGGGCATGCCCGACTGCATCATCACGGTGGTGAACACCTCCTCGTACTCGCGTGCGGCTTCGGTGTCGCGACCGTGGGCCTGCGGGGGTGCCTGCGACGGCGTGGCCTGCCTGCGGCGGTGGGCACGGCGCTCGGTCGCGCGGTGGGCCAGGTCGGCGCGGTAGGCGGTGGGGCCGCCGTTGCGCATCACTTCACGCGTGACCGTGGAGGTCGGGCGTCCCAGGCGCCTGGCGATCTCGGCGTAGGCGAGGCCGTCGGCCAGTCCCAGTGCGATCTGCTGTCGTTCGGGCTGGGTGAGCCTGCCTCCGGGCATCGCGGTCTCCTTCATGATCCGTAGAGATCGCCAGCATAGCGTTCACCGCGATTCATTGCAACGAACTGAACGAGTGTTGTTGCGTTGCGTTCAGAACTGTTGCAACGATTTCCCGGCTCTTACCTGCAATAACACAGTTGAAGCGCAACGACTGTGTTGCCGATGTCATGAACGCAACGTAGCTTTCCACTATCAGAAACGACGGGCCGACAGAGCGCCCGCCGCTGAACGAGGAGAGCACCATGCAGAAGTTCGCCACCACCGCCGCCGTCTCCGCCGTCCTGGACGTCCCCGCCGGACGCATCCAGTTCATCGCCGCCGACCGGACCGACGTCACCGTCGAGGTCCGCCCCGCGAACGCCTCGAAGAGCCGGGACGTCCAGGCGGCGAAGGAGACCACGGTCGACTTCACCGACGGTGTCCTGCGGGTCCAGGCCCCGGAGGCGAAGAGCCAGATCCTCGGCGGCTCCGGATACGTCGAGGTGACGGTCCAGCTGCCCGCCGGCTCCCACGTCGAGGCGAAGGGCGCCGACGCCGAACTCCGCGGTGTGGGGCGGCTCGGCCAGGTCGCCTTCGCGGCCGCGCAGGGCACGGTCAAGCTCGACGAGGCGGAGACCGCCCGGCTGACCCTCCAGGCCGGCGACGTCTCGGTCGGCCGCCTGGGAGGCGACGCGGAGATCCGCACCCTCAAGGGCGACCTGCGGGTCACCGAGGCCGTGCGCGGCGCGGTCGTCCTGCGCACCGAGGCCGGCGACGTGACGGTCGGCGCCGCCCGCGGCGTCTCCGCCTCCCTGGACGCCGGGACCTCCTACGGCCGGATCCACAACGCGCTCAAGAACGCCGACGGCACCCCCGGCCTGGCCATCCACGCCACCACCGCCTACGGCGACATCACCGCCCGCAGCCTCTGACGCCCCTCACCGACGGAAAAGGAGCACACCTCATGTCCCCCACCCTTGCCGTACAGGACCGCCCCGAACTGCAGAAGGCCATCCAGGAGATCGTCGATTCCGGATTCGCCGGGGTCCAGCTGCGCGTGAACGACGAGCGGGGCGAATGGGTCGGCAGCGCCGGAGTGCGCAAGCTCGGCGAGAGCGCCGCCCCGGCGACCGACGGGCGGTTCCGGATCGGCAGCACCACCAAGACCTTCACCGCTACCGTCGTGCTGCTGCTGGTGGCCGAGGGCAGGATCGGGCTGGACAGCCCGGTGGACGACCACCTGCCCCGGTTCGGCCTCGACCGCCGGATCACGGTGCGGATGCTGCTCCAGCACACCAGCGGGCTGTTCAACCACACCGGGGAGTACTACGACGACGGGACGGTCGCGCCGGGCATTCCCTGGCAGGGGCAGGAGTACGTGGACCGTCAGTTCCACACGTACGAACCGGAGGAGCTCGTACGCCTCTCCCTGTCCAGGCCGGCGCGGTTCGAGCCGGGCGCGGACTGGAGCTACTCCAACACCAATTACGTGCTGGCCAAGCTGCTGGTCGAGGAGGTCACCGGCAACTCGCTGGCGGAGGAGACGGAGCGGCTGATCCTGCGGCCGCTGGGGCTGTCGGGCACCGTGGTGCCGGGCGCCTCGCCGGAGATCCCCGAGCCGCACGCGCACGGCTACTACCGGTACGAGGACGCCGGCCAGTGGAAGGTGGTCGACGTCACCCGATTCAACGTCTCCTGGATCTCCGCCGCCGGCGACATGATCTCGACCACCGAGGACCTCCACACCTTCTTCTCCGCCCTGTTGGGCGGCAGGCTCCTGCCCGCCCCGCTGCTGGCCGAGATGTGCACGCCGCACCCCAAGCTCGGCTACGGCCTCGGGGTCTTCGTGGAGGAGACGGACGACGGCGGGACGATCCTCCACCACAACGGCGGCTTCTTCGGCTGGGCGGCGCTGATGTACAGCACGCCCGACGGCAGCAGGACGCTGACCGCCTCGCTGACCACAGGGGACGCCGACCTCGACTTCGCCGCAACGGCGGCGGCCTTCCAGAAGGCGCAGAAGACGCTCGTCGGCGAGGTGTTCGGCGGGCGGGCCGAAGCCGCCGCGACTCGGTAGGCCGTCCCTGCGGGCCTTGACGGTGGTCGGGCAGGCTGGTTCATTGAATCGGAACTCGCATCCAACTCCGGTTCAATGAACCATTGGAGGCTTCGCCATGCCCCGACCCGCCCTCGGCGCGGCCCTGTTCGCCGACCACGCGCGGGAGGCCGTCGAACGGGCCGTCGCCGCCAACAAGGACTCCGTCACCGTCGCCGCCCGCCTCTTCGCCGACTGCGTCGCCGCCGACGGGGTGATCCACGCCTTCGGCACCGGCCACTCGCAGGCCGCCGCCCTGGAGATCGCGGGCCGGGCCGGCGGGCTCGTGCCCACCAGCCGGATCGCGCTCGCCGACCTCGTCCTGCGGGGCGGCGAGGACCCCTCCGTACTCGCCGATCCGCTCCTGGAGCGCGCCCCCGGCCTCGCCGACCGGCTCTACGCCCTGGCCACCCCACGACCGCAGGACCTCTTCGTCGTCATCTCCAACTCCGGTGTGAACAACGCCGTCGTCGACCTGGCGCTCAAGGTGACCCGGGCCGGCCACCGGCTCGTCGCGCTCACCTCGCTCACCCACACCCACGCCGTCCCCGCCCTGCACGCGAGCGGCCGCCGGCTCGCCGACCTCGCCGACGCCGTCCTCGACAACGGCGCCCCCACCGGCGACGCCGTGCTCCCCCTCCCGGACGGCACCGCGCTCTGCGGGGTCTCCACCCTCACCTCGTCCCTCCTCGTGCAGATGGTCGTCGCCGAGGCGGTCGCCCTGCTCCTCGCCGAGGGCCACGAACCGCCGGTGTACGTCTCCGCCAACATCCCGGGCGGCCACGAGCACAACGCGGTGCTGGAGGCCCGGTACGCGGGCCGGCTCCATCGCGGTGGGCACTGAGTCGTCGCGCGCCTTCCGCCCCCGCGATCAATTAGGTTGGAGTCGCAGCGGGGCAAGCAGGCAGGAAGAGAAGAAGTAGGCGATGTCCGAGATGAACGCAGCAGGTCGCACGAGGCTCAACCAGCTTCCCGAATGGGCCGCCCTCGGCAAGCACCGCGAGCAGCTGGGGGCCACCCATCTGCGCGAGCTGTTCGCCGCCGAACCGGGTCGTGGCACCGCGTACACACTGCGCGTCGGCGACCTGTACCTGGACCACTCCAAGCACCTGGTCACCGACGAGACGCTGACGCTGCTGCGCGAACTGGCCGCGGCCACCGGCGTGGCCGAGCTGCGCGACGCCATGTTCCGCGGCGAGAAGATCAACACCACCGAGGACCGCGCGGTCCTGCACACCGCGCTGCGCGCCCCTCGCGACGCCGTCGTCGAGGTCGACGGCGAGAACGTCGTCCCGGCCGTCCACGCCGTCCTCGACAAGATGGCCGCCTTCGCGGACAAGGTCCGCGCGGGCGTGTGGACCGGCCACACCGGCAGGCCGATCAAGAACATCGTGAACATCGGCATCGGCGGCTCCGACCTCGGTCCGGCCATGGCGTACGAGGCCCTCCGCGCCTACACCCAGCGGGATCTGACGTTCCGCTTCGTCTCCAACGTGGACGGCGCCGACCTCCACGAGGCCGTCCGTGACCTCGACCCGGCCGAGACGCTCTTCATCGTCGCCTCGAAGACGTTCACCACCATCGAGACGGTCACCAACGCCACCTCCGCCCGCGACTGGCTCCTCACCGGGCTGGGAGCCGGCCAGGAAGCCGTCGCCCAGCACTTCGTCGCCCTGTCGACCAACGCCGAGAAGGTGCAGGAGTTCGGCATCGACACGGCCAACATGTTCGAGTTCTGGGACTGGGTCGGCGGACGGTACTCCTACGACTCCGCCATCGGCCTCTCCCTGATGATCGCCATCGGCCCGGAGCACTTCCGCGAGATGCTCGCCGGCTTCCACCTCGTCGACGAGCACTTCCGCACCGCCCCCGCCGAGGAGAACGCGCCGCTGCTCCTCGGCCTCCTCGGCGTCTGGTACGGCGGTTTCTTCGACGCCCAGTCCCACGCCGTCCTGCCGTACTCGCACTACCTGTCGAAGTTCACCGCCTACCTCCAGCAGCTCGACATGGAGTCCAACGGCAAGTCCGTCGACCGCGACGGCAAGCCCGTCGACTGGCAGACGGGTCCGGTCGTCTGGGGCACGCCCGGCACCAACGGACAGCACGCGTACTACCAGTTGATCCACCAGGGCACCAAGCTCATCCCGGCCGACTTCATCGGCTTCGCCGAGCCCGTCGCCGACCTCGCCCCCGGTCTCGTCGCCCAGCACGACCTGCTCATGGCCAACTTCTTCGCCCAGACGCAGGCGCTGGCCTTCGGCAAGACGCCCGAGGAGGTACGGGCCGAGGGCGTGGCCGAGGAACTCGTCCCGCACAAGACCTTCCAGGGCAACCACCCCACCACCACGATCCTCGCCAGGGAGCTCACCCCCTCGGTGCTCGGCCAGCTCGTCGCGCTGTACGAGCACAAGGTGTTCGTACAGGGCGCGATCTGGAACATCGACTCCTTCGACCAGTGGGGCGTCGAGCTCGGCAAGGTCCTCGCCAGGAAGATCGAGCCGGTGCTCACCCAGGGCACGGGCGGTGAGGAGCTCGACGGCTCGACCGCCGCGCTCGTCGACACCTACCGGAAGCTCAGGGGGCGCTGACCGATGACGGGGGAGAACGCGGTGCGGCTGCGGCCGCCGAGCAACACGCTCGACGAACGGGCCGTCGGCTGGTGGCGCGCCCAGTGGCTGGTGACCACCGCCGTGCCGGTGGTGGTCCTCGGCGTGCTGGGGGCGTTGATCACGCCGGCCCGGTTCTGGCTCTGGCTGCCCGCCGCCGTCCTGGCGGCCGTCGGCCTCGCCTGCGCCGCGTTCTTTCCCGCCTGGTGGTTCCGGGTCCACCGCTGGGAGGTCACCGAGGACGCCGTCTACGTCCGGACGGGGGCCGTCCGGCAGGAGTGGCGGATCGCCCCCATGTCCCGCATCCAGACCGTCGACACCGTCAGGGGCCCGCTGGAGCAGTACTTCCGGCTCGCCACGGTCACCGTGACCACCGCCTCGGCCAAGGGGGCGATCCGCGTCGAGGGTCTCGACCACGAACTCGCCGCGGAGCTCGCGGAGAAGCTCACCCGCATCACCCAGGCCACGCCCGGGGACGCCACATGAGCGAGGAGTGGCGGCGCCTGGACCGCCGTACGGTCCTGGTCACCGCCGCCGTCCTCGCGGGCGTCGCCGCGGGCGCCGCCCTGCCCACCTTCTTCGGCCTGGCCAACGCCATGCCCGCCTGGAAGGCCGCCGGCTGGATCCTCGCCGGGGCGGCGCTCCTCATCGGCGCCGGCTCGGCCGCCGACCACGTCCGCTGGCGGCGCACCCGCTACCGCGTCGGAGCCGGGCGGAGCGAGACGGAGGCGCCCCCGGCCGAAGGCTGGGGGAGGGTCGAACTCCACACCGGGCTCTTCCTGGTCAAACGCCGCTCCCTGGCCCGTGAACGCATCCGCAGCGTCGACCTGACCGCCAACCCGCTGCAGCGTGTCCTCGGCCTGGTCAAGGTCCGCATCGGCACCGGCGAGCACAACGGCGGCGAGTCCACCCTCGAACTCGACCCGGTCGCCCGGGCCGAGGGCGAACGGCTCCGGCGCGAGCTGCTCGACCGGACGCCCACCGGCACCGAGGACACCCGCCACGACGGTGCGCTCGCCGAGCTCGACCCGCGCTGGATCCGCTACGCCCCGGTCTCCTTCGTCGCCGTGGCCCTGGGCGGAGCGGCGGCCGGGGCCGTGATGCAGGTCAGCGAGTGGTTCGGGGCGCAGAAGGAGGTCATCGACTGGATAGGCGACCGCTTCCAGGGCGCCTCCGTCGTCTCCATGATCCTCGTTCTGATCGCCCTGGCCGTCCTCGTCGGGACCGTCGGCGCCCTCGGCCTCTGGGTCGAGATGTGGTGGAACTACCGCCTGGAGCGGGAGCCCGGCGGCACCCTGCGGGTCCGGCGCGGACTGTTCACCGCCCGCTCGATCTCCATCGAGGAACGCCGGCTGCGCGGTGTCGAACTGGTCGAGCCGCTGGGCGTGCGGATGTGCCGCGCCGCCCGCGTCGACGCCGTCGCCACCGGACTCGCCGAGCGCACCGAGGAGGAGCACACCGACACCAAGACCCTGCTGCCCGCGGCGCCGCGCGCGGTCGCCGACCGGGTCGCCGCGCAGGTGCTGCGCGCGTCCGAGCCCCCGACGAGCGCGCCGCTCACCGCCCATCCCCCCGCCGCCCGCACCCGGCGGCTGCGCTGGGCGCTGTGGAGCGCGTTCACCCCCGCCGCCGTCCTCGCCGTCCTCGGCGCCCTCCTCACGCCGGTCCTCCTCTACGTGGCCGTAGGCTGCGCCCTCGTCCTCGGCCCGCTCGCCGTGGTGTTCGCGCGCGACGCCTACCGCAACCTCGGGCACGGTGTCACCGACGACTACCTGCTGGCCCGCTCCGGCACGGTCCGCCGGACCACGGTCGCCCTGCAGCGCGGCGGCGTCATCGGCTGGACCGTCAGGCAGTCGTACGTCCAGCGGCGCGCCGGCCTGCTGACGCTCACCGCGACGACCGCCGCGGGCACGGGCGCGTACGACATCCACGACGCCGGGCAGGGCGAGGGACTGACCTTCGCCGCCGAGGCCGTGCCGGACCTGCTCGCGCCCTTCCTGGAACAGGTACGGCAAACGCAGGAGGCCCGGCCCACCGTGCGGTGAACCGGGCCCCCTTGAGCGTCCGTCAGGCCGAAGCCGGCGGGTAGAGCGCGCGCGGCAGCTCCGAGGCGGCCGCCGCGTCGAGCAGCCAGAGCGTCCGCGAGCGACCGTAGGCGCCCGCTGCCGGGGCCTGGATCTCACCCGCTCCGGAGAGCGCCATCGCCGCGGCCTTCGCCTTGTCCCCGCCGGCCGCGAGGAGCCAGACCTCACGGGCGGACCGGATCGCCGGCAGTGTCAGCGTGATCCGGGTCGGCGGCGGCTTGGGCGCGCCGTGCACGCCCACCACCGTGCGTTCGGTCTCGCGGACCGCCGGGAGCTCCGGGAACAGGGAGGCCACGTGCGTGTCCGGGCCGACGCCCAGCATCAGCACGTCGAAGCCCGGCACCGATCCGTGGTTCTCCGGACCGGCGGCCGCGGCCAGTTCGGCCGCGTACGCCTCGGCCGCGGCCTCGACGTCGTTGCCGTACGCACCGTCCGAGGCCGGCATCGCGTGCACCCGGGCCGGGTCCAGCGGGACGCGGTCGAGCAGCGCCTCACGGGCCTGGGTGACATTGCGCTCCGGGTCGCCCTCGGGCAGGAACCGCTCGTCGCCCCACCACAGATCGAGCCGCGACCAGTCGATCGCGTCCCGCGCGGGGGCCGAACCGAGCGCCGCGAGCAGCCCGTTGCCGTTGCGGCCGCCCGTGAGGACCACGGAGGCCGAGCCGCGGGCGGACTGGGCGTCCACGATCCGCGTGATCAGCCGGGCCGCCGCGGCCTGGGCCATCAGCTCCTTGTCGCGGTGGACGACGAGCTGGGGAGCGCTCACTTGGCCGCCGCCTTCTTGGCCGGGGCCTTCTTCGCGGGCGCCTTGGCCGCCTGGCGGGCCGAATCGGCCGCGGTCGCCGCCGGGTCCGCCGCAGCGGCTTCCCCGCCGGCCGCCGCATCCGCCGGAGCCGTCGTCTTCGACTCCTCGTCCAGCCGGTCGAGCCCGAACCGCAGCGCCGAGGCGTACGTGTCGTCCGGGTCGAGCCGGCGCAGCTCCTCGGCGATCAGCTCGGCCGTGTCGCGGCGCTTGAGCGCCACACCACGGTCCGGCTGGCCCTGGATGGAGAGCGTCGCCAGCGAACCGTCCGGACGGTCGAGGACTATCGGCCCGCAGGTGGACTCCATCCGCACGGAGGTGAGCCCCGGGCCCGCCGACGTGGACCGGCGCACCGGTACCTTCAGCCGGTCCGCCAGCCACATGGCGAGCAGCTCGACGCTCGGGTTGAACTCCTCGCCCTCCACCTCGGCCGAGGTGACCTCGCACACGACCTGGTCGAGCGCGGCGGCCAGCATCGAACGCCACGGGGTGATCCGGGTCCAGGCCAGATCCGTGTCGCCCGGGGTGTACGTGTCCGCGCGCCCGGTCAGCTCGTGGATCGGCTGCTCGGAGGCGTACGTGTCGGTCACCCGGCGCTGGGCGAGCGCGCCCAGCGGGTCGTTCGCCGGGTCGGCCGGGGCGTTGACCGGCCACCAGACGACGACGGGCGCGTCCGGGAGGAGCAGCGGAAGGACCACCGACTGGGCGTGGTCGACGACCTCGCCGTAGAGTCGGAGGACAACCGTTTCCCCCGTGCTGGCGTCGGCGCCGAGGCGGACCTCGGCGTCGAGCCGCGCCTTCGCGCGGTCCCGCGGCGAACGCGAGACCCGCTTGATGACCACCAGGGTCCGCGAAGGGTGCTCGCGGGACGCGTCGTTGGCCGCCTTGAGCGCGTCGTAGGCGTTCTCCTCGTCGGTGACGATGACGAGGGTGAGCACCATGCCGACGGCGGGGGTGCCGATGGCGCGACGTCCGAGCACCAGCGCCTTGTTGATCTTGCTGGACGTGGTGTCCGTCAGGTCGGTCTTCATGGCCGGCGCCAGCTCCGTCCGTCTCGTGCGAGCATTTCGTCCGCCTCGACCGGACCCCAGGTACCCGACGGGTACTGTGCGGGCTTGCCGTGCTTGTCCCAGTACTGCTCGATCGGGTCGAGGATCTTCCAGGACAGCTCGACCTCCTCGACCCGCGGGAAGAGGTTCGAGTCGCCGAGCAGCACATCGAGGATGAGCCGCTCGTACGCCTCGGGGCTGGACTCCGTGAAGGACTCGCCGTAGGCGAAGTCCATCGACACGTCCCGGACCTCCATCGAGGTGCCCGGAACCTTGGAGCCGAACCGCATGGTCACGCCCTCGTCGGGCTGGACGCGGATGACCAGGGCGTTCTGCCCCAGCTCCTCCGTCGCCGTCTTGTCGAACGGCGAGTGCGGCGCGCGCTGGAAGACCACCGCGATCTCGGTGACGCGGCGGCCGAGCCGCTTGCCGGTACGGAGGTAGAACGGGACGCCCGCCCAGCGGCGGTTGTCGATCTCCAGCTTGATGGCCGCGAAGGTGTCGGTCTTCGACTTGGGGTCGATCCCGTCCTCCTGCAGATAGCCGACGGCCCTCGCGCCGCCCTGCCATCCCGGCGCGTACTGGCCGCGCACGGTCGAGGCGCCCAGGTCCTTCGGCAGCTTCACCGCGCCGAGCACCTTGGTCTTCTCGGCCGCGAGCGCGTCCGCGTCGAAGGAGGCGGGCTCCTCCATCGCGGTCAGCGCGAGCAGCTGGAGGAGGTGGTTCTGGATGACGTCACGGGCGGCCCCGATGCCGTCGTAGTACCCGGCGCGGCCGCCGATGCCGATGTCCTCGGCCATGGTGATCTGCACGTGGTCGACGTACGACCGGTTCCAGATCGGCTCGAAGAGGGTGTTGGCGAAGCGGAGCGCCAGGATGTTCTGGACGGTCTCCTTGCCCAGGTAGTGGTCGATCCGGAAGACCGCCTCGGGCGGGAAGACCTCGTGGACGACCTCGTTGAGCTCCTTGGCGGAGGCCAGGTCGTGGCCGAAGGGCTTCTCGATGACCGCGCGGCGCCAGGAGTTGTTCTTCTGGTCGGCCAGGCCGTGCTTCTTCAGCTGCTGGACGACCAGCGGGAAGAACTTCGGCGGCACGGACAGGTAGAAGGCGAAGTTGCCGCCCGTGCCCTGCGCCTTGTCCAGCTCCTCGATGGTGGTCTTCAGCTGGTCGAAGGCGTCGTCGTCGTCGAAGTCGCCCTGGACGAAGCGCATCCCCTGGATCAGCTGCTGCCACACCTCCTCGCGGAACGGGGTGCGGGCGTGCTGCTTGACGGCCTCGTAGACCTCCTGCGCGAAGTCCTCGTCCTGCCACTCACGGCGGGCGAAGCCGATGAGCGAGAAGCCCGGCGGCAGCAGACCGCGGTTGGCCAGGTCGTAGACGGCAGGCATCAGCTTCTTACGGGACAAATCGCCCGTGACACCGAAGATCACCAGACCCGACGGCCCCGCGATACGCGGGAGCCGTCGGTCTGCGGCGTCACGGAGCGGGTTGGCTCCGTGGACTGCGCTCAAAGTGCTTACGCCTCCGAAGGTGCGAGGCGCTGAAGCTCCGCCTCGGTCGACTTGAGCAGGTCGTTCCAGGACGCCTCGAACTTCTCGACGCCCTCGTCCTCAAGCAGCTGTACCACGTCGTCGTAGCTGATGCCGAGCTTCTCGACGGCGTCCAGCTCGGCGCGCGACTGCTCGTACGTTCCGCGCACGGTGTCGCCGGTGACCTCGCCGTGGTCGGCGGTGGCCTCCATGGTCGCCTCCGGCATGGTGTTGACCGTGCCGGGCGCGACCAGGTCCACCACGTACAGGGTGTCCTTGTACGCCGGGTCCTTGACGCCGGTCGAGGCCCACAGCGGACGCTGCTTGTTGGCCTGCGCCTTGTCCAGGGAGGCCCAGCGGTCGCCGGAGAAGACCTCTTCGTACGCCTCGTAGGCCAGACGGGCGTTGGCGAGCGCCGCCTTGCCCTTGAGGGCCTTGGCCTCGTCCGTGCCGATGGCGTCCAGGCGCTTGTCGATCTCCGAGTCCACCCGGGAGACGAAGAAGGACGCCACCGAGTGGATCTTGGAGAGGTCGAGACCGCGCTCGCGGGCCTTCTCCAGACCGGCCAGGTAGGCGTCCATGACCGCGCGGTAGCGCTCCAGCGAGAAGATCAGCGTCACGTTGACGCTGATGCCGAGGCCGATGACCTCGGTGATCGCCGGCAGACCCGCCTTGGTGGCCGGGATCTTGATGAGCGTGTTGGGGCGGTCCACCAGCCAGGCCAGCTGCTTGGCCTCGGCGATGGTGGCCGCGGTGTTGTGGGCGAGACGGGGGTCGACCTCGATCGACACCCGGCCGTCCTGGCCGTCCGTGGAGTCGTAGACCGGGCGCAGGATGTCGGCGGCGTCCCTCACGTCAGCCGTCGTGATCATGCGGATGGCCTCGTCCACGGTCACCTTGCGGGCGGCGAGGTCGGCGAGCTGCTGGTCGTAGCCGTGGCCCTCCGAGATCGCCTTCTGGAAGATGGACGGGTTGGTGGTCACACCCACCACGTGCTGCTGGTCGATCAGCTCGGCCAGGTTTCCGGACGTGATCCGCTGACGCGAGAGGTCGTCCAGCCAGATCGCGACGCCTTCGTCGGAGAGGCGCTTGAGAGCGTCTGTCATGAGAGGTTCTCCAAAATTCGTGTCTAGTGGCGTCAGCGCGCCGCGGCGTCCAGGGATTCCCGGGCTGCGGCGGCCACGGCCTCCGGCGTGAAGCCGAACTCGCGGAAGAGGACCTTCGCGTCGGCGGAGGCACCGAAGTGCTCCAGCGAGACGATCCGGCCGGCGTCGCCGACGTACTTGTGCCAGGTGAGACCCACACCGGCCTCGACGGCCACACGCGCCTTGACCGACGGCGGCAGGACGGAGTCCTTGTACGCCTGGTCCTGCTCCTCGAACCACTCGACGGACGGCATCGAGACCACACGGGTCGGGACGCCGGCGGCCTGGAGCTGCTCCCGGGCCTCGACGGCCACGTGCACCTCGGAGCCGGTGCCGATCAGCACGACCTGGGCGTCGCCGTCCGCCTCGAACAGGACGTAGCCGCCCTTGGCGGCGTCCTCGTTCCAGTCGTACGTCGGCACACCCTGGCGGGTCAGGGCCAGACCGTGCGGGGCGCCCTTTCCGAACACGCGGGTGTGGCGCCTGGTGATCTCGCGCCAGGCGATGGCGGTCTCGTTGGCGTCCGCCGGACGGACGACGTTCAGACCGGGGATCGCGCGCAGCGACGCCAGGTGCTCCACCGGCTGGTGCGTCGGGCCGTCCTCGCCCAGACCGATCGAGTCGTGGGTCCAGACGTACGTCACCGGCAGGTGCATCAGCGCGGACAGCCGGACGGCGTTGCGCATGTAGTCGGAGAACACCAGGAAGGTGCCGCCGTAGACACGGGTGTTGCCGTGCAGCGCGATGCCGTTCATCTCCGCGGCCATGGAGTGCTCGCGGATGCCGAAGTGGATCGTGCGGCCGTACGGGTCCGCCTCGGGGAGCGGGTTGCCCTCGGGCAGGAACGACGAGGTCTTGTCGATCGTCGTGTTGTTCGAGCCGGCCAGGTCGGCCGAGCCGCCCCAGAGCTCCGGGATCACGGCGCCGAGCGACTGCAGGACCTTGCCGGACGCGGCGCGGGTGGCGATGCCCTTGCCCGCCTCGAACACCGGGAGCTTCGACTCCCAGTCCTCGGGCAGCTCGTTGGCCTGGATGCGGTCGAACGTGGCCGCCCGCTCCGGGTTGGCCGTACGCCACTCGGCGAGGGACTTCTCCCACGCGGCGCGCGACTCGCGGCCGCGGTCGCCCAGCGAGCGGGTGTGGCCGATGACCTCGTCGGAGACCTCGAAGGTCTGCTCCGGGTCGAAGCCGAGGATCCGCTTGGTGGCCGCGATCTCCTCGTCGCCGAGCGCCGAGCCGTGCGCGGCCTCGGTGTTCTGGGCGTTCGGGGCGGGCCAGGCGATGATCGAGCGCATCGCGATGAACGACGGACGGTCGGTCTCGGCCTCGGCGGCCTTGATCGCGGCGAACAGACCCGCCGGGTCCAGGTCGCCGTTGGCCTGCGGCTCGACGCGCTGGACGTGCCAGCCGTACGCCTCGTACCGCTTCATCGTGTCCTCGGACACGGCCGTCTCGGTGTCGCCCTCGATCGAGATGTGGTTGTCGTCCCACAGCAGGATCAGGTTGCCGAGCTTCTGGTGACCGGCCATCGAGGACGCCTCGGCGGAGATGCCCTCCTGCAGGCAGCCGTCACCGGCGATCGCGTAGATCCGGTGGTCGAACGGGGAGGTGCCGGGGGCCGCCTCCGGGTCGAACAGACCGCGCTCGTAGCGGGCGGCCATCGCCATGCCCACGGCGTTGGCGACACCCTGGCCCAGCGGGCCGGTCGTCGTCTCCACGCCCGCGGTGTGTCCGTACTCCGGGTGGCCCGGGGTCTTCGAACCCCAGGTGCGGAACGCCTTCAGGTCGTCCAGCTCGAGCCCGAAGCCCCCCAGGTACAACTGGGTGTAGAGGGTCAGGGACGAGTGACCGGCGGACAGTACGAACCGGTCGCGCCCCACCCACTCCGGATCGGCCGGGTCGTGGCGCATCACCTTCTGGAAGAGGGTGTACGCGGCGGGCGCGAGGCTCATGGCCGTACCGGGATGGCCGTTGCCGACCTTCTGTACGGCGTCCGCTGCCAGGATGCGGGCGGTGTCCACGGCCCGCTGGTCCAACTCGGTCCACTCGAGGTCTGTGGTGGTCGGCTTAGTGCTCACCCTGAGTCAGGGCTCCTCTCCACATGTACTGGAAGCCGGTGACTGAGGGTGTACCGGCGTTGTCGAGCCTACCCCCGTCGTCACGCCCATCTTTTCGAGTGCGGGCCCCGGAAAACAGAAGACACGGCAAGAGTGCGGGTCACTCTGTCACTTCGCCTCCCGAACGCTGTCCACCCCTTGGGACAAGGCCCCCCAACACGACCCCACCCCCGCGAAGATCGGCGTCTGGGCAACGTCTACAGTGGCGTGGTACGCGCAAGTCTTCACCCCGTCTTCATCCGGGGAGCTTGCTGGGAATTCTCTGTCAGGGGTGTGCGTGACGGCCGTCGAGTCCCGACCCGCAGGGGTCGTCTTGACTCCCAGCCCGGGGGGCCATCGGCCGTTCGGGGCCCGCGTCAAGGCATACGTGGCGCTGACCAAGCCGCGGATCATCGAGCTGCTGCTCATCACGACCGTGCCGGTGATGTTCCTCGCCGAGCAGGGTGTGCCGAACCTGTGGCTGGTTCTCGCCACCTGTTTCGGCGGCTATCTGTCGGCGGGCGGCGCGAACGCGCTGAACATGTACATCGACCGCGACATCGACGCGCTGATGGACCGGACCTCGCAGCGGCCGCTGGTCACCGGCGTCCTGACTCCGCGCGAGGGCCTGGTCTTCGGTCTCACCCTCGCCGTGGTCTCGACGCTCTGGTTCGGCCTTCTCGTCAACTGGCTGTCCGCGGCGCTCTCGCTCGGCGCGCTCCTCTTCTACGTCGTGGTCTACACGATGATCCTCAAGCGCCGCACGGCGCAGAACATCGTCTGGGGCGGCATCGCCGGCTGTCTGCCGGTGCTGATCGGCTGGTCGGCCGTCACCGACTCGATGTCCTGGGCCGCGGTCATCCTCTTCCTGGTCATCTTCTTCTGGACGCCGCCGCACTACTGGCCGCTGTCGATGAAGGTCAAGGACGACTACGCCCGCGCCGGCGTCCCCATGCTCCCGGTCCTCGCCTCCAACAAGGTCGTCGCCCGGCAGATCGTCGCGTACAGCTGGGTGATGGTGGCCGTCTCGCTGCTGCTGACCCCGCTCGGCTACACCGGCTGGTTCTACACGGCCGTCGCGCTGCTCACCGGCGGGTGGTGGCTCTGGGAGGCGCACGCGCTGCTGAACCGCGCGAAGAACGGCGCGACCGGCGCGAAGCTCAAGGAGATGCGCCTCTTCCACTGGTCGATCACCTATGTCTCGCTGCTCTTCGTGGCGGTCGCGGTGGACCCCTTCCTGAGGTAGTCCCTCAGCTTCCTGAGGCAGCCCCTCAGCCCCTGATCAACGGCCGGTGCACGTGGGCAAGACCACGTGCACCGGCCGTCGCCAGTGGATCTACCCCTCGGTAGCATCTGTCGCATGGCAGAAACCAAGCAGGCGGAGAGCAAGCAGGCCGAGCGCAGGGCGGTCAAGCTCGCCAAGCAGATCCAGGCGTTCTCCAAGGAGCACGGCGGCGCCGAGGGGCAGATCGCCCACATCGGCCAGGCGGGCACGCGGATCGTCCTCGTCGGCGAGGACGGCGGCTGGGGCGACCTCGTCGCCCCGACGTACGCCGTCGCCGAGAAGGCGGCCGAGAAGGCCGGGCTGACCCTCCACGAGGAGTTCGACGGCGAGTTCGCCGCCAAGGTCGTGACGGGCCCGTACGAGTGGACCCGGATGGCCGGAATCCAGCTGGGCGGCCCGTCCAACGCGTAGGCGTTCGAGGCGAGGCAACAACCTCGGGTGGGGCTCACCCGTTAGGACGTGTGGAAGAACGTCCACGCAGGGAGCCCCCCGAATGATCGAGACCCCGAGCCTGGTGGACCAGTACTGCCACGGGGTGCTCCGTACGGAGCTCGGCCTCGGCACCTTCGAGGCCTACCTCGGCAGGACCGCCCGGCCGCCCGCGCCCGGCACCACCTTCTTCGACACCCAGACCGGTTTCGCGGTACGCCGCTGGTGCCCGCCGCTGCTCGGTCTGGAGCCGCACTGCCCGCCGGCCCGCTATCTCGCCCGCCGCCGGGAACTGGGCGTGCTGGAGTCCGGGCGGCGGCTGCTGAGCGCCTCCGGCATCTCCACCTATCTCGTGGACACCGGCCTGCCCGGCGATCTGACCGGCCCGGCGGAGATCGCCTCCGCGGGCAGCGCCGCCGCGCACGAGATCATCCGGCTCGAACCCCTCGCCGAGCAGGTCGCCGACACCTCCGGCTCGGTCGAGTCGCTGCTCGCCAACCTCGCCGAGGCCGTCCACGGCGCCGCGACCACCGCCGTCGCGTTCACCTCCGTCGCGGGGGTGAGCCGGGGCCTCGCCCAGGCGTCGGAGCCCCCGGGGCCCGGCGAGGTGCGCGGGGCGGCGGGGCGCTGGCTCGCGCGGCGTCCGGTCGGCGGCCCGCTCACCGACCCGGTGCTGCTGCGCCATCTGCTCTGGATCGCCGTCACCTCCGGGCGGCCGCTCCAGCTGCACGTGGGGGCCGAGGACCCGACAGGGCTCGCCGGTTTCGCCGCGTCCACCAGCGGCCTGGGCACGGACGTCGTCCTGCTGCACGGATACCCGTACCACCGGCAGACGGCCCAGCTGACGGGTGTCTACCCGCATGTGTACGCCGACCTCGGCTCCGTCCTCGGCAGGACCGGGGCCCGGGCCGCGGCCGTCCTCGCCGAGCTGCTGGAGCTGGCCCCCTTCGGCAAGTTGCTCTTCTCCAGCGGGGCCCACGCGCTGCCGGAGCTGCACGTCGTCGCCGCGAGCGTGTTCCGGGGCGCGCTGAGCAGGGTGCTCGGAGAATGGGTCGGCGACGGAGCCTGGTCCCTCGGCGACGCCCAGCGCGTGGCGACCATGATCGCCTCGGGCAACGCCCGCAGGATCTACGGACTGGCCTGAGCGACCCCCGGCCGGGGCGTACGCCGGGGACAGCCCGGGCCGGGGAGTGGTGCTGCGGGGTTACGCCTTCGCCAGGGCCGCGTCGGCCTGGGCCGGGATCTCCGGGGCGGGCAGCGGGCGCTCTCGCAGGCTCAGGGCCAGGCGCAGGACCGCGATCCACATCAGGGCGGAGCCGAGCATGTGGGCACCGACCAGGATCTCGGGGACCCCGGTGAAGTACTGGAGGTAGCCGATCCCACCCTGGGCGAGCAGCACGAGCAGCAGGTCACGGGCGCGCGCCCGGATGTCGTCGGGGGCGTCGACCACGCGCAGCACCAGCCACATCGCCAGCGCCAGCGCGCAGACCACCCAGGCGGCGATCGCGTGGACGTGGGCGGCGGCGGTCCAGTCCCACGGCATGCGCGGAACGTCGCTGCTGTCGCCGGCGTGCTTGCCCGACCCCGTGACGCCCGTACCGAGGACGATCAGGGCGACGGCCGTCGCGACGATCGCCCAGGAGAGCTTGCGCACCGGGCCCGGCACCCGCCGGCGGGGCGTCGTGTCGCCCTCGCCGGTGCGGTGCCAGGTGATCACGGCGACGGTCAGCAGCGCGTTCGCGGCGATGAAGTGGCCGGCGACCGTCCACGGGTTGAGCCCCATCCACACCGTGATGCCGCCGATGACGGCGTTGCTCGCGACGATCCAGAACTGCGCCCAGCCGAGCCGGGTCAGCCCGCGGCGCCACGGCTTGGTGGAGCGGGCGGCGATGATCGCCCAGCCGACGGCGGCGGACAGCACGTAGGTCAGCATCCGGTTGCCGAACTCGATCACACCGCGGTAGCCCTGCTCGGGCGTGACGATGAGGCTGTCGTCCGTGCACTTGGGCCAGGTGTCGCAGCCGAGACCGGAGCCGGTCAGCCGGACCGCGCCTCCCGTGACGATGATGAGGACGCTCATCACGACGGCGGAGAGCGCGGCGCGCCGGAGCGTCCTCGGGGACGGGGTCCAGCGCTTGGCGATGAGGGCGAGGGGGGTCAGCACGGGCCCTATCGTAGGACGGGGCTTGTGCACGCTTTCACGAGGGGTGCGTTACGGGAGAAGTCACCCCGGAACGTCACCCCTCCGCTACTCCCAGCGGAAGAACCTCGCCGCCGCACCGAGCCCGAGGACCGCCCAGACGGCGAGCGTCAGCGCCTGCCCCCACGGCAGCGAGGAGCCGCCCTGGAGCACGTCCCGCAGCCCGTCCGACAGCGCCGAGATCGGCAGCAGCTCCAGAACGGCGCGGGCCGCGTCGGGGAACCTGTCGAGCGGCACGATCACCCCGCCGCCCACCAGGAGCAGCAGGAAGACCAGGTTCGCGGCGGCCAGCGTCGCCTCGGCGCGCAGCGTGCCGGCCATCAGCAGGCCGAGGCCCGAGAAGGCGGCCGTGCCGAGGACGAGCAGCAGCAGGACGGAGACGGGGCCGCCCTGCGGGGACCAGCCGAGCCCCAGCGCGATCGCGGTCAGGAGCGCGACCTGGAGGACCTCGGTGACCAGGACCGAGAGCGTCTTGGCGGTCATCAGCGCCCAGCGGGGGAGCGGAGAGGCGCCGAGTCGCTTGAGGACGCCGTAGCGGCGCTCGAAGCCGGTGGCGATGGCCTGGCCGGTGAAGGCGGTGGACATCACGGCGAGGGCGAGGACGCCCGGCGCGAGGAAGTCGACGGCCTTGTCGGCGCCCGTGTCGACGATGTCGACGGTCGAGAACAGGACGAGGAGTAGCGACGGGATGATCACCGTGAGCAGCAGCTGCTCGCCGTTGCGCAGCAGCATCTTCGTCTCCAGGACGGTCTGCGCCGCGATCATCCGCCCGACGGGGGCGGCTCCGGGCTTCGGGGCGTACGTACCCGTACTCATGACCGCAGCTCCTTGCCCGTGAGCTCGAGGAAGACGTCTTCGAGGGTGTGGCGCTCCACCGCGATGCCGTCCGGCATCACGCCGTGCTGGGCGCACCAGGTGGTGACGGTGGCGAGGAGCTGGGGGCCCACATCGCCGGTGATCCGGTAGGTGCCCGGCATCGGCTCCGCGGCCTGCGTGCCGTCCGGCAGGGCCTTGAGCAGCGAGCCGAGGTCCAGCCCGGGGCGGCCGGTGAAGCGCAGGGTGTTCTCGGCGCCGCCGCGGCAGAGGGCCTCGGGGCTGCCCTGGGCGGCGACCCGGCCGGCGTCGACGATGGCCACGTCGTCCGCCAGCTCCTCGGCCTCGTGCATGAAGTGCGTGGTCAGGACGACGGTGGCGCCGTCGGTGCGCAGCTCGCGGACGAGGTCCCAGGTGGCGCGGCGGGCCTGCGGGTCGAGTCCGGCGGTCGGCTCGTCGAGAAAGACCAGCTCCGGGCGGCCCACGACGGCCATGGCGAGGGCGAGCCGCTGCTGCTGGCCTCCGGAGAGCCGTCGGTACGTGGTCCGGCCGCAGGAACCGAGGCCGAGGCGCTCGATCAGCGCGTCCACGTCCAGCGGGTGCGCGTGCAGCTTCGCCATGTGGCGGAGCATCTCGTCGGCCCGGGCGCCGGAGTAGACGCCACCCGACTGGAGCATCACGCCGATCCGGGGCCGGAGCAGCGCCGCGTCGGCCACCGGGTCGAGGCCGAGCACGCGCACGGTGCCCGCGTCGGCCCTCCGGTAGCCCTCGCAGGTCTCGATCGTGGTGGTCTTCCCGGCCCCGTTGGGGCCGAGGACGGCGGTGACGGTGCCCGCGCGGACGTCGAGGTCGAGGCCGTCGACGGCGGTCTTGGTCCCGTACCGCTTGACCAGGCCGCGGACCTGGACGACGGACTCGTTCTTCATGCCCGGAATTCTAGAGAGCCGTCCGGTTGCTCCGGTCGGCGGGGAGAACCGGCCGCCTCGGAGGCCCGGGAATGGCCGAAAACATTGGGCGGAAGCCGCCACGTCGAGCGCACTTCTCTTCCACGATCGGGTGATCGTGCGTACGAATGTCGCACCTTCCGTGAAGGAGAGTCCGTGCACCTGGCCCGATCGCACCGACGTGACCGACGGAGAACCCTCGCCGCGCTCACCGCCGCCGCCCTCGTGCTCCCCCTGACGCTGGCCGCCGCCCCCGCGCAGGCCGACGCCGCCACGATCGACCTCACCGGCATCGTGACCGGCGCCACCGGGGCCGAGGCCGGCGCGGTCGTCACCGCCTCGCCCTCCGGTGCCACCACGACGACCGGCGCCGACGGCCGCTACACCCTGCGCCTTCCGGCCGCCGGAGCGTACGAGCTCGCCGTGGCCCCCGCGCACCGCTGTGCCTCTCCGGCGACCGTCCCGGTCGAGGTCGCCGCGGGCGGTGGCGCCGAGGACGTCGCGCTGGAGCCCCGTACCGATGCCTTCGGCACCGCCTGCTCGGTCACGGCGGCGGCCGAGTTCCCGGCCGGCACGCAGCGGCTCCGTCTGGCCGACCGCGCCTCCGGCACGGCGGCCTTCGCGCTGCCGTTCCCCGTGCCCTTCTACGGCCGCGCGTACCGCTCGCTGACGGCCTCCGTCGACGGGGCGCTCTCCTTCGTCCCGCCCGGAGGGCAGACGGCCGACGGGACCCTGCACGCCTTCGGGGACGATCTCACCGTCGACGGCCGGTCGGGTGTGTACTGGGCCGCCACCGGTACCGCCCCGCACCGGAAGATCGTCGTCGAGTGGCGGAACGTGAAGATCGCCGGGTCGGCTGCCCGCGAGCGGATCGGCTTCGCCGCCGTGATCGGCGAGGACGGCACCGCCTCCCTGCACTACCAGGGCATCTCCGGGAGCGGACGGGAGGACGGTTCGTCCGCCACGATCGGCGCCGAGAGCCACACCGGGGCGGGCGCGCTGCTCTACTCGCGGGACGAGGGCACCCTGCGGGACGGGACGGTGATCGCCCTCCGCCAGACGAGGACCGCCGTCATCCTCGGCCGGGTGACCGACGCCAACGACCGGCTCCCGGTCGTCGGCGCCCGGGTCGGCGCCTACAGCGGGGGCCTGGGGCCGTCCGGCTCCGCCGACGCCGACGGCGCCTATCTGTTCCAGGTGCCGGCGTCCTGGCAGGACTACGACGTCGTGCTCGACGCGCCGTACTACTGGGGCGACCGGACCACGGTCACCGCCGTTCCCGGCAGCGTCCGCCTCGTGGACGGGGAGCTCGGCACCGGCCGCGTCACCGCCGACGAGCGGTCCCTGAGGGTGAAGGCCCCGTCGGACTCCCGGCGCACCCGGACGCTCACCCTGACCAACACGGGCGGCATCCCCGCCGCGTACTCCGTGGCCGAGAAGGACGGGCAGGGCTGGCTCACCGTCTCCCCGGCCGGAGGCGGCCTGGAGGGCGCCGGGCAGGAGCCGTACGACCGGACCGAGGTGACGGTCACCGTCGACACGACGGGGGTGGCGCCCGGCACGGTGCTGAAAGGGACATTGCGGGTCCGTTCGGACAGTGGGCGCGGGCCGGTGACCGACATCCCGGTGACGGTGATCGTGCGAGGTCACAGCGGCGCAGGGGAGGCCGTTCCGGGTCTCTGAGGCTCATCCGAACGACCGCGGCCGCACCCTTCCGGGGTGCGGCCGCGGGGCGCCCCGGAGATCGTTTCCGCAGGTCAGGTAAGCCTTACCTGAGTGATGCAGAGCACCGCGCCCCCGCCGCGGCGTCGCTTGTCACTCTCGGAGGAATTACGCAACAATGGCGTTGTGAAAAACGTTGGCGAGGCTCCCGTGGAGGAACTCGCGACCGGTGAGCGCTCCACGCGCAACCGTGTCGCGCGCTCCATCCTGGACCACGGCCCGTCGACGGTCTCCGATCTGGCGACGCGGCTCGGCCTCACCCAGGCGGCCGTGCGTCGGCATCTGGATTCGCTCGTCGCCGAGAACGTGGTCGAAGCGCGAGAGAAGCGCGTCTACGGACAGCGCACCCGCGGCCGCCCCGCCAAGGTCTTCGCACTGACCGACTGCGGCCGGGACGCCTTCGACCAGTCGTACGACTCGCTCGCCGTCGACGCCCTGCGCTGGATCGAGAAGAACGCCGGAGGCGAGGCGGCCGTCGCGGCCTTCGCCCGCGACCGGCTCGAGCACCAGGCGGAGGCGTACCGTGAGGCCGTCGAGTCGGCGGAGCCCGACCAGCGCACCGAGGCGCTTGCCAAGGCGCTGAGCGCGGACGGGTACGCTGCCACTGCGCGGAACGCGCCGGTCGGCGAGCAGCTCTGCCAGCACCACTGCCCGGTCGCCCATGTCGCCGAGCAGTACCCCCAGCTGTGCGAGGCGGAGACGGAGATCTTCTCCCGCCTCCTGGGAACGCACGTCCAGCGTCTCGCCACGATCGCCCACGGTGACGGCGTCTGCACGACGTTCATCCCGCACAGCGCCCCACAGCCCACCCCATCAGAAGCATCCGCAAGCACGGCCGGGAGGAACCCCGCATGACCACCGAGATCAGCCACCCCGAGCTCGAGGGCCTGGGTCGGTACGAGTACGGCTGGGCCGACTCCGACGCGGCCGGCTCCGCCGCCAAGCGCGGTCTGAACGAGGATGTCGTCCGCGACATCTCCGCCAAGAAGAACGAGCCCGAGTGGATGCTGAAGCTGCGGCTGAAGGGTCTGCGCCTCTTCGACAAGAAGCCCATGCCGAGCTGGGGCTCCGACCTGTCGGGCATCGACTTCGACAACATCAAGTACTTCGTGCGCTCCACCGAGAAGCAGGCCGCTTCCTGGGAGGACCTGCCCGAGGACATCAAGAACACGTACGACAAGCTCGGCATCCCGGAGGCGGAGAAGCAGCGCCTCGTCGCCGGTGTCGCGGCCCAGTACGAGTCCGAGGTCGTCTACCACCAGATCCGCGAGGACCTGGAGGAGCAGGGCGTCATCTTCGTCGACACCGACACCGCGCTGAAGGAGCACGAGGAGCTCTTCCGCGAGTACTTCGGCACGGTCATCCCGGTCGGCGACAACAAGTTCGCCTCGCTGAACACGGCCGTGTGGTCCGGCGGATCGTTCATCTACGTGCCGAAGGGCGTGCACGTGGAGATCCCGCTGCAGGCCTACTTCCGTATCAACACGGAGAACATGGGCCAGTTCGAGCGGACGCTGATCATCGTCGACGAGGACGCCTACGTCCACTACGTCGAGGGCTGCACCGCCCCGGTCTACTCCTCCGACTCGCTGCACTCCGCGGTCGTCGAGATCATCGTGAAGAAGGGCGGCCGCTGCCGCTACACGACGATCCAGAACTGGTCGAACAACGTCTACAACCTGGTCACCAAGCGCGCCGTGGCCTACGAGGGCGCGACCATGGAGTGGGTCGACGGCAACATCGGCTCCAAGGTCACCATGAAGTACCCGGCCGTCTACCTGATGGGCGAGCACGCCAAGGGCGAGACCCTCTCCATCGCCTTCGCGGGCGAGGGCCAGCACCAGGACGCCGGCGCCAAGATGGTCCACATGGCCCCGAACACCTCCTCCAACATCGTCTCCAAGTCGGTGGCGCGAGGCGGCGGCCGCACCTCCTACCGCGGTCTCATCGAGATCGGCGAGGGTGCCCCGGGCGCCAAGTCGAACGTGCTCTGCGACGCGCTGCTCGTCGACACCATCTCCCGCTCGGACACGTACCCGTACGTCGACGTCCGCGAGGACGACGTCTCCATGGGGCACGAGGCCACGGTCTCCAAGGTCTCCGAGGACCAGCTCTTCTACCTGATGAGCCGCGGCATGACCGAGTTCGAGGCGATGGCGATGATCGTGCGCGGCTTCGTCGAGCCGATCGCCAAGGAGCTCCCGATGGAGTACGCGCTCGAGCTGAACCGGCTGATCGAGCTGCAGATGGAAGGGTCCGTCGGCTGACGTACCGACGCCCCACCACCAGCTAGCGGCCCGCCCCACGCGGCGGGCCGAGGATCGAAACGTAGGAAGAGAGCAAGACGACAGCCATGGCTGAGGCTCAGAACATTCCGGCGGGCTCCACCACCGCCGGCTCGATCGCGGTGGCCGCCGAGTCCACCGTCGCCACGCGCATGAGCGCGCCCCCGTCCTTCGACGTCGCGGACTTCCCGGTCCCGCACGGCCGCGAGGAGGAGTGGCGGTTCACCCCGCTGGAGCGCCTGCGCGGCCTGCACGACGGCACCGCCGTCGCGACCGGCGAGGGCGTCAAGGTCGAGATCGAGGCCCCCGAGGGCGTCACGGTCGAGACCGTCGGCCGTGACGACGAGCGGCTCGGCAGGGCCGGCACGCCCGTCGACCGCGTCGCCGCCCAGGCGTACTCGTCCTTCGAGAAGGCCTCGGTCGTCACCGTCGCCAAGGAGGCCGTCCTCGGCGAGCCGATCCGCATCGCCGTGCACGGCGAGGGCGGGGTCGCCTTCGGCCACCAGATCATCGAGCTCGGCGCCTTCGCCGAGGCCGTCGTGGTCATCGACCACACCGGTGACGCGGTGCTCGCCGCCAACGTGGACTACATCCTCGGCGACGGCGCCAAGCTCACCGTCGTCTCCGTCCAGGACTGGGACGAGAAGGCCGTCCACGTCGCCCAGCAGAACGCGCTCGTGGGCCGTGACGCCTCCTTCAAGTCGGTCGTGGTGACCTTCGGCGGCGACGTCGTCCGCATCCACCCGCGCGTGCAGTACGCGGCCACCGGGGGCGAGGCCGAGCTCTTCGGCCTGTACTTCACCGACGCCGGCCAGCACCAGGAGCACCGCCTCCTGGTCGACCACAACCAGCCGCACTGCAAGTCGAACGTGGCCTACAAGGGCGCGCTCCAGGGCCAGGACGCCCACGCCGTCTGGATCGGTGACGTCCTCAT
Source organism: Streptomyces sp. NPDC013457 (assembly GCF_043089925.1). Classification (NCBI taxonomy): domain Bacteria; kingdom Bacillati; phylum Actinomycetota; class Actinomycetes; order Kitasatosporales; family Streptomycetaceae; genus Streptomyces; species Streptomyces sp. NPDC013457. The sequence continues at coordinate 534,328 of NZ_JBICBL010000003.1, forward strand.
CCAGGCCGCCGCCGAGGGCACCGACACGTACGAGCTCAACCGGAACCTGGTCCTGACGGACGGCGCCCGCGTCGACTCCGTGCCGAACCTGGAGATCGAGACCGGCGAGATCGCCGGCGCCGGTCACGCCTCGGCCACCGGCCGGTTCGACGACGAGCAGCTGTTCTACCTGATGGCCCGCGGCATCCCGGAGACCGAGGCCCGCCGCCTCGTCGTCCGCGGCTTCTTCGCCGAGCTGGTCCAGCAGATCGGCCTGCCGGACGTCGAGGAGCGCCTGATCGCCAAGATCGAGGCCGAGCTGGAGGCGTCCGTCTGATGGCCGGCTTCGTCCGCGTCTGCGCACTGAGCGAGCTGGAGGCCGACACCCCGAAGCGGGTCGAGGTCGACGGCACGCCGGTGTCCGTCGTGCACACCGAGGGCGAGGTGTTCGCGATCAACGACATCTGCTCGCACGCCAACGTCTCCCTCTCCGAGGGCGAGGTCGAGGACTGCTCCATCGAGTGCTGGCTGCACGGCTCCAGCTTCGACCTCCGCACCGGTAAGCCGTCCGGTCTTCCCGCGACGCGCCCCGTGCCCGTATACCCCGTCAAGATCGAAGGGGACGATGTGCTCGTCTCCGTCACCCAGGAGTCCTGAGTCACCCATGGCAACGCTTGAAATCCGCGACCTGCACGTCTCCGTCGAGGCCGAGAACGGCCCCCGGGAGATCCTCAAGGGCGTCGACCTGACCGTGAAGCAGGGCGAGACCCACGCCATCATGGGCCCCAACGGCTCCGGCAAGTCGACCCTGGCGTACTCCCTCGCGGGCCACCCGAAGTACACGATCACCGGTGGCACCGTGACCCTGGACGGCGAGGACGTCCTGGAGATGTCGGTCGACGAGCGCGCCCGCGCCGGCGTCTTCCTGGCCATGCAGTACCCGGTCGAGGTCCCCGGCGTCTCGGTCTCCAACTTCCTGCGCACCTCCGCCACCGCCGTCCGCGGCGAGGCCCCCAAGCTGCGTACCTGGGTGAAGGAGGTCAAGGAGGCCATGGAGAAGCTCCAGATGGACCCGGCCTTCGCCGAGCGCAACGTCAACGAGGGCTTCTCCGGCGGTGAGAAGAAGCGTCACGAGATCCTTCAGCTGGAGCTCCTCAAGCCGAAGATCGCGATCCTCGACGAGACCGACTCCGGCCTCGACGTCGACGCGCTCCGCATCGTCTCCGAGGGCGTCAACCGCGTCCGTGAGACCGGCGAGGTCGGCACCCTGCTGATCACCCACTACACGCGCATCCTGCGCTACATCAAGCCCGACTTCGTGCACGTGTTCGCGAACGGCCGCATCGCCGAGTCCGGCGGCGCCGAGCTCGCCGACCAGCTGGAGGCCGAGGGCTACGACAAGTACGTGAAGGGTGGCGCATCCGCGTGACATCTGCCCATCAGGGGCTCTCCGGCCTCCTCGACACCGAGGCGATCCGCAAGGACTTCCCGCTCCTGGATCGCGTGGTCCACGACGGCAAGAAGATCGTGTACCTGGACTCCGCGGCGACCTCGCAGAAGCCGCGCCAGGTGCTCGACGCGCTCAACACCTACTACGAGCGCCACAACGCCAATGTCCACCGCGGCGTCTACACGGTCGCCGAGGAGGCGACGGCGCTCTACGAGGGCGCCCGTGACAAGGTCGCGGCGTTCATCAACGCGCCGAGCCGCGACGAGGTGATCTTCACCAAGAACGCCTCCGAGTCGCTCAACCTCGTGGCCAACATGCTGGGCTGGGCCGACGAGCCCTACCGCGTGGACCACGAGACCGAGATCGCCATCACGGAGATGGAGCACCACTCCAACATCGTGCCGTGGCAGCTGCTCTCGCAGCGCACCGGCGCGAAGCTGAAGTGGTTCGGCCTCACCGACGACGGCCGTCTCGACCTCTCGAACATCGAAGAGGTCATCACCGAGAAGACCAAGATCGTCTCGTTCACGCTGGTCTCGAACCTGCTGGGCACGATCAACCCGGTCGAGACGATCATCCGGCGTGCGCAGGAGGTCGGTGCGCTGGTCTGCATCGACGCCTCGCAGGCGGCCCCGCACATGGTGCTCGACGTGCAGGCGCTGCAGGCCGACTTCGTGGCCTTCACCGGCCACAAGATGGTCGGACCGACCGGCATCGGCGTGCTGTGGGGACGGCAGGAGCTCCTGGAGGACCTGCCTCCGTTCCTCGGCGGCGGCGAGATGATCGAGACCGTCTCGATGCACTCCTCGACGTACGCGCCCGCTCCGCACAAGTTCGAGGCCGGTACGCCCCCGATCGCCCAGGCCGTCGGCCTCGGCGCGGCGGTGGACTACCTGTCCGCGATCGGCATGGAGAACATCGCGCGCCATGAGCACGCGATCACCGAGTACGCCGTGCGCCGGCTCCAGGAGGTGCCGGACCTGCGGATCATCGGCCCCACCACGGCCGAGGACCGCGGCGCGGCGATCTCCTTCGTGCTCGGTGACATCCACCCGCACGACGTGGGCCAGGTCCTCGACGAGCAGGGCATCGCGGTCCGCGTCGGCCACCACTGCGCGCGGCCGGTCTGCCTGCGGTACGGAATTCCTGCGACCACGCGAGCGTCGTTCTATCTGTACTCCACCCCGGCCGAGGTCGACGCCCTGGTCGAGGGACTTGAGCACGTACGGAACTTCTTCGGGTAGGGGCTGGTCGTGAAGCTGGATTCGATGTACCAGGACGTCATCCTGGACCACTACAAGCACCCGCACGGGCGCGGTCTTCGGGACGGCGACGCCGAGGTGCACCACGTCAACCCGACGTGCGGCGACGAGATCACGCTACGGGTGAAGTACGACGGCTCGCGGATCGAGGACGTCAGCTACGAGGGTCAGGGCTGCTCGATCAGCCAGGCCTCGGCCTCGGTCCTGAACGAGCTGCTCGTCGGCAAGGAGCTGGAGGAGGCGCAGAAGATCCAGGGCACGTTCCTGGAGCTGATGCAGTCCAAGGGCCAGATCGAGCCGGACGACGCCATGGAGGAGGTCCTGGAGGACGCGGTCGCGTTCGCGGGTGTCTCCAAGTACCCGGCCCGGGTGAAGTGCGCGCTGCTCAGCTGGATGGCGTGGAAGGACGCGACGGCCCAGGCTCTGGGCGACGCGGAGAGGAAGTCGGCATGACCGAGAACGCCGAGGCCACGATGAAGCCGGCCTCCGAAGAAGAGATCCGCGAGGCGCTGTACGACGTCGTCGACCCCGAGCTGGGCATCGACGTCGTCAACCTCGGCCTGATCTACGGCATCCACATCGACGACTCCAACGTCGTCACGCTGGACATGACCCTGACGTCGGCGGCCTGTCCGCTGACCGATGTGATCGAGGACCAGGCGAAGTCCGCGACCGACGGCATCGCCAGCGAGCTGAAGATCAACTGGGTCTGGATGCCGCCGTGGGGCCCGGACAAGATCACGGACGACGGCCGCGAGCAGCTCCGCGCGCTCGGGTTCAACGTCTGACGTTCTCGGCGTCCGACCGTTTCGTACTGTCGAACGGCCATGCTCTTCAGGAAGACTGAAGGGCATGGCCGTTCGCATGTACCACCTCGCCGTCGACTGTCACGACCTCCCGGGCCAGGCCCGCTTCTGGGCCCAGGTCCTGGACTGGAAGATCCTCTTCGAGGACGAGGAGGAGATCGTCATCGGCGCCGACGAGCACACCTGGCCGGGGATGTGCTTCCTGCCGGTGCCCGAGTCCAAGACCGTCAAGAACCGGCTCCACATCGACCTCTCGCCCGACGACCGGGACGCGGAGGTCGAGCGGATCATCGGGCTCGGCGCCCGCCGGATCGACGTCGGTCAGGGCGAGGACGCGACCTGGGTCGTCCTCGCCGACCCCGAGGGGAACGAGTTCTGCGTGCTGCGGCCGAAGCGGTCGCTCACGGACTGAACGGGGACGGCGTCCCGGCGGCCTGCACCAGGGCGGGGGCGAGGTTCTCCTTGCGGATCCGCTGGTCGACGTAGACGAGACCGGTGACCAGGGGCGGGAAGACCGAGCAGACGGCCTGCGCCAGCATGCCGCCGACGACCACGATCAGCATGACCGGTACGAGCGCGATCATGACCTCGCCCGGGGTCTCGAAGCCGGACGCGGCCGTGAACGAGACCGGGAACGACAGAAGCGTGCTGAGGATCTGCTGGATCAGCCCGTTCGCCAGCCCCGCCATGAGACCCGCGACCAGCAGCGCACCGAAGATCCGCCACCACGAGCCGCGCACCAGTTCGCTGGAGCGGCGCATGGAGGCCGTCGCGCCCTGCCCCTCGAAGACGGCCGCCGTCGGAGCCAGGCTGAGCTTCACCCAGATCCAGGTGGCCAGCGGCATCGTGGCGAGGGCGACGAGGAAGGCGACGAGGGCGAGACCGGACGCGGTCATCGCCGAGTCCGACCCGCTGCCCGCGTTCGACGCGGCCGTGACGAGCGCGATCATGAATCCGATCATCGCCCCCATGAAGAGGGCGACGGGCACGAAGGCGACCAGCATCGTCAGGAAGACCGTGCCGATCACCGACGGCACCCGCGACCAGGCGCGGCGCCAGACCGCGCCGAAGGTCGTGCGCCGGCCGAGCACCGCCTCCTGGAGGACGGCCGGGCAGGCCGCGGACACCACGGCGCTCGCCAGCAGCATCCCGGCCATGGCGATCAGCCAGACGAGACCGAAGGCGACCAGCAGCGGGCGGCCGTCGTCCCAGCTCGGCTCCTGCCCGCTCGGCAGGTCGAAGACGCGCGGCACGTGGTCCGCGACCGCCGCGTACGCGAGGCCGCCGACCGCCGCGACCAGCACAAGCGCCCCGCCGAAGGCGGCCGTGGCCACACCGAGCAGCTGCTTCCAGTAGCGGCCGATGGTGGCGAAGGCGCCGGTCAGGATCTGGCTGAGACCGAGCGGCGCCAGGGGTATCACGCCGGGCTTCGGCGGCGGGGGCGGGGGAGCGTAGCCGTAGCCGTACGGCCCCGAGGGATACGTCATGCGGGACACCGTAGCGGGAGGCTTTGCGTACGACCGTACACATCGTTGGGTACGATGGTACGCATGGGATACGGACTGCTGGCGGGCGCCATCACGGCGGAGATCATCGCGACGGTCTCGATGAAGTACAGCGAGGGCTTCTCCAAGCTCTGGCCCTCCGTCGTCACGGGCGCCGGCTATCTGATCGCCTTCGCCCTGCTCGCCCAGGCGCTCAGGACCCTCCAGGTCGGCACGGCCTACGCGATCTGGTCCGGCGTCGGCACCGCCGCCGTCGCCGTCATCGGCATCCTCTTCATGAACGAGGCGCTCAGCGTCGCCAAGGTCGCCGGGGTCCTCCTGATCATCGCCGGGGTCCTCGTGCTCAACATGGGGGGCGCGCACTGATGGCCCGCCCCCGCCGCCACGACCCCGAGCGCCGGCAGCGAATCGTCGACGCCGCGCTCCGCGTGGTCGGTGCCCGGGGCATCGACGGGCTCAGCCACCGTACGGTCGCGGCCGAGGCGGACGTGCCGCTCGGCTCCACGACGTACCACTTCGCCTCCCTCGACGAACTCCTCGTCGCCGCGCTGCGCCAGGCCGGCGAGGGCTTCGGCCGGCAGCTGCGCGAGAGCCCGGCGCTCGCCGACCCGGACACCGACCTCGCCGCCGCCCTCGCCCGGCTGACGGGGGAGTGGATCGGCGGCGCGCGGACGGGGGTGGAGCTGGAGTACGAGCTCTACCTCGCCGCGCTCCGCCGCCCCGCGCTGCGGCCGGTCGCCGCGGAGTGGACGGACGCCGTCACCGAGGTCCTCTCGCGGCGGACGGACTCCGCGACGGCCCGCGCGCTGGTCGCGCTGCTGGACGGCATCTGCCTCCAGGTCCTGCTGACGGACGGGACGTACGACGAGGAGTACGCCCGCGAGATGCTGGCGCGTCTCCTGCCGGGTGATCCGACGAGGGCCGTGGCGCGGGCGTTGGCGGATCCGCCGGGACGCTCGACCGACACCTGAGACCGGTTGGCCCGGGCGGGGCCCCGAACGTTAGGTTTTCCGCATGACCACTGCTCCTCGCACCACCGGCGCCGTCGCCGCCGGCCTCGCCACCATCGCCGGTGACGGCACCGTTCTCGACACCTGGTTCCCCGCCCCCGAGCTGACCGACGCGCCCGGGCCCGCCGGTACCGAGCGGCTCACCCCCGACGCCGCCGTCAACGCCCTCGGTGAGGGCGCCGCCAAGGCACTCGGCGTGGACGCCCGCCGCGGCGTCGAGGTGGTCGCGGTCCGTACCGTCATCTCCTCGCTCGACGACAAGCCGCTCGACGCCCACGACGCGTACCTGCGTCTGCACCTGCTCAGCCACCGGCTGGTCAAGCCGCACGGCCAGAGCCTCGACGGCGTCTTCGGCCTGCTCGCCAACGTCGCCTGGACCTCGCTCGGCCCGGTCGCCGTCGACGACATCGAGAAGGTCCGCCTCAACGCGCGCGCCGAGGGCCTGCACCTCCAGGTGACCTCGATCGACAAGTTCCCGCGGATGACCGACTACGTCGTCCCCGCCGGGGTCCGGATCGCCGACGCCGACCGCGTCCGCCTGGGCGCGCACCTCGCCGCCGGTACGACCGTCATGCACGAGGGCTTCGTCAACTTCAACGCCGGCACGCTGGGAACCTCGATGGTCGAGGGCCGCATCTCGGCCGGCGTCGTCGTCGGCGACGGCTCCGACATCGGCGGCGGCGCCTCCACCATGGGCACCCTCTCCGGCGGCGGCAACGTCATCATCTCCATCGGCGAGCGCTGCCTCATCGGCGCCGAGGCGGGCGTCGGCATCGCGCTCGGCGACGAGTGCGTCGTCGAGGCCGGCCTGTACGTCACCGCCGGTACGCGCGTCACGATGCCCGACGGCGAGATCGTCAAGGCCCGCGACCTGTCCGGTGGCGACAACATCCTCTTCCGCCGCAACTCGGTGACCGGTGCCGTCGAGGCCCGCCCGAACAACGCGGTGTGGGGCGGACTCAACGAGATCCTCCACAGCCACAACTGAGGCCGTGACCTGCTCGTGTGACGCTGCGTTAACAGGATGACGTGGTCACACGAGCAGACAAGGCGAGGAGTCGACATGAGGACGAGGCCCACCATCGTCGGAGCGCTGACCGTGGCGGCGGTGCTCCTGCCGGCCGCGGTCGCCTCCGCGGACGAGACGCACACACGGACGCAGAACGGTCCGTACGTCTCGAACGGTCCGAACCTCACCCTCCACACCGGTCAGATCGACGACCCGCTGGAGGACGTCCTCGAACACGCGGCGCTGTTCGGCACCACCTACGTGTTCGACTGAACCAGATCCTCGTACGCCGCCCGCAGCCCGTCGACCGCCTCCAGGCCGGCGGGCTGCAGCGGTTCCCGGACGAAGTCGCCGAGGAGGGCCTTGGCCGTCACCGTGCCCGGCAGGCCGGAGGCCATCATCAGCTCGACGAGCGGGAGGGTGAGGCCGTTGAGCCGGGCGGCCCCGGCCGTGTCGCCGGCGTCGAAGGCGTCGAGCACGGCCCGCATCTGGCGGGGCGCCACATTGGCCACCGTGCTGACGTATCCGGCGCCGCCCACCGCGTACAGCGGGAGGTTCAGCTCCTCGCAGCCGGAGTAGTACGCGAGCGAGGTGCGGGCGATCACCCGGGAGGAGCCGAGCAGGTCGTAGGAGCAGTCCTTGACGGCGACGATCCTCGGGTGGGCGGCGAGCCGCAGCATCGTCTCCGGCTCGATCCTGGTGCCCGTGCGGCCGGGGATGTCGTACAGCATCACCGGCAGACCGGTCGCGTCGGCGACCTTCAGGAAGTGCGCCTCGACGGCGGCCTGCGGCGGGCGGCTGTAGTACGGGGTGACGACCAGGAGCCCGTCCGCGCCCGCCTTCTCGGCCTGGCGCGCCAGCTCCACGGTGTGACGGGTGTCCGAGGTGCCCACGCCCGCGACCACGGCCGGACCGGGGCCGACGGCCTCGCGGACCGCCTCGATCAGCGCCGCCTTCTCGGCGTCCGTGGTGGTGGGGGACTCGCCGGTGGTGCCGCTCAGGACCACGCCGTCGCAGCCCTCGGCGACCAGATGGGCGGCGTGCTCGCGGGCGACGTCGAGATCCAGCCCGCCGGTGGCGGTGAACGGAGTGATCATCGCGCAGAGGGCCCGGCCGAAGGGGCGTTCAGTGCTCATCCGGGAAGTCTGCGTGCCCTGACGCTGAAGGTCCACTTAGTTCTTCTTGGGGTGAGAGCTAAGTGTCACTGAAGAGTGGGTCGGTCGACCCCGCCGCGGATGCCGGGTCGCGGTCAGGTCGGAGCGCGAGCTTGAAGCCGTCGTGGCTCCCGGGCGAAGCCCAGCGATCCGTAGAACCGGTGGGCCTCCGTCCGCCGCTTGTCGCTGGTCAGCTGGACGAGCCCGCAGCCACGCGCCCGCGCCCGCTCCACCGTCCGGCGCAGCAGCTCCCGTCCGAGTCCGCCGCCCCGCCGGTCGGCCCTGATCCGCACCGCCTCGATCAGGGCCCGCTCCGCGCCGCCCTTGCCGAGACCGGGGACGTACGTCGCCTGCAGGCAGCCGACGACCGCGTCACCGTCGACGAGGACCAGCATCTCGTTGCGCGGATCGTCCACGATCGCCGCGAAGGCCCGCTCGTACGCCTCCGTGACGGTCACCGACGCGGGGTCCACGACCCTCTCCTCGTCGGCGAGAAGGGCGAGGACGGCGGGCAGTTCGGCGCGGACGGCGGGGCGGAGGATCATGTCCGAAGTGTCGCACGGGCGGAAGGACTCGACCTCGAGCAAGGTCGAGGTCGAAGACCGGGGTCACCCGGCCAGGGGACGGGATCGGCTCGTCGACGCCGCAGTGGGGCGAGGGTGCAGACGTACCCGGGCGTGGTGGGCGGTGGTGTGCGGCGCTACGCGCCCGCGCCGAGCCTCGGCGCGGGCGCGTAACGCGCGGCATCACGGGCGGAAGCGCAGGACCTGCGGGTCGTGGTCGCTGTTCTGGTCCGCGAACTCCGCGTTGATGTGGACGCTGTCGTACTCGAAGTGGCCGATCCCCGGGCTGGTCAGGATCTGGTCGAGAACCTGGCTGTTGCCCTGGAAGACGTACGAGTAGCGCTCGCTGCGCGGCAGGGACTTCACCGCCGGGTAGAGCGCCCCGCCGTCCGTCAGCGCCTTCGTCGTCTCCGAGAACTCGAAGTCGTTGATGTCGCCGAGGACGAGGACGTCCGCGTTCTTCCGGATCGAGAGCACGTCCTTCACGAAGGCGTTGACGGCCTGCGCCTGCAGCAGGCGCTTCGCCTCCGAGGAGCGGACCGGCGGCTGGTGGTGCGAGACCAGGGACTCGTCGCCGCCCTTGGAGCCGAAGTGGTTGGCGACCACGAAGACGGTGCGGCCCCGGAAGGTGAACTCGCCCGCCAGCGGCTTCCGGCTGCTCTCCCAGGCCGTGTTGGCCGGGTCGATCCGGCCGGGCGACAGGGTCAGCTCGGGCGCGCCGCCCTCGCCGCGCACGACGCCCGTCGCGGTGACGGCGTCGCCGCCCGCGCGGTCGGTGAACGAGACGCGCTCGGGGTTGAAGAGGAAGGCCTGGCGGATGTTGCCGCCGGGCTCGCCGCCGTCCTTGTTGTTCTCCGGGTCGACCGAGCGCCACTCGTACGCCGGGCCGCCCGCCGCCAGGATGGCGTCGGTGAACTTCTTCAGCGTCTGGTCGGCGGCGACCGTGCCGTCGTTCTTCGCGCCGTTGTTGTCCTGGATCTCCTCCAGGGCGAGGATGTCGGGCGAGGCCAGGTTCGTCACCACGGCCGCCGCCAGCGCGTCGAACTTCTCCTGCGGGTCGGACGGGTCGAGGTTCTCGACGTTGTACGTCGCGACCGCCAGCTCGTTCTTGTGCTGCCGGTCCGTGACCTCGCGCTCCAGGCCGCGGTCGACGACCGTGCCCAGGGTGCGCGCCGTCAGCGTGTAGCCGCCGAACTGGTTGAAGTCGAGCGGGCCCTCGGTCGTGCCGGAGAGCACGTCGCCGACGTTCGCCGTCGGGAAGGGCTGCTGGGCGATCGGGGTCAGCGACTGGATCTGGAGCCGGCCGGTGTTCTGCGCGTCGTACGAGCCGTAGACCGTGCCGCCGCGCCAGTTGCGGTTCTCCCAGGGCTTCACCGTCACCCAGAGCTCGGAGTACGGGTCGGTGGCACCCACCACGCGCGAGGTCCCGACCCGGACGTTGGTGCCCTCGAGGGACTCGTAGTAGTCCAGGGCGTAGTGCCTCGGCTTGAGGGTGAGGCCGTTGATGGAGCCTGCCGCGGCGGCGTCGCCCTCGGGCGCGTACGCGTCCGGGACGGACCAGGCCGAGATCGTGACGGGGGCCGGGACCGGGTTGCCCTGCGAGACCACGGTGACCGTGGGCTTGGAGATCTGCGTCAGCGACTGGTTGCCGGAGTTCAGACCCCCGGGGACGTACTCGCCGACCGTGCCGTTGACGCTGACGGCGTCGCCGACCGCGACGGTCGGCACCGAGCTCGTGAAGACGAACAGGCCCTCGCTGGTGGCCGGGTTGTCGTCGGCCTGCGGGTCCTGGATCCAGAATCCGCGCGAACCGTAGGTGCGCACACCGGTCACGATCCCCGTGACGCCGGTGACCTGGGTGCCGACGAGGGGCGAGACGCGGGTGGTGCCCTGGATGTCGTGGATACGGACACCGGCGGCGGTCTCCGTCGAGGTGTCCGCCGAGGCGGTGGAGCCGGCGAGGAGTCCGGCCGCGAGGGCGGCCGACACGACGGCGGCCACGGCCGCGGATCTCGGTATGGAGGAAGGCATCAGGGGGCTCCGGAGGCACTTGGATGAACGGTCGATGTATCTACGCGCGTCAATCTCTTGGCTGAGCGGTGGACTTGTCAAGAGTCGACGGGTGTACGAAGGCTGACGCCTCGGTGAACCGGCGGGCCGGACGGGAAATGCGTCTACGCTGAAGTCCGTTCGCCGACCGCACGACCGGCCCCCCGGACTCGCAGGCCCTTCGAGGAGAAGACCCCAGATGGCACCGGATCGCCCCACCCTGCCCCCCGTTCAGCTGCACTCGGACGCGGAGCTGGCGCGGGATGCCCTGGCCGCACCCCTCCTGGCGCGGGCGGCACGGCTCGCCCGCTGGGCCGGGCCCGAGACCAGGGTCGGCGCCGGCGGTGAACTCGTCGACGAGCAACTGCCCGCCGCCGCAGAGGTGTTGGGGCTCGCGTCGGACGAGGACGGCGAGGCGTACGCGAGCGAGGCATGGCGCCTCGCGGTCGACACCGGGCTCGTCGACGTCGAGGACGGCGACGAGGACGACACCCCGGGCGCGGTCGCCCCGGGTGAGAACCTCGGCCTCCTCACCGGCGGCGCCCCGCTCGACGTCCTCGCGATCTGGCTCGACGGCCTGGACGTCGTCTTCGCCGACGCCACCGCCCCCGTACTCGACGACCTGGCGGACGTCATCGGCGAGGACGGCGAGATCGACTTCGAGCTGCTCGACTGGAACCCGGAGGAGGAGGCCGAGTTCCTGGAGGGCGTGCTCGGCAACCTGTACCTGCTGACGGTCGGCGAGGGCGGGCCGGGCGAGGGCCCGGTGCCGCTGCCGGCGCTCGCCGCGTCGATGATCGTCCCGGACGACATGGGCGAGCCGACCGACGACGTCCTGGAGCAGGTCTCGGAGGCGATGATGCGCCTGGACGAGCAGTTCCGGCTGCTCGAACCGATCGGGCTCGTCGAGTACCAGCCCGTCGACGAGGCGCTGATGGTCGAGGAGGGCGAGGAGCCCACCGCGCGGATCGACGAGGTCGACGACGAGGACGTCACGCGGTACGGCATGGTCCGGCTGACGCCGCTCGGCCTCTACGGCGTACGGGCCCGGCTGCTGGAGGCGGGCGTCGACGCGCCGGCCGTCGGCGAACTGGCCGACAAGGGAGCGGACGTGCTCCTCGACGGTCTCGCGGTCTACCCCGAGCCGGCGGCGCGCGCCGAGACCGTGGGCTGGCTGGCCGGGCGCGACGCCGTGAGCGCGGCGCGGGAGCTGCTCGCCGCGGCGCGGGGCGCCGACGCGGGCTCGCCGCTGCGCCGGCTCCACTGCCAGCAGGCGCTCTCCCTCGTGGGCCCGGACGCGGAGCCCGCCGTACGGGAGGTGCTCGACGACGCCGAACTGGGCGGGCTCGCCCGGGTCTGGCTCGCGGAGCGCGGGGCCGCGGACGTGCCGGCGCCGTCGGAGTCGATGATCTTCTGGCTGGCCATCGACACGATCGCGGCGCAGCTGGACGCCCGGGGCGACCTGGACGAACTCCGTGAGCTGATCGAGGGGCTGACCGGGCGCCACAGCGGCTTCTTCGACGCGGCCTGGCGCGTGGAGCACCCGGCGACGGCCGAGGTCCTGGAGGCGATGGGCCGGCTCCACCCCGACAAGGCGGCGGCCAAGGAAGCCCGCAAGGCGGCCTTCAAGGCAAGGTCCCGCACGGGGTCGTAGGCGGCGGCCTGCTGCGGAGTGGGCCGCCACCGGGTGGCGAAGGCGTCCGGGGCCGGCCGCGGACGTTCGGCGACGCGGAGCCGAGGGGCGCCGGCGCGCGGCGGGAGTACGCGCGGCGGGGCGCCGGGGCGCGGCGGGTGTGCGCGGCCGCTCATGTGCGGCGCGCGGCGGGGGTGCGCGCGGCTGCCGCCCGCGTGCGGTGCTCGGCGGGCGGGCGCCCCCGCCCGGCCCGGTGGCCAACCGCCCTGGCGGCCCCGCGGGCCGCGTGTCCCTCCGCCGGGGCGCAGTTCATCGGGGGGCGCCTCTCCGTTCAACTCTCGTTCGTGCGTGGGCGGGACCGTGTGCCCGACACCGGGTGACGACAGGGAGACGAACACGCCATGCCTCTCAACCGCAGAGAGTTCGCCAAGCACTCCACCGCCGCCGGAGCCGGCCTCGTCCTGACCGGATCGGTCGCCGCCCTCGCCACCGCACCCGAGGCGCTCGCCACCGCGGACGACCGGCTCGACGACCGCGCCGACGACCTCGCGGACTCGGGCGACCGGCATCGGCTCGGCTACGGTCCTCTCGTCGAGGACCCCGCCGGCGTGCTCGCCCTCCCCGCCGGCTTCACGTACCGCGTCATCACCCACAGCGGTGTCACCAAGCTGGAGTCCGGCGAGTTCACCCCGCAGAAGCACGACGGCACCGCCACCTTCGCGGGCCCGCGCGGCACCACCCTCCTGGTCAACAACCACGAGCTCAAGGGCAAGCGCTCCGGCTGGACGCACCCGGTCCCGCTGACCGAGGGCCTCGTCTACGACCCCGCCGCGTCCGGCGGCTGCACCGTCGTCGAGGTGCACCGCGACGGCACCGTCGCCGAGTGGGTCGGCATCGCGGGCACCTCCACCAACTGCGCGGGCGGCCGGACCTCCTGGGGCACCTGGCTCACCTGCGAGGAGAACTCCGACCGAGCCGGCGAGAACGGCATGACCAAGGACCACGGCTACGTCTTCGAGGTCGACCCCCGCGACCGCCGCGCCAACCGCGACCCCAAGCCGATCAAGGCGTTCGGCCGCTACGACCACGAGGCCGTCGTCATCGACCCCAAGCGCGGTCACGCCTACCTCACCGAGGACGCCTCCGAGCCGAACGGCCTCTTCTTCCGCTGGGTGCCGCCGAAGGGCTTCGAGCACGGCCGCGGCAGGCTCCGTACCCTCGCCGACGACGCAGGCGTCCTCCAGGCACCCCGCTGCATCGACTCCGGCGGCCGCTTCGTCGACGACCTCTCCCGCGCCACCCGGATCGGCACCGTCTACGGCGTGGACTGGCTGGACGTCCCCGACCGCGACGGCCGCGAGGTCGAGGTCCGCGAGCAGTTCGGCCCCGACGAGGTCACCCGCGCACGCAAGCTGGAGGGCATGTGGTGGGCCGACGGCGGGGCGTACATCGTCTCCTCGTACGCCCGTGACGAGAGCCCGGGCGCCGCGCACGACGGCCAGGTCTGGTTCTACGACCCCAAGCGCCGCACCCTGACCCTCCAGGTCCTCCTGGGCGTCAACGCGAACCCGGACGAGGACGGCGCCTACGACGGCCCGGACAACATCACCGTCTCCCCGTACGGCGGTCTCGTCATCGCCGAGGACGGCGAGGGCGTCCAGCACCTCTTCGGCGCCACCGAGCGCGGGCGCACCTACCCCATCGCCCGCAACGACCTGAACGACAGCGAGTTCACCGGCGTCGTCTTCTCGCCCGACGGCGACACCCTCTACGCCAACATCCAGGACCCGGGCATCATGGTCGCCGTCACCGGCCCGTGGCGCCGCCAGCCGCGCCGCTGACCCGGTTCGGCGGAACGACGGAAGGGGCCCGCCGGGTGACCGGCGGGCCCCTTCCGCGTGTCCGGTGTCCTCAGAGCGCCTGCGCGGCGGGCTTCACCATGCCCCGGACGGTCCGCGACTTCACGAACTCGCCCATCGCCGTCATCTCCCACTCGCCGGTGAACTGCTTGATGAGCTTGGCCATCATCACGCCCGTCTGCGGCTCGGCCGTGGTCAGGTCGAAGCGGACCAGCTCCTCGCCCGTCGCCGCGTCGATCAGCCGGCAGTACGCCTTGGCGACCTCGGTGAACTTCTGGCCGGAGAACGAGTTGACGGTGAAGACCAGGCCCGTGGCGTCGGCGGGGAGGCGGCCGAGGTCGACGACGATGACCTCGTCGTCGCCGGCGCCCTCGCCGGTCAGGTTGTCGCCGGAGTGCTTGATCGCCCCGCTCAGGATGGAGAGCTTGCCGAAGTAGCAGCTGTCCAGGTGGTTGCGCTGGGGGCCGTACGCGATGACCGAGGCGTCGAGGTCGATGTCCTTGCCGCGGTACGCGGGCTCCCAGCCGAGGCCCATCTTGACCTGGGAGAGCAGCGGACGGCCGCCCTTGACCAGCGACACGGTCTGGTTCTTCTGGAGGTTGACCCGGCCCTTGTCCAGGTTGATCTTGCCGGTGGCGACGGGGGCCGAGGGGGCCGCCGGGGGAGCGGCAGGCGGGGGAGGCGTCGGGGCGGCGACCCGCGGGTCCACGGGCGCGGCCGCCGGAGGCGCGACCGGCGCCGCGGGTGCCGGGACGGCGGCGGGCGCGGCCGCGGGCTCCTCGTCGACCGAGACGCCGAAGTCGGTGGCGATGCCCGCAAGCCCGTCGGCGTACCCCTGACCCACCGCACGGGCCTTCCACGCGCCGTTGCGCAGGTAGATCTCCACGACCACCAGGGCCGTCTCCGTGCCGAGCTGCGGCGGGGTGAAGGTGGCGAGGACGCTGCCGTCGTCCGCGTTGCGGATCGTCGCCGTCGGCTCGATGCCCTGGAAGGTCTGGCCGGCGGCGTCGGGGCTCGCGGTGACGACGATCTTCTCGATGCCGGACGGCACGGCGCCGGTGTCCACGACGATCGCGTCCGGGGCCGAGCCGCCGCCGGAGCGGTAGCTCACACCGGGGCCGGCAGGCTGGTTGTAGAAGATGAAGTCGTCGTCCGAGCGGACTTTGCCGTTGGCGCTGAGCAGGAGGCCCGAGACGTCGAGCCGTACCGGAGCGGCGACGTCCACCGCCACGCGCGCGGCGGAGAGCGGGATGTTCGAGCCGGGGGTCATAGCGGTCATGCCAGGGCTAACGAGCGAGACAGCTTTGCCGTTCCCTTACCTTCCCTACCTTCGGCCACTCCGGTTACGGGGGTGGTTCCGGGCCGTGCGCTCGTTGCCGAACTTGTACGCGCCCGTCCAGCGCGCCATGACGAGCTGGGCGTCCGCCGACCCCACCTCCGCCAGGAACTTCTCCGCGCGGCCGCCGCGCAGGGTCCCGGCGGCGCGTCCTCGGTGGGTGATGACGACCGTGCCGTCCGCGCGCTGCTCGTAGCTGAATCCCTGGGGTTGTGGCATGACGGGCATCCTGCCGGTCCCTGGCAGGTCCGTCATATGAATATTCGAGCGGATCGTATTCTTCCGTTCGTGGGTGGGAGCTCTTTTCGTACGCAGGACGTGGACCAGGCGCGGCAGGAGATCGACGCGCGGTACTACGCCAACTTCATGGACGTCATCGAGCGGCGCGAGCGGCCCTTCGCGGCGCGCTTCGACACCGTCGCCCTCGGGCCGCTGGTCATCGGGGACCTGTCCTGCGGGGCGGACGTCCGCATGCGCTTCGGGGAGCTCGGGGCCTTCCACGTCAACGCCCCGCTCGGCGGGACGATGGAGCTGCGCCAGGGCGGCGCGGCCCCGGTCGTCGCGACGGCTGCCGAGGCGGTGCTGCTCGACCCGTGCGGGGACACCGTCCTGGAGCGCTGGAGCGGGGACTGCCGCACCCTCTCCGTCAAGATCGACGCGGCCGCGCTGCACGAACGTCTCGAAGGGCTGCTCGGGCGCCCGCCGCGCGGCCGCCTCGCCTTCGCGCCGCGTCTGGACACCACCTGCGGCCCCGGCCTGAGCTGGGTGCGCCTCGCGCGTCAGGTGGCGCACGAGGCGCTGGCCGGAGACAGCCTGGCCCATCACGCGCTGGTGGCCGTGCCGCTCCAGGAGGCGCTGCTCAACGGGCTGCTGCTCGCGGCCGAGCACCCGTGGCGCGACGAGCTGGCCCATCCGGGCGAACCGCTGCGGCCCGCGCCCGTCAAGCGGGCGATGGACGCCGTGCGCGCCCGCCCCGAGCACCCCTTCACCACGACCGAACTCGCCGGTCTCGCACGGGTGGGCGTGCGCCGGCTCCAGGAGTCGTTCCGGGAGTACGTGGGTATGTCGCCGATGGCGTACGTCCGTCAGGTCCGGCTCGAACGGGTCCACGAGGAGCTGCGGGGCGCGGAGCCGGGCGAGCTGAGCGTGAGCGAGGTGGCCTGGCGCTGGGGCTTCGCGCACCACGGCCGGTTCGCGGCGCAGTACCGGACCCGCTTCGGGGAGACGCCTTCGCAGACGCTGCGAGGCTCCGCCGCCGGATCCGCCGCGTTCCGCGGACAGTCGCCGCGCTCAGCGGATCGCAGCCGCACATGAGGCAGCCGTAACGTTCCTTCTGTCGCGTGTGCCAAGCATGCTGTGACCCGGGTCCGGCCGGCGCCCCCGCAAAAGTCCGGCCGGGCCCGTGTAGGACCGCCCCGTCCTCCGCCGCTTCCCCCGCCCGCCGTCAGTGCGGCCAGCGCGGGGGTTCCGTGCAGAAGTGGCCGCCCACATGGGCGTGGGCCGGGTCGTCCTCCTTCGGCAGCCCCTGCTCGGCGGTGATCCGTTCCGCGTACGGCTCCGAGTCGTCCCGCGGCTCGTACCCGAGCGCCTGTGCGGAGGAAAGGTCCCACCACAGCCGCGTGTTGGCGGACGATCCGTACACCACCGTGTGCCCCACGCCCTCGGCGGTGAGCGCCGCGTGCAGCAGCCGTGCGCAGTCGGCCGGGCTCAGCCACATCGACAGCATGCGCACGGAGGTCGGCTCGGGGAAGCAGGAGCCGATCCGCACGGAGACGGTCTCCAGGCCGTGCTTGTCCCAGTAGAACTGGGCCAGGTCCTCGCCGAAGCACTTGGACAGGCCGTAGAAGGTGTCCGGGCGGTGCGGGGTGTCGACGGGGATCACCGGGCCGTCCTCGCGCGGGCGCGGGGTGAAGCCGACGGCGTGGTTGCTGGAGGCGAAGACGATCCGGCCCACCCCCTCCTCGCGCGCGGCCTCGTAGAGGTGGTGCAGGCCGGTGATGTTCGCGGCGACGATCTTCTCGAACTCCGCCTCCAGGGAGATCCCGGCGAGATGGACGACCGCGTCGACGCCGCGGACGGCCTCGCGCAGCGCGTCCCGGTCCGCGAGGTCGGCGACGATCGCGTCCGGCGCTCCGTCGACGGGTGCCACGTCGAGCAGGCGGAGCTCGTATCCGTACGCGGGCAGCAGGGCGCGCATCAGCGTGCCGACGCCGCCGGCGGCGCCGGTGAGCAGGACGGTACGGGGTGTGGGCATGCGAGGGGTCTCCGTCCATGGATCGCATTCACAAACGTGGACACGGTAGGGACGCGCCCGATGAGCGTCAAGAGCGCACACACTCCGTCAAGACCGCACGGTCGAGACGGGTTTGAGCCTTGACCACCACTTCAGGGCTGTTCTAGCGTGCAGGTGTTCAAGAATATGGACAACAATCAGAATTGTGCACGACGGTGCACGACGGACTTCTCTGGGAGCGCCCGTGACCACAGCCCCGCTCGCCGAACGGCTCGACGGCCTGCTGTTCTTCCCCGTCACCCCCTTCGCCCCGGACGGCACCGTCGACCTCGGCCTCTTCCGCGCGCACGTCCACGCGGGCATCGAGGCGGGCGCCGCCGCGGTCTTCGCCTGCTGCGGCACGGGCGAGTTCCACGCCCTGACCCCCGAGGAGTTCCACGCCTGTGTCGCCGCCGCCGTGGAGGAGTCCGCCGGCCGGGTCCCCGTCCTCGCCGGAGCCGGCTACGGCACGGCGCTCGCGGTCCGGTACGCGCGGCTTGCCGAGGAGGCGGGCGCGGACGGGCTCCTCGCCATGCCCCCGTACCTCGTCGTCGCCGACCAGGCCGGACTGCTGCGGCACTACACCGAACTCGCCGCCGCCACCTCCCTCGACGTCATCGTCTACCAGCGCGACAACGCGATCCTCACCCCCGAGACGGCCGTCGCCCTGGCCCGGACCGACGGGATCATCGGCCTCAAGGACGGCCTCGGCGACCTCGACCTGATGCAGCGCATCATCAGCGCCGTACGCTCCGAGGGCCTCGACCTGCTCTACTTCAACGGACTGCCGACCGCCGAGCTCACCGGACTCGCCTACCGGGGCATCGGCGTCACCCTCTACTCCTCGGCCGTCTTCTGCTTCGCCCCCGACATCGCCCTCGCCTTCCACCGTGCCCTCGCGGCCGGCGACGACCCGACCGTGGAACGGCTGATCGACGGCTTCTACCGGCCTCTCGTCGAACTCCGCGCCAAGGGCCGGGGCTACGCCGTCTCCCTCGTCAAGGCCGCGGTACGGATGGGAGGCCTGGACGTCGGCGAGGTACGGCCGCCGCTCAGCGAGCCCGCTCCCGAGCACCTGAAGGAACTCGCCACGATCATCGAGCGCGGACGCGCGCTGCTCGGGGGCGCGCAGCGCGGGGGCGGCGCGTGAGGACCGGGACCTTCGTCTACCCGTGGGACGTCGTCGGCGACCCGGCCGCGCCCGGACGCCTCGCGGACCTGGGCGTCACGAGCGTCACGCTCGCCTCCGCGTACCACTCCACCCGCGCCCTGACGCCCCGGCACCCCGGACACCGCGTCGTCACCGCCGAACACGCCGCCGTGCTCTACCCGCCGGACGGCGCCCGCTGGTCCGGGCGTGGGCTGCGGCCGTACGAGGCGGGCGAGTGGGCGCCCGGCGACGCCTACGGCGAGGCGGCGCGGGCGCTCGCGGACACCGGCCTGGAGGTCCACAGCTGGGTCGTCCTCGCCCACAACTCCCTTCTGGGCGCCGACCATCCGGCGAGCTCGGTCGTCAACGCCTACGGGGACCGTTACCCCTGGGCGCCCTGCATCGCCCGACCCGACGTCCGGGCCTACCTGGTGGACCTGGCGGCCGAAGCGGCGGTACGGCCCGGAGCGGCCGGCACCGAGCTGGAGTCATGCGGCTGGTACGGCCTCGCCCACCTCCACGCCCACGACAAGACCGCGGGCGTCGCGCTCGGCGACCGCGAGCAGTACCTGATGTCCCTCTGCTTCTGCCCCTCCTGCCGGCAGGGGTACGGGGAGGAGGCCGTCGATCCCGACGCGCTGGCCGCGGCCGTGCGGAACGCGCTGGAGCCGGTGTGGGCGGGGGGCCCGGCACGGAGGCTCGACGCCTTCGAGGAGCCGGTGCTCGCCTGGCGCACCCGGACGGCCCGCACCCTCCAGGAGGCCGCCGTCGCCGCCGTCCGCGCGGCCGCCGCGCCCGGCTTCCGCGTCCTGCTCCACGCGGACCCGCTCCCGTACCGCTGCGGCGCCAACGCCGGAACCGACCCGGCGCACGTCCTCGGGGTCGCGGACGGCGTCGTCACCCCGGCCGCCTCCGTGGCCCCCTTCGCCCGCGCCGCCCGACCGGGCACCGTCCTCGCGGCCAACATCGGCGTGGTGACGGGCATGGGAGGCTCCCCCGCCACGCTCGCCGAGGACGCCGGGCGGGCGGCGGCCGAGGGCGCCACCGAACTCCGCCTCTACCACGCGGGTCTGGCCTCCGACGCCGACCTCGCCCTGGTGGCGAAGGCCTTGCGGACGCTCGGCTGAGGTACCGGCGGACGCCTCAGACGTCCGCCCGCGCCGGGGCGTCGACCCGCCCGGCCGCCGCCCCACGGGCGGCCAGGGCGCTCGCCCCGGCGAGCCCGGCGACGGCCAGCAGCGGCAGCAGCAC
The DNA here is from genome assembly GCF_043089925.1 of Streptomyces sp. NPDC013457. Classification (NCBI taxonomy): domain Bacteria; kingdom Bacillati; phylum Actinomycetota; class Actinomycetes; order Kitasatosporales; family Streptomycetaceae; genus Streptomyces; species Streptomyces sp. NPDC013457. Next base: position 554,616 of record NZ_JBICBL010000003.1, read on the forward strand.
CCGGAGGTCGACGAGGGCCACCAGGCCCGCGCCCAGCGCCAGGGCGATCGCGTTCGGGACGAAGACCAGGGTGTGGGCCGTCGCCGCCGCCCGGCCCACGGCGTCCGCGGGGACCTCCCGCTGGACCGCCGTCATCACGGCGATCAGGACGAGCGGCAGGCCCACCCCGATCAGTCCGCTCGCCACCAGCGCCACGCCGTCGTAGGGGACGGCGCGGAGGCCGGCCGCCACGGCGAAGAGGGCCAGCCCTGCGGCGGCCGCCGACCACCCCGGGACGCGCCGCAGCACCGGCCCTGCCGCCAGGCCCGTGACGACCGAGCCCGCGCCCTGCGCCGCGTACAACACCCCGGCGTACGCCGGGGAGTGGCCGAGCCTTTGATCCACCACCGTGTAGATCGCCGCCCCGTTGACCCCGGCGAGCAGCATCGTGAACGACCCGGCCAGGACGAGCGGGCGAAGGACGGCCGAGGCGAGGATCGTGCGCAGTCCCTCGCCCGTGTCGCGCAGCCAGTGCGCCGAGGCCGGGCGCACCGGCCTCTCCTCCCGTATCCGCATCAGCGCGAACATGCCCGCGGCCAGCGCGAACGTCACCGCGTCGAGCAGCGCCACGGGCCCGGCGCCGTACCGCGCGAAGAGACCCGCCGCGACGAGCGGGGCGACCAGCTTCACGCCCTCGTCGACAGTAGTCCGCAGCCCGTTGAAGTCCCCGAGGTGCCGCCTGTCGAGCGCGCTCGCCGCCAGCGCGACCTCGGCGGCGTCGTGGACGGTGCCCTGGATCCCGTACAGCACGAGGACGGCGAACAGCAGCCACACCCGGTCCGCCCGGTCGACCCAGAGCAGGACCGGCAGCAGAGCCGCCATCGCCGCGTTCGACCACACCATCAGGGGCCGCCGCCGCACCCGGTCGGCGACCGCGCCGAGCAGCGGCCCGACGAGCGCCGGCGCCCACAGGGCGAACACGGTCAGCGCCGCCAGACTGTCCGAACCGGTCAGGGACTTGACCCAGATCCCCGACGCCAGCCACATCGCCGTCGAGCCGAAGCCCGACACCAGTACCCCGGACAGATAGAGACCCGCAGTCCACTTCATGCCCGCAGCCTGGCCCCTGAGGCGGGGCACGCGGATCGGGCAGATGCCCTAGAGGGACGGGGTCACGCCACGGCCTTCGAGCCCGCCCGGTCCTCGTGGCGCAGCGCGGCCCAGGTCACCAGGGCGCCCAGGCCCTCCCACAGGCCCACGCCGAGGAAGCCGGACGGGGCGCGTCCGGTGACGACGGCGAGGGTGAAGACGGCGCAGGTGAGGAGCCGGAACGGGACCGTCCAGCGGAAGAACGCCTTCCAGTCCGCCAGCGCGGCCAGGATGTAGTACACGCCCATGTTGAGCGCGGCCATCGAGGAGGCCGTGAGGAAGACCAGGGTGTGGTCCCCGTCCGTCCGGCTCCCGTCGGGTAGGGGGTCGAAGCCCATCAGGCCGAGCAGGGCGTCGGGCGACACCAGTCCCACCACCCCCAGCGCGGCGGCGAGCAGGCCGAAGACGGCCATGGTCCAGCCTGACAGGGAACGGGGCAGTCGCACAGCGGTCCTCCGCGGTTCGAAACTATGCTCGGCTCATGCGTGACCTTGCATATCGTGTCGCGGGGCCTGCCGACCAATCGGCCCTCGCCGCGCTCGACGACTCGTTCACCACCGAATACGTCTACGAAGTCGCCTCCGGGGACGTCGGGTTCGGGCTGCGGCTCGTCGCCGTCGACCCGCCGCTGGTCAAGGTCTTCCCGGCGGAGGACGAGCCGGGGGACGGCGGAGCGGACGACGAACGCCACGAGATCGTGGCCGTCGACGCCGACGGGACTCCCGTCGGGTTCATCGCCGTCGGCGTGGAGGAGTGGAACCGGCGGCTCGTCGTCCACCAGCTCACCGTCGGCCCCGACCACCGCGGCCGCGGCATCGGCGGCGAGCTGATGCGCCGCGCCCTCGCCCACGGCCGCGAACACGGCGCCCGCACCGCCTGGCTGGAGGTCACCAGCGTCAACGTCCCGGCGGTACGGGCCTACCGGCGCATGGGCTTCCGGCTCTGCGGCCTGGACACCACCCTCTACACCGGGACCGCGTCCGAGGGCGAGACCGCCCTCTTCATGGCAAGGCCTCTGGACCGGTAGGTCACTTCAGCGCCGCCTTCATCATCTTCTGCGCCACCGGGGCCGCCAGACCGTTGCCGCTGACCTCCGAGCGCGCCGCGCCCGAGTCCTCGATCAGCACCGCGACCGCGACCTCCTTGCCGGTGTCCGCGTCCTTCGCGTAGGAGGTGAACCAGGCGTACGGCGTCTTGCTGTTGTTCTCGCCGTGCTGGGCGGTGCCCGTCTTGCCGCCCACCTCGGCGCCGCCGATCGCCGCGTTCGAGCCCGTGCCCTTGTCCACCACGGTCACCATCGCGCTGCGCAGCTGCTCCGCCGTCGAGGACGAGACGACCCGCCGGGCGTCCCCGTCCTCGAAGGAGTCGAGGGTGTCCCCGTCGGAGTCCACCACCTTCGAGACCATGTGGGGCGCCGCCATGAGCCCGTCGTTGGCGATCGCCGCGGACACCATGGCCATCTGGAGCGGGGTCGCCGTCACGTCGAACTGACCGATGCCGGTCAGCGCCGTCTGCGCCTTGTCCATGCCGGACGGGTACACACTCGCGTAGGCGCGTACCGGCACGTCCCGCTCCTCGTCGTTGAAGCCGAACTTCTCCGCCATCGCCTTCACCTTGTCCTGGCCGAGATCGACCGCGATCTTGGCGAAGACGTTGTTGCAGGAGTACTGGAGCGCGGTCCGGATCGTGGCGTTCTCACAGGGCGCGGAGGGGTTCTCGTTCTCCAGGTCGCGGGTGGAGCCGGGCAGCCTGTACGGGTTCGGGCTGTCGGTCGCCGTGTCGACGGAGCCGTACAGACCCTCTTCCAGGGCGGCTGCCGCGACGACCAGCTTGAAGGTCGAGCCGGGCGGCAGCGGCTGCCTCAGAGCACGGTTGACCAGCGGCTTGTCCTCGTCCCCCGTCAGCTCCTTCCAGGTGGCGCCGTCGGTCAGACCGGCGATCGCGGAGGGGTCGTACGAGGGGGTGGACACCATCCCGAGGATCCTGCCGGTCTTCGGGTCGATGGCGACGGCCGCGCCCTTGTTGTCGCCGAGCGCCCTGTGCGCGGCCTTCTGGACGGCCGGATCGATGGTCGTGAGCACATCACCCGGCTCCTGCTGCTTGCCGGTGAGAGCGTCCAGCGGGTTCTTCAGCCGGGTGTCGGTGCCGTCCAGGACGTCGGAGTAGATCCCCTCCAGCTGGGTGGCGCCGTACGCCTGGGAGCTGTACCCGGTGACGGCCGCGTACAGCTCGCCGTCGGTGTAGTCACGCTTGTACGCGAGGTCACCGCCCTCCGTCCGCTTCGAGCCCGTGACCGGCGAACCGGCCACGACGATGTTCCCGAGCGGCTGCGCGTACTGCGCCATGACCTGCCGCCGGTTCTGTTTGTCGTTCGCGAGGGCCTTGCCTTCGTACGCCTGCACCCAGGTCGCCCGGCCCAGCAGGGCGAGCACCAGGAGCAGCGAGAAGGCCGAGGCGCGCCTGATCGTCTTGTTCATCCCATATGCGGGACGAGCGAGCGGGGGCGCCGCGTTCCTGATGTGTCCCGTTTCTCAGGAAACGTTCATCTCATCCCGGGCTCACGAAACCCGACTCGTACGCGACGATCACGGCCTGGGTACGGTCCCGCGCCCCCGTCTTGGCCAGGACCGCCGCCACGTGCGTCTTCACCGTCGCGGGGCCGACCCCCATCCGCCCGGCGATCTCCGCGTTCGTCAGCCCCGTCGCCACCAGCCGGAGCACCTGCGCCTCCCGCTCGGTCAGCCGGGCCGCCCAGGGCGGCGCCGCCGGGGGCCGGCGGCGGGCGTGCTCGGCGGCCAGGCCCCGTACCGCCGCCGGGTAGAGCAGCGAGTCGCTGCGAGCCACCAGCCGGACCGCGTCCACCAGCTCGTCCGCGCCGGCCCGCTTCAGCAGGAAGCCGGCCGCCCCGACCCGGAGCGCGTCGTAGACGTACGCGTCGTTCTCGAAGGTCGTCACGACCACGATCCGCGGCGGTTCCGCCATCCCGGCCAGGATCTGCTCCGTCGCCCGGATCCCGTCGATCTCCGGCATGCGCACATCCATCAGGACCACGTCCGGCCGCGCCTCGCGCACCACCGACACCGCCTCGGCCCCCGTGGACGCCTCGCCGACGACCTCCAGGTCGGGCTCCGCGTCGAGGATCACCCGCAGGGCGGTCCGCACCATCCGCTCGTCGTCCGCGAGCACCACCCGGATCACCGGCCGGCCTCCTTCTCCATGCTCGGCCCGCCTCCGGGAGCAGTCGCCTTCCCCAGCGGCAGGCGCACCGCGAGGCGCCAGACGTCGGCCACCCGGCCGGCCTCGGACGTGCCGCCGAGCAGACGGGCGCGTTCGGCGACGCCGCGCAGACCGCGGCCGCCGTCGGGGCGGGCCAGTGGGGCCCGTGCGGGCAGCGGGTTCTCCATCGTGATCTCCAGCTCGTCGTCGTCCAGGGCGAGGCGCGCCGTCATGCGCTCCCCGCCCGCGTACCGTGCCGCGTTCGTCAGCCCCTCCTGTACGATCCGGTACGCCTCCCTCGACACCGCGTCCGGCACCCGGTCCAGCGCCCCGCTCACCGTCAGCTCCACCTGCCGCCCGGCGCCTCTCACCAGCGCGTCCAGCGCGTCGAGCCGGGGCGCGGGCAGCTCTCCGCCGTCCTCGCCCTCGCGCAACAGGCCCAGGACCGAGTCCAGTTCGCCGACCGTGCGCCGGGTCGTCTCCTCGATCGCCGCCAGGGCCTCCCGTACGAACTCCACGTCGGTGTCCAGGACCCGGCGGGCCGCGCTCGCCTGGAGCGTCACCGCGCTCAGGGCGTGGCCCACGGAGTCGTGCAGCTCGCGCGCCAGCCGGTTGCGTACCGCCAGTTCGGCGGCGCGCCGCTCGGCCGCGACGAGCCGGTCCGCCGGACTCGGTCCGAGCAGCAGCGGCGCCTGCCGGGCGAGGAGGGCTCCCGTGCCGGCGGCGACGGCGGTGAGCGCGAGGAGCATCAGCAGCCCGGCCGGGACGGCGGCCCACTGCAGCCAGGGCCGGTCCAGACCCCAGAACGAGGTCAGCTCGGACTTCCGCAGCGACTCCGAGAACGGCAGTGCCATCACCGTGACCGCGAACGGCGGCAGGGCCAGCGTCGCGCCGCTGACCAGCGCGCCGATCCCCAGATGGAGCGTGAACCAGCCCGCCGTCCGCGCCTTCGCGCTCCGCCCCCGTGCGGGTCCGTCCGCGAGCCGGTCGCCCTCGACCCCGCAGAGCGCCCGCGCCGCGGCCACCGACATCGGCCGGGTCAGCGGGAAGAGCGCGGAGACCGTGACGAGCGGCAGGCCGACCGCGTACGCCCCGAACTGCACGGTGAGACCGCCCGAGAACATCGCCCCCTCGCCGGTGAGCATCCCCACGACCACCGTGCCGACCAGCCAGTACGGCATGAACAGGGCGCCGCCCAGGATGAGATGGATCCAGCGGAGCCGGGCGCGGCGGCCGAGCAGCGGTGCGAGCGGAGGTCTCACGCGCTCGCGGTCCGGCGTCGCAGGAAGACGGCCACACAGCCGGCCAGCAGGAACCCGGTGATCATTTCCCCAGCGTAGGCGAGCCGCGCCAGACCGGTGAAGGTCTTGATCGGATCGGTGTCCGGCATGAACGTCACCAGCAGCATGTACGCGCCCCAGCACCCGACTCCGCCCGAGCCGATCCAGGCCATGCCCAGGGTCGTACGGACCGACAGCGCCCCGGCCCTCCGGAAGAGCAGGAGCAGGACGCCGATGACGGCGACGGCGACGAAGAGCGCGCGTATCCCCTCCAGGACGTGGAAGTCGTCGGTGCGCCGGGCGATCTGGGACGGTGAGAGCCCCCGCGTCGAGCCCGCCGCCCACATCAGATGGACGGCGGCGGGCAGCAGGGCGAGCAGCGAGGCGGCGACGGCCACGACGCGCGTACCGGTTCCGCACGGACGGGCGGGCAGGTCGCCCAGGCTGCCGCGCCACGCGAGCGCCCAGCGCTCGCGTACGTAGAGGACGAAGAGCGAGCCGAGCGCGAGCCCCTGGACGATGAAGCCGCCGTAGACGACCCCGAAGACCCAGTCGTCGAGGAACGGTTCGCCGGCGGTGGCGGTCTTCGACGGGCCGGTGACGAGCGCGACCGCGAGCTGCGCGGGGAAACCGATCATGATCGGTGAGAGCAGTCCCGTCGCGGCCCACAGGGGGAACGCGAGGAGCCAGGGCCGTACCCGCAGGCCCCACGGCTGGGTGAGCAGCAGGGCGAGGACGGCCACCACGGCGTCCATCGCCACGGAGACCGAGTTGGCGACGATCAGCAGCGTCCGGTGCTCCAGGAGCTCGCTGCCCGCCGGGATGCCGATCTCGCTGCCGGCGACCCAGGCGACCTTGAGCGAGATGTACGGGAGACAGGCCACGACGGCCAGGGCGCGCAGGATCCGGCGGGCGGCGCTCGGGCGGCCGGTGCCGGTGGGTGCGGACGTGGGGAGGGGAGCGGTCTGCGTCATGGCTCCACGCTCCCGCGCGTGCCCCTCCCTCCACCTCCTGCCCGCCGGTGAACCGCCTCCGCCGCGCGGGGGAGAAGCCCCTACGCCCGCCGGACGGCCCCGGGCGCCGGGCTCAGAGGCGGCGCGTGGCCAGGGTCAGAGGCGGCGCGTGGCCAGGGTCAGGCGGTCGCGGGCGTCGAAGAGCGCGTCCTTGATCATCTGCTCGTGTCCGGGCGTCAGCCGGGCCACCGGCACCGAGCAGCTGATCGCGTCGCGCGCCGGGGTCCGGTAGGGGATCGCGATGCCGAAGCAGCGCAGCCCGAGGGTGTTCTCCTCGCGGTCCACCGCGTAGCCCTGCTCGCGGACGAGGTGCAGTTCCTCGATGAGCTTCTCGCGGTCCGTGATCGTGTGCTCGGTCAGCGCGGGCAGCGTCTCGGGGAGCAGCTTGCGGACCTGCTCGTCGCTGTGGGTGGCGAGCAGTGCCTTGCCCAGCGAGGTGGAGTGGGCGGGCAGCCGGCGGCCGACACGGGTGAACGGCCTGAGATAGTGCTGGGACTGACGGGTCGCCAGATACACCACGTTGGTGCCGTCGAGCCGCGCCATGTGGATGGTCTCCGTCGTGTCGTCGGAGAGCCGGTCCAGGGTCGGCCGGGCGGCGGCCACCACCTCGTCGCCGTCGATGTACGAGGTGCCGACCAGCAGGGCCCGCACGCCGATGCCGTACCGCGTGCCCGTCGCGTCCGTCTCCACCCAGCCCAGCTCGACCAGGGTGCGCAGCAGCATGTACAGGCTCGACTTGGGGTAGCCGACAGCCTCCTGGACGGCGGCCAGCGAGTGCATTCCGGGACGCCCGGCGAAGTACTCGAGCAGTTCCACCGTGCGTACCGCGGACTTGACCTGGGCCCCACCCGTGTCGGTCGACATCGACCTCGCCCCCTCTTCCCGTGCCTCTTGTGGGTCGGCACGCCCGTCAATAGAGTCCTGATTCATCTACAGGAACTCTGTTCAGAATAGCGAACAGGGTGCACGGAGGGGCATGCGGTGGCAGCTGAACCAGTGTGGAGTGTGGACCCCCGGACGGGGAAGCCGCGGGAGCAGGTTGCGGTGGAGGCCACAACGGACGAGATCGACCGGGCCGTCCGCTCCGCGGCCGCCACCCGCGAGGCGCTCGCCGACCGTACGGTGCGGGCCGCCCTGCTCCGTACCGCCGCCGACCTCCTCGACGAGTCGGGGCCGCAGGTCATCGAGGCGGCCGACGCCGAGACCGCGCTCGGCCCGGTCCGGCTCACCGGTGAACTCGCCCGCACCACCGCCCAGCTGCGGTCCTTCGCGGACGTCGTCGACGAGGGCTCCTTCCTCGACGTACGCGTCGACCTGCCCGATCCGACGACCACCCCGCCCCGGCCCGACCTGCGTCGCTGGAAGATCCCGCTCGGGGTCGTCGCCGTCTACGCGGCCAGCAACTTCCCGCTCGCCTTCTCCGTCCCCGGCGGCGACACGGCCAGCGCGCTCGCCGCCGGCTGCCCGGTCGTGATCAAGGCCCACCCCGACCACCCGGCCACCTCCGAGCTCTGCGCCTCGCTGCTGCGCCGGGCCGCCGCCAAGGCCGGTCTCCCCGAGGACGTGGCCGTCCTGGTCCACGGCTTCGACGCGGGCGTCGAGCTCGTCCGCCACCCGCTGGTCGCGGCGGCCGGCTTCACCGGTTCCGTACGGGGCGGGCGGGCGCTCTTCGACGCGGCGGCGGCCCGGCCCGTGCCCATCCCCTTCCACGGCGAACTCGGCTCGCTCAACCCGGTGGTGATCACCGGGGCCGCCGCCGAGGAGCGGGCCGCGGAGATCGGCGCCGGGCTCGCGGCCTCCATGACCATGGGCCAGGGGCAGTTCTGCACCAAGCCCGGTCTCGTCCTCGCCCCTTCGGGTGAGGCGGGCGACCGCTTCGTGTCGGCACTCACGGACGCCGTCAGCCAGTCCGAACCCGGCGTGATGCTCGACCACCGCATGCGGGGCGCGTTCCTCGCGGGAACGAGCGAGCGCGTCGGACTCCCGGGCGTCGCCGCCCCCGTCACGCCCGGCGCGGGCGGGGAGCACACGGTCAACGCGGGCATCCTGACCGTCGACGCCGCCGACGTGCTCGCGGGCGGCCACGAGGCGCTCCTGGAGGAGTGCTTCGGACCGGTGACCGTGGTCTGCCGCTACGCCACCCGGGACGAGGTCACCGCGCTCCTCGCCCTGCTCCCCGGCAACCTCACCGCCACGCTCCAGATGGGCGACGAGGACCCGGAGGCCGCCTCCCTGCTCACCGAGCTCACGCCGCTCGCGGGCCGCGTCCTCGTCAACGGCTGGCCGACCGGCGTGGCGGTCGCCGCCGCGCAGCACCACGGCGGCCCCTACCCGGCCACCACGTCCACGTCCACCTCGGTCGGCGCGACCGCGATCGAGCGCTGGCTGCGCCCGGTCACGTACCAGTCGACCCCGCAGCACCTGCTTCCGCCGGAGCTGCGCGACGGCAACCCGCTGGGCGTGCCACGCCGCTGACCCGCCATGGCCGTCAGACGCGCACCACGATCTTGCCCGTGTGCGCGTTGGACTCCATCAGCCGGTGGGCGTCGGTGATCCGGTCCAGACCCTCGAAGGTCTCGGCGATCACCGGCGCCAGTGAGCCGTCGCGCAGGCCGGATCCGATGAACCCGGCGACCCGGCTCCGCCCGTCGGCCGTGCCGGACAGCGTGTGGTTGTTGTAACCCACCACGGTCAGCGGCCAGTTCCGGGAGACGGTCGCCGGCGCGGGGTCGAGCCAGCCGTACAGCACCGCCGTGCCGCCCGGCTCCAGGGCGTTCCCGAGCTCCGCGAACCCCGGCCCGCCGATCGCGTCGAAGACGAGCCGCGCACCCCGGCCACCGGTGAACCGCCGCACCTCCTTCACCACGTCCTCGCTCTCGGTCGTGATCACCCGCGCCGCGCCCAGACCGAGCAGCCCCTGCCGCTTCCCCCCGCCCCGCGTCGTGGCGATCGGCACCGCGCCGATCCGCCGCGCCACCTGGATCGCGGCCGTCCCCACCCCGCTGGACGCCCCCGTGATCACCACCGGGTCGCCGGGCCGCAGCCCGCCGGCCTCCACCATCCCGCCGTACGCCGTCGAGTACGTCAGCCACGCGGCGGCCGCGGTCACCGCGTCCACGCCCGCGGGCCTGGGCACCACGTACTCCTGGGAGAGCACCACGCGCTCGGCGTGCACCCCGTGCACCCCGAAGTCGAAGTTGGCCGCCGCCATGACCGGATCGCCGGGGGCGTACGCGGTGACGTCCGGGCCGACGGCCTCCACCACCCCCGCAGCCTCGTAGCCGAGCCGGGAGCCGGGGAGCGTGGCCGGGTAGTAGTAGGTGCCCGCGCGGAACAGCGCCTCGGCGCGGTTGAGGCCGATCGCCTCGACCCGGAGGAGCACCTCGCCCGGGCCCGGCGCGGGGAGCGGCACCTCCTCCACGGTCAGCACCTCGGGTCCGCCGAGCGCGTGGAAGAGCACGGCGCGGGTCGTCGTCGTGCCGGTGTTCGTGTCGTTCGTCATGTCCTCGACCGTAGGCAGCCGCAGGAAGACGAACCATGTTCCAGAACCTTCCTGCGATGTCCGTCCGTCTCGCGCTACGGTGCGGGCCATGGACGTACTGAGCGACGCCGTGGCGGCCATGCGGGCGGGGCGCCCGCACTCCTCCCGCTCCGTCAACTCCGGGGCCTGGGGCCTCCGTTTCCCGTCGAGCAACGGCGCCGGATTCCATGTGGTCGTCCAGGGCACGGCCTGGCTCATACCGCCGGGCGAGGACGGCGAGCCCGTCGAGCTCCACGCCGGTGACGTGGCCCTGCTGCCGCACGGCACCGGCCACGGACTCGCCGGCCACCCCGGCACCCCGCTCGCGGACGCCGTCCAGGCGCCCGACGGCTCCTGGCCGACGCCACCCGACCGGGAACCGGCCCGCGCGGACGACACTCTCCTGTTGTGCGGCGCCTACCAGGTGAGCCGGGCCCGGGCCCACCCCCTGTTCACCGAGCTGCCCCCCTTCGTGCACATCCCCGCCAGGCCCGGCGCCCACCCCCGGCTGCGCGCCGCGGTCGAGCTCCTCGGCACCGAACTCGCCGATCCGCAGCCGGGATCCGACGCGCTCGTGCCCGCCCTGCTCGACACCCTGCTCGTGCTGCTGCTCCGCACCTGGTGGCTGACCGAACGTCCCGAGCGGACCTCCGGCTGGTCCGCCGCCCTGAGCGATCCGGCCGTCACCGCGGCCCTCCGCGCGATCCACGCGGAGCCGGCCCGGCCGTGGACGGTGGAGGAACTCGGCGCCGAGGGCGGCCTCTCCCGCGCGGCCTTCGCCCGCCGCTTCACGATGCTGGTCGGCAGGCCGCCGCTGGCCTATCTGACGTGGTGGCGCATGACGACGGCGGGCCGGCTGCTCCGCGCGGACGACGCCCCGATCCGCACCGTCGCCCAGCGCAGCGGTTACGCCTCGGAGTTCGCCTTCGCCAAGGCGTTCAAGAGGGAGTACGGCATGGCGCCGGGGAGGTACCGGAAGGGGGCGTAGGCGGCGTGGCCGGAGCCGGCCGGGCGCGGACCGGGACTGGCCTGCGGCGGCTCGCCGCGCGTCGCAACCGTCCTCCCGGCCGTCGCGTCCCCGTTGTCATGATCAGAGCCGCGACCCCCGACGACCTCGACGCCATAGCCGCCCTGCACCTGGAGGCACGGTCCACCTACTACCGAGGTCATCTCGCCGACAGCGAGTTCGCCGGGCCCGAGGAGCTCGCCCGCTCCCGGGACGGGTGGAGCAGGGCCGTGGAGCGGGGCGACGTGCTCTGCGCCGAGCGGGACGGCGAGCTCGGCGGCGTCGCGGCGTACCTCAGGGGAGACGAGGCGGTGACGCTCACCCAGCTGCACGTCCGGCCCGACCGCTGGCGCAGCGGCCTCGGCTCCGCACTGCACTCGGCCTGCCTCGACCTCTGGCGCGCCGAGGGGATCGCCGCCGCGCGCCTGCTCGTCTTCGAGAAGAACGAGCGGGCCCGCGCCTTCTACGCTGCCCGCGGCTGGATCCAGGACCCCGACGCCCCGCGCTCCGGCACCCACCTCGTGCTCCGCCTCACAGTGGTGCCCGCCGCGGAATGAATCCGGCCGTCCGCCGCGTTTCGGCCACGGAACACACCTCACGACCCCGGAGAGAAGCAACAACATGCGCGTCGAGATCTGGAGCGACATCGCCTGCCCGTGGTGCTACATCGGCAAGGCCCGCTTCGAGAAGGGGCTCGCGGAGTTCGCCCACCGCGACGAGATCGAGGTCGTGCACCGCTCCTTCGAGCTCGACCCGAACCGGCCCAAGGGCGACACCGCGCCGGTGATCGACATGCTCGCGAAGAAGTACGGCCGGACCCTGGACGAGGCCCGCGCCATGGAGGCGCACGTCGCCTCCAACGCGCACTCCGAGGGCCTCGGCTACCGCACCGAGGGCCGTGACCACGGCAACACCTTCGACATCCACCGCCTCCTCCACCTCGCCAGGGAGCGCGGCCGGCAGAACGAGCTGCTCGACCTCGCGTACCGGGCGAACTTCGCCGAGGAGCGGTCCGTCTTCGACGACGAGACCCTCGTACGACTCGCGGTGGAGGCCGGCCTGGACGAGACCGAGGTCCGCACCGTGCTCGCCGACGGGACCGCGTACGCGGACGCGGTGCGGGCCGACGAGCGCGAGGCGGCGGAGCTCGGCGCGAACGGCGTGCCGTTCTTCGTCCTCGACCGCCGCTACGGCATCTCCGGCGGCCAGCCCGCCGAGGTCTTCACCCAGGCCCTGGAGCAGGCGTGGCAGGGCCGGGCGCTCCAGCAGGTCGGCGGCGACGCGGCGGCCTGCGACGTCGACGGAACCTGCGAGGCCTGACCGCCCGCCCTCGGCTCCTCTGACCTGCGCACATAAGCCGGGCTTGGCCTTTCCCCATGATCAAAGGCAATTGACCGCAGGTCGGAGGAACCCCAGGCTGGGTTCCATGGATGCCATGGAACCCCTCGGCGGAGCCGAGTTCGCGCCCCAGCAGACGTATCTGAACACCTCCGCCTGCGCGCTGCTGCCGCGCCGCGCGATCGAGGCGGTCACGCTCCTCGCCGAGGAGACCGCGGCCGGCCGCCCGAACGGGGCCGGCGACTTCGAGACCGTCGCCGAGGCCCGCGCCACCTACGCCCGGCTCATGGACGTCCACCCGGACCGGGTGGCGGTCGGCAGCTCGGTCTCCGTCCACGTCGGCATGATCGCGCAGTCGATGCCGGCGGGCTCCGAGATCCTGTTCCCCGAGGGCGACTTCAGCTCCCTCATCACCCCGTTCACGATCCGGGGCGACCTCAAGACGCGGTTCGTGCCGCTGGAGCGGCTGGCGGAGTCGGTCCGTCCCGACACCGCGCTCGTGGCCTTCTCCGCCGTCCAGTCGGCGGACGGCCGGACGGCCGACTTCGCCGCGATCCGCGCCGCGGCGGCCGCGCACGGCGCCCGCACGCTCCTCGACGCCACCCAGTCGGCCGGCTGGCTGCCGCTGCGGGCGGGGGAGTGGGACTACACGGTGGCCGGCGGCTACAAGTTCCTGCTCTGCCCGCGCGGGGCGTCCTTCCTGACCGTCACCGAGGAGGCGCAGGACTCGCTGGTCGCGATCCACGCGGGCTGGGTCACCGGTGAGGAGCTGTGGACCAACAGCTACGGTCCGGTGCGCGAACTCGCCCGCTCCGCACGGCGGTTCGACGAGCCCCCGGCCTTCCTCTCGTACCACGGCGCGGCCCGCTCGCTCGCGCTCCTCGAAGAGATCGGGATCGGGCGGATCGAGGCCCACAACAAGGCCCTCGCCGCCCGGTTCCGCGCCGGCCTCGTGGAGCTCGGGCACGCCCCGGTGCCGGACGTCTCCGGCGTGGTCGGCGTCCCGGACCTCGGCGACCGGCAGTCCGCCCTGCTCTCCTCGGGCGTCCTCATGTCCGCCCGCGCGGGCAACCTGCGGGCGTCCTTCCACCTCTACAACAGCTCGGCCGACGTCGACCGCGCCCTGGAGGTCCTGGCGGGCTGAGCCGGGGAGCCGTGCGGATGCGGGGGCGGCCGAGAAGGCCGCCCCCGCACCACCGGGCTCCGCGCACCCGGCCCCGCACCACCCTGCTCAGCGCACCGGCGTGAAGTCCCGCGCGCCGATGAACTCCGGCCGCCGCACCGGCGCCGCGAAGGGCTCGACCGCCGTGTTCTCCACGCTGTTGAAGACGATGAACACGTTGCTGCGCGGATACGGCGTGATGTTGTCGCCCGAGCCGTGCATCGCGTTGCAGTCGAACCAGGTCGCCGAACCGGCCCGGCCCGTGAAGAGCCGGATGCCGTGCGCGTCCGCGAGCGAGGTGAGCGCCTCGTCGGACGGGGTGCCGGCGTCCTGCATCTGCAGCGAGCGCTTGTAGTTGTCCTTCGGCGTCGCGCCCTCGCACCCGAGGAACGTGCGGTGCGAGCCCGGCATGATCATCAGGCCGCCGTTGGTGTCGTGGTTCCGGGTCAGCGCGATCGACACCGACACCGTGCGCATGCGCGGCAGGCCGTCCTCCGCGTGCCAGGTCTCGAAGTCCGAGTGCCAGTAGAACCCGGAGGCGCCGAAGCCGGGCTTCACGTTGATCCGCGACTGGTGGACGTACACGTCCGAGCCGAGGATCTCGCGGGCCCTGCCCACCACCCGCTCGTCGCGGACCAGCCGGGCGAAGACCTCGCTCATCCGGTGGACCTCGAAGACGGAGCGCACGGTCGACGACTTCGACTCGACGATCGCGCGCGGGTCGGACCGTACGGCCGGATCGGCGACCAGCCGGTCGAGCTCGCGCCGGTACACCGCGACCTCGTCGTCGGCCAGCAGCTCGGGCTCGACGAGGAAGCCGTCCCGTTCGTACGACTCCAGGCCCGGGGCGTCGCCCCACACCACCGGGTCCTGGCGGGGGGTGAGCACCTCGGAGGCGCCGCGGGTCGGGTACAGGTCGGTCAGGACGTTCGTCATGGTCAGCCCTCCTCCGTGAGCAGCGGGTACACCCCGTTCGCGTCGTGGTCCTCCCGGCCGGTGACGGGCGGGTTGAAGACGCAGACGCAGCGGAAGTCGGTCTTGGGACGCATGGTGTGCCGTTCATGGCCGTCGAGCAGGTACATCGTGCCCGGCTCGATCCAGTGCGTCTCTCCGGTCTCGTCGTTCGTCAGCTCGGCTTCGCCCTCGACGCACAGGACGGCCTCGATGTGGTTGGCGTACCACATGGACGTCTCGGTGCCCGCGTAGAGCACGGTCTCGTGCAGTGAGAAGCCGACCCGCTCCTTGGCGAGGACGATCCGCTTGCTCTCCCAGGTGCCGGACTTCGCCCGCACATGGCGTTCGGTGTTCTCGATGTCCTTGAAGGATCGGACGATCACGGTGGTGCAACTCCCTTTCGTCTAGCGGTGGTACGGCTGGATCAGACGGTCTCGCGGACCGCCCGGGACAGCGTCCGCAGCCCCTCGTCCAGCTCCTCGGGGGTGATGGTCAGCGGCGGGAGGAGTTTGACGACCTGGCTCTCCGGGCCGGAGGTCTCCAGCAGGAGCCCCAGCTCGAAGGCGCGCGCGCAGACCTTTGCCGCGCGCGTCCGGTCGGCGAACTCCAGGCCCCAGACCAGGCCCCGGCCGCGGTAGTGGGCACCGTCGGCGGAGTTCTCCTCGCAGATGGCGAGGAGGGTCTGCTCGACCTGCTCGCCGCGGGCCAGGGTCTGCTTCTCCATCTGGCCGTCGGCCCAGTACGTGTCGAGCGCGGCGGCGGCGGTGACGAAGGCCGGGTTGTTGCCCCGGAAGGTGCCGTTGTGCTCGCCCGGCTCCCACACGTCCAGCTCCGGCCGGAACAGGCAGAGCGACATCGGCAGCCCGTAGCCGCTGATCGACTTCGACAGCGTGACGATGTCGGGCGTGACGCCGGCCTCCTCGAAGGAGAAGAAGGCGCCGGTACGGCCGCAGCCCATCTGGATGTCGTCGACGATCAGCAGCATGTCCTGGCGGCGGCAGAGATCGGCGAGCGCCCGCAGCCACTCGGCCCGCGCCACGTTGATGCCGCCCTCGCCCTGGACCGTCTCCACGATCACCGCTGCGGGCTTGTTCAGACCGGACCCCTGGTCCTCGAGCAGCCGCTCGAACCAGAGGAAGTCCGGTACCTGGCCGTCGAGATAGTGGTCGAACGGCATCGGCGTGCCGTGCACCAGGGGGATGCCCGCGCCGGCCCGCTTGAAGGCGTTGCCAGTGACGGCCAGCGAACCCAGCGACATGCCGTGGAAGGCGTTGGTGAAGGAGACCACCGACTCGCGGCCCTTGACCTTCCGGGCCAGCTTCAGCGCGGCCTCCACCGCGTTGGTGCCGGTCGGGCCCGGGAACATCACCTTGTACGGCAGCGAGCGCGGCCGCAGCACGACCTCCTCGAAGGTCTCCAGGAAGGTCCGTTTGGCGGTGGTCGCCATGTCGAGACCGTGGGTGATCCCGTCGCGCTCCAGATAGTCGATCAGCGCACGTTTCAGTACGGGGTTGTTGTGGCCGTAGTTGAGCGAGCCGGCGCCGGCGAAGAAGTCGAGGTACTCGTGGCCGTCCTCGTCGGTCAGCCGCGCGCCCTGCGCGCGGTCGAAGACGGTGGGCCAGCCGCGGCAGTAGCTGCGCACCTCCGACTCCAGGGTCTCGAAGACGCTCAGTTCGGGCGGGGTGATGGTCACAGCGAAGCTCCAGGGGTGTGGAAGGGGCCGATCCGGTACAGGACTTCGGGCTGGTGCGCGGCGCCGTCGGCGGTGTCGGGGAACAGCCCCCCGTCGAAGAGCACCTCGCGCTCCAGGGGGAGCCGGTGCCGGGCCGCGTACGAGGTGAAGAGCCGGTCCGAGGGCGTGTTGTCAGGGGTGACCGTGGTCTCGACGGCCTCCGGGGCGACCCGGGCGGTCAGCGCGTCGAGCAGCACCCCGGCCAGGCCGCGGCCGCGCTGGCTCTCGTCGACGGCGATCTGCCAGACGACGAGGGTCCCGGGCCGGTCGGGACGGAGGTATCCGGTCACGAAGCCGACCGGCTCACCGTCCGCGGCGCGCGCGACCAGCGACGTGGCGGCGAAGTCGCGGCACCACAGCAGGTAGCTGTACGAGGAGTTCAGGTCGAGCACACGGGAATCGCGGGCAATTCGCCATATCGCGGCTCCGTCCTCCACGCGTGGGCTTTCCAAGGTCATGGCTGCTTGTGCTGCGGTCATGCCGAGGCAATTTACCGGCCGAATTCTTGGATTGCATGGGGCGGAGGGGTGGGCGGGAGAGGATCGATGTGTTATTCGCGCGAGCGCCGGTCTGTCCGGTTTTGCCGGTATAAATGCGGGCAAAAAGGCGGCGATGTGCAGTCCGTCACAGGCGCGGAAGCGGCGTGAAAGTGCTGATGAAACCTTAGCGTTTAGGGTGCGGGATCCGGGGCAGAAGAATCTCGGAATGTGTAAGGGGAATTCGCTTGGATAATGTGCACGCGAAATGCGTTCTGGGAATTCTTCCGGGGTGATGCGGCGCCGGACGGGCGTCGCCGGTACGCGGAGCGTTCCGAGGGCGGCGTTCCGGTGGGCCCATGAGGAAGGGGCCGGGGGGGGGGGGGGGGGGGGGCGGGGGGCCGGCCCCCGCCCCCCCCCCCCCCCCCGGCCCCCTCGCCGGGTGTGGCCGCGCCTCGGGGCGGCTCCAGGGCCCTGGAGCGTGTTTCAAAAGTCCCGTCTGGCCGGGGGCCCCGCCCTTCGGGCGAACGACGCTACTGTCGAAACACGCCTAGACCCACGCCTCCGTCGCCGCGCGGCGTGCGGACTCCAGGTCCACCGGGCGGCCCGTGTCGGCGAGGGCCGCTCCCAGGGCCGCCAGCGAGGAATGCACCGCGCCCGGGGTCGCGTCCACGCCGTAGTGGTTGACCCGGATCATCTCCTTCGCCAGCGCGCCGCCGCCCGCGATCAGCGGCAGCGAGGGATCCGCCGCCAGCGCCCGCGCGACCAGCTGCGAGGCGTCCACGCCCGCCGGGGCGCGCAGCGTCGTCGCCACCGGTGCCGCGTCCTTCGCGTCGTGGACGTACGGTTCGAGGCCGCCGCCCAGCGCCAGCGTGCCCGCGCGCGTCGCGGCCGCGGCGGATGCGTGACGGGCCATCAGGGCGTCCAGGCCCTCCGCCTCGATCCGCTCCACGCACGCTTCGAGCGCCAGCATCTCCAACTGCGCCGGCGCGTGCAGCAGAGCCGTGCGGCCGCCGTCGATCCAGCGCTCCTTCCAGTCCAGCAGTGAGAGGTACGAGCGGCGCGGGGCCTGCGGATTGGCCGCGAACCGCTCCCACGCCCGCTCGCTCACGGAGACCGCCGAGACGCCCGCGGGGCCGCCCATCGCCTTCTGCGCGCCGATGATGCACATGTCCACGCCCCACTCGTCCGGCAGCACCGGCTCCGCGCCGATCGACGCCACCGCGTCGAGGTAGAACAGCGCGCCGTGCGCCCGCACGACCTCGCCGATCGCGGCCACCGGGTTGGTGTTGCCGGTCGCCGCCTCCGCGTGCACCAGCGACACGAAGTCGATCTCCGGATGCTCGGCCAGCGCCCGCTCCACCTGGGCGGCCGTCACCGCCGTGTGGAACGGCACGTCCAGGTCCACGACCGTGGCGCCGCAGTCCCGCAGCCAGTTGCCGAACGTCTGGCCGTACGGCCCCGTGACGATGTTCAGCGCGGTCGAACCCGGCCGGGCACCGCTGCGGATGCAGCCCTCCAGCGGCAGCAGAGCCTCGCCCTGCGTGATCACCACGTCCTGCTCCGTCGAGAGCAGGGCGGCGACCCTCCGCTCGATGGACGCGAAGTGCGCGGCGGTCAGCGGGGCCAGGTCGAGCAGCGGATGTGTCACGGTCACGGTGGTGCCTTCTTCGCAAGGAGGGTCGAACGTCGGCTCAGCGTACCGAGCCGCCTCCCGAACGCATCGGACCTTCCGGACAACCCCTCTGGGGCGGGGTGCCCGCCCCTCGTAGAGTGCAGACATGAGCGATCACGTGGTGCTGCATGTGAAGGGGCGGGTGGTCGTCGGCCCTGAGGACGTACGGGACGAGCTGTGGGCGGTCGACGGCCGGATCACGTACACCCGCCCGTCCGGCGAGGCGCTGACGGTGGAGGGCTGGGTGCTGCCGGGTCTCGTGGACGCGCACTGCCACGTCGGCCTGGACCAGCACGGCCCGGTCGACGACGCCACCAGTGAGAAGCAGGCGCTCACCGACCGCGACGCGGGCACGCTCCTGATCCGTGACGCGGGCTCGCCGTCCGACACCCGCTGGATCGACGAGCGCGAGGACCTGCCGAAGATCATCCGCGCGGGCCGCCACATCGCCCGCACCCGCCGCTACATCCGCAACTACGCCCACGAGATCGAGCCCGAGGACCTGGTGGCCTACGTCGGCCGGGAGGCGCGGCGCGGCGACGGCTGGGTGAAGCTCGTCGGGGACTGGCTCGACCGGGACGCGGGCGATCTGGGCGCCTGCTGGCCGCGCGCCGAGGCCGAGGCGGCCATCGCCGAGGCCCACCGGCTAGGGGCGCGGGTCACCGCGCACTGCTTCGCGGAGGAGTCCCTGCGGGACCTGGTGGAGGCGGGCATCGACTGCATCGAGCACGCCACCGGGCTCACCGAGGACACGATCCCGCTCTTCGCCGAGCGGGGCGTCGCGATCGTCCCGACCCTCGTCAACATCGCCACGTTCCCCCGGCTCGCGGAGGGCGGCGAGCAGAAGTTCCCGCGCTGGTCGGCGCATATGCGCCGGCTGTACGAGCGCCGGTACGACACGGTCCGTTCGGCGTACGACGCGGGCGTCCCGGTCTTCGTCGGCACGGACGCCGGCGGCTCCCTGGCGCACGGGCTGGTCGCGGCGGAGGTCGAGGAACTGGTCAAGGCCGGCATCCCGCCGATCGAGGCCCTCTCGGCGACGGCCTGGGGCGCACGCGCCTGGCTGGGCCGCCCCTCCCTGGAGGAGGGCGCCCCCGCGGACCTCGTCGTCTACGCCGAGGACCCGCGCGCGGACGTCCGCGCCCTGGCGGCTCCCCGCAGGGTCGTCGTGAACGGCCGGGTGATCGCCTGACGCGGGCGGGACGCCCCTCGGCTGTCCGCGGGGTCGTCGTGAACGGCCGGGTGATCGCCTGACGCGGGCGGAACGCCCCTCGGCTGTCCGCGGGCCCGGTGCCGTCGGCGCCGGGCCCGCGACGCGTCAGCGGTTCAGGAACGCGAGGCGCGCCTTCTTCGCCGGGATGAAGACCTCCGGGAGGTCCACCTCCGGCAGCACGACCTCGGGTCCGAGCTCGAAGCCGGCCCGCACCAGCCGGGCGAGCGCCTTCTCGTTGTCGGCGTCCGGCTCCGCCACGGCGCGCGTCCGGTCGTTCAGCGCGAACGCGGTCAGCGCGACGAACAGCCGGGCGGAGAAGCCCGGTTCGGGGGTGGCGGCCGGTGCGATCAGGATGTGCACCCCGATGTCGCCCGGCCGCACCTCGTAGCACTCGCTCACGCGGTCGGCCGCGGGCTCGTACGTCTGGAAGAGCGCCACCGGCTCGCCGTCACGCCGCACGAGGAAGCCGTGGTGCGTGGTGAGCGAGTCCAGGTGCGCGTAGATCTCCCGTACCTGCTCGACGGTGGTTCCGCCCATGCCCCAGAACCGGGCGCGGTCCTCGTTGACCCAGCCGTGGATGAGTTCGGCGTCGCGGTCGGGGTCGATGGGGTCGATCCGTACGGTGCCGAAGCCCTCGACGGTCTGGAGGTGGACCGGCTGTCTGGAGTCAGTGGTCGTCATGGCGGGGGTGCTCCTTGGTGAGGCGGTTCCAGTCGGTGGTGACGGGGGCGAGGTCGCCCCGCAGCCACAGGGGGAGTTGGTCGCGGTGGTGGGGGTCGCCGGTGACGCCGGAGGCGCCGAACGGCACGACCCAGAGGCTCCGCTCGCGGTCGGCGAGGTCCCAGACGTAGCGGGCGGCGGACGCGCGGGCGCTGCGGTCGGTGAACCCGGGCACGCTCGACGTGGACAGCACGCAGTCGTGGTCCCCGCCCAGTCCGGGCCAGGTCGCGTCGTCCTCCTCGGGGAGGGCCGCCCACGGGGCGAGCCGGTGCGTGGCGCCCCACGCGGGCGGCTCGTCCCCGGCGGCGACCTCCTCCAGGGCCTCCCGCACGATGCCGGCGATGTCGGCGGCCGGTACGGGTCCCGGGACGAGCAGGGTCTCCAGCGCGAACGCGACGCGGGGCCCGAGCGCCAGCCAGGGCTGGAAGACGGCGGGGTGCGCGGCGGGCTCGCGCAGCGCCGCGAAGGCCTGATGACCGGCGACCCGCCGCACGACCGCCCCGCGCACGGCGGCGTACAGACCGGCGTCGGCGCTCTCCGCCTCCATCCGCCGGTCCCAGGCGAGCAGCCGCGCCCGGACGGCGCGGGCGCCGGGGGAGAGGCCGTCCTCGCCCTCCGCCCGGACCAGGTCCAGGAGCCGTGCCGCCGAGGGGTTGTCGGTGTCGGTGTGGACGGCGGCCATGCCCTCGGGCGTCCAGGCCGTCGAGGCGGCGAGCAGCGCGTCGATCCGGGCCGCCCGGTGCGGGGGAGAGAACTCCACGCCCAAGGGCGCGGCGATGCCCCGTGCGTTGGCCATGACGGCGTGCCCGTCGACCTCCGCGCGGGGGGTGGCCACGGCCTCGTCCTTCCAGGCGTGGGCGGCCTCCCAGGCGGGCACCACCCGCAGGGAGTTGGCCCGGTCGCGGACGGGGACGAACCCCGCGACCCGGTGCAGCAGGCCGCCGTCCACGTCGGCGGCCTGGACGACGTTGACCGGCTCGGCCCAGCCGTCGACGGCACGGTCCACGTCCGCGACGCTCCGGGCGGCGAGCAGCTCGGGCAGGACGGCGAAGCCCAGCTCGGCGGTCACGCGCGGCGGGTAGCGCAGGCTGATCGCCTCCCAGGAGGAGTCGTCGCCGGAAGGGGCATCCGCGCCCGTCGGCTCTGCGCCCGGCGCCCCGGTGCCGCCGTCCGCACCCCTCGGCTCTGCGCCCGTCCCGCCGGTGCCGCCGTCCGCGCCGATGATCACCGGCCCGCGCCCGGTCTCCACGACCTCGATCACGACCGGCTCCCCGCCCGCCACCTCGACCGTCTCGCGGTGCGCGGACGCCCGGCGCCAGCCGTCCGGGCCCAGGGCCTCCACCCCGCCGTCGGCGGTCCGCCGCAGCCGCTCGCGGTACAGGTCCTGGTAGTCGGCCATCGCGTTGGTGATCGCCCACGCGACCCGGCCCGTGTGCCCGAAGTGGGCGAGACCCGGGACGCCGGGGACCGCGAGGCCGAGCACGTCGTACTCCGGGCAGGAGAGGCGGATCTGCTGGTAGACCCCGGGCGCCTCGATGAAGCGGTGCGGGTCGCCGGCCACGATCGCCGCCCCGCTCGCCGTCCGGGCACCGGAGACCACCCAGCCGTTCGACCCGGACGTGCCGGGACCGTCCGTGGCGAACAGTTCGGTCCACTCCTCGCCGAGCCGGCGCGCGACCTCCTCCCGCCACAACTTGGTGGGGAAGCCCGCGAAGAGGATGTGCGTGGAGAGCCAGACCGCCAGCGGCGTCCACGGCTCCCAGCGCCCGGGCGTGAGCCCCACCTTGGCGAACTGGGGCGCCCTCGAGGCGCCTTCTCGCAGGCCGTCGTTGACGCCGTCCACGTATGCCCGCACCCATCGCGCCGTCTCCGGCTCCAGCGCGTCGAAGCAGCGGCGCGCGGTGTCGGCGAGCGCGGCCTGCCGTACGAAGGTGTCCCAGCCGGTCTCGCCCGCGCCGAGGAACGCGGCGGACGTGCCCTGTGCCCGGTGCCGTTCGACCTCCAGCTGCCAGGCGCGGTCCACCGCCGTCACCCGCCCCTGCGCGAAGACGAGTTCGATCGGATCGGCGGCCCGCAGATGCGGTACGCCCCAATCATCCCGGTAGACCTCGATGCTCACTCCGACTCCGATCCCGTCCGACGCTGATTAGGTTAGGCTGACCTAAATTAATTTACGCTACGCAGGGGAGACGATCGCGGTGGGGCAAGGGCATGGCTGGGAAGGCGTCGTCCTCAAACTGTTCCGTGGCCGGGACTTCACGTTCACGGTGACGGGGGCCGAGCAGGTCACCGAGCACTACCGCCGGGTCCATCTGACGGACGGCGGACTCCTCGCCGCCGCCGGTGTGCACCCGACGATGTGGGTGCGGCTCTGGTTCGAGAACGCGGGCAAGCCGCACCAGCGCGCCTACACCCTCGTCGACCCCGACCCGGCCGCCGGGACCTTCAGTCTGGAGTTCGCCCTCCACGACGGCGCCGCGAGCGACTGGGCCCGCACCTGCGCTCCCGGCGACACCATCGAGGCCACCCTCCAGGGCACCGGCTTCACCGCCCCCGAGCCCCGGCCCGGCCGTATGCTCGTGATCGGCGACCCGGCCTCGATGCCCGCCATCAACTCCCTCCTCGACTCGGCGCCCGACGTGCCGGCCACTCTCTGGTTCGAGACCTCCCACGACGCCGACGAAGAGCTTCCCCTGCGCGTCGACGCGGACCGGCACGACGTCCGCCGGGTGCCCCGGCAGGGCGGCGGCGCGGCGCTCGTCGAGCAGGTGCGCAAGGAGCTCCCGGAGCTGCTCGGGGACGACCCGTACGTCTGGATCGCGTGCGACACCGCGACCACCCGCACCCTCGCCGCGTACGTCCGCAAGGAGCTCGCGCTCCCCAAGGACCGCATCCACTCGCTGGGCTACTGGCGCGCCACCTGAGCGAGCCGCGCCGATGCACCGGGTTGACCGTCCGTTACCGCTGACCGGCGCGGATCGTTGAATCACTTCCCGTGCGCGCCGCGCTCTTCGCAACGCGCGGGGCGCACGGGAACGCGTGTGCCGAAAGAATCGAATATGGGCGCGGAAACCCCCCTTTGGAGTGAACTCACGTCAGGTGGCTGTGGGTTCACTCTCCGTGCGTAAAGATTCCGGTGTCTCAAGTCGCCGAGGCCGCGTCGACCCCGTGTCCCCGTGGTGAGCGGCCGGCGACGCCATGTCTCTTGTGGGGGTACCACCATCTTGAACAGCGACACCTTCCGCATGCCCGTACGCCGCACCGCCGCCGCGGCGACCGCCGTCGCGCTGGCCGTCGGGCCCGTGCTCCTCCTGGCCCCCGCGGCGCACGCCACGGGCGGCGGAGAGGGGCGCGCGACCGCCGTCGTCCTGCGGACCGGTCTCGACGTCTCCCTGCTCAACAAGTCGGTCCAGGTGCCGCTGCGCACCTCCCTCAACGAGGTCAAGGCGCCGGAGAGCGAGAGCGAGACCGCGCTGACGGTGAAGGTCCAGGGCGCCGAGAACAACAAGCCGATCGACGTGCTGCGCGCCGACGTCGCCACCTCGAAGGCCACGGTGGAGAAGGGCAAGGCCGAGGGGTACGTCAACCTGGTCAAGGCCCGGGTCCATGTCCCCGGGGTGCCCCTGCTCTCGCTGATCGAGGTCAAGAAGGTCACCGCCCGGGCGGTCTGCGAGACGGGCAGGCAGCCGGTCGCCGAGGCCAACGTCCTCGGGCACGTGATCGTCTTCGGCAAGAAGACCACCCTGTCGACGGCCGGACAGACCAAGGTCACCGTGCCGGGCGTCGGCGACGTGACCCTCGACCTGTCCCGTACCTCCACCACCTCGCGCACCGCCGCGGCGACCGCGCTCGAACTGAAGGTGGCGGTCAACCCGGGGAAGCTGGGCGTCGCCGAGGTCAACGGCGTGGTGACCCTCGCGGAGGCCACCTGCGAGACGCCGAAGGGCTCGGGCCCGACGGACGAGCCCACCGACAGGCCCACCGACGACCCGACCGACAAGCCCACGGAGCAGCCGAGCGAGCAGCCCTCGCAGGAGCCCTCCGCCCAGCCCTCCGACGGCGGCGGTGTGACGACCCAGAACGACGGTGCCAACCCCGCCGACCAGAACCTCGCCGCGACGGGCGGCAGCTCGATGACCCCGTACCTGGCCGGCGGCGCGATCGTCCTGCTCGCCGGTGGCGCGGGAGCGCTCGTCCTGGCCCGTAGCCGCGCCCGCGGCTGACCGGCACGAGGGAGCGGCGGGGAGCGGGAAGGAGGGCGGCGACCATGCCGTTCTCCGTTCCGTCTCCCCGCCGTCCCCTGCCGCCGGGAGTGAGCGCATCCGCGGGCACCGCTCCGGGGGAAGGGGGAGCGAAGCGGGTACGAACAGCACCCCTCGGGGGCAGCTCCCCCTCGGGGCCGACACCGGAGGCTGACGCAGTGATCACGGTCGAACGACACTTCCTCCTCTCCGTTCCTCTGGACAGCCTGGTGGCCTTTCTGGAGGACTTCGGGCGCGCGGAGGACTGGGACCCCGGCACGGTCTCCTGCGTCAGGC
Organism: Streptomyces sp. NPDC013457; assembly: GCF_043089925.1. NCBI lineage: Bacteria > Bacillati > Actinomycetota > Actinomycetes > Kitasatosporales > Streptomycetaceae > Streptomyces > Streptomyces sp. NPDC013457. Next base: position 579,587 of record NZ_JBICBL010000003.1, read on the forward strand.
TCGACGAGGGAACCGTGCGCGAGGGCTCCGTCTGGCGCAACACCTCCCGCTTCCGGGGGCGCCTCACCGAACTCGACTACCGGCTGGAGGCCCGTGAGCCCGCCCGCCTGCTGTTCGTCGGGACGAACAAGACCGTGACCGCGACCGACGAGATGCGCTTCGAGGCCCGGTCGGCGACGACGACCTCGATGACGTACGAGGCGTCCCTGCGGTTCAAGGGCCTGGCGAGGCTGGCAACGCCGTTCCTGAGGGCGGAGTTCGAGCGCCTCGCGGACCAGGTCACCGAACGCCTGCCCGCCGCCGTGACCCAGGGGACCTAGGGAGCCCTCGAGCCCCGGGCCCTGGTTCTCGGACGAGCTCCTAACCCTCGATCAACAGGGCCTGGTCCAGGGCCTGCAGGAATCTGTTCGTGGTGACCCGGTCCCGTACCGCGAGCCGGAGCCAGTTCCGGTCCAGGCCCGGGAACGTGTCCCCGCGCCGCGCCGCGAAGCCGAGCGCCCGCAGCCGCTCCCGTACGGCGTCCGCGCGATCGATCCGGACCAGTACGAACGGACCCTCCGCCGCCGTCACCGCCCGCACCTCGTCGAACTCCGCAAGACCCGCCAGCAGATGGGCCCGCTCGGCCCCGATCCGCTCGGCCGCGAACTCCGCCTCCGCGAGCGCCGCCCGCGACATGCACGCCTCCGCCGCCACCAGCGCCGGGGTCGACACCGGCCAGAGCGGCTGCGCGCGTTCGAGGAGCGCGATCGTCTCCGGGTGCGCCAGGACGTAGCCGATCCGCAGCCCCGCCAGGCCCCAGGTCTTCGTGAGGCTCCGCAGCACCACGAGCCCCGGTACGTCCGTCCGCCCGGCCAGCGACTCCCGCTCGCCCGGCACCGCGTCCATGAAGGCCTCGTCCACCACCAGCGTCCGCCCCGGCCGCGCCAGCGCCGCGATCACCGCCGCCGGATGCAGGACGGACGTCGGGTTCGTCGGATTCCCGATCACCACCAGGTCCGCGTCCTCCGGAACCGCCGCCGGATCGAGCCGGAACCCGTCCGCCTCCCGCAGAAGCACCCGGCCCACCTCGTGGCCCGCGTCGCGCAGGGCCGCCTCGGGCTCGGTGAACTGCGGATGCACCACCACCGGCCGCCGCGCCGGGAGCGCCCGCGCGAGCAGGACGAACGCCTCCGCCGCCCCGGCCGTGAGCAGCACATGGCCGGGCGGAAGATCGTGGCGCTCGGCGACGGCGGCGCGCGCGGCCCGGCCGTCCGGGTAGTGCGCCAGGCCGGTCAGACTCTCGGCGATCCGCGCCCGCAGCCACTCCGGGGGCGTGTTCGTCCGGACGTTGACCGCGAGGTCGATCAGCTTCTCGTCCCGTACCTCCGCGTCACCGTGGTGGCGCAGATCGTGGGCATCAGTGTGCGCGTGGGTATCCATGGCCGCCGTCGGGTGATGAGTGGGGGGTGTACGGGGCTCCGTCTGACCAGCGATGTACCCCTGTCTCTGGGGCAACAACCGTACGGTAGCGGCATCTTCGTTCGGACGAAGAGGGAGGGACCGGGCGATAGCGCACGTCACGCGCGCCGATTTCCTCTTCGGTACGAGGAGCGTGGCACCGGCGCCCGCCGCGAGCAGCGCCGCCGCCTCCGCCACCGACGCCGTCCCGGTCGCCGACAGCGCCGCCCGCGAGGGGTGCGGCACGGAGACGGCGGCCAGTTCCGCCGCCCCGTAGGCCCGCAGCGGCACCCCGAGCCGTCCGGCCGCGCCCGCGATCCCCGGCTCCGCCGCCCGCGCCTCCAGCGTCGCGAGCGCCGTCACGTCCGCAGCCGTGAGACCGGCCTCCCGCAGCGCCTCCAGGACCAGGCCGAGGACCTCGTCCACCGAGACGCCCGAGCGGGCGCCGACCCCCACCGTCGCCCCGCTCACCGCGTACCCCACACCAGGAACACCGGCGCCGTCGGCGCCATCGTCGAGGACCCGTCGGGCAGTGCGAGCAGCCGCTGCGACTGCAGCAGCACGCCTTCGACCGCCAGCCCGCAGGACGCCAGCGCCGAGCGGACCGCGGCCACCTGCTCCAGGGCCGTCACCGCCACCACGACCGCGCGCCGCGCCCGCCGCCCCGCCGCCAGCACGATCGACCTCAGCTCACGCCCGCCGCCGCCGACGAACACCCCGTCGGGATCGGCCAGATGGGACAGCACTGTCGGCGCCGACCCGTGCACGGCCCGCACCTCCACGCCGTGCGCGGCGGTGTTCGCCCGGATCCGCTCGACACCGGACGCCGTCTGCTCCACGGCGACCGCCGCCGCCCCGAGCCGGGCGCACTCGATCGCCACGGCGCCGCAGCCCGTACCGATCTCCCAGACGAGATCCCCGGCCCGCGGACCGAGCCGGGCGAGCGCCAGCGCCCGTGCCTCGTACGGCAGTACGGAACGGCCACCGGCACCGTCCGCTCCGAACCCGCCGTCCGCGGCGGACTCCGTCCCGAACTCCCCGTCGGGCAGCGCCCATCGGTCCGGACCCGTGAGCGGGCCGGTCACCCCGGGAGCCGGCCCGTCCTGCCGTGACTCGTCCAGGCACAGGACCAGGCTCACACCCTCCCAGCTCCGGCACATCGCCTCCGCCGGCTCCACCCGTTCGAGACGCTCACGGAAGGGATCGCCCAGCGCCGTGAACACCACCAGCGTCCTCGACGCCACCCGGTGCAGCAGCTCCGCACCCAGTTCCGCGGGTCCCACGCCGGGTCCGGGCAGCACGGCGACCTTCGGATGCGCACGGCAGACGTTCACCGCGCGGTCGAGCGCCGAGCCCTCCACCACGAGGGCGTCGTCCCACGGCAGTCCCAGGCGGGCGAACGCGAGCCCGGCGGCCGTGGGCCCGGGCCGTACGTCGATCCGCTCGGGTCCGAAGCGCTTCTCCAGCGTCCGCACCACCCCGAAGAACCCGGGATCCCCGAGCACCCGCACGATCACCCGCGTTCCGCCCTCGGACACGTGCTTCTCGACCAGGTCGAGGTCCGTGTCCGTCAACGCGTCGCTCCGCACGTCCACCACCAGGGCCGCCTCGCCCGCCCAGGAGCCGAGGTCCGCGCCCGCACCGCTGCCGATCACCGTGATCATGCGACCAGCATCCCCACGACGGCGCCGCTGATGTGCGCGGAGAGTGTCCGATCCGATAGCAAAGGCGCATGGCCGTTATCGTCGCGCTCGGCGCGTTCCTCATGACGCTGTTCGGCGGCTGGACGGCGCAGCGCGTCACCGACCGACGCCACCTGGTCCTCGGCCTGGCCGGCGGGCTCATGCTGGGCGTGGTCGGACTCGACCTGCTGCCCGAGGCCCTGGAGGCGTCCGGGACCAAGGTCTTCGGCGTGCCGCAGGCCCTGCTCCTCTTCGTGGGCGGGTTCCTCTTCGCCCACGTCGTGGAACGGCTGCTGGCGGTCCGTCAGGCGGCGCACGGCGTCGGCGCCGATTGGGGAGCAGCGCGCAGCGCTTCGATGAGGGGTGGTGGTCGGGATACGGGCGGGCGGGTGCCGCAGGTCGGCCTCACCGCGGCCGCCGCCATGGTCGTCCACAGCCTCATGGACGGCATCGCGCTGGGCGCCGCCTTCCAGGTCGGCGGAGGCATGGGTGCGACCGTCGCGCTCGCCGTCATCACCCACGACTTCGCCGACGGGTTCAACACGTACACGATCACCAGCCTGTACGGGAACGCCCGTCGCAAGGCGGTCCTCATGCTGGTCGCGGACGCGCTCGCGCCGATCGTCGGCGCCGCGTCCACCCTGCTGTTCACCCTTCCGGAGGAAATGCTCGGCAGCTATCTCGGGTTCTTCGGCGGCGCCCTGCTCTACCTCGCCGCGGCCGAGATCCTGCCCGAGGCACACCACGAACACCCCGCCCGCTCCACCCTGTTGTGCACGGTGGCGGGCGTGGGCTTCATCTGGCTCGTGGTGGGCCTGTCCGGCGGCTGATCTCACGCCACCGGCCCGTTCGCGCAGCGCTCGACGAACCGCACGGCCGCCTCCGGGGCCCCCGCCCAGTGGGTGTGCACATAACTCGCGTGCACCCCCCGCTGTACGAACCCCTCGACCCGCCGCTCGGGCTGACGCAGCCCCCATGCGGCGTTCGCCCCGGCGCCCGGTTCGATCACGGTCCGGTGGAACTCGTGACCCCGCATCCGCGCCCCGGCGGCGGCGAGCGAACTGTCGCTCACGGCCACGGCGTCCCGGTACCCGAGCGTGAGCCGCTCCGACATCCGCGCGTCGGCGTCGAGCACCCCGCACATCGGCGTCCCGTCGAGCGAACGGGCGAGGTACAGCAGCCCGGCGCACTCGGCGGCGACGGGCGCCCCGGAGGAGGCCAGTTCGGCCACGGCCTTCCGCAGGGGCGCGTTGGCGGACAGCTCGGCCCCGTACATCTCGGGAAAGCCGCCGCCTATGACGAGCCCGGACGTCCCGGCCGGAAGCTCCTCGTCCCGAAGGGGATCGAAGGTCACGACCTCCGCGCCGGCGGCGGTGAGCAACTCGGCATGCTCGGCGTACGAGAACGTGAAGGCAGCCCCGCCGGCGACGGCGACCACCGGCCTGCCGGGCATGCGCCGCACCGGTGCGGTGGTGGGCACGACCCCACCACCGGCCCGCATCCGAACGGCGTCCTCGGGATCCCAGGCCTCTCCGGGCATCGGCGGCGCCGACCGCGCCAGCGCCAGCAGTCCCTCCAGGTCACACCCCAGCCGCACCTGCTCCGCCTGCGCCGCGACCGCGTCCACCGCCTGCGCCTGCCGCTCGGCGACCGGCACGAGACCCAGATGCCGCGACGGCGTCGCCACCGCCGGCGCCCGTCGCAGCACGCCCAGCACCGGCACGCCCGACTCCCCGAGCGCCTCCCGCAGCAGATGCTCGTGCCGGTCCGTGGCGACCTTGTTCAGGATGACCCCGCCGATCCGCACCTCCGGATCCCACGAGGCGAACCCGTGCACCAGCGCGGCCACCGACCGGGACTGCGACGAGGCGTCCACGACGAGGACGACCGGCGCCTTCAGCAGCTTCGCGACCTGCGCCGTCGACGCCAGCTCACCCTGGTCCGCGGCGCCGTCGTACAGACCCATGACGCCTTCGACGACCGCCAGGTCGCAGCCGCGCGCCCCGTGTTCGAAGAGCGGCGCGACCAGGCCCGTACCGCACATGTACGCGTCGAGGTTGCGGCCCGGACGGCCCGTCGCGAGCGCGTGGTACCCCGGGTCGATGTAGTCGGGACCGACCTTGTGCGGCGAGACCGCGAGCCCACGGCCCGCGAACGCGGCCATCAGACCGGTCGCGACCGTGGTCTTGCCGGCGCCGGAGGAGGGCGCGGCGATGACGAGACGTGCTACCACTCGATGCCCCGCTGGCCCTTCTGACCCGCGTCCATCGGGTGCTTCACCTTCGACATGTCCGTCACGAGATCCGCGAAGTCCACGAGCGCCTGCGGGGCGTTGCGGCCGGTGATCACGACATGCTGCTGACCGGGCCGGTCGCGCAGGACCTCGACGACCTCCTCGACGTCGATCCAGCCCCAGTGCAGCAGGTACGCGAACTCGTCGAGGACGTAGAACCTGTACTTCTCCTCCGCGAGGTCGCGCTTGACCTGCTCCCAGCCCTCGCGGGCCTTGTCCTCGTGCGACTGCTCTCCCTCGGCGACCTCGCGCTGGATCCAGGACCAGCCCTCGCCCATCTTGTTCCAGACGACCGTGCCGCCCTTGCCGGTCTCGCCGAGCGCCTTGAGGGCGTTCTCCTCGCCGACCTTCCACTTGGCGGACTTGACGAACTGGAACACCCCGATGGGCCAGCCCTGGTTCCAGGCGCGCAGCGCCATGCCGAAGGCGGCCGTCGACTTCCCCTTGCCGACACCGGTGTGGACCATCACCAGCGCGCGGTTGCGGCGCTGACGGGTCGTGAGACCGTCGTCGGGAACGACGGTCGGCTGTCCCTGCGGCATTAAGCGGCCCTCCTCGTTGCGTGCTCTGCCTGTACGTTCCTGACGAGCCCGGCGATCGAGTCGGCGCGCAGCTCGTCCAGGGTGACGGCCGTGCCGCCCAGTTCGCGGGCGAGGTCCCCGGCGAGCCCCAGTCGCACGGGACCGGTCTCGCAGTCCACGACGACGGCCGCCGTGCCCTCGGAGGCGTGCAGCCGTGCCGCCCGCGCGGCGAGCGCCACCGGGTCGGCGCCGCCGCCGGTCGCCCGGCCGTCGGTCACGACGACGAGCAGGGGCCGGCGCGAGGGATCGCGCAGCCGCTCGACGCGCAGCACGTCATGGGCCTTCAGCAGCCCCGCCGACAGCGGCGTGCGGCCGCCCGTGGGGAGCTGTTCGAGCCGCGCCGCGGCCGCGTCCACGGACGAGGTCGGCGGCAGGGCGACCTCGGCGTCGCGGCCCCGGAAGGTGACCAGCCCGACCTTGTCGCGCCGCTGGTAGGCGTCGAGCAGCAGGGAGAGCACCGCGCCCTTCACCGCACTCATCCGCTGCCGGGCCGCCATCGACCCGGACGCGTCCACCGCGAAGAGCACCAGGTTGCCCTCGCGGCCCTCACGGGTCGCCTGCCGCAGATCGTCCCGGCGGACCACGAGCCCGGGGCCGGTCCTTCCGCGCGCCTTCTGGTGCGGGGCGGCGGCGTGCACGGTCGCGGCCAGGTGCAGCTTGGTCAGCGCGCCCCGGGGCCGTACGGCGCCCGTGGTCCTGCCGTGCTCGGTACGGGCCCGGGAGCGGCGCCCGGCCGCGCCCTCGCCGAGCCCGGGCACGCTGAGCATCTTCGTACGGAACGGCTCGGCGGCCTTGACGGCGGCCCGCTCACCGGCGCCGCCGCCCCCGCCGGGAGCGGGCGCCGGGGTCTCGTCCGCACCCGCGTCGCGGGGGGCACTCTCCTCGGGCCCTTCACCCTGGGGCGGCACGCCGCCGCCGGGGCCACCGCCGGGTCCGCCGTCGGGACCGGGGTCCGGGTCGTCGTCGCCCTCGTCCTCGCCCTTGAACTGCTCCAGCGTCTCGTCGAGCCTGTCCTCGTCGAGTCCCGGCGCGTCGAAGGGGTTCCGCCGCCTGCGGTGCGGGAGGGCGAGCAGCGCGGCCTGCCGTACGTCCTCGGAGGTCACCTCCGTCCGGCCCGCCCACGCGGCGAGCGCGGTCGCGGTCCGTGCCATGACGATGTCCGCGCGCATGCCGTCCACCTCGAACGCGGCGCAGGTCGCGGCGATCTGGAGCAGGGCGGCGTCCCCGAGCACCACCTCGGGCAGCAGTGCGCGGGCGGCGACGATCCGCTCCCGCAGGGCGCTCTCCTCGCCGGCCCAGCGGGCGGCGAAGGCGGCCGGGTCGTCGTCGTACGCCAGCCGGCGGCGGACGACCTCCACCCGCTGCTCGGGCTCGCGGGAGGCCGCGACCTCGACGGTCAGTCCGAACCGGTCCAGCAACTGCGGGCGCAGCTCGCCCTCTTCGGGGTTCATCGTGCCGACGAGCAGGAAGCGGGCCGCGTGCCGTACGGAGACGCCTTCGCGCTCGACGTACGAGGAGCCCATGGCTGCGGCGTCGAGGAGGAGGTCGATGAGGTGGTCGTGGAGGAGGTTGACCTCGTCGACGTAGAGGATCCCGCGGTGCGCGTCCGCGAGGAGTCCGGGCTCGAAGGCCTTCACGCCCTCGGAGAGGGCCCGTTCGATGTCCAGCGCGCCGACGAGCCGGTCCTCGGAGGCGCCGACGGGCAGTTCGACCATCCGCGCGGGGCGCGCGGCGGCCGGGGCGGTCTCGTGCGGCCCGTCGGGGCAGCCGGGGTCGGGCGCGCCGGGGTCGCAGCTGAACCGGCACCCCGCGACCACCGGAACCTCCGGCAGCAGGTCGGCGAGTGCCCGGACGGCGGTCGACTTGGCGGTCCCCTTCTCGCCGCGCACGAGGACACCGCCCACGGCCGGGCTGACGGCGTTCAGCAGCAACGCCAGCCGCAGGTCGTCCATGCCGACGACGGCGGTGAACGGATACCGGGTGCTCATCGGGTGGTCCTCTCTTCGCGTTCGGTTTCCGGACGGGGGTGCGGGCGTGCGGCCGGCACGAGTGGCACCGGCGCGAGTCGCACCGGCGTGGGGAGGGGCGTCACGGCGCGCCCGGCGGCACGAACGGCAGCCCCGCCGGAGCCCCGTCCTCGATCAGACGCAGCAGCGCGTCGGTGTCCGCGTGTTCCTCGATCAGGTCGCCGAGGCGGTCCAACTGCTCCTCGCGCAGCATCCCGAAGGAGGTGTCGGGAGCAGGTACGAAGCGCCGGCCGGCCGCCGCGGCGACCTCCCGCAGGAAGGCCCGGCGGAAGCCGTCGCTCTCCAGGGAGCCGTGCCAGTGCGTGCCCCACACCGCGCCGACCCGGCAGCCGTCGAGGAACGGATCGCCGCCCAGGACGTCCGCGACGCCGTGGTGGATCTCGTACCCCTCGACCCGCTCGCCGAGTGCCTCGCCGACCGGCCGGGCCAGCGTCTTCCCGGCCGCGAACCGGACCCGTACGGGCAGCAGTCCGAGCCCGTCGACGGTGCCCGCCTTGGACTCGACCTCGTCGTCGATCCGCTCGCCGAGCACCTGGAAGCCGCCGCAGATGCCGAGCACCGGCCGGCCTTCCGCGGCCCGCCGTGCGAGCGCGTCCGCGAGACCGCGCTCGCGCAGCCATGCCAGCGCCTTCACCGTCCCCCGGGTGCCCGGCACGATCACCAGGTCCGCGTCGACGAGCTCCTCGGCCCGGTCCACGAACCGCACGACGACGCCCGGTTCGGCCGCCAGCGCGTCCACGTCGGTGAAGTTCGACATCAGGGGCACCGCGCAGACGGCGACCCGCAGCACGTCCTCGCCGACCGGCGGCGCGACGACCGACTCGCGGACGGCGCCGCGCAGCGAGACCCGCAGCCCGTCCTCCTCGTCGATGCCGAGCCCGTGCGCGTAGGGCAGGACACCGTACGTACGGCGCCCGGTCAGTCCGAGCAGCATGTCGAGGCCCGGCTCCAGCAGGGTCACGTCACCGCGGAACTTGTTCACGAGGTAGCCCGCGATCAGCTCCTGGTCCTCGGGCGCGAGGAGCGCCGTCGTGCCGAAGAACTGGGCGAACACCCCGCCCCTGTCGATGTCCCCGACCACGAGGACGGGCAGCCGGGCGGCCCGCGCGATGCCCATGTTCACGATGTCCGTGCGCCGCAGGTTGATCTCGGCCGGACTGCCCGCCCCCTCGCAGATCACGGCGTCATACGTGCCCCGCAGCTCCTCCAGACACGCCATCACCGGCTCGAAGAGCTCCTTCCGGCGCCCTTCGTGCAGCACCTTCCCGGGGGACGACCCCCCGGGCCCCCCGAAGAACCCCTTGGCGCTCAGCTCGCCCACCGGCCTGCCCATCAGGACGACCTGGCTGGAGCGGTCGCTGCCCGGCTTCAGGAGCACCGGGTTCATCAGCGCGGTCGGCTCCACGCGCGCGGCCTGCGCCTGCATCGCCTGGGCCCGGCCGATCTCCGCGCCCTCCCGGGTCACGAAGGAGTTCAGGGACATGTTCTGGCCCTTGAACGGGGCCACCTTCACGCCCTGCCGGACCAGCCAGCGGCAGATGCCCGCCGTGACGACGCTCTTGCCCGCGTCGGACGTGGTCCCGGCGACCAGCAGCCCCCCGCCTCTCATGCCTTCCTCCGGTTCAGCGCGCCCGCGACGATCCGCCCGCCCACACAGGCGGCGAGGGTCAGCCCCGTCACCCGGCGCGACAGCCGTACCGCCCGTTCGATGTCCTCGACCTCCACGGCCCGTCCCTCCCCGTTCAGTACGGGCCGGTGCTCGACCCGCCCTCCGTACGACAGCGTCCCGCCGAGCCGTACGCCGAGCGCCCCCGCGAACGAGGCCTCCACCGGGCCGGCGTTGGGGCTCGGGTGCTTCGCCGCGTCCGCCCGCCAGGCGCGCAGCGCACCGCGCGGGTTCCCCCCGGCCACCGTCGCGAGCGCTGCGGTCAGCCGGGCGCCCGGCCAGCCGGCCACGTCGTCGAGCCGGGCCGAGGCCCAGCCGAAGCGCCGGTACCGCGCCGACCGGTGGCCGACCATCGCGTCCAGCGTGTTCACCGCGCGGAAGCCGACCAGGCCCGGAACGCCCGCCACCGCGCCCCAGACCAGCGCGCCGACCACGGCGTCGGAGGTGTTCTCGGCGACGGACTCCACGACCGCGCGGGCCATCGCCGGGCCGTCCAGGGAGTGCGGGTCCCGTCCGCACAGATGGGGCAGCCGTTCACGCGCCACGTCCAGGTCTCCGGCGGCGAGGGCACCGCCGATCGCGCGGGCCTCCCGGCCCAGGGTCGTCCCGCCGACGACGGCCCACACGGAGGCGGCGGTCAGCGCCACGGAGGCCGCGGGACGGTGGCGTACGGTACGGGCGGCCAGCGCGGCGGCGCCCGCGGCGCCGGCGACGCAGACGGCGGTGTGCAGCGCTCCCCACCCGCGGTGGTCGCGCCACAGCAGCTTCTCGACCGCGCCGGCGGCACGTCCGAAGGCGGCGACCGGATGGCCGCGGCGGGGGTCGCCGACGATCACGTCCGCGGCCAGACCGGCGGCGGCGCCGTACGCGAATACACCTGTGGCTGCACTGCGGCCGGGCATGGCGCTGTGTCCTCACTCAGGGTCCGCGCCCTGGCTCGACGTGACCGGCGGCGAGAGTTCCTGGCTCCCGGGGATCGACTCCCCGGTCACAGTGGCGGGACCGCGCCGGATTCGCACCGGGCTTCCTCTGCTTGCCGCCGTAATGGCCCCGGAAGTCCACCACGCTCCCCGAACACCCGTCAACTCATGCTTGACCTGCGGCGGGACAGTGTGCGGAGCACCACACGACCCCTCCGTCGCGGAGGGAAACGACGGCCGGGGGGGGGGCCCCCCCCCCGGGGGGCCCCCCCCCCCGGGGCGGGGGCGCCCCCCCAAAACCCACACAGATGATACGCGACCGCCGCCCCCCCCCCCCACGCCGCCCCCCGCGGGCCCGCCC